>JBFXAT010000020.1:0-64201 GCA_050183995.1 Vicinamibacterales bacterium
CCACGTCGATCGGGACGCCGAGATCTACATCGAATTCGCCATCGCCGGCGACGTCGAACCGATCACCGACCAGCTCGCGCGGGTGCCGGGTGTCTCGCGGCTCGAGGTGACGCCGTCGTTCTCGAAGATCTACGGGAAGCGGATCATCATCATGGGCGGCGGCGCGCAGGTCGGTCAGGTCGCCCTCGGCGCGATCAGCGAGGCGGACCGCCACAACATCCGGGGCGAGCGCATCTCGGTCGACACCATCCCGCTCGTCGGCGAAGAAGCCCTGGCCAGCGCGGTGCGCGCGGTCGTCAGGCTCCCGCGCGTACGGCTGCTCGTGCTCGCCGGGTCGATCATGGGTGGCGAGATCTCACGCGCGGTCGAGGAAGTGCGCGAGAAGGGGCTGCTCGTCATCTCGCTGAACATGGCCGGCAGCGTCCCCGACGTCGCGGACCTCGTGGTCTCGGACCCGGTGCAGGCCGGGGTGATGGCGGTCATGGCCGTCGCCGAGACGGCGAAGTTCGACATCGTGCGACAGCAGAAGCGGCGCTACTGACGCACGCGGCGCGTGGCCGCTATTGCACCGGAACGGTACGGGGCTTCCCCTTCTCCTTCAGCATGAAGACGAGGATCTTCGCCGGCGCGGTCGCGCTCGCGTTGCGCGACGTGGCGTGCACGTCGCTCGGGCTCTCGTAGAAGGTCTGGCCCGGTCCGAGCGTCTTCATCTCGCCGCCGGCCACCTGCATCACGACCGTCCCTTCCAGCACGTACACGAAGGTGTGCGCCTGGTGCCGGTGCGGCGCGGAGGACACGCCGGGCGGGTACTCGACGGTGGACACCACCACTTCGCGGCCGGCGAACTCGGGGATGTCTTTCGCGAGCAGGTCGGTCGACACTGTCTGCTGCGCGAACAGCGACGAGGCGAACAGCGGCGACATCGAGGCGAGCACGAGCACGAGAGCGGCGGCGGGCTTCGGAATCAGGGACATCATCCTCTCCTTGTTGCGGCGCAGTGCCAGCGATGGTCCGGTGGTGCCAGGATGATATGCCCAACCGGGCCCTACCCGAGCAGCTTGAGATCGGCGGGCGGGCGGCGTTGAAGACCGCGCTTCATGGCCGCGAGGCGCTCCGCGCGGGCGATCAGGCGCGACAGCAGATCGGTGATCGTCCAGTGATGGGGTGCGGCCGACCAGAGGTAGAACGCGAGCGAACCAGGCAAGGTGTTGATTTCGTTGAAGTAGAGCTCGTTCCGGTCGGCATCGATCAGGAAGTCGATCCGCGAGATGCCTTCGCAGCCGAGCGCCGAGAACACCGTCTTCGCGTGCGCCTGCGCCTGCGCGCGCATTTCGGCCGGCAGATCCTGCGGGTCGAGCACGCGCAGGGCCCCCGCCATACCCTGACTGGTCCCCACACTCTTGCCGCCCTGTCGGCGGTACTTCTCCGCGAAGGTCAACGGGGACGCCTGGCTCGTCATCGGCATCTCCGTCACCGAGGCGACCGGCTCGTCCAGTCCGGCGACCGCAACGTTGATCTCGAGGCGATTCCCGATGAACGGCTCGATGATCGCCTCGACGTCGTACTCGAACACCCGCAGCACCGCGGAGATCAGCTCGTCGGGAGCGGCGGCCACCGACACGCCGGCGCTCGATCCGAGATTGCAGGGCTTCACGATCGCCGGCCATCCGATCTCGGCTTCCACGCGGGCGGGCAGCGTCGTCAGCCATGCGTGTCCGCGGTCGAGAACCGAACGCTCGCACGACACCCAGGGAACGACCGGCACA
This sequence comes from Vicinamibacterales bacterium, assembly GCA_050183995.1. Lineage (GTDB taxonomy): Bacteria > Acidobacteriota > Vicinamibacteria > Vicinamibacterales > CAVVIG01 > CAVVIG01. The sequence goes on from JBFXAT010000020.1 coordinate 1,767, forward strand.
CCGGCGTGGACGGCGACGATCTTCGTGACGCGCTTGTTCATGCCGACTGCTGACGCCATGACGCCGCAGCCCACGTACGCGCAGCCGCCGAGCTCCAGCGCGCCCTGCACGCAGCCGTCTTCGCCGAAAGTGCCGTGGAGGACCGGCACGAAGACGTCGACCGGGACGCTGCCGCCGCCGCCGCGCGGCACGCCCGTCAGCCGGGAGCCGGCCGTCGTCACGGCGTCCATGACGTCGACAGGAAGAAGACTCGACGCGCCGAAGCCAGGGGCGAGGGCGACTTCGATGAGCCTGGCGCGTTCCGGCCCGCCGCCCTTGAACGCCTGGCTGTACCAGAGGTCGTCGCCAATCCACCAGCGGCTCGCATGATCGATATAGACCGGCAGCGGTGCGAACCGCTCCGGATCGATCGCGTGCAGGATCTGGAGCCCGCTGACGACCGAGACGTCGTGCTCGAGCGAGCGACCGCCGAAGAGGACCGCCACGGTCTGGCGGGAGTCAGCAGGAGCGCTCACGAGCGTTTCTCCCCTGCCGATGCCGGCCAGAACACGCCGGCCGTCCGTTCGTACAGGTCCGGCAGGTCGTTCTCCAGGATGACCGTGTCGCCCTCGACCAGGTTGTCGCGCAACCAGCGGAACGCCTCGGTGCGGTTCGCCACGGCCACCAGCCGCTCCTCGAGCGCGGCGTCACGATGTCCTTCCACGAACGCCGCACGGTTGGTGTCCGCCACGACGACTGTCCGATCGCACACGTCGGCGGCCGCCCGCGACAGCGCGCGGTTCACGATCGCCTGCTCGGCGCCGAGCTCGATCACGCCTGGCGTCACCAGGATCCGGCGGGTCGCCGGCAACTCCGCCGCCACCTCGAGCGCGGCGCGGAACCCGAACTGGTTCGAGTTGTACGCATCGCGGATCCAGGTCACGCCGGCTTCCTCGACCACCTCGAGCCGGTTTGCCACCGGCTTCAGCGTCCGGAACGACGCCACCGCGACGTCGGGATCCACGCCAACCGCCACGGCGAACGTGAACGCGCCGGCGAGATTGAGCACGATCGGCCGTCCCAGTAGCGGCGTCACGCACGCGAACGTCCGGTCCGGGGTGCGCAGCACGAAGTGCGTCCCCTGTTTGGTGAACCGGATCTGCTCGATGCGCGTGGCCAGCGCTTCGGACGACGCCTCGCCGTACAGCAGCACACGGCAGTGTGCGGCCTCCTTGGCGATGCGGAGCGCATTCGGACTGTCGGCGTTGACGACCAGCAGCCCGCCGGGAGCGACCGCCCGGGCCAGCTCGCTCTTCGCCCGTACGATGGCTTCGGTCGAGCCGAAGCGCTCCAGATGCATGTCGCCAACCGCGGTGATGAGACCGGCGGAGGGCGGAGTCAGGCGGCAGAGCCGCTGGATCGAGCCGACCGCGTATGCCCCCATCTCCACCACCATGAACCGGTGACCCGGCGCCAGGTCCTCGCGAATGTGCCGCGTCACGCCCATGACGGTGTTGATGCTGCCGGTAGCCGCGAGGGTCGGAGCATGGAACTGCAGGATGTGCACGAGCATCGCCTTCGTGCTGCTCTTCCCGTAGCTTCCCGTGATGCCGACCACGAACGGGCGCACCCGTCCGAGCCGACGAACGGCCTCGTCATAGTAGCGTCGCTGCACGCTCCGCTCGTACGGCGCGAGCACGAGGTTCGCCGCGATCAGCACGAGCGGCAGGCACGCGAACACGACCGCCGAGGCGATGAGCGGCGCACGCGTTTCAGCCGCCATGTAGGCGCGCAGGAGCAGCACCCAGGCCGCGGACGCGACGATGACCGCGACCACGAGAATCCGGCGCGCGCGCCACGTGAGCTTCAGCGTGATCTTTCCCGTGCGCCGCGGGTCTGGCTGGACCAGGCCGAGCACGACCGCGCCTACGGCGAACAACACCATGGCCAGGAACGGATCGCCCAGGAACAGGAAGCCGCTCGCGATCGCCAGCCAGAACGCCGGGTCGGTCAGCGACCGCACGTTGGCCCAACGGAGAAATCGGCGGGCGTCGTACCCTTCCTGCTGGAAGTAGCGCAGATAGGCGAGCACGCGCGACCATGCGAGATAGGTGTGCGCGCCGGCCAGTACCGGCACCCACGGCCAGAAATCACGCATGCACCGTCTCCAGCCATCCGCGGATCTTCTCGCCACACAGGTGTGCGCCAGTTCCCGTGTAGAGGTGATGATCCTTGTGCGGAAGCACCACGAGCGTCGCACGCTCGCCGATCAGCGCAGCGTAGTCGTGCGCGAGCCACAGCGGCGTCTCCGTGTCGTCGCTGCCCCACAGCAACAGCGTCGGACAGATGATGGACCGAGCGCTCTCGGTGAGATTCTCCGTCACCGTCCGTACGAGCAGCGGGCGCAACGCACCGGCTGCCTGGTAGTCCTTCGACCCGAACCGGCGTGAGTGCCACTGCACCGGCCGTTGGCCCGTCAGCGGCTGCAACAGAACCAGGGTCCGCCGCAGCAGGCGTATGGCCCCGCGGCGCACACGCGCCCGCGACCAGCCGCGCCGCGGGAGCCCGGGGACCGCGATCAGCGCCAGCGCACGGACCTGCGGGAGGCGGCGGGCGGCGAGGCGCACGCTGACGCGCCCGCCAAACGAGTGTCCGACCAGCACGACCGGGCCCGTCAGACGCTCGAGCATGTACTGCTGGACGAGGTCCGCGTAGTCGATCGTGCCCCACCCGTCCGGCGGAGGCGGCGCTTCACCAAAGCCGGGCAGATCGAGCAGGTGGACGGCATGGTCTCCGGCAAAGAGCGTCCCGATCCCACGGAGGCTCTCACGACTGCCACCCCAGCCGTGCAAGAAGAGAATGTGACCCGCCGTCGGCGTCCCAGCAGTCTCGTCGATCAGGGTTGCGCCGTTGAATTGGAAGCGTTCGAGGTGTGCGGCTCCGCTCGGCAAGGGCTGGTCGGTAGTGTAGCAGTTCAGGGAGCGCGGACCTTGCAGTTCTCGATACGAATTGTCCGTTTCTCCGAGCAATTCCGCGGCGCGTCTCCCGTCGTCAGGCATCTCGCCCAACAACTGCTGCGCGCCGGCACGTCGATCGGCGCCAACGTCGAAGAGGCCCGCGATGCGTACTCCCGCCGCGAATTCGCGTTCAAGAATGCGATCGGCCTCCGAGAAGCGCGCGAGACGCGCTGTTGGCTCCGCCTGCTCGAAGCCGCCGCGCCAGATCAGAGGGGCGAAGGGTCACACCTCATGGCCGAGGTGAACGAACTGATCGCGATTCTGACGACGATCGTCCGCCGATGCCGCCCGCCGAAGGTCAAGGACAGCTGAGAGCCTGCTCTCACTTTTCCCTTTTCACTTCTCCCTTCTCCCTAGACCCCCTCCCCCACCCCCACAACTCCCCGCTCGACCAGCAGCCGGTACACGCGATCGGCGCTCATCTCCACCGGCTCCTGATCGGTTTCGATGACCAGTTCCGGGCGCAGCGGCGGCTCGTAGGGATCGGAAATGCCAGTGAAGTGCTCGATCTCGCCGGCCAGCGCACGCCGGTACAGGCCCTTGGGATCGCGCGCGATCAGGGAATCGAGCCGCGGATTGACGAACACTTCGAGAAACGGGACTCCGTCGCGTTCGACCAGAGCGCGGATCTCGTCGCGAACGGCCGCGTACGGCGAGATCGCCGCCGTAATCGCGAGCACGCCGTTTCTGGCGAGGAGCCGCGCGACGAAGCCGATGCGTCGTACGTTGGCATCCCGATCTTCGCGCGAGAAGCCGAGGCCCTTCGACAGGTGCGTGCGAACCTCGTCGCCGTCGAGGATCTCGACGGGCCGCGCACCCTGCAGCCTCGCGCCGACGCTCTGGGACAGCGTGCTCTTGCCTGCGCCGGAGAGGCCGGTGAACCAGACCACCGCACCCGTCACGAGAGCAGCTCGTCGAGCGCCAGCCGAACCGCCTGGATCGCCTCTTCGTCGCTCGTCGCCGATCGCGCGGCCATGGCGATGCGCTCGGCGGCCGTGGGCTGCGCCGGGCTCGCTTCGGGCCGGTCCGGCAGCACATCCGACACCATCCCGGCGCCAGCCGTGAAGTTCGTCGCCGGGTCGATCAGGATGAAGCTGCCCGTGCCGCGATTCTCCGCATATCGATCGAGCATCACCGGCCGCGCGGTCGTGATGATCACCGGTCCGATCTGATTGAGGGTCAGCGTGGTGTCCACCTCGGCCGTGACCGTGCGCGTCGAGTGCTTCAGCAGGTAGACGCGCGACGGGTCGAGCGGGCGCTCGTCCATCCAGACGACGTCGGCGCGGAAGCGCTGGGCGACCGCTACGGGCCCAACGGCGATCATGTCGCCTCGACTGATGTCGATCTCGTCCTCCAGCGTGAGCGTGACCGATTGGCCTGCGTGCGCCTCGTCCAGATCGCCGTCGAAGGTCACGATGCGCTGAATCCGCGACGTCAGCCCCGTCGGCCACACGCTCACCACGTCGCCGAGGCGAATCGATCCCGACAGCACCTGCCCGGCGTACCCGCGGAACTCGTGCGTCGGACGCAGGACGATCTGCACCGGGAACCTGAACGGGCGCGTGATGGCGTCGCGCTCGACCTCGACGGTCTCCAGGAACTCGAGCAGCGACATGCCGTCGAACCACGGCGTGCGGTCGCTGCGGCTGATGACGTTGTCGCCGTGCAGCGCGCTGATCGGTATCGCGTGCAGCCGCGCACCCGGCAGGATGTCCCCGAACTCGTCGACGATGCGATTGAAGATCGCGCGGTCGAAGTCGACGAGGTCCATCTTGTTGACGGCGAGCACGTAGTCGTGGATGCCGAGCAGCCGCGCAATTTGGGCATGACGGCGCGATTGCGGCCGGACGCCGTGCCGGGCGTCGACGAGCAGGATCGCCACGTCTGCCGTCGACGCGCCCGTCGCCATGTTCCGCGTGTACTGCTCGTGGCCCGGCGTATCCGCGAGGATGAACTTTCGCCGCGCGGTCGCGAAGTAGCGGTAGGCGACGTCGATCGTAATGCCCTGTTCCCGTTCCGCCCGAAGGCCGTCGGTGAAGAGCGAGAAGTCGATGGCGCCGGCCGACCGGTTCTTCGATGCGCGCTGAATCGAATGCAGCTGGTCTTCGTACACCGCCCGCGAGTCGTACAGGAGACGCCCGATCAGCGTGCTCTTCCCATCGTCGACGCTCCCGGCCGTGCAGATGCGAAGCAGTCCCGACATCAGAAGTAGCCCTCGCGCTTGCGGTCTTCCATCGCGGCTTCGGAGGCCCGGTCGTCGGCGCGGGTTGCGCCCCGTTCGGTGATGCGGCTCGTCGCCACCTCGTCGATGATCTTCTCGACCGTGTCCGCGGTGGAGTCGACGGCGGCCGTGCACGTCATGTCGCCCACCGTGCGATAGCGCACCACCGCACGGAACGGCGTCTCGCCCTCGAGCGGGGGTGTCACGTCGGTCACCGCCATCAGCATGCCGTCACGGCGGAAGACTTCCCGCTCGTGCGCGTAGTAGATCGAAGGCAGTTCGAGCTGTTCGCGCGCGATGTATTGCCAGATGTCGACCTCGGTCCAGTTCGAGAGCGGGAACACGCGGATGTGTTCCCCCTTCCGGTGCCGGCCGTTGAACAGCGACCAGAGCTCGGGGCGCTGATTCTTCGGATCCCACTGCCCGAACTCGTCGCGAAAGCTGAACACGCGTTCTTTCGCGCGCGCTTTCTCTTCGTCGCGCCTGGCGCCGCCGAAGACGGCGTCGAACCGGTGCTGCTGGATGGCGCGCAGCAGCGGCACCGTCTGAATCTGGTTGCGCGATGCGCGGGGGCCGGTCGGGTCCACCACGAACCCCTGCTCGATGGCTTCTTCGACCGACGCCACGATCAACCGGGCACCGAGCGCCGCGACACGACGATCGCGGTACTCCATCACTTCGGGGAAGTTGTGGCCCGTGTCGATGTGCATGAGCGGGAACGGCACCTTCGCCGGGAAGAACGCCTTCTCCGCGATGCGGAGCATGACGATGGAGTCCTTGCCGCCGGAGAAGAGGAGGACGGGGCGCTCGAACTCGGCCACGACCTCCCGCGTGATGTGAACGCTCTCGGCCTCGAGCGCGGCCAGATGGTCGTAGCTCGGCGCCACCGCGAGCTCGGTGGCGGGTGTGAGGGGCGATGGGTCGGCGGCTGCAGCCATGGGCATGTCGGTCACCGCAAAAAAGAAAAGCCCGGGGTTGGTCCCCCGGGCTTTGTCGGTCTGTGGCTCCCTGAAAATCTTTCCTTCAGCGGATGTCTGATGGCGAGCCGGGACGACTGTGCCGCGCGGGACCGGTACGGCCCGTACAACAACATGCGCAGCAACAGGCAGCGGCTCGCTGTGGCATCAACGTATAGATATGTATCAACTTACGGCGCCAGAGTCAAACCGGCCCAGCTAGTCGGGCTGAGCGGCTCGCGACTGCGCGTAGCCAGGCGGCGTGTCCCGAGGAGGCGGGTCGGCCGAGCGTGCGAGGGCTGCGGCGATGGCGAAGAAACGGTACAACAGGACCGCATCGAGCACGATGACGCCGGCGAGCAGCGCGTAGGCCTGCGGGCCGCGAACGATGGCGAGATCGCGCAGCAGCTTGGACAGGCCGAACGCGACGATCCAGGCGTCGAAGCTCATGCAGATGCGCCGGAATGTTTCCGGCCGCAGGCGCTGGATCACCTGGGCGCCGATCGGCACGCCGAGCGCAACGCTCGGCACGATCCACGGCACCAGCGCGAAGCTCGACATGGTGAAGAGGCCGGCCGAGAAATAGGCGACGGCCGTCAGGCTCGATTCGGCGAGGCGCACCAGTCCAAGCGCCGCGCGAAACTCCCGCTTCTCGAGTCCCTGGTTGTTCAGCGCGATCGCCAGCGGCGGCCCTGAGATGGTCGTGACCGAATACAGCACGCCGACGCCGGCGCCGAAGAGCAGCCCCGCGCTGCGCTCGCCGCGGATGGGCCGGCGAAACCCGGCCGCCTGCAGCAGGATGAGCGGCAGCAGCGTCATGAAGGTGTACAGCTTCAGCCAGTCAGGGCTCACCCGCGATACGACCAGCGTGCCCACGAGGACACCCGGCAGCAGCCCGATCATGACCGGCACCACGCGCCGCCAGATCGCCGGGAGCGATCCACGATTCACCCACAGGACATACGCGTTGAGCGGAACCTCGATGAGGATCAGCGCCGGGTTCAGGACGCGGTTGGAGAGAAAGAGCAGCGCGAGCGGAACGGTGATCGACGAGAAGCCGTAACCCAGCGCTCCATTGACCGTCGCCGCCGCCAACGTGATGGCGGCGAGCCACACCATGTCTGGCGTCATGGCCGAAACGGCGGCGCCACGGGCGCCAATCGATTGATCTGAACAGGAATCATGAGCTTCTCCATCGCGCGTCGTTCGATCCGCCGACCGATCGACCGGAGAGAAGCAGTTCTAGGTATGTCGGAAAGCAGTGGAGGTGCTTCTCACCCGCCGATGGTCGGCCCGATACACGCGCAGCGACACGCCGCCGGCGCACAACACGGGCAACAACAGACCAGCTGCGAGGAAGCCATGTCCGTCGGGCATTGTTCTTTAGGTTCCGCGATCAAGTCAAGGTGGCACCACCCTTGCCTCGGACTCTGCCGCGCCCCCGGACTCTACCGCGCCACGGAGGATCTTCTGAATTCCATCGGCAGTCGGCCCGTCACCCGAATCGTGCCCGCGTCACTTGCGGCGGTCCACCCGCGCGCGGCCCTTCGTCGCCTCGCCGGTCACGGCGACCTCCTGCTGACGCTGAGCCTGCACCGGATCAAGGTGCGATACAAGCAATCACGGCTCGGCATCGTGTGGGCCGTCCTCCAGCCGCTGGCGATCATGCTCGCCTTCGCGCTCGTCTTCGCGCTCCTGGGCGGCGCGCCGAGCGAGGGGGTGCCCTACCCGGTCTTCGCCTACGCCGCACTGGTGCCGTGGACGGCGTTCGCCTCTGGCCTGTCGAGCGCGACCAACGCATTGACCGCCCACGCCTCGCTCTTGACGAAGGTGTCCTTCCCCCGGGAAATTCTTCCGCTGACATACGTGGTCGCAGCGATGACCGACGCGGCGCTCGCCTGCGGAGCGCTCGCGCTGCTGATGATCTGGTACGGCATCGCCCTCTCGCCCCATGTCATCTGGGCCGTCGTGGCGATCCTGCTGCTCGCGGTCTGGCTGACCGGCGCGGGCATGCTCCTCTCGGCCGCTCAGGTGCGGTACCGCGACGTGGGTCTCGCCATGCCGGTCGTCCTTCAGGTGTGGATGTTCGCCACGCCGGTGGTCTACCCGCTCTCGCTCGCGAAGGCGCAGCTGCCGGCCGCCGCATATTGGCTGTACATCGCCAACCCGATGGCCGGCATCGCCGACACCTTCCGGCGGGCCACGGTGCTCCACCAGCCGCCGGATCCGCACGCGCTCCTGATGTCCGCCGCAGTGGCCGGCGCACTCGTGCCGCTGGCGTTCGTGTACTTCAAACTCGCCGAGTTCACGATGGCCGACGTCGTATGACCGCCGACATCGATCTGCGCGTCGACCACGTCTGGAAGGAGTACCGGCTCGGCACGAAGCGCTCGTCCGACACGTTCTGGGCGCTGCGCGATCTCGACTTCGCCGTCGACCGCGGCACATCGGTGGGAGTCATCGGCGCGAACGGGGCCGGCAAGAGCACCCTCCTGAAGCTGCTCGCCGGGATTACCACACCCACGCGCGGCGAGATCCGCATCACGGGGACGATGGCGGCGCTGATCGAGGTCGGCTCGGGATTTCATCCGGAGCTGACGGGGCGCGAAAACGTCTTTCTGAGCGGGTCGCTGCTCGGGATGCGCCGGCGCGAGATCGAGGCGCGGCTCGCCGAGATCGTCGCATTCGCGGGCGTCGAACGCTTCCTCGACACGCCGGTGAAGTGGTACTCCTCGGGGATGTACGTCCGCCTCGGGTTTGCGGTCGCCGCGCACCTGCGTCCGGACATCCTCCTGGTGGACGAAGTGCTGGCGGTCGGCGACGCGGAGTTCCAGGCGCGGTGCCTGAAGCGGATTCTCGACCTGCGCCGTGCCGGCGTCACGATCCTGTTCATCTCCCACGACCTCACCGCGGTGGAACAGCTGTGCGACCGCGTCATCCTCCTCGACCACGGAGAGATCCTCGCCGATGCCACGCCGGCGAAAGCGGTCGCTCTGTACCACCGGCGCGTTGTCTCCGGACAGAAGAGCACGGCCTCGCACGAGGCGGCGTACGGACAGGACGCGCTCAAGCTGACCAACCTCACCTTCCACGATCCCGACGCGACCGGCGCCGTCGACTGTAGGAGCTCGGCGCCGCTGCTCGTGCGTCTGCGGTTCTCCGCCGCCGCGGAGTTGGAATCGGTGCGATTCGACGTTCGCATCCACTCGCACGACGGGCGCACGCTGTTTGCGACGCTGTCGACCGCCGCAGGCGCCGCGATTCTGCCGCCCGGCGGTGTCGCGGAGTTCCGCATTCAGGCGCTGCCCCTTCAGCCGGGGGCGTACCACGTCGGCGCGGTCGCGCGGGACGCGCACACCGGCACGGTGCTCGACTGGTGGGACGGAGGCACGACGCTCCACGTCAGCCCAGGGCCGGCATCAGCCGCCGGACACGTGTTCGTGCCTCACACCTCTCGCGTGATGCACGCCACCGATTTCGTCACCCCGGCTTAGCGGCCTGCTGAGGGACGCAGGCTGAGGCGGCTCTCATCTGTCTGCAGCCTCCGACACTCGTCCGGCCTGCGCAGCCTCGACGCGGGCGGGCCGGAGCGCGTAGACGGCCGAGCGCGCGTCCTCGTATACGGGCGCGAGACAACACGCCCTCAACGTTGGGCCGAACAGCGCCAGCCCGCCGGCCTCTTCCGCGACGACCACCTTGCGATCCACGAGCACGTGCGTCAGGCCCAGGGCCGCCGCCGCACGGAGTGCGCCGGCTTCCGCCCCGACGGGCGAGTTCCAGGTGGCCGGGTATGCCACGGCCGCGTCGCTCCAGACCCGCCGCCTTCGACTGTAGTAGTGATCGCCGCCGCCGAAGACCAGCACGCGGGCGCCGGGATCCGTGTGCGCGTTCACGTACCGCCACGCGCGGTATGTCGGAACAGTGCGAGCGAGGTAGCTCTCTTTCGCCTCGCCGCCGACAACGACCGACACGGGCAATGGACCGAGCACGTGGGTGATCGGCTCGTGTGGACGTCCGTGGAACGGAACGAAAGGCGGCAACGCGAGTACGAGGAGCATCCCGAACGCCGCCCGCGGCAGCGCGGACCAGCCGCGCCAGATCCGATCGGCACTCGAGGTCAACACGCCTGCCCCGGCCGCCGCGAGCACGGCGAGAAGGGGCACGGCCGGAATCAACAGGCGCAGCTGAAAGCTGCCGAGCGGCGACGCCCATATGGCGCAATACGCTGCGATCCCACACGCGACGGGGACGAGCCGTGCGCGGGCCCGCGAACACGCCGCAAACGGGACCAGGATGAGAAACAGCACACCGAGATCCCCGCCGAACGCCGCCGGCCGCACGGTGACGTTCCACGGCAGCTGTGCAAGCGCGGCGATGCTCCGTCCCATCCCGAAGTGGTGCTTGAAGCCCGCGAGGCCGCGCTCAGTCGCCTCCGACCATCGCTCCGGCGGCGCGGCGCCGAACAACGAATACATCTCCGGAAAGACCGGATTCCCCGACGCGGCCCACGCGCGAACGTACCACGGCCCCGCGATCGCGAGCGCCACCACGGCGAATGCCGCCATCACGCGCGCCCGTTTGCGCGCCGATGCTCCGCGCAGCGGCGCACTCGTCAGGATCGCCACGGCACACACCGCGAGCGCCACCAACGCCAGGTGCTTCACGCCGAGCGAAGCCCCCATCAGCACCCCGCCCAGGAGCACCCAGCGCGCATCGCCGCTTTCATGGAAGCGAAACAGCGCGTACACCGTCGCCGCCAGCAACCACGCCAGCGCCAGATCCACGTAGGCCGTGGTGGCTTCCCATGTCAGCGTCGGAGCCGTCACGACCAGCGCAAATGTCAGAGGACGCGACGCCGTGGGGATCAGCCGGCGCGCGATCAGCACAGCGGCCCAACCCACGAGCGGAAGACAGGCCCAGTGCAGAAGCTTGGCGGCGCCTGCCCCGCCGACGACAAGTCCCGCGCCGTAGAGGAGCTCCCACCCCAGCGGGTAGAGCGAGACATATTCCTGGACGATGTCGACCGGGTGGCCGGCGTCGAGCCACTGTCGTGGCAGCCAGAGGTGATACCAGAGCGCGTCGTACTCGATTTCGGGAGACAGTGCGCCCACGATCGCGCAGGCCAACGCCGCAGCCGAACACGCCCCGTACACGAGATGGCTCGCCGGCGGCCGCGCGCGCTCTCTCGAACGCATCCGATGCGCCACGATGCGGATCCTGCGCACCGCCAGCACGTAGGTGCTGGGGCGGCTCAGAGCGGCAACGATCAGGAAGCCGGCAACGATCGACGGTCGATAAGCCCCGACGGCAGCGAGCGCGAACAGCGCGCTGCTCGCCGCGGCCACGCCGACGGCCAGACTGACGTGCGCGCGCTCCGCCGTCCCCTCGAACAGGCCGGGCGCACCCATGGTCACCACGCTGCCGATCTGCCACACGGCCATCCCGACCAGCACCGCGCCGGCGACGGAGCGCAACGCCTGCAGCAGCGCGGCCTGCACGAACGGGAGACTCGTGACCGGCAGATCGAGGATCGACGGCGGGGACGGGTACGGATACGCGAACGCGTGCGAGCAGACCCACACGCCCCAGATCACGGAGATCGCAATTACGACGACGGCCCAGGCGCGTCGCGCGCTGCGGCCCACGTCACGCCACCCGCGCGGCGCCAGCCGCCACGACGTCCTTTCGCTGCGGGCGCGCCGCAGCCTCACCATGCAGCACAGACGGCAGGATCCCCACCCGCGACGCTGCCGCCGCCAGTGGCCCGGCGAGCTGGTGCAGCAGGACCGGCCGCAGGTGCTCCCCCCGGAAGGGCTCCGCTCCCGCGACCGGCAGGACGATTCCGACCTCGGCATCTCCGAGCACAATGCGCACGGCCGTGGGGCGTTCCCGATCGATCTGCTCCTCGGCCTGCGTGAGTCCGGCGCGCAGATCGATGACAACCGGCGCAGACTGAGGCGGATCGGGTCGCGCCCTGATCGCACCAAGCGCCCCTGTACCTCCCGCGTACTCGACGGCGCCGCGCCAATAGGCGTACGCCATCGCGGCGTCGAGCACGACCCGCCACTTGTCGCGCATCGACGCCCGCTCCAGCACGTGGAGCAGGCGGACCAGGCCGCCGCCGAACACCGCATCGCGCCGTGCTCCACGCAACGCGGCGTCGAATGCGCGGCGGCAGATGCCTCCCGGCACCGGCCTGCCCAGCGGCAGCGCGCGCAACAGGGACGGATGCTTCGCCACCAGCTGCACGTCGGCGATCCCCTCGTCGCGCTTGCGCCGGAGCACCTTCTCGAGCGTCGTGGTGTCGTGATGGCGCGCGTCACTCCCAGGAACGAAGCGGATGGTGGCACCCGCCTCGATCGCGCGGTACCCGAATTCGAAGTCCTCGTGACAGAGCAGCGACTCGTCGAAACGCCCCAACTGCTCGAACGTCGCGCGCGTGACCGAACAGTGCCCAGTGAGCAGATCGCGAAACGTGAAGCGATGGCGGGGGTCGCGGAGCTGCCCGCACATGGTTTCCCACCATCCGGTCAGCGCGGTCGAGATGAAGCCGGTCTCGGTCGGAACCGGGGCGAGATCGCCCGCGCCAATGCCTCGCCTGCGCGAGGCGTGGAACTCCGCATGCGCCCGGATCACCCGCTCCGCCGGCTCGACGTCGTCGTCGAGGAACAACAGGACCTCGGACTGCGCGAGCTGCGCGCCGGCATTGCGCGCCGCGGCCGCGCCCCGAGACGGCTGCTCCACGACGCGGAGCGGGAACGGCCATTCCCGCCGGCCCGCGCCGATGCTCGCCTCCGGCACGCCGTCGAGCACGACGATCACGTCGAAGGGTGGGGCTCCCTGCTGGCGCGCAAGGGCGTTCAGCAGCCGCTGCAGCGACTCCTCGCGGCCGAACGTTGGGATCACAATCGACAATCGCGGAGCGTCGGATCGTCGTGGAGCGTCGTGAATCATGCGCGCATCTGGCCAGATCGGTGAGACGCGACCCACGACCACGGGCCGGCCAGACACCCGAGCAGCTCGTGCCGCCGGAGCGCGTCACCGCCCGCGGCGTCGAAGAGCCGACGCGGCCGCCGCAGCAGCGGAAGGTGATCGTGACGAAACCACTCCCACGCGAGCCGAAGGACACCAAGCTCGCGGCGTTCGATCAGCAGCCCGGTCCACATCGCGCAAACCCCGGTCCCGTACCCACGCACCACCTCACGCAGTTCCGGGAGGCTGCGACGATGGCGATGCCAGCTCACGGCGAGCGGGTCGTACACGATGCGATGACCGGCGAGCAGCATCCGGGCGAACATCTCGTGGTCGCCGCCGGACCGTGTGGGAGTGCCCGCGTCCAGGCGTGAGTCGAACGAGCCCACCGCGTCGCCCAGACCGCGGCGCAGCGCCATGTTGGCTCCCGCACCAATGGGTCCGACGGCGAGCGGGTTGTCGATCAGACCGTCGAACACGCGGCGGCGAAAGCCCCTGACGAAGGAGCAGTGTTCCTCGAAGAGCTCTTGCGCGGAGGATTCGAGCTCCAGCGGCAGCGTGAGCCCCGTGACACAGATCACGCGCGGATCGCCAAAGTTCGCCAGCAGCGCACCCAGCCACGCCGCCTCAGGCACGGCATCGTCGTCGGTGAAGGCGACCACGTCGCCCGCTGCTTCGTGGAGAGCTCGATTCCGAGCCCGGTTCAGGCCCCGATTGGGCTCGACCACGTACCTGACGCCCGGCCGGCCGCGGACGACATCGCGGGTGGCGCCGGTTTCCGGCGCATTGTCGACCACGAGGATCTCGATCGGGGCGGGCGCGAGCGCAGCGACCGCGTCGAGCGCGCGTTCGAGATCGCTCGGACGCTCGCGAGTGCAGATCGCCACCGTTGCGGACGGAAGCGGCGCGTCGGGCGCCACCCTTCCGTCGTAGTCGAGGTATTCCTCGACACAAGCCCGCACGGCCTGTTCCCCGAGCGTTCGCTGCGCGTGAGACTCGACATCCCGCGCGCTCAGGTGTCCGTCCTCGAGCGGGACGAACGCGCGACCGAGACGCCGGCCGCGCCAGCGAAAGAGCAGCATGCAGCGCTCGTAGTGCGAGGCGGCGTCGATGGCTTCGAATGGCTCCGAGATGTCGACCTCGCGAATGACCGTGGGCACTACCGCGCCTCGGCCCGCTGCGGCGCATCGGGCATCGGCCGGACGAAACGCCCGCCCTCGATCTCCGCAGGCGGGAGCCCCTGGGCGAGCCGCGCCAGCTTTCGGACCATGTGGCTGAATGCAAGCGCCCGGCACTCCCGGGCCAGCAGCGCCATGGACTCGACCTCGCGCCGGCCGAATGGCCGCATTCGCGCGGTTGCGCGGAGCTGCTGGATGATCTCCTCGCCGTAGAAGCGCCGCCACGCACGCCGGCCGTCGCGGAAGTACCGCCTGTGGGTGCGCGGCACCTTCGGACGCTCCCGTCGCAGGACGGCGAGGGTCGCGCGGAGCATGCGTTCCGCGTCGCGCGACATGTTGGCGTCGTGCTGGCGGTAGAGAACCGCGTCGCGCGCGTCGACGATCACACGCCGGGTCCGCGCGATCTCGAGGTAGACCGCATAGTCCGCCGCCGGACCCACCTCCTCCGGGAACCCGCCGATCTCGACCAGCGCCTGCCGCCGGAAGAGCGCGGCGCCTGGTGTCCAGACCGGATTGCGCAACAGCAACTCGGCGTAGAAGTCGTCGGACTCCGGTACGGGACAGTGCGTCGGCAAGGGAGCACCGCTCGCATCGATCAGCCGGCAGCGCCGAGCCACCATCGCTGCGTCGGGCGCGCGCTCGAGCGCCGCGACACCAGCCGCCACCGCATCCGGCAGCAGTTCGTCGTCGGCGTCGAGAAACAGCACGAACTCTCCGTCCGCCGCGAGCAGCCCGAAGTTGCGCGCGGAGCTCAGTCCCCGATGCGGTTGCCTCAGGAGGATCGCGCCGCCGGTGATCGCCGCCCTCGCCGTGGCGTCGGTCGATCCATCGTCCACCACGATCGTGGAGATGGAAGCATAGGTCTGACGCCTGATGCTGCGTAAGGCTTCAGTAAGGAAGTGCGCCTGATTCAGGCACGGGATCACGATCGTGACGAGCGATGGCTGAAACATTGAGCGGCGCGCATCGCACGAGCAAACTCGGTTCCCGCTGTCGAGCGTCCTCGGTCCACCACAGTCGTGCCGTCGGCGGATGACAACCGGCGAAGGCGCACCGGCGTCAGATTGGCCGGTTTTGGCCCAAAAGCACCAGGATCCGGCGAGCGTCGACTGGCACAAGCGTTGCGCACAGCAGAGCTATCGATGCCTGCCCAAGGGAGTGGACGCGTGCGGAGAAGTCTTCAAGTCGTGGCGATTCTGTTTCCTCTTAGTGCACTGATGTTGCCCAGTTTCGCGACTGCGGCGCAGTGGGGATATCCGCCAATGGGTGGCTGGAGCTTTGCGCCGCCCGAGAGTCACATCAGGTTTCAGGTGACGCCGGAAGAGGCGGAGGTGTACATCGACGGGTACTACGCTGGGCGCGTCGACGAGTTCAACGGCACCTTTCAGCGCCTGCACGTCCCGCCAGGCCAGCACGAGATCGTGGTGTACCTCGAGGGCTACCGCTCACTGCGCCAACACCTCTATCTGAGCGTCAACGCGACGCGGACCCTCGAAGGTGAGCTGCAGAAGCTGCCAGCGGATGCACCGGTAGAACCGCGGCCCGAACCAGTCCAGGAACAATCGCGTGCGGAAGGGCCGGACGACCAGTTCGAACCGCCTCCGCTGCCGGCGCGGCGTGGCATGACACCGCCTCAGCGAATGCCGCCGGCAGCGCCAGTGACACCAGTTGCACCACCAGCTCCGCCACCCGCTTCACCAATGCCATCCGGCGCGGGTGACACGACGCTCGCGACGCTCCTCGTCACCGTGCAGCCCTCCGGCTCGTCAGTGATCGTCGACGGAGAATTGTGGGAGGGACCCGGCAGAAACGAGCGGCTGATCATCCAGCTCACCCCGGGCCATCACCGCGTCGAGGTGTCGCGCAAGCGGTACGAGACGCGAAGCGTCGAGGTCGACGTGAAGGCTGGTGAGACGCATCCCATCAGCGTGATACTGCCGCGCAGGTAACGCGCGGATGCGGCGCGTATAATCCGAAGAGATGCGTCAACATCCTCGTCGTCTCGCCACGCTGGGATTGCTGGCGCTGCTCTCGCTTTCGGTTCCCGCGCACGCCCAGCTCGCTCCACCACAGACACCCGGCGCGCGGGCGACCGTACCAGTCGCTCCACCGCAGCCGGGAGTCGGGCCGGCGCAAGCGCAGAGCGCGACGGCAGCCGCCGGCGACGCGCTGTCGACGCCGCTCCCGTTCGACTCAGCCGTCCGCACCGGAACGCTGCCGAACGGCCTGCGCTTCTTCATCCGCCGGAATGCGCGGCCCGAGCACCGTGTGGCGCTTCGGCTGGCGGTGAAGGCGGGCTCCCTGTTCGAAGACGACGACCAGCAGGGTCTGGCACATCTCATCGAGCACATGGCGTTCAACGGGAGCGCCCACTTCAAGCCGGGCGAACTGGTTGCCTATTTCGAATCGATGGGCGCACGTCTCGGCCCCCACGTGAACGCGTACACCAGCTTCGAAGAAACGGTGTACATGCTCGACCTGCCCGCCGACCGACCCGAAGTGGTCGCCAAGGGCCTCGACGCCATGGCCGATTTCGCCGGCGGTCTCTCCTTGACGCCGGACCAGATCGACAAGGAGCGCGGCGTCGTGATCGAAGAGTGGCGGGGACGCCTTGGTGCGTCCACGCGCGTGCGCGACAAACAGGTGCCGGTGCTCTATCGCGATTCGCGGTACGCGGAGCGGCTGCCGATTGGGAAGCCCGAGGTCATCCGGAATGCTCCCGCCTCCCGTCTCCGCGATTTCTATGACACCTGGTACCGTCCCGATCGGATGGCGATCGTGGTAGTCGGCGATATCGACCCAGCCGAAGTGGAAGCCGCCGTTCGCGACGCATTCGGCCCCTTGCAGGCACGCGCGCCGCAGTCCGCCCCACCGTCATCGCGCGTGCCGATACAAGCCGAGCGGCTCGTGACCGTGACGAGCGATCCGGAGGTCACGCAGTCCACGGTTCAGGTGCTCCGCAAGCGGCCTCGCGAGGACAACCGTACCGTCGGCGACTATCGCCGTGCGCTGATCGACACGCTCTTCGTGCGTATGCTCAACGATCGCTTCACTGAGCTCTCACGCAGGCCTGACGCGAAGTTCCTCAGCGCCGGCGGCGGCAGCAACTCGCTCAGCAAAGACGTCGATGCCTTCTCCATGAGCGCGCGTGTGCAGGACGGCGGGATCGCCGATGGGCTCACTGCGCTCGAGGTCGAAGCGCGGAGGGCGCGCGAGTTCGGGTTCACGCAGGCAGAGCTCGACCGGGCCAGGCGCGCGGTGATGGCCGCTTACGCTCGCGCCTACAACGAGCGCGACAAGAACGAGAGCAGTTCGTATGCGCAGGAATACCTCAGCTACTTCCTGGACGACGAGCCGAGCCCCGGCATCGAGTACGAGCACCGCCTCGCTCAGCAGTTCCTGCCGACCATCACCCTCGACGATGTGACCAGCCACGCGCGGTCGCGCCTGGGTGAACAGGGACAGGTCGTGCTCGCCGTCGCGCCACAGAAGGAGTCCGTGAGCGTCCCGAGCGAGGCGGACGTCCGTTCCGTCATGGCTGCCGCCGACCGCCTCGACCTGACAGCCTGGGTCGATACGGTCGCCGACCGACCCTTGATCGAACACGCGCCCGAACCTGGCCAGGTCGTGTCGCGCAGGGAGCTCCCCGATCTCGGCGTCACCGTCGTCCGTTTCGCCAACGGCCTCGAGGCGTGGCTCAAGCCGACCGACTTCAAGAACGATCAGGTGCTCTTCACCATGTACTCGATGGGCGGAGCGGCACTGGCGGGGCGCGAAGACTACCTGCAGGCGTCCTTCGCACCGCAGCTCGTCCGCCTGTCAGGTGTCGGCGGCATCAAGGCGCTCGACCTCGACAAGATGCTGGCCGGCAGGCTCGTTTCCGTGTCCCCCTTCGTCGGCCTGACCACTCACGGCATCTCGGGATCGTCGACCCCCGCCGATCTCGAGACGGCGATGCAGCTGCTGTACTTGAACTTCACCTCGCCGAGTCCCGACCCGGAAGCGTTCGCGCTCATGCGGCGTCAGCTCGAGGCGGCCGTGGCGAACCGCGGGCGAAGCCCGGGCCAGGCCTTCGGCGAGAAGATCGAGGAGATCAATTCGTCGGGCCACTACAGCTCCGAACCACTGACCGCCCAGAACGTGGCGACGCTCGATCCGGCGAAGATGCTCGCGCAGTATCGGAAGCTCTTCGCCAACGCGGCGGACTTCACGCTGTTCGTGGTGGGTGCCTTCGACGAGCGGACGCTGCTGCCGATTCTGTCCAACTACGTGGGCGCCCTTCCGTCCACGGGTTCGCCGACGGCGGCGTTCACGGATCCGGGCGTGCACTTCCCTTCGGGCATTCAGCGGTCAGAGGTGCAGAAGGGGCGCGAGCCGAAGAGCCAGACCTTGATCAGCTTCTTCGCCGATCCCGGATTCGATCCGATGGAGCAGGAGCGCGTCATCGCGGCGACCACGATTCTCGAAACGGTCCTTCGCGACGCCCTGCGCGAGGAGCTCGGTCAGACCTACACCGTTTCGGTCGGGCTCTCGCAGTCACCGCCGCAGCGGGGCGACGGCTTCGTCGGCGTGAGCTTCGGCGCCGCGCCCGAGAACATAGGCACGATGACGGACCTCGTGCTCAAGGAAGTCCGGCGGCTCCAGCAGCAGGGTCCATCCACCGAGGCGGTCTCGAACGCGAAGGAGGGCGCGCGTCGCGAGTACGAAACGGCGCTGAAGGAAAACGCCTACTGGATGCGCCGCCTCCAGACGGTGCACATGCTGGGCGGCAATCCCGGCGACATCCTGACGCGCGCGCGCCGTATCGACTCTCTGACGGCCGCGGCGGTCCAGGACGCATTCCAGAAGTACTTCCCCCTCGACCGATACACGGTCGTCACCCTCGTGCCTGAAACATCCGCGCAGCAGTAGTTCGGTCCCCGGGGGTCCACAGGGATCCAGCGGCGCCCCCACGCCGCCCGCGCGAAGGTCCCGTGCGCGGCTGAACGAAACTCCTGCAACGCGGCCGTCGACCGTCGCATGTTGCGACACCGTGCGCCGGCGGATGCCTGTGAATTCGCGATCCAGTGCGGCAGAGCGCCTGGTACCGGCTATGCAAACGGTTGAGCCATGGCGACCGCCTCAACAGCCGCCGCTGGGCCCTCGCTCCCGCGGCCGGAAGGGATTCTGGTCCTCCGCTGGACGTACCGGCGCCAGGGCGACGTGCTGAACTGTGAGCTTGCCCTCACGCCCGACTTCTCAGCCTACGAGCTTCACGTGTCGGCCGCCGATGCCGCCGGCGCGCCGATCTCCGAACTGTTCGACGATGCGATTTGCGCGTTTCAGCGTCAAGCCGGAATCGAGCGACGCCTGATCGAGGACGGATGGCATCTCGAGCGGTTCGCCCGCGAGCGTCTGGAAGAGCCCTGACGCGCGCGCGGTCGACCGGCCGCTGCTACACGCGCACCAGGTACCCACGTGCCGGAATCCCGGTCGCCTTCGCGATGGCAGAAGCGTACAGCGCCACCTGACGGCGATACCGCTCCTCCCCCGCCTGCGAGATCTCGCGGTCGGTCTTGAAATCGAGCACGTGCCAGCGCCCCTCGTCGACGAACGCCAGGTCGACGACACCTTCCACGAGTCCGCCGCCGGCGTCGGTCAACGTCACCGGGGTCTCGCGGCGCGCATTCCCACGTTCGAACGCGGCGGCCGCGCGCTCGAGCAACTGATGCCCGAGCACCCGCGCGACCACGTCCACCGCCTGCTCGCGTTCCAGATCCGGCGCGCCGAGGATCCGTGCGTGCGTCTCCGTCGCCGCGGCAAGAGTCTCGCGGTTGGCATCGAGCGGAACCGAGGCGAGCACGCCGTGCACCAACTCACCGAAACGCGCACCGCCGGGATGACCGCCGCCCCGCAGATCGAGCACCTCGATACCCGCGGTTTCGGCTGAAGACGACGGAGGGGCCGGCTCGGCGAAGAGGTCGCCCTGCACGGGTGGCTCTCCGGCCGATCCAGCGATCGTTGTGCCTGGAGGCAGCGCCTGGTCGCCTGGTGTTCCGGCGGCCCACTCGGTGACGGTCTGTACCTTCAATCTGGGAGACGCGCCGCTGGCCACCGCCGCTTCCCTGCTCGTGCTCCAACGTCGATAGTCCCGCATTCCATCGTCGACGACCGAAGGTGCCACGTCTTTCACGATGAGCGACTCTCGCCTGAGCCCGAGCGAGGCCTCGGCCCCGAGATTCAGTGCATGCGGGTCCCACCAGATCACTTGATACGCCGCCCCCTCCCCGTCGAACAGGTGCAGGCCCGGCTGAACGGTCTGGCTCGTGAACGGTTCATCGTCGGGCCGCCGAAAGACAGAGTCCTTCTTGAACGCCGGAAGGTGCGGCGCCTCGACCGGCGTGCGCCGAGCGAACAGCGCCGGATACACGGCGCCGTTGAGGGGACTCGTCCATCCCCCCTCCCACTCGACATCACCCACGACCGGCACGACCAGAAGATCGCGGGCGCGCGTTGCCGCGACGTACGCCACGCGCACGCCTTCTGCTTCGTCCCGCGCGACTTCGAGCGCCTCGTTGACCGCCAGCTCGACCGGAGTCCAGCGTCCCAGCCGCAGGTAGCAGGCGTTGCGTGCCTTGTCGATCAGCCGATCGGCTCGCTCGTTGCGCAGCTTCGCGGTCATGTCGGCGAGCACCACGACCGGGAACTCGAGCCCCTTGGCCTTGTGCGCCGTCATCAGGCGGACGCCTTCCGCGCCTTCCTCGAGAATCGGCGCTTCGGCCGCCTGCCCTCCGTCGGCCTGGTCGCGGAGCTCCTCGACGAAGCCGCGAAACGACATGCCTCCGTTCGTCTCGTACTGCCGTGCGAGCTCCGCGATGTGCAGCACGTTGGCCAGCGCCTGTTCGCCGGCGGGCCGCAGCACGAAGCCCACGTGCGCGCGCGTCGCGTTCAGCAGCTCGGTCAGCGTATCCGCGACGGGTCTGTAGTTGCGGCGCGAGTGCAGGTGCGCCAGGAGCGCGAGCGCGTCCACCACCGGCCGAAGGTCGGCCGCCGGATCCTGCAGGCGCCGAAACGGATGAAACACCTTCTGCCGGTCCCGATATTCGAGCAGCATCTCGTCGTCCAGTGCGAAGAGCGCGCCGCGCAGCGCCGCGAACACCGACAGCTCGTCGTCGGGCCACTCGACCGCCGCGAGCGCCGCCCGGACGGTTTCGACTTCTTCTCTGCCATGAAACGACTTCCCGCCGACCAGCAGATGCGGAACCCCACGCGCTTCGAGCGCCTCGACGTACATCCTGGTCACGTCCTCGCCGAAATGCAGGAATCGGCGAAACAGGATGCAGACGTGGCGCGGCTGCAACGGCACCTCGATCGGCAGCTCGCCGCTCGTCGTCCGCTCGGTGACCGTCCATCCGCTCTCGTGCAGCAGCCATGCGACGAACGCACCGACGCCGTCAGGGAGTGACGCGTCGATCGCGTATCCCGCCACGTGCCGCTTGCCGTAGGGCTCAGGCACCGGCAGGGCGACGACGGAGGGTTGCGTGTCGGCTTCCTGGCGGTGCTCGGAGAGCGCGACGTATTCAGCCTGCAACGTGGCCCGATCCCCGGTCATCAACGGCGCGAACGCGGCGTTCACCACGCGCTGGATCGCGGGCCGAGACCGGAAGCTCGTGTGCAGGTAGGCGCGCCGTGCGCCGCGCGCTTCGAGGATCTCGCACACCTCACGGTAGGTCTCGACGTCTGCGCGACGGAAGCGGTAGATCGCCTGCTTGGGATCGCCGACGATGAACAGCTTCCCGGGGACCGGGCGTACTCGATGCCAATCGGACTCCGAGGGGTCGTCGGCCGCGAGCAGGAGCAGGATCTGCGCCTGCAGTGGATCCGTGTCCTGAAACTCGTCGACGAACAGACGAGCAAACCGTCCCTGGAACGCTTCTCGTACCGCCGCGTGGCCGACGAGCAGGTCGCGCGCCCGCAGGAGCAGATCGACGAAGTCGAGGGCCCCCGCCTGCTCTTTCAGGCGCTGATATCCATCGACGACCGATCGCAGCTCGTCGTGCAGGAGCACCGCGAGATCGGCGTCCGCGAGGCCCTGAAAGCGGTCGATCGCGCCGAGCAGATCCTGGAATGCCGCCCAGAGATCCTCGCGAGCGACCGTCGCGCTGTACGCGCGATCGCGCCCCTTCCGGGTGCGGCGCAGATCGCGGTTGTGCGCGAGGTCGATGATCCGCGCCTCCCAGCCGTCGGGGTCCGCCGCGTCGAAGCGCTCCGCCGTCGCGATGTCTCGCGCGAGATCCCGAAGCGGCGCGGTGTCGGTGAAGAGCGGGTCGCGCGCCGAGATCGGCGCGCCCGTCATGTCGGCGACGCGACGCAGTTGCTCGACGACGATGGTCAGCTCCGCATCGCGATCGAACGGATCGCGGCGCCACGCGCCGGTGAAGTCCCGCCACTCGGCGAGCTCGCGGGCGGCGCGGCGAATCCGATCGATCGGACCGTCGTCGGCACCGCGGCCGTCGCGCGACCAGACGCTCCGTCTCAGCGCGCGCCGCAGTCCGTCCGGCGGCTGTTCGAGCTGATCGTGGATCCAGGCGCGGAAGGCCTCGTTGAAGAGACGCTCGGCCCGGGGTTCGGTCAGCACCTCGAATACTGGATCGATCTGTGCCTCCACCGGGCGCTCGCGCAACAGGTCGGCGCAGAAGCCGTGGATCGTGCTGACGTGCGCTTCCTCCAGGCGCTGAATGGCCTCGACCAGGCGCGCGACGATCGATGGATCCGTGCTCCTCTGCCGCAGACCTTCGAGCTCCTTGCGGATCCGTAGCTTCAGCTCGCCGGCGGCCTTCTCCGTGAAGGTGACCGCGACGACCTCGTGGATCTGCGCGCGGCCGCTTGCAAGCACGCTCAGGATCCGGCGGACCAGCTCGGTGGTCTTCCCGGTTCCAGCCGCCGCCTCCACGACAATCGTGTCGTCCAGCGCGTTCCGGATCAGATCGCGATCGGCGGCGTCGCGCAGTGCCTCGTCGGCGCTCACGGCCGCCTCCGGAGCTCGAGCAGGTCAGCCATCGGCTCGTGCGCCTTGCGCCGGCTGCGGCGCTCGGCGTGCGGACCGCAGACCGGTGCGAAGTCGCACCACGTGCACGCCCGCTCGTTCGGGGCCGGGGCGAGGAAGCCGCTCTCAATCGCGCGATCGATGATCTCGAGGGCCTCGACGCCGGACCGCCGCGCCACGTCGGTCATCTTGATGACGATGTCGCGGAATCCGCCATCCGTCGTCGCGTAATACAGCCGGCCCTCGGCGACCGGCCGGCCCAGGGCCGCCTCGAGCGCCAAGGAATAGAGCACCGGTTGGAGCGTGCCCCCGCCGTTGATGATCATCCGATCCTTCCCGCGATAGCGTCCGGTCTTGTGGTCGGTCACGCGCAGGTCCTTGGTCGTCGCGTGCTCTTCGACGAGATCGACAGAGCCGTGCAGGAGAAAGCGGCCGTCGATGGCGACGGCGTCCGCGATGCTGGCGGGATCGCGCCCCTCGGCGAGCGGGCCTCCGCCCTTGATCCCGAACGCCCATTCGAAGTGAATCGGAACCCATCCGCCCCGATCGTGCGCCACGGCGTCCACCCACAGCCGCAGGTCGCGCCGGATTGCGCCGATCTCATCCGCCCACACGCGCTCGATCGCCGGCGCGAGCCGGTCGTGCTCGATCGCCGCGACCTCCGCGAGGCACTCGTCCAAGGTCCGCAGCGCGGCATCGAGCGCCTCGACGGCGATCGGCAGCGCGCCTTCCGCCTGCAGGCGCCTGTAGAACGCCGTCTGCACCGCATGGAACAGGCTGCCCTTCGTCAGGGGGTCCATGCGCTGCAGCGGTTCCAGATCCTCCGCGGGCCGAAGGCGGTAGATGGCACCGAGGAGGAACTGGTATGGACAGGTGGCGTATCGCTGCAGCGCGGAGAGCGAGTAGACCCGTTCCGCGAGCCGCTGCTTGGCCAGAATCGGGCGCGTCCGCTCGTTCGCCTGCGCGATGCCGTCCCAACGCGTCCACGCCTTCTTGGACCGCATGTAGCGCTCGCGCACCGACCGCTGCAAGTACTCGTTGAGTTGCAGCAGATACTGGGCCTTGCCGCGGGCGGCGTGGTCGGGCTCGCCCACCAGCCGCCGCAGCGTGGCCAGATCGTGCTCGAGAGCATCGATCGCATCATCGCCGTCGGCCGGCGCGGGCCAGGCGAGCGTGGCGCCGGACGCACGGGCCGCAGCCTGCTGCAGTTCGTCGGCACTCGGGACGCGTCCCGTCATCGCGCGCCAGATCTCGAGCGCGTAGAGGGACGGCACCCTCGGCCGCCCTTCTCCGGTTTCGATTGTCGGGAACGAGACGTAGAGCCGTTTGACCGCCGCCCCGACGGCGAGCCGCAGCTGCAGGCGCTCGGCATCGGTACGATCGCCCTGCATCGGAAGGGCTTCGGGCAGGCGCGCCCTCGCCGCGTCGAGCAGCAGCGGGTCTTCCCGAAGCTTCTGTGGAAACACACGCTCGGCCAGTGCGGGAACGAAGACAACGTCGAACGTGCGGCCGCGCAGCTGGTGCGGCGTGCCGACGAACACCCGGCCGTAGCGGCGCGGAGGCGGGTCGGTTTCGATCGAGCCCAGGCGTGGCGCGAGCACCCGCGCGGCTTCCGCCAGCCGCACGGGGCCGATCGTCGCCATCGGCTTCAGATCGGCGAGCACGCGCAGCACGCGATCCGGCCGCCTCAGCGTCTGGCGCGCGAGCAGGTCGAAGCGTTCGAGCCACTCGCCCCACTTGGCATGCACCGGCCAATCGGACAGCGACCGCATGATCGGCAGGACGAACGCCGCCAGTTCCTGGAGGTCTTCAATCTTGCGCTCGAGATGTCCGATCCGCGGCGACTCGGGATCTTCACGTCCGATCTCCCGCTGCTGCAGCCGGCACTCCTCGATGAGGCCATGCAACCGACGCGACCAGCGATCGCCAGCGGCGACCACTCGGGACTCGGCGAGCAGGCGCTCCCACCGCCAGGGTGCGCGAAACGCGCGCGCGGCCGGCTCGTCCGTCTGTGACTCGTCCGACTCGACATCGAGGGCATCGGTCGCCCGTTCGGCGCCGCGCACCGCGAGGGTGCCGAACTCCTCTTCCAGCGACGCGGGGAACACGTCGGATCCGTGCTCCCCAGCTCCGCGATCCGGAACCTGCCCGAGCGACAGGTACTCGGCGAACCGCGTCGCGGACAGATTCTGCTGGGCACAGGCGAGGAGAGCGAGAAACGCCCGCCCCGCCGGATGGGGCCGCCGCGTGCCCCGTTCGAAATACACCGGCACGCCTGCGCGTTCGAACGCGTGCTCGAGAAGCGCGGCGTACTGATACGGCGCGCGGACGGCGACCGCCATGGCGTCGAACGGCACGCCGGCGCGCGCCTCGCGCAAGACGCGCCGGACGATCTCCACCGCTTCCCGCCCCTCACCCGGTGCCGAGAACAGTTCCACATCGTCGAGGCGATCGGCCTTTGGCGGGGCTGCGGCCTCGAAGAGGTGGTTGCGTACGCGATCGAGTCCGGTCCTCGACTCCGAAGCCTCGACCACCCGGCCGGCCGGATCGAGCGCCGCGAGCGTGGCGACGTCTCCGGCTGGGAGCGTGGCCCGCCACGCCGCCGCGCGCGAAAGCAGCGCCCGCACGAAGGCCGCTTCCGCGGCATTTGCGATGGCCACGTCGAGAAGGACGATTCGGGCGCCGGCGAACGGCGCGTGTATCCCGCCAGCGGCGCGTGTCGCCGTTTCCAGGAAGGCGGCACGATCCACGGTGGAGGCCCGGTCGAACTGACGATCGAAGCTGTCGAGCAGCGCCGCGAGGTCGCTGGCTCCTGCGCCGGCTCGTCCCAACGCGTCGCTTCGCACGCCCGCGAGCGCGAGCTCCTCGAGGGTCCGCGCAAGCGCACGCGGAAACCCTGGCGACGTCGCAACCGGCCCGAAATAGCCCAGCCCCGGATCAGCCGCCACTTCGTACGCGGCGCGCGCGGCGACCGCTTCGATACCGAGCCCCGTCGCGGGCGCCTGCCGGTGTGCCGCCAGCAGCGGAGCCGCGAGCCGCGCCGCCAGCTGCGTCAGGCTGAATCGATGAAGGCCGAACGTCGCGCCACGGGTGGTGGCGATGACGCGTGCGAAGTCGTCGGCCGCCCCGCGTGTCGCGCCGACAATGAGGACCTCCGCCGCAGGATGTTGTTCGAGGACGAACTGACGGGCAGCGTCGATTCGGACCGCCGCGGACGGGGACAGGACAATCTGCATGTGCACCTCACCCTCCGGACGCCGTGCCGGATACCTCGGACGAGCAGCGCTCGCTGCCCCACGGGGACACTCTAGCAGTTGCGAAAAAGGCCAGCAATCCGAAGTGAGAAGGCGGTGACGAACGGCCAAGCCGTGTCGCTGCGGCCAGCATCGCAGCGAATGCCAGCATCGCAGCGAATTATGATCGGTAAGACATGTCACACGTGCTGATCATCACAGGCGCCGGACGCGGTATTGGCGCCGCCACGGCGCTCCTCGCGGCCCGCCAGGGATACGCGGTCTGCGTCAACTATCGTGCGAACCGGGAGGCGGCCGAGCGGGTGGTGCAGGCAATTCAACAGTCAGGCGAACAGGCCCTCGCCGTTCAGGCCGATGTCTCCGAGGAGGACGAAGTCCAGCGCCTGTTCGAGCAGGCGGACGGCATGGGCGCGATCGCCGGCCTCGTGAACAACGCCGGCGTTCTGGAGACGCAGTCGCGCGTCGATCACGTTGATGTCGCACGGCTGCGACGGATCTTCGCGACCAACGTGGTCGGTCCGTTTCTCTGCGCGCGAGCCGCGCTCATGCGCATGTCGACGCGGCACGGCGGGAACGGGGGCGCGATCGTCAACGTCTCGTCGGTCGCGGCGCGGACCGGGTCGCCGAACGAGTACGTCGACTACGCCGCCTCGAAAGGCGCCCTCGATACCTTCACCATTGGTCTGGCGCAGGAGGTCGCGGCCGAAGGTGTGCGCGTCAACGGCGTACGGGCCGGGTTCATCTACACCGACATGCACGCCAGCGGCGGGGAACCGGGCCGAGTGGACCGGGTGAAGGCGTTCGTGCCGATGAAGCGAGGCGGCCAGCCGGAGGAGGTGGCAAAGGCCATCCTGTGGCTGCTCTCAGATGATTCGTCGTTCACGACCGGTTCGTTCATCGAAGTGACCGGCGGCAGGTGACAACTCGCCGACGAGCCGATCGCGCTCGTCGAGAGGCTCGACCACTATGGGAAAACTCTATTCCGAGATCGGCCCCGACCACCGCTCGATGATCGAGGCGCAGCCGCTCTTCTTCGTCGCCACGGCGCCGCTGTCGGGCGGCGGCCGCGTCAACCTGTCACCGAAGGGGCTCGACAGCCTCCGCGTGCTCGACGCGCGCAGGGTGATGTATCTCGACCTGACCGGCAGCGGAAACGAGACGGCCGCACACGTCACCGAGAACGAGCGCCTGACGCTCATGTTCTGTGCGTTCGAGGGGAGCCCGAAGATCCTTCGGCTCTACTGCCGCGGGCGGATCGTCACCCGCCTCTCGCCCGAGTGGCCGGCGCTGCTCGCTCACTTCCCGCCACAGCCGGGCGTTCGGCAGATCGTCGTCGGCGACGTGCAGTCCGTGCAAACGTCGTGCGGCTTCGGCGTCCCGCTCTTGTCGCTGCGCGAGCCGCGTACGCAGCTGCCCCGCTGGGCCGAGGCCAAGGGCGAATCCGGACTGGTCGAGTACCGCCGCACGCGCAACGCGACGAGCATCGACGGGCTTCCAGCTCCGGAGACCGATCGACGCGATTGACGGCCGACGAGGTACCGGCCGGCGCCTCAGCGCTCGAAGCGAACCTGAATGCGGGCCTGGCGGAACTCGGAGTTGTAGAAGTTGCCGAACGCGGGCGACGTGAGGTTCGCCTGGACGTCCGCCGGCAGGAACGACCTCAGCGCGTTGTCCACGCGGATGCCGATCCACGGACGGTACTTTCCGATCTTGAATCGATGCTCGAGACCGAGGTCGACGCGGAAGTAGGTCGGAAAGCGGAGGCTGTTCCGCGGCCCGACGAATTCGAGCGCCTCGTCGACGACCGAATACGGCATGCCGGTGCGCCAGTCCATGACGCCGACGAGCAGCCATGTGGGCGTCGGATTCGCGCGACCGCGAATCAGCAGACGGTGCGGCACTTCGGTCCGGGCTGCTGCGTAGGCGTTGTCCGCGACCACCGGCCAGAGCACTGAGTCGTAGAACGTCGTGAACGAGTTCAGGTCGGACCTCGCCAGCGCGCGCACATACGAAGCGTTCACGTCGATGCCGTGTCCGCCGGTGAAGTGCACGCCGAACTCCACTTCGCGATATTTCGACCGCCCGCTGCTGTCCAGCACGATCGCCGGGCCCTCCCCGGTGGTCGTCCGGGTCAACAACAGCTCTCGACGGCCACGGCGGTCGATCACGCCGACGTGCGTCGCCCAGTGGGACGTGAAGCGATGGTCGAAGGCCACGTCCCACGTGAGGCTCCGCGCGGTCCGCAAGTTCGGATCGACGACGTGGCGGTACGACACCGGCGTCCCCTCCACCGTCTCGCCGTCAGCCGCGTACCGCGTATCGATCGGCGCCTCATATTGCCCAAACACGCCCGCGACCGATGGCGTGCGCTCGTAGAACAGCCCGTAGCCGCTCCGGATCACCGACGTGCCGTCCTGGTTCAGGAGCAGGGCCGCGCCGACGCGTGGGGTCAGGTTGAACCGGCCGATCACACCGTCGCGATCGAGACGCGCGCCGAACTCGACGTAGTAGCGCTGGCCAGGCTGCAGGCGGTCCTGCGCGTAGATCGCCAGGTCCGTGCTGTCCAGCCGCTGGTTCGTCGCGCCCGGCGCGAAGTCCAGACGACGGACGAGACGGCCGTCCGATCGGCGGATCAGCACGGGTCGGCTCTCGCTCCATCCGCGGAAGCGGCTGTGCAGCAGGTCGATACCCGCCTTGTACAGGTGCAGCCCACCGCGCCCCTGCGATGTGCCGGACACCGACTCGATCACCTGGAACGTGGACGTGTTCCGGTGCTGACGATTGAAGAAGTTGCCGAGGGTGGTCTCCGGCAGCAGCTCCATGTTGTCAGGTCCGCGCGGGATCACGTCGGTGCTGTAGCCGTGCACTTCGACGGTCGTCTCCGCGAACAGCGTGTCGCTCCACAACGCCCGCTCGGTGAGCGCCACCGTGTTCACGTTCCCGCGCATGTTGACCGACGCCTCCGGCGGCGTGAACGTACCGAGCGTCGTCTGCGACGACGTGGCGGGAAAGAACCCGGCGCTGCCGACGATGCTGTGGCGGGGCGTGAGATTGCCGTCGAGCCTGGTGTACGAGCTGAATCGATGCGACTCCCTCAGCTCCGACTGGGGCCGGCTGGCGACTTCGTTCGCGCGATAGCGGTACTGCACGGCTTGCTGCAGGTAGAGCCGATCCTTGATGAGCGGCCCGCCGGTCTCCGCTCGCGGCGAGAAGCCGGAGATGCCCAGGATGTGCAGCGGCGATCCTCGCCGGGTGCGAAACGACGGCTCGAGCCGGTTCAAGCGGGTCCGCCACGTGTCGGCGGCGCGCCTGGTGTTGATCAACACCAGGCCGGACGAGAAACGCCCGAACTCCACGGCATAGGGGTTCGGCAGCACCGTCACCGAGTCGATCGCATCGTCCGGAAGGCTCACGTCGCTGAGCCCCGTCGCTGGATCCACGAAGGCACCCGGCCCGAGCTGCACCGATGCCTGGCTGGGCCGACCGCCCTTGATGCTCACGCCGCCAGGCACCTCGATCACGCTGACCAGCATGCGCAGGGCCGCCTGCAGCCCGCCGGTCGATCCGATCTCTTCGAGCTGCCGCGCGGTCAGCCCCTCGGACGAGGTCAGTGTGCCGGCGTCAGGAACGATGCCGCTTCCGCCGGCGAGCACTTCGACGACCTCCGTGATCGCGGCAAGCTTCAAGTCCATCTTGACGACGATGGAGTCCCGGCCCGTGACGGTGACGATCCGCGACCAGGCCTGAAACCCCTCCGGCGCGGCCACGACGGTGTAGCTGCCCGGTTCGAGGCCTTCGAACCGGAACGAACCGTCGCCTTCCGACGCAACGCTCCCGACCTCGGCCGAGTCCATCATCAAGGTGACGACGATGCCGCCGAGTGGAATAGCGCCGTCCTGCGTCGAGACAACGCCGGACACCGTGCCGCCGACCTGCGCCACGGCCGATCGCGGGGGGCTCTGCGCCGGGCTCAGCGGAGCGGGGGGCGCCGGCTGTGCGCTGAGAGGGTTCGCCGCGACGAGAAAGCCAAGGAGGAGCGCAGGCACGACGAGGCGCCTGAGCCTGGCCCAAGAGGGGACGTGCATCGGAACCAGTCCATTGTACCGCGCCGGCGGGGGCCGGCCGACTCCGCAGGCGGCGATGTGCGCGCCAGCCGGCTCCGCCGTAGGGGCGTCGGCTCAGGACCGCGTCATGAGACGCTTCCACACAGCCTTGTCCGCGGGGTCCGGCCCCATCCACAGCCACATGAGCGCGTAGATCGCTAGGAAGACCGCGCCGGCCAGCAGCTCTGCGGCGAGCGAAGAGAGCGACGCCAACGCAGCGGACCTGAGCGCTGCGGCCAAGAGCATGGCCACCGCGAAGGCGGCGGCGGGCCTCAGGAGTGACCGCCACGGCCACGCCCAGCCGAACACCTGGCGCAGCTCCACGAACCGCAGCGCGCCCTGCAGCGCGAAGCCGAAGCACATCGCGAGGGCGGCGCCCGTCACCCCCATCGACGGGATCAAGACGAAACTGACGATCGTCTGCGCGATCACCGTCACCGCCGCGTTCATCAGGTTCAGAGAGGGCCGTTCGATCACCAGCAGCGTCTCGACCAGACCGCTGAAGCTGTTGGTGAGATGCGCGAGCGCGAGCAGCGCGAGCCACTGGCCGCCCGCGCTGAACGAGGAACCGTAGATCGACAGCACCGAACCGCCAGCCAGCATGAGGACGCCGACGAGTGGAAGCTGCCCTGCCAGGACCCAACGACCGGGCGCGGCGACCGTCTCGCGGAGCGCCTCGCGATCGGTGACGTGGCGCGTGGTGGCCACGGGCGCGAGAATCGGGTCGAACACCTGCCGCACCTTTCGGAGCCCCCCGGCGACTTCCGCCGCGGCACAGAAGATCCCGAAGCTCTCGAGGGTGACGCCTGGAGCGCGGCCGACGAAGAACCCGAGCAGCAGCACGTCGACCCGCTGGGCGAGCGTGTTCAACAGTCCGGAGCCGGCCGTGGGCAGTGCGAACGAGAGCAACCTCCGCGCATCACCCGGTCCCCCCTCCGTATCCTGTGGGTTCTCAGTCTGGAGCTCGCGCCGCCCGCGCCCTTGCGCAGCCTCCGTCGACGTCGTGCCGATCGGCGCCGACGTGGCGATTCGGCCCGGCTTCGCGACTACGATCGCCGCGAGCCAGATCGCGATGAGTCCTCCGGCCGTACTGCCCGCCACGACCGCCAGCGCCGGCGCCGCGTCGCGAATGCCGAGCGCGATAGCACCGACGAAGACGGCCGTCGTGACCCAGGTCTCGCCGAGCCCCCGCGAATAGAACTCGTTCCGCATGGCGAGCAGGCCGCGAGACACACCGGTGGCAATCCGCCCGAGGGCAATCCCCGGCAGAGCAAGCAGCATCCACGACGCGCCACCGGTGAAGGCGTCGACCTCGCGGCGGCCCGCGGCCCACAGCAGGACAGGGATGCCTACGGCGGCGAGCGCGAGCGAAGCGCCGGCGCCCAGCATGACCGCGCGTACGAACAGCGTGTGAACCTTCGAGCGATTGCGCGCCGCTTCCGCGCGCGCCACGAACGGCACAACGGCATGCTCGAGGCCGAGGGTCGCAACCCGGCTCGCGAGGTCGACCGTCGCGAACATCAGTCCGAACCTGCCGAGCGCGGCTTCGCCCAACAGCCGCGCGATCAGGAAGGTGAAGAGGGCGCGGAAATTCGACGCGACCAGCACCAGCGTGTTGGCCAACGCCCCGCGCGCCAGATGGCGCCCATCGTCGACGGCGGCGCTGTGCTCGGTGAGTGCGGCGCTCATGCCGCCGCGGCCGCCGCCAGCACGCCTTCGATGCGGCGCGTCAATGCCGCGACGTCGCATCGATCGAGCGCGCGGACGCGAGCGGCCGCCCCCATCGTTCTCCTCCGCTCTTCGCTGTCGACGAGATCGGCGATCGCATCGGCGAGCGACGCGACGTCACCAGGCCCGACGAGCCGCCCGTGCACGCCGTCCTCGACGATCTCCGGAATGCCGCCGACAGCGCTCGCGACCACAGGCCTGCCGAGCGCCATGGCCTCGATCACGGACCGCGGAAACGGATCCTGCCAGGCCGGCAGCGCGAGCAGATCGAAATCGACGACAGCGGGACGCACGTCGTCGCGAAAGCCCGCGAAGTGGACGCGACCGCCGGCGCCGAGCGACGCGGCGAGCCGGGTGTACTCGGCCAGGTAATCGACGGCGCTCCCGGTCGGGGGCAGCCCGAGGAGCACGAGGTGCAGGTGCGGCCGCGCCGGCAGCAGCGTCGCCACGGCCCGAATGAGCACGTCGACGCCCTTGCGCGGGATGAGCTGCCCCGTGAAACCGACGATGACCGCCGTGTCGGGCAGACCGAGATCGCGCCGCAGCCCTCCGCGCGGCACCACGGCGGGATCGAAGGCGGCGAGCTCGACGCCGTTCCGGATCACCTCGACCTTCTCCGGGGCGTAGCGGCGATACGGCGCGGCAGCGGCGTCCGACACGGCGATGATCCGTTTCACGTACGGCAGGCGCGCGAGCGTCCGCCCGTACAGGAACACCTTGCCGGGATGCTCGTGAACGTTCCGGACGTGAAAGACGCACGGCGTTCCGTGGCGCCGGGCGGCCATGGCGCCGACCGTCTTCACGTTCATGTTGTTGCAGTACAGCAGATCGATGCGATCCGCCTCGAGGCGGTCGGCCAGCTCGGGGACGAAGCGGGCCGCGTCCCAGAGGTTCCACGCGTAGCTCAGCGCGGTGGTCATCGCATTCGTGTGGGAGAACCGCATGCGTGACGTGCGCTGCGGAAGCCGCGTCGGCGCGACGACCGGCACGCCAATCGCGCGGTAGCGATCTCCGAATAGACCGTCCTCCGGCAGGACCACGATCGGATCGAAACGCCGGCGGTCGAGGTGCTTGATCAGGTAGTACATGCTCCAGCCCGCGCCGCCGTCGAGCGCGCTGGACGAGAGGAAAAGAGTTCTCAGGCTCATCGGCTGGAGCCGGCCGCGGCTTACGCTCCCGTGCGAGAGGTGACGGCGTTCAGCAGGCGTTCGGCGGTGTCTCGATCGGCCGGCGTATCGATGTCGGTCCACTCGATGCCGTCGAGGTCCGCGGCCGTCAGACGCCCTGCGGCGACGAGCTCGCGCATGCCTGCAGACACCGTTCGCGTCTCCAGCGTCGCGGTCGATCGGAGCGCCTCGAAGATCGCGGGCGTCAGCAGGAAACAGCCGGCGTCGATCGCGTCCCAGGCATCGAGCCCTTTCCCGATCGCCGACACCCGCCGGCCATCGAGGCGCACCTTCGTCGCATCGTCGAGATCGAGGTGCGGCGCCGGCTTCATGTCGATCAGCACACGTCCCGCTTCGAATGGCTCGAACGGCGCCTGCGTCAGACGCGTGAGCGCGACGTCGGCGAAGAGATGATCGACCATCTGAAGGAAGAACAGGTCCTGCGTGAGCGGCTCGGCGGCCAGCAGCGAGATGCCGTTGGGCAGCGACGGGTCAGGGCTGTAGAGAAACTGCACACGGATCGGCGGGCGGGAGTCCTCGACCGCAGCGCGCACGCGTTCACCTTCGTGTCCGATCACGATGACCGCTTCGACGCAGCCGGCGGCGTGCGCATGGGCGATGGCGTGCTCGATGAGCGGAACGCCTCCAATGGTGACGAGCGGTTTCGGGACGTCTCCGCGGGCGCTGGCCAGTCGAGAGCCGCTTCCCGCGGCGAGGATTACCGTCTGCGCGACCCGCATCCCACGCTGCATCAACCTATCCTAATACGTGCGTGGCCTATTTCTTTCGTGATACTCTCTTCACACTCTGAGTCACTCACCCGAACCGGCGCGAGCGGACGTCGCGCCGGGTGCAGGGGCGGCCATGCCGTCCGCCGACCGGTTCGAACGCGATACGATCGACATCCTGAAACGCGTGAGTCGCCGCCCCGTCGAACCTGCACCCGACAGCGAACTGATGGCGGATCTCGGCTTCGACTCGCTCCAGATCCTGGAGTTCGTCGGCGAGCTCGAGGACCATTTCAATATCGCCGTACCTCTCAACTCGCTCACGCACCTGCGGACGGTCGGACAGATTGCCGCTGAGGTGAGGCGGTTGGCGTCAACTGACGCTACGCCTTCGTCGTGAATTCCCCAGCCACTATTGCCGAGGCGCTGAGCTCCGCCGCGACGAGCTCTCGCGGTCTGCGCTTCGTCGAACACGACGGCCGCACGCTCGAGGCGTCGTGGGCCGCGACGCTGCGCGACGCCTGCATGGTTGCCGGCGCGCTGCGGAGCCGGGGCCTCGAGACCGGGTCCCGCGTCGCGCTGATCGTTCCGGAGGTCAGCGGCTTCGTCCGGGCCTTCTTCGGCATCTCGTGCGCAGGGCTGGTGCCGGTGCCGCTCGCGCCGCCGGCCCAAGCGGGCGACCTCGCGACGTTCGCGCGGCAGTCGGGCCACATCCTCGACGCGGCGCGTGTTTCCGCCGTGATTGCATCGAGCGACGTGCTGTCGCTCATCGACCTCGGTGGCATCACACCTGCCCCGCTCCTCATCGACCTCGCCGCCCTCGAAGAGGGACCCAGCCTCGCGGAGCCGGTGGCGGTCCCGCTCGACGCGGTTGCCCTGCTGCAGTTCACCTCGGGCTCGACATCGATGCCGAAAGGCGTCGTGCTGACACACCGCAACATCGCCGCCAACGTCGCCGCCATTCATGGTCCCGCGGGCCTGCACGTGGCCCCCGACGATGTCACGGTGAGTTGGCTGCCGCTGTACCACGACATGGGCCTCATCGGCATGCTGCTCGCGTCGATGTACTTCCCGCTCGACGTGGTCCTGCTCTCGCCCGTGCTCTTCCTGAAGCGTCCGAGTTCGTGGGTCGACGCCATCTCGAGGTTCGGCGGCACGGTCTCGTTCGCCCCCAACTTCGCGTACGACCTGTGCGTCCGGCGCGTGAAGGGGCCGCAGATCGGCGCGCTGGATCTCTCGCGCTGGCGCATTGCCGGGTGCGGCGCCGAGCCGGTGCGGCCGGACACGCTTCGCCGCTTCGCCGCGCACTTCGCGGCTGCGGGGTTCCGCCCAGGCGCGCTGCTGCCGAGCTACGGGCTCGCCGAACACTCGCTGGCGGTGTCGTTCGCCCACGGCGGTCTGCACGCCGACGTGGTCGACGCCGATCGGCTGGTGCGAGACTCGCGCGCCGTGCCGGTCGTGAACGGATCGGCGTCCGTGCGCGTCGTGCGCTGCGGCCGCTGGTTCCCCGATCACGCCATCCGCATCGTGGACGATGCGTTTCAGGAACTGCCCGAGCGCCACGTCGGATCGATCGTGGCCAAGGGGCCGTCGGTCATGCAGGGCTACTTCGAGCAGCCCGAGGCGACCGCGTCGACCCTTCGGGACGGCTGGCTCGTGACGGGCGATCTCGGCTACATCGCCGACGGCGCCCTGCACGTGTGCGGCCGCACCAAGGACCTGATCATCAGGCAGGGGCGCAAGTACCACCCACCGGATCTCGAATGGGCGCTGGCCGATCTGCACGGCATCTCCCTCTCGGGCGTGGTGGTCTTCGGCGTCAGCCGCGTGGAAGAAGAAGACGAGGTCGTGGCGGTGCTCGAAACCCGCGCGGCCCGGCGCGCCCACGAAATCGAGGACGCCGTGCGGCGGCGACTGCGCGAAACCGCGGGCCTCGAGATCGATCGGGTCGTGCTGACCGCCCCCGGCACCATCCCCCGCACGACCAGCGGAAAGGTCCGACGGTCGGAGACGCGCGCGCGTCTCGAAGCGGGTACACTGGTGCGGTGAGCCTCTTCGACAAGCTGGAGCCCATTGCGGCGCGCCTGGCGGGCTTCGGCGCCGGTTCGATTCCGTTCGACACGGTGATCGACGCCGTGCTCGGGCCTACCGATGTGCTGATCGGCGGGCGCCGGACGCTGATGTGCGGCTCGAACAACTACTTCGGTCTCAGCTTCAATCCCGACGTCGTCGCCGCGGCACGCGCAGCCCTCGGGAGCGACGGCAGCGGCACCACCGGATCGCGCGCGGCCAACGGCAACTACGCCGCGCACCGGAGGCTGGAGCAGGCCTTCGCGACAGCCTACGGCAAGCGGCATGCGCTGGTCTTCAGCACCGGGTATCAAGCCAATCTGGGCATCATCTCCGGCTTGTGCGCCGCAGGCGACACGATCCTCCTCGACGTCGAGAGCCACGCCAGCATCTACGACGGCGCTCGACTGAGCGGGGCGCAGATCTTCGCGTTCCGCCACAACAGTCCGTCGGATCTCGCGCGCAAGCTCGGCCGGATCGAGCGGCCCGCGAACTGCCTGGTGGTGGTCGAGGGGCTCTACTCGATCAGCGGCGACGTCGCGCCGCTCGCCGAGATCTCCGCGATCTGCCGTGACGCCGGCGCCCTCCTGATGGTCGACGAGGCGCATTCCTTCGGCATCTACGGCCCCAATGGTTTGGGCTACGCGGAGGAATCCGGAGTGCTTCCGGCCGTCGACGTCGTCGTCGGCACGTTCTCGAAGGCGCTCGCCGGCATCGGCGGCTACGCCGTGTCCGACCACGAGGCGCTCCGGTTGCTGCACTTCGCGTCCAGGCCCTACGTGTTCTCCGCGTCTGGATCGCCGGCCAACATCGCCGGCGTCGAAAAGGCCCTCGAGATCCTTCAGCGGGACCGCTCGATGGCCGAACGTCTGTGGGCCAACGTACGCCGGGTCCGTCGCGGACTGGCCGACCTCGGCTTCCGCATCGGCTCGACGGAATCGCCGATCGTGCCGATCGAGGTCGGAACACCGGAGCGCGCCGTGGGCATGTGGGCGACGCTCCTCGAGGCGGGGCTGTACACCAACATCGTGCTGCCGCCGGCGTGCCGCGCGGACGCCTGCCTCCTCCGCACCAGCTATTCCGCCGCACACACCCCCGCGCAGATCGACCAGGCCCTGGCGATCTTCGCGCAGGTCGGGCGCGCGCTCCACATCA
Source organism: Vicinamibacterales bacterium (assembly GCA_050183995.1). Lineage (GTDB taxonomy): Bacteria > Acidobacteriota > Vicinamibacteria > Vicinamibacterales > CAVVIG01 > CAVVIG01. The sequence goes on from JBFXAT010000020.1 coordinate 39,319, forward strand.
TCGATACCGCCGCATGAAGCTCGTTCTGGTCAATCCCCGCAACCCGGTCTCGCTGTATGGCGACTACCTGTGGCAACCGCTGGCGTTCGGCTACGTCGCGGCCGCGACGCCACCACACTGGGAGGTCGAGCTGATCGACGAGCAGGTGGAGGGCGCGCGCGACTACTCGTCGGTCGAAGCCGACCTGGTCGGCCTGACCGCGTTCACGCCGCAGGCGCCCCGCGCATACCGGATCGCCGCGCAGTTCCGCGAGCGTGGCATCCCCGTCGTCATGGGCGGCATTCACGCGTCGCTCGTCCCGGCCGAGGCCGCGCAGCACGCCGACGCGTTGTTCATCGGCGAATGCGAGCGGCTCTGGCCTCAGGTGATCGCCGATGCCGAGGCGGGCCGGCTCGCGCCGCGCTACGACGGAGGCACGCGCGGCGAGTCGGTCGTGCTCCCCGACCGGCGCATCTTCGAGAAGTACCGCTACGAGTACGTCTCGGCGCAGACCTCGCGCGGCTGTCCGATGGACTGCTCCTTCTGCTCGGTGACGGTGTTCAACGGCCGCCTCTTCCGCATGCGCGAGGTCGACGCGATCGTCGACGAGATCGCCGCCGTCCCGGACCGCGACATCATCTTCGTCGACGACGACCTGAATGGCTTCTCGCGCAAGGCCAAGCAGCGGTGCATCGACCTGTTCAAGGCGATGGCGGAGCGCGGCCTCAACAAGCAGTGGATCACGCAGGTCACGATCAACTTCGGCGACGACGACGAACTGCCGGCACTGGCGAGAGCGGCGGGCTGCGCCGGAGTGTTCATCGGCCTCGAGAGCACCGACACGCGTTCGCTGACGCTCATCCGGAAGGACGGCACGTCGCAGCGCCGCGGCGTCGACTACTACCGCGAGAACGTCGCGCGCATCCGCCGGCACGGCATCGGCGTCGTCGGGTCGTTCATCCTTGGCATCGACACGCAGGACATGAACACGATCGCCCGCGACATCCTGCAGTTCGCCGACGAGACCGAACTGGACGGGTTGAATCCGACCGTCCTCACGCCCCTGCCCGGGACGAGGGACTACGCGAAGCTCGACGCCGACAACCGCATCCTGTTCAAGAACTACCCCGACGATTGGGAGAAGTACACGCTCGCGTTCCCGGTGATCTCGATGCCGCACGTCAGCGGCGCGGGACTGATGCGCCGCTACGTCGAGGTCCTCCAGTTCTTCAGGCCCGAGCGCATCGCCGAACGCTACTGGCGGACGCGTGAAACCGTCTCCCCGGAAGCGGCCTGGCACGCCTTCCTGTGGAACCGCGTCTGGACGAACTACTGCCTCCGCAACGGCGTGTTCCGCAAGTCGTCACTGGCGGACACCTATCCCGCGGAGCTGCCCCGCGCGATTCCCGAACGTCCCGGCGTCACGGCCTGACACCGACGGCACTCATAGCCATCCTTCCGAGCGGTACCAGTCGGCGGTGCGAGCGATTCCCTCGTCGAGCCCCGTCTCCGCGTCGAACCCGAGCACCGCGCGTGCGCGATCGACCGAACAGACGAATCCCTCCGCACGCAGTTCCACCAGACGTCCCGCGTCGATCACCGGTGCGATGCCGAGGCGCCACGCGGCGTTCCCGAGGGCCGCGAGCGCCGACAGCGCGCCCGCCGGAACCGGCAGCGGATGACACGGCCGTCCCACGCTCGCGGCGATCGACCGCATGAGATCGAGGGCGGAGCGAGCCTCGGAGTGCCCGACGAAGAGCGTTTCACCACTGGACTCGTCGCGTTCGACGGCTGACTGCACCGCCCGTGCGAGATCGTGGACGTGCAGGAAGGTGAAACACATCCCGGGCTTCGTCACCATGGGACATAGACCCAGTCGAGCCCATCGAAAGAGCGGCAGGAACCCGCGATCGCGCGGCCCGTACACCGCCGATGGCCTGAGAATCGTCCACTGCAGACCGTTGACGCTCCGAACGGCGCACTCGGCGGCCAGCTTGCTGCGGCCGTACGCGTTCACCGGCGCGGGTGGATCGCCTTCGCGCCGGCGCGCGTCGCTGGTGCCTGGCCCCCCGGCCGCCTGGCTGGAGATCAGCACCAGTCTCGCGTCGAGCCTGGCCGCAGCCGCAGCCGCGGCCGCCGTGCCGGCGACGTTCACCGCGGTGAAGACCGCGTCGTTCGGCGCCCGCACGATCCCGGCGGCATGCACTACCACATCGGTCCCCGCGAACGCCTCGGCGAGGCCGCCCGACGACAGGTCGGACTCGACCACTGCGACACCCGCTGGAACCGGCTTCCGGTTGCCGCGGCGCACGACCGCGCGAACGCTCCAGCCTTCGCGCGTCAGGCGATCGGCCACGTGCCAGCCCACGAAGCCGGTCGCCCCCGTGACGCTAACGGAGCGACTTCTCATACAACCGATAGGTCTTGTACCGGCGGCCGCCGGCCGCTTCGATCCCGGCGTTGATCAGCGCGTTGTCTTCGAGCGTCCACGACAGCTCGCCGCGCGTCAGGCCCAAGGCGACGCCGCGCTGCTGGCTCTCCGCAATCAGCAGCGGATAGATGCCGAGCCGCCGTGCCTCCGGTACGACGCCGAGCAGCAACATGCGCGCACGCGACACGATCCGCCGCCGCCGCAGGAAGTGCACGATGCCGAACGGCAGCAGCCGCCCGCCCATCCGGCGCAGCACCTGGTTCAGATCGGGGAGCGACACGACGCAGCCGACGGGCTGCCCGTCCTTCTCGACGAAGAGGACCAGCTCCGGCTCGATGACCGGCCGCAGGTCACGCGCGAGTTGGCGGATTTCACGATCCGTGGGTGCCACGAACCCCCAGTTGTCCTCCCACGCACGGCGGTAGATCTCCTGCAGCGTGGCGATCTCGCGATCGAACGCGGACATGTCGACCGTTCGCACGCGGATGTCCGGTCGCTGCCGGACGCGATCCGCGACGCGGAGGATACGTTCGGACGGGGGTCGGGTGAGATCGATATCCCAGGCGAGTAAATCCTTCGCCTTCCGGTATCCCGCCGCTTCGATGAACGCGGCGTAGCCTGGCGGGTTGTACGGCATCAGGATGTAGGGCTCCGAGTCGAAGCCGTCGACCAACAGGCCCGCCGTCTCGTTCAGCGACGGGCTCACCGGCCCTCGCACGTCGTGGCTCGCCCGCCCGGCCGCCCACGCGTCCACGCGGTCCAGCAGCGGACGCGCGACCTCATCGTCAATCGCCTCGAAGAAGCCGAACCACGTCGTGCGTTCACCGTGTGTCTCGTTGTGGCGTTGGTCCTCGATGGCGGCGATCCGGCCGACGGTCCGGCCCGCCCGCTCCGCAACCCAGAGTGCCATGGTCGCGTGCTCGAGAAATGGATTGTGCCTGCGGTCGAGACGCCGGAGCTCGTCACGGCGGAGCGGAGGAACCCAGTGGGAATCCTGGCGGTACAGCTCGTACGGGACCTCGACGAAACGCCGGAGCAGGCGTGGCGTATCGACAGGGACCAGTGTCACCGTCGCTTGCGGCGACAGCGTGGCTTGTGTGACACTTTCGGACATGCTTGTCTCGATCCTAGCCGCAACCGTTCGCGAATGAACGGCAGCTCTCACGGGTCGCGCCCTTTCCGCGTCATCGTTTCCCCCAGCGGCATCCGATTCCTCGGCCTTCCTCTCGTCGAACGGAACTTCCGCGTCGCGCGCCGGCTCGGAGGCATTCCCGGGCCTGACGCTCCCACACACATCGTCGCGAGCCTGAGCGTTCCGGCCGGAGCCGCCATCACGCAGGCACTCGGCCAGGTGCTCGAGACCGCGCCTCCGTGCGCCCGGCTGCACTGGGCGCCAAACCGGAAACCGCTCGAGTGGAACGCCGGTCCTTCGGACGGCGCACCGATCGACATTTCCGTCCCGGAAGGCGCAGTCCTGGACGTCGCGACGATCGGCGCCCGGCACCGCTCGGCCTGGACGCTGCTCCGCGCCTCGGGCAAGCCTCGCGACGGCTGGCTCTCGCGACACATTCACCGCCGCGTCAGCCGCGTCTTCAGCTACGTCTTCCTGCTGCTGGGTCTGTCGCCGAACATGGCGACCGGGTTCGCGTTCATGCTCGGGGCCGTCGGCGCCTGGTTCATGGCGCAGACGACGCACGGCACGATGATCGCCGGAGCGCTGCTCTACTGGGGAGCATCGGTTGCGGATGGCATCGACGGGGAGATGGCACGTTTGACGATGAGCGAGTCTGCGTTCGGCGAGCAGCTGGATACAGCCGTGGACCAGGCGACGCACCTGCTCGCCCTCGCGGGTGCCGGCGTGGGCTGGTGGCGCCAGGGCTTCGGAATGGCGGGATTCGCGCTGGCGACGCTCGTGCTGATCGGCGCGCCGACGATCCTTCTCTGGGCGATGTCGATGGTCAGGAAGGCACATCAAACGTCGCAGTTCTTCGTCGTCACCAAACCGATCGAGCTCGCCGTCGTCCGTGCCGGTCAGGACAGCGGATCCGCGGTGCTGCGCCTCGCCGCGGCGGTGTTCCTGCTGTTCCGGCGGGAATCGATGGCGGCGGCCGCGTTCGCTGTGTCGCTCGGCACGGGCCTGCGCGTCGTGTACGCAGCCATCGTGGCGTCGGCGCTGGCGATGGTCGCGGCCATCTTCCTCATGTACAAGCCGGACCTGGATCGCGCCCTGCGGGTCAACGTCAGGCCCTGACCCGGCGCGCGCGTTCCTCCTCGAGGAATCGCGCATCGGCCCGCCGCTGCCACCCCCACACCGCGACGAGCGGAAGGTTCAGCAGCAGCACGAACGCGAAGAACCACTCGAGGTGGCCGGCGGCCACCGCAGCCGCAATGCCGAAGCGGCGGACGTTGTCCCCGAACACGTTCCATGCTGGCATGATCGGGAGAAAGCGCTCGCGATAGCGGCGGCGATCGCCGTCGGCGACCACGCCCCCCTCCGCGCGCGCCGCAATCGCGGCCTCGACATCCGGGTGCAGACCTGCCACCGCACGCTGCATCCGCTCGTAGAGCGCGACCACCGCGCCTCGTGAGCGGCCGGCGGACGACACCAGGCTGGGGCGGCCCTTGACCACCACCGACGTATACGACGTCCGATGGTAGTCGTAGAGCTGGGCGTGGACGATCGTCACGACGCCGGCCAGGACCGCGGCGACGATGACCCAGGCGCTGTCGCCGGCGTTCAGCGCGCGCACGAGGATCGCGACGTACGCCGCGATGTGCGTGACGTATCCCGCCAGGCCGTCCAACACGCGCCCCCACTCGCTCGTCTGCCCTGTCAATCGCGCCAGCTGGCCATCGGTCGAGTCGAGGACGCCGTATCCGAACACCAGCACGACGCCGAGCCAGTCGTACGCCTCCGACGCGAGCAGCGCCCCGCCGATCATCCCGACAAGGCCCGCGAGGATCGAGACGGCGTTCGGGCTCAGCCGCGCCGCGCGGGCAGCCCAGGCCAGGACGATCCCGAGACGTCGAAAGAAATAGACGTCGACGAGCTCTTCGATTTCATAGGCTTTGAATGCGAGCCCCCCGGGCCCGCCGACGCTGGCGCTCACCGCGTCCGGAAGACCAGGTCCCAGAGGGGCGACGACACGCCGAAGTGCCGATCCGGTCTTGCGAAGTGGTGCGCGAGGTGGTACCGCCGCAGGAATCGACCCACGCTCGTCGGCATGTGCCCGCGATGGATGAAGTAGTGCAGCAGATCGTAGGTGAGATAGCCGTGTACGAACCCCGCGAAGAGCCCGGCGCCGTAGCGTCCGAATGCCACGACGAACAGCGCGTAGAACGCGACCGCGAGCGGCACGCTGACCGTGAGCGGCATCATCCAGCGCCGCGAGTCGTCGGGATACGCGTGATGGACACCGTGCATGAGGTACGCAAAGGCGAGCTGCCCTTCCGTCTTCGGCTCCCGGTGAAACGAGCCGCGATGCGCGAGGTACTCGAAGAGCGACCACACGAGCAGTCCACCCACATACAGCAACAGGCTCGCACCGGCGCCGAAGCCGTTCCGCATCGAGCGGGTGAACAGGTAGAGCCCCGCCGGGACGAACACGGCGGTGGGGAGAGCGGGGTGGACGACGCTCAGCCGGTCGAGCAGCGCCGGAATGAACATCGCGCCGCGCCCCTTCTGCGGGCGCGACCAGTCGGCGACCAGCAGCGCGATCGGCCCGACCAGGGGCACGCGCCCGGGCCGAAAGCGGGTGAAAGTCGAAGCCCAGCTCACGCCGGCCAGTATAATTCGATCGTGCCACGCGCAGACGGCTCCAGCGGCGCGCTCCGTTTGGGCACCTGTCTCGCCGCCCTCGCCTGCCTGCTTCTCGCGGCGGCGCCTGCCGTACGCGCCAGCGAGCTCAGCGACGATCTGACGGCCCGCCGCGCGCGCATGATGGAGCGGCTGGGCCCCGAGTCGATGCTGATCCTGTTGAGCGCCCCGCCGCGGGTGTATTCGGGCGACGTCGACTACGAATACCGGCAGGACAGCAACCTGTACTACCTCACCGGGATCACCCAGGAGGACACGGCGCTGGTGCTCATGCCGGGCAACGCCTCGCACCGTGAGTTCCTGTTCGTGAAGGACCGCGACGCCGCGCTCGAACACTGGCGCGGACGCTCGCTCACCCACGAGGAGGCCAGCGAGCGATCCGGCGTCGCCACGGTGCTCTCGACGCGCGATTTCCAACCGTTCCTCGCCGCCATGTTGAGCCGCCGGACGTGGGCGAATCTCGTTGACGAAGCGGACGCCTCGGCGTTCTTCGCCGCGCTCGGCCAGGGCCGCGCGCGGCTGGCGCTCGCCGTTGAGCGCGCGGGGCCCGCGGACCTGCCCGCGCCGCCCCAGCGGCTCCTTCGTGATCTTCGCGATCGCCATGTGGGCTTCGTGCCGATCGACGCCACACCGCTCTTGACGGACCTTCGCATCGTCAAGACGCCGTACGAGCTGCGGATGCTCGAGACCGCAACGGCCATCTCGATCGAGGCGCAGATCGCCGGCATGCACGCGGCCGAGCCGGGCGTGTTCGAATATCAGGTGAAGGCGGCAATCGAAGCGGTGCACCGGGCGCGAGGCGCGGTGTCGCCCGCGTACCCGTCGATTGTCGGCAGCGGACCGAACGCGACGATCCTGCACTATCCGCAGGGAGCACGGCAACTGGAGGCCGGAGACCTCCTCCTCGTCGACGCCGCCGCCAATTTCGCCTATCAGGCGTCCGACCTCACGCGCACCTATCCAGTGAATGGGACCTTCACCGCTCCTCAGCGCGACATTTACGCGCTCGTCCTGCGCGCCCAGGAGGCGGCGATCGACGCGGCAAAGCCGGGCGCAACCCTGGCGACGATCCACGCGCGTACGGTAGACGTCCTGAAGCAGGGGCTCGTCGAGCTGGGATTGATTACCGATACCTCGGGCGAGCAGTACCGGATGTGGTTCACGCACTCGACTTCACACTTCATCGGGATCGACGTGCACGACGTCGGCGACCGGAACACGGCGCTCCAACCCGGCATGACGTTCACCATCGAGCCGGGTCTCTACATCCGCCAGGAGGCGCTCGATGCGCTGCCGCGCACGGCGGCGAATCTTGCGCTGATCGAGAAGGTCCAGCCCGCGGTGTCCAAGTACCTCGGCATCGGGGTCCGCATCGAGGACGACTTCGTCGTCGACGCGTCCGGCGTGCGAAACCTGTCCGCGGAGCTTCCCCGCGGCGTGGACGAGATCGAAGCGGCGATGCGGCAGCGCGGCGGGGCGGAAGGCAACACGCGCGCCTCCGGGGGGCGCTGAGTGCCCAATCGTCGAGCGCTCATCACGTCGCGAACGCGCTGGGCATGCACCACGGCGCTCGCGCTGCTGCTCACGGTCCGCGGCCTCGCCGCCGGTCCGAGCTTCCTGTGGGAGGCCACCGGCCCGCAGGGCGGCAGGCTGTTCTTGGGAGGCTCCATCCACCAACTCTCCGGTGAGTACTACCCGCTGGCCCCGGCGTTCGAAGAGGCGTTCGCCGCGAGCGATCTCCTGGTCGAGGAGCTCGACATGGCGGAGATGCTGGCGCCACAGTCGCAGATGCAGCTGCTGACGCGAGGCATGATGCCCGCCGGACAGAAGCTCGAGGCCGTCGTCTCACCGAAGACGATGAGCGGCGTGCGCGAGAAGGTGGCCGAACTGGGGCTCCCGCTGGAACCCTTGCAGCTCTTCAAGCCTTGGGCGCTGGCGCTCACGCTTCAGAGCCTCGAATGGCAGAAGGCTGGCTTCGCCGCCGATCTCGGCATCGATCGGCACTTCTACGATCGCGCCCTCCAACGAGGCATGCAGGTCCAGGGACTGGAGACGCTCGAGTATCAAGTCGATCAATTCGATCAGATGCCGATGCCGCTCCAGGACCACATGTTGTCCGAAGCGCTGACCGAGCTGGCGACCAGCAAGGACAAGGTCGTCGAGATGGCCGAGGCCTGGAAGTCCGGGGACGCCGCCGCGGTCGAGCGCATGGTGCTTCAGGAGCTGAAGAGCGAGCCCGAGATGTACGACCGGCTCCTTGTTCAGCGCAACCGGACGTGGATGCCGAAGCTCGAAGCGCTGTTCGCCCGCGCGAAGCCCGCATTCGTGGTCGTGGGCGCGGCGCACCTCGTCGGCAGCGACGGCCTGCTCGCGATGCTGAAAGCCCGCGGCTACTCCATCAGACAGCTCTGAGCGGCATTTGGCGGCTGCACCGCCCGCGACCCGGCCGCCGCGTCACCTCGACACGAGAAACGTCGTCTTGACCACCAGCTGGCGGTTCCGAATCTGGGGCAGGCCGTAGGCATTGGCCTGCAGCTCGTCGTACGCGACGAACAGGTCGCTGCCGGGGCGGTAGATGAAGTTGTAGCGCACGCTCGTCGAGAGCTGCCTGGTGAGGGAGTTGTACTGCGAGATCGTCCGGATCGTCATGGCCGGCGAGATCGCGTAGTCGAACCGGAGCACGTGCAGGTTGACCACGAACGCGCCGACCGGGAGATCGACGTCGCTGCGCGTCAAGGCGTATTCGACCGCCGTCCGGCTGCCGGCGCGCAACCCGGCGGCGGCGTTCACGTCCAGCCGTGTGCCGCCGTAGAACGTCTGCGGCGAAACCGTCATCCGCTCGTAGAAGCGTCTCGCCGGGTTGCTGTTGAAGACCATCTGAACCTCGTCGAAGCGGTAGGTGCCGGGCCGCACAGTGACGGTCTGCAGCTGGAACGGCACGTCGATCTGGTCGAACCACCGGTTCCATACGAAGTTCAGGTACGACCCGTTCTGAAAGCGCGTCCCGAGCATGTGATGGATGCGGCGCGTCAACAGACGATTGTGCTGATCCGTGATGTAGATCACGTTGATCATCGGTTCGAGGACGCGAATGCGCCCGCCGGGTCTCGGATTTCGCTCGAGGTGCAGCTTGGTCTGCCGGATGCCCGTACGCGGCGTGAAGCCGACCTCGTTGTTGAAGTTGTCGCCGATGTCCGTGTATTCGGCGTAGGTCTGCCACTTGGTGTCCAGGTACAACATCCGGCTGTGGAACGCCGTCTGTTCCGTCGTGACGCCGGGCGTCGCCGTCCTCGCGATGAACGAGTGCACGGAGAAGTTGCGGTTGGGCATGAAGAGCCCATCGACCGCGACCGTTCGGTTGAAGCGCGTCGAGTCCATCGTCTGCTTGTTGATGACGAGCCCGCCGATTTTCGACCGCCGCGCCAGATCCTTCGAATAGCGCGCCACCAGGAAGTTGTCCGCCGGACGGCCGTCGGCGTGTTCGGTCTGCAGATCCATCAGTCCGATGTTGTGCCCGTTGACCTTGCCGCTGAGGCGTGCGCCGCCACGGATGCCGATGGGCTGGCCCGAGTCCGAGAGGCCGATCCTGCGGCTGAAGAACAGATCGATCAGCCGCTCCAGCCCCTGGGTGCTCACGGCGAACTGACCTGAGTTCTCGAGGAAGAAATCCCGCTTCTCCGGGAACGCAATGGCGAACCGCGTCAGGTTCACCTGCTGGGTGTCCACCTCCGCCTGCGCGAAGTCGGTGTTCAGCGTCACGTCGAGCGCCAGCCCCGAGCCGAGGCCGTACTTCAGGTCGAGCCCCACGTCCTTCAGCCCGGCGTCGGTAATCGAGGCCCCCGTCCGTGACCGCCGGCCGCCGGCGACGATGAACGGCTTGAGGCGCAGATCGAGCCCGCGGTTCAGATCCGTCATGCCCGAGAGCGTCCCGGCGAGACTCACCTGTGTCAGCCCGTACGGCTTGGGGATCGGCGCCCAGAACACCAGCTCGTTCTTGTGGCGGATGTTCCGCATGAAGTTGATGCCCCACGTCTGCACCGCCACGTCGGGTGAGCGCAGCGTCACCATGGGGATGGCGATCTCGGCCGTCCACCCGTCGGACGTCCGCCGCGCCGCAGCGTCCCAGACGCCGTTCCAATCGCGATTGATGTTCGACGCCGAGCCCCGGGCGTTACCCCCTCCCTCCTCGAACACCTGCTGCTCGAGCTTTCCGCCGAGCGGATTGGTGACGAACATGTAGCCGGACCGCGAGTCCCGGTACGTGTCGAGGATCACCTCGAAGTTGTCCTCGTCGAACAGGCGGTCGGAGTCCCGCCGCATCTCGGTCGCGATGACGTGTTCGGGCGCCGAGTCGAACGCATGCACCCCGATGTAGAGATGGCTGGAGTCGTACAGGATCCGCACCTCCGTCCGTTCGGTGGCCGGTTGCCCGTTGACCGGTTCCTGCTGCGTGAAGCTGTCGATGACAGGCGCGGTCCGCCACGCTTCGTCGGACAACACGCCATCGATATCGGGTACCACCCCAGCCCGCTCGGCCCTGATCTGGTACTGCTCCCGCGCCTGGTTGAAGGTCACTCGTCCCGGCTCCGGGTCGGACGCCGGGAGCTGCGTCTCGTGCACGTGCCCTTGAGCTGCGGCGCTCCCGCTGCCCAAGGCCAGGATCCCCACGATCAGGCAGAGGCGCGCGGCCGCCCGGCTGAGCCGTTCCACGTTCATGTCCAGCAATCCAGTCTCAGAAATGAGATGTTCAGAGGCCGTTCAACCTCGACTGTAGACGCGGAATTATAGAGGCTGGGCCTATACGCGCCGATACCCAGATTCCAATAGAGTTGGGGCTGTGGCACGGGACGACAGCCTGAGCGGCGTCTCGGTCCTCGTCGTGGGCGCGGGTCTGGCGGGGCTGGCTGCGGCACGCGATCTCGTGGACGTGGGTGCCGCGGTGACCGTCGTCGAGGCGCGCAACCGTGTCGGCGGACGCGTCTGGACGATCAGGAACGGATTCACCGAGGCGCAACATGCCGAGGCGGGGGCCGATCTCATCGACGAGGATCAGCACGAGATCAGGGCGCTCGCCGCCGCTCTCGGACTGCGCCTCGTGCGCGTGCTGCGCGGCGGATTCGGCTACGCTCGAGAGCAAGCCGACGGCAGCGTGCGCGTGATCTCGAAGTCGGCGGCGCGTGGGTGGGACCGCCTCTCCCGGTCGCTGGCCCCTTTGACACGGCGCTATCAATGGGCCGAGCGGCGGTGGGACTCGCCGATCGCGGCCGACATCGCCCGCCGCAGCGTCGCGCAGTGGCTCGCCGACATCGACGCAGACCCGGAGCTCCGGACGACGGCTCTCGGCATGCGCGGGTTCTTCCTCGCCGACCCCGAGGAGCTCGGGCTGCTCCCTCTCGTCGACCAGTTTTCCGAGAGCGGTCAGCCGGCGCCGGGCCCGATGTACCGCGTCGAGGGCGGCAACGACCGTCTCGCTACCGCGCTCGCCTCACGTCTCGGCGACCGCCTGCTCCCGTCCACTGAGGCCCTGGCGATCTCGCAGCGCGGCGGGGTCGTCCGAGCGAGCCTGCGCAACGGCCGCGACCGCTCTCAACTGAAGGCCGACTACGCGGTCCTGGCCATTCCCGCGACGCTCCTCCGCCGCATTCCCATCACCCCGGCGCTGCCGTCGCAGCAGCACGAGGCGATTGCATCGCTCCGGTACGGACGAGGGACCAAGACGCTGCTGCAGTTCAATCGGCGGTTCTGGCGGATGCCTGGGCGTCCGAAGGCCTTCGGCTCACCGCTCCCCATCGGCGCTGGTTGGGATGCCAACGAGGAACAGCGCGGCTCGCCAGGCATTCTGACGCTGCTGGCAGGAGGCTCGGCGAGCGACGCGACGGCTGACCTGATCAACCGCGAAGGCGTGGCCGGAATCGTCCGGGCGCTCGATTGGCTGGGGGCGAGCCGGGCGACGTTGCTGCACGCACACCAGACGCAGTGGGAGGCGGACCCGTGGGCCCGAGGCGGGTACGCCGTGTTCGATCCGCAGTTTCCACCAGCTCTCCGCGGCTGGCTCGCCCGGCCGTGCGGCCACTTGTTCTTCGCCGGCGAGCACACGAGCCTGCGGTGGCAGGGCTACATGAACGGGGCGGTCGAGAGCGGCCGCCGCGCCGCGGCCGAAGTCCTGGCAACGCACCGCATGCGCCGCGCGGCAAACGGCGCTTAGGGCTGTCCTTCCGCTGGGAGCTGTCCCTTGGCCGGCACGCGCAGGACCGCGTGCATCGTCCCGATGCACGTGTCCATCACGACGACCAATCCGCCTCGGCCCGCACGCGCCGCCGCATCGTCATTCCAGATGCCGGACTGGAGCCACAGCGCCTTGGCGCCGATCCGCACCGCCTCGTCGGCGACAGCCGGCGTGTGCTCGGCTCGACGGAAGACGTTGACGATATCCACCGGAACGGGGATGTCGGCGAGCGACGGATAGGCGCGCTCGCCGAGGACTTCCGATTCGTTCGGATTCACGGGAACGACGCGGTAGCCGACCTGCTTCAGCTTCCACATGATGCCGTGCGACGCGCGCATCGGATCGCTCGACGCGCCGACGACGGCGATCGTGCGCGCCGAGGTGAGCAGCGTGCGCAACTGAGCGTCCGGGGGATTCGTGTGCGCGACAGGGGGTGTGGCCATCGGCATCAGGCGACCGGCGTCGAGGCGCCGGCCTCCGCGACCGCCACCTCCATCCGAGACACGAGATCATCGAGCTGCAAGACGACGGCCTGCACCGTCTCCGGTCGGCTGAGGTCGACCCCTGCGTTCTTCAGGAGCGTCATCGGGTGATTGCTTCCACCCGCCCGCAGCAGCGCGAGGTAGCGGTCGACGGCCTCCTAACGATCCGACCCTTCGGCCGATCCGATCTGCTTCAGGATTTCGGCGCTCGACGCGTAGCAGGTGGCGTACTGGTAGACGTAGTACGGCGTGCTGTAGAAGTGCGGAATGCGCGCCCAGGTAATCCGCGACTGCTCGTCGTAGTCGATCGTGTCGCCGTAGTACTGCTGAAGCAGGCCGAAATACAGATCGCCGAGCACGTCGGCCGTGATCGGCTGGCCCTGCTCGACCATCCGATGGGCCTGCAGCTCGTAGTCCGCGAACAGCACCTGCGTGAAGAAGGTCCCGACGATGCCGTCGATCGCGTGCTGCAACAGGACGACACGCTCGAGAGGGTCGCGCGAACGCTCGAGCATGAACGCGAGGAGCAGCGCCTCGCTCAGCGTCGATGGCACCTCGGCGACGAAAATGGTGTAGCCCGCGTAGACGAACGGCTGACTCTCGTGCGCGAGCACGGTGTGCATCGAGTGTCCCATCTCGTGCGCCAACGTGAACACCGCGTCGAGGGTGTCGTTGTAGTTGAGCAGCATGTACGGCTGGCACCCGTACACCGGCGCCGAGTAGGCGCCGCTCCTCTTGCCGGCGTTCTCGTAGACGTCGATGCACTGCCCGCGGAGCACCTCGCGCATCCGGCGCTGATAGTCGGAGCCGAGTGGCGCCACCGAGGCCGGCAGCCACTCCAGCACGTCCTCGTAGGGGTACTTCTTCTCGAAGTCGACCAGTGGGATGGCCGTGTCGTAGGTGTGGTAGGTCGACAGTCCGAGCACCGCCTTCCGCAGCCGGTGATACCGGCGGAGCGGTTCGGTGCCGGCTTTCGCCTGCGCGACGAGGTTCTCGACCACGGCTGGCGGAATGTTGTTGCCGTGCAGCGCCGCTTCGAGCGTCGTCGCGTAGCCCCGCGCCTGCGTGTGGAACCAGTCCCGCTGCAACACGCTGTTGTAGAGCGCGGCGTAGGTGTTGGCGGTCTGGGCGTATGCGCCGTGGAACGCGCGAAAGGCGGCTGCGCGGTCGTCCTGGCTCCGGTTGGTGGCGAGCAGTGCGCGGTACTGCCCGTACGTCAGCATCGCATCGGTGCCGCCGGGGAGCGTGACCGTCGGTGGCTTCAGGTCGGCGGTCGAGAGCGCGGCGTAGGCGTCGTACGGTGCCGCGGAGAACCGGCTCGAGAGCGACAGCAGCCGTTCACCCTTGTCGTCCAGCACGTGCTCCTGCTGGCGGTAGAGGTCCTCGACAGCGAACCGGTAGACGCCGAGCGCCGGGTCGGCCTCTAGCCATTCTCGAACGGTCGCAAGCGGGATCGCCAACAGCTCCGGATCGAACCAGGCGGCGGCCTGCGCGGCTTTCGCAAACAGGATCTGCACCTGCTGGCGTCTCGCGTTGATGGCGTTGTCGCGCTGGTCCTGGTCGTACCAGAGGGAGGCGAAGTACCACACCTTGTACTCCAGCTGCCCTATCCGATCGCGGAGCCTGAGTGCCGCGAGGAGCTCGTCCCCTCCCCTGGCAAGCGTACCCTGCAACCCGGCGAACCGATCGATGGCGCGGTCGAGCTCGGCGCGAGCGGCCTCCCACTCGTCCCAGTCGCGAAAGATGTTCTGCAGGTTCCACTTGTAGCGATCGGCGATCCGGTCGCGCTCCGGCAGCGCGGGGGACGCCGTGGCGTCGGACGGCTTCGACAGGTCCATCGAAAAATGATACTTCGACGGCGACGATCTTGCTGTGCACCGGAGTGCGCCCGCATGCGCAGAAACCGGAGGTACTGGTGGATCATCCGCTTCCCTGGCTGAGGTACGTGGACGCAAGCGACGTCCAGGCAGCCGATCTCGATTTCGACGGGCTCAAGGTCCGGAACGACGCATTCGAAACACTGGGCGACGTCGAAGGGTTCGTCGTCGATCGCGACTCACTGCGACCGTACTACGTGGTGGTCGATTCTGGCGGCTGGTTCAAGTCGAAAGACTTCCTGGTCCCCATCGGACACGCGCGTCTCGACGACGACCGCGACGCACTGGTCATCGACATTCCGAAGGAGCGCATCGATCGGTTCCCGGGGTTCGACCGCGACCGGTTCGAACAGCTGAGCCCCGAGGAGATCCGTCAAACCAACGACGCGATTTGCGCGGCCGCGAGCGCCACGCCGGTCACCTACGCGTCCGGCGACCCGTTCTCCGCCGCCTGGAACCGGCCCGACTACAGGCAGCCTGACTGGTGGGGTGCAGCGGCAGTCCGCCCCGATCGCATGGGAGACCGCGCCTATCAGAGCACCGTTGCGTATCCGCCGACCTCCGGGCCGGAGGCGACGCGCGAACAGGAGCGTGAGCGCGTCACGGCTCGCGAGTCGGAGCCGAGCCCCCATCCGGGGGGACGCGCCCAGCCAGGCGACGTGCTCGGCCCCGAAACCGGCGGCGAGCGCACCTACATCGGCGACACGACCGAGGACGAGAACAAGCGCCGCATCGACGCGGAGCGTGAATGGGAGAATCGCCGGCGCGATTGACCTCGCAGTTCCGCCGTCACGCGGAGGCAATGCCGGAGGGGTCCGGGCCCGCGCCTGCCCTCCGGCAAGACGACCCACTGTCCCACCGTCTCGGCACCTCGCTCCCACTATGCGGTGAGATTGGTGCCATCGTCGGCCCGATAGTGCCGCAACCGCGGCGTGGCGAGCGCGACCCACGCGGTCGCGATCAGGCATCCGATCCCCCCGCTGATCACTGATATCGGCGCGCCGAATGCGTTCGCCACGGCTCCCGCCTCGAGCTCGCCGAGCTGCGGCCCGCCTTGGAAGAAGACCATGTTGACGCCGGTCATGCGGCCCCGCAGCCTGTCCGGCGTCTCCAGGTGCCGGATGATGTTTCGCAGCACGGTGCTGACCGTGTCGGTCGCCCCAATCAGGCCGAGGCAGAGAAACGTCAGCCAGAACATCCGCGAGAAGCCGAAGACGACCGTCGCGACGCCGTGGCCCAACACGGACCACACGATGGCGCCGCCTCGATGCCGGATCCGGCCGGCGGTCGGCACGAGCACGAGGCTCGTGACGAAGGCTCCGAGAGCGGGTGCGGCGAACAGCCACCCGTAGCCACGGGCGCCCACGCCGAGGATGTCCTGCGCGAAGATCGGCAGCAGCGCCGTCGCCGACGCGAAGAACGTCGCGAAGAAATCCAGCAGCATCGTCGACCGGATGAGCGGTGAGCGGAAGACGAACTGCAATACATAGTGTGCCGCGGCCACCGACACGTCGTCCCGCGCGCCCTCCTGTGGACGGCCGTCGACGCCGCGCATCAGCAGCAGCGCGAGGATGACGAAGCCGAACGACAGTGCGTTGAAGAGGTAGGTTCCCGCAACGCCCCAGGACGCGATGACGAGGCCGGCCGCCGCCGGACCGACCACCGACGCCGTCTGGAACATGATCGTGTTCAGCGTGATCGCGTTCGGCAGGTGCTCGCGTGGCACGAGCGTCGGCACCAGCGCCTGACGCGCCGGCATGTCGAACGATCCGACCGCGGCTCCGAGCGTCGACAGCAGGTAGATCGGCCAGACGCGCGGCGCTGCCGTGAACGTCTCCACGGCGAGACCCAGCGACACGAGACTCGCCAGCGACTGTGTGACGAGCATGACCCGCCGCCGATCGACCGCGTCCGCGACGACGCCGCTGACCATCGAGAACACGACGATCGGCACGACCCGCGACAGGCCGACCATGCCGAGCGCGAGCGCTTTCTGCTCCGGGGGAACGACGAGCGACACGTGCCACAGCAGGGCCGCGTTCTGCATCGACGTTCCGGAGAACGACAGCAGCAGCCCGATCCAGATCAGCCGGAAATTCCGGTGCTGGAGCGCGACGATCGAGTGAGGCCAGGCTGAGGGCACCGGCGAGACGCTGCGGCTCGTGCGACGCCCGGCCGCTCAGCGAACGCCGAGGAGCTCGACGTCGAACACCAGCGTCGCGTTGGGCGGAATCACGCTCCCGGCGCCGCGGCTGCCGTAGGCCAGGCCAGGCGGGATGATCAGCGTCCGCTGGCCACCGACCTTCATCCCGGCGACACCTTGATCCCATCCCTGAATGACCTGGCGCGCGCCGAGCAGGAACTCAAACGGCTCTCCGCGATCGCGCGAGCTGTCGAACTTCGCCCCGTGATGATCTGCGGCTGAGCCGTCGTACAACCAGCCCGTGTAATGGACGCTGACCGTCTTGCCGCTCGTGGCCTCGGCACCGCTGCCGGTCCTGACGTCGTTCACCTGAAGACTGGTGATGTCGCTCACGCCGCTCTCCCCGCTGCCGGCCTTGGACTCGCCGCCACCGCCGCACGCCGGCGCGAGACATGCGAGACATGCCAGGAGCATCGCAATTGGAACCATCGTTCTCATGACCGTTCAGGATTCTACAAGAAGCACCAGCTTCCCGACGTGTTCGCTCGCCTCCATCACGCGATGCGCCTCGGCCGCGCGCACCAGGGGGAAGCTCGCGTGCACGAGGACCCGAACCGCGCCGCTCGACAGCAACGGCCAGACGTGCGCGCGAACCTCCCGCGCCAGGCGGCCCTTCTCCTCGACGGAGCGAGCCCGAAGCGTGGAGCCGGTGATGGTCAACCGCTTCTGCAGGATAGGGATCGTGTTGATCTGCGATCGGTACCCGCCGAGCTGGCCGATCAGTACCAGGCGGCCGTCCGGGGCGAGGACGTCGATATTGCGCTGCAGGTAGTCCCCGGCGACCATGTCGAGCACAACGTCGACACCGCGACCGTCCGTGAGATCCCGGACCGCGGCGACGAAGTCGCTCTCCCGATAGTTGATGCCCCGCGCGGCTCCGATCGCTTCGCACGCGGTGCACTTCTCCGCCGTGCCCGCGGTCGCGAACACGCGCGCCCCGTGTGCGACCGCGAGCTGGATCGCGGCGGTGCCGATGCCGCTCGACCCGCCGTGGATCAAGATGGTTTCACCACGCGCGAGCCGGCCGCGCTCGAACACGTTGCTCCAGACCGTGAACATCACCTCCGGCAGAGCGGCGGCCTGCACCAGATCGAGGCCGTCCGGTATCGGCAGACACTGCACGGCTGGCGCGACGCAGCGTTCCGCGTAGCCCCCTCCCGCCACCAGCGCGCAGACACGGTCGCCCCGCGACCATCCTGCGACGTCCGGTCCGACATCGACAATCGTTCCAGCGATCTCCAGACCCGGGAGGTCGGACACGCCGGGCGGCGGCAAGTAGCGCCCTTGCCGCTGCAGGACGTCTGGACGGTTCACACCCGCGGCGGCCACCCGCACGAGGACTTCTCCCGGTCCACATTCCGGCTCGGGACGGTCGACCACCGTGAGCACTTCCGGCCCGCCGGGCTGGGCAATCGCAACAGCTCGCATCCTTCACCTCGCGTCGGCGCCCGCGGCGCCCGGTCAACTGTCGAACGCGCTCCTCGCCGTCGACGGTTCGACCACGCGTCGAGCGAGGGCGATTCCGATGCCGAGCGCCATCGAGAGCAACCCGGCCACGGGTCGGCTTCCGACGACCAACAGCCCTTCCAGCATTAGAGCGGCGGCGGCCGACAGATCCACCGCGGTGGTGGCCCTGTCGGTTCGCCTGCGCTCGATCGAGAACGATGCCACATCCCGCCGCTCTCCACGCGCGAGCATCCGCTCTGTGAACAGCGCGTGTCCGCGAAAGATCGAGCCGACCGCGGCGCCGATCCCGACGAGCACGAACGCGCCCAGTCCAAACCGCGGCTCCCACTCCTTCAGCAGCCAGGCGGCCGTCGAGGCAACGGCGTACAGGCCGATGACCGCGAGCTGATGGACGCGCCACCAGACCCGTGCGTCAACACTCGCCACGACCCGACGCGGCGTGCCACGGGACCGATCGGTTGGGTGGTTGGCGCGAAGCGCGTCGCGAACCGCCGCTGCCGAGATCGGCCGGTCGACAGGGTCCTTCCTCAGACAGCCATCGACAGTGGACGCGACGCTTTCGGGCACATCGGATCGCGCGGCGCTGAGCTGCGCAGGTGTCGCTTCGAGAATCCGCGCGGCGATGCCCATCGGCGAGTCCGCCGCGAACGGATGAACGCCGGTGGCGTACTCGTACACCAGCACGCCCCAGGCAAAGAGATCCGTCCGCACGTCCACGGATCCGCCCTGCAGCTGCTCGGGCGCCATGTATGCCGGCGTGCCCACGATCGTGCCCGGTGTCGTCACGCGCTCCGCGTCGATGTCCGCCGCGCCGGCGAGCAGTGCGAGCCCGAAGTCGAGGATCGTGACCGCTCCGTTCTCGGACCGGATCACGTTCTCCGGCTTCAGGTCGCGGTGAACGATGCCGCGGGCGTGAGCGGCGGCGAGGGCGTCCGCGAGTCCGCGCGCCGTCTCGAGCAGCGCCACCGGCGTGGGCCGATCTCCGCTCGCAATCTCGTCACGAAGCGTGCGCCCCTCGACGTATTGGGAGACGAGCACGAGCTCGCCCTCCAGTTCCTCGAGCGCGAACACGGTACAAATGCCTGGGTGCACCAGCGAAGCGGCTGCCCGCGCCTCGCGCCGCAGCCGCTCGCGCAGCCCAGGATCAGCGCTCAGCCGCCGCGGCACCAGCTTGAGCGCCACCTGCCGTCCGAGGCGCGTGTCGACGGCCAGGTAGACGCGCCCCATGCCGCCCCGCCCCACCTCCCGTTCGAGGCGATACGGTCCGAGCCGCGAACCGCCCGGGAGCTCCTCTTCGTCGTCGCCGAGTGCGGCCGCGACGGCGTCAGGGGCGAGCGCCTCGAGAAAGTGTCCCGCTCTGCGATGGTTGTCGACGAGCGACGCCACTTCGCGCGCGACCTCGGCGTCGGCCGCTTCGTCGCGAAGCCACGCGTCGACGGCATCGGTCCCGATGTCGAGATCGACAGCACGCTCGAAGAGGGCTTGCACGCGCCGCCACTGCTCGGTCGTCACCGTCCGCCTCCGGTCAGCTCCCGGAACAGCCACGCGCGCGCAAGCGCGAAGCGGCGCTTGACCGTCGCGGGCGAGACGTCGAGCGCGCGAGCGGTCTCTTCCACGTCGAGTCCCGCGAAATATCGCAGCTCGACGATGCGCGCTTGTTGCGGGTCGATCCGTTCGAGCCGTGCGAGCGCCTCGTCCAGCGCTGGCAGCATCGCATCGGCCTCGACGGCGCGGACGAGCGCGTCGGTCATGGAGACGCGATCGAGGCCGGCCCAACGCTTCTGTGCACCTCTCGATCGCGCCCGATCGACGAGCACCTGCCTCATGACCCGCGCGGCAATCCCGATGAAATGACGGCGGTCGCTGAAGACCGGCGTGGAGCTCGCCAGACGGAGGTACGCCTCGTGTACCAGCGCGGTCGCCTGCAGGCTCTGCTGGTCACGCTCGCGCCTCACGTAGCCCCGGGCGAGCCGCCGCAGCTCCTGGTAGACGGCGAGCGTCGCCTCGTCGTCCGCGCTCCGGAACGGTACGTGGCTCGTCACAAGTGGGAGACAATTGTAGTGGTGGAGGCGCAGCGTTGGTGATCGTCCTGATGGGCCCGGCCGGATCCGGCAAGTCGACGGCTGGGGCGGCGCTCGCGTCCCGGCTCGGGTGGACCTTCGTCGACGCCGACGACCATCACTCCCCCGACAACGTCAGCCGGATGGCCCGCGGCGAGCCGCTGGACGACGAGCGTCGCGCCGAGTGGCTCGACGCGCTGCACGCTGTCCTGCGCGCGGCCGTCGCACGCCGCGCCCAACTCGTGATGGCCTGCTCGGCGCTCTCACGCGAGCACCGCGCCAGGCTGCGGGGCGACTTGCGGGAGATCCGCTTCGTGTATCTCAGGACGCCGCGGGAGGTCTTGCGCGAACGGCTGGCGAGCCGCCGCGGACATTTCGCGGGCCCGGCTCTGCTGGAGGACCAGCTCGCGATGCTTCAGGAGCCTGAAGCCGACGAGCCGGCGATTACCGTCGACGGAACCGCCGACGTCGATACGATCGCCGGCCACGTGCGGCTGGAGTTCGGGGTCTGAACACTCGCCACAGGGGGCGGCGCGCGCCCACCTCCGTGTGACCTGAATCTTCAGCCGCTGAGCTGACCGGTGTCGTCCATGGACGGCGAGGCATCGCCACGAGGCGGCTCGGCAAGGAACTGCGCCGGCAGGAGCGCGAGTACCGGATAGGCCGCACGCAGCGCCTCGACGCGCGCCGCGTATTCGCGCCGCGGAAAGTCCCCGCGCAGCATCCGCTCGCGCAGGCGGCGGATCTCGAACTTGTAGAGCTCTCTCACGAACCCGCGGACGAGCGCGGGGGCGGTCGTCGGAGTCGGTCTGACCCCGTGGCGTTCGAGCTCCCGCAGGACGTCGTCCCGATACCGGAGCTCGGCTGACCCAGGATGCATGGGGCCGGCGCTAGGATGCGTCGAGCGTTCTCCGCACCGCCTCGAACGACGCGCCGATCTTGAGCACGTGACGCGGCCGCTCCACGATCTCGGCGAGCGCCGCCGGCATCTCGATCGGACGGCCGAGCACCGGTTCGACGATCTCGCCGAACTTCGCGGGATGAGCTGTCGCCAGGAAGACGCCAATCGGCTCGTCTCCGGACCGTGCGTCAGCCGTTCCGAGGTAATCCTTGACGCCGAGGTACGCGATGGCGCTGTGCGGATCGAGCAGGTATCCGCGCTCCTCGTACACGCGCCGGATCGTCGCCTTCACGGCGTCGTCGGCGTAGCGGCAGCCGACGATATCGGCGCGCATGGCGTCGACGCTGTCGCCGTACAACCATCGCATCCGCTCGAAGTTGCTGGGGTTCCCCACGTCCATCGCGTTCGCGATGGTCTGGACCGACGGCCGCGGCGTGAACGTGCCGGTGCCCAGGTACTCGGGCACCACGTCGTTGGCGTTCGTCGCCGCGACGAACCGCCGGATCGGAAGACCGGCCCGCTTCGCCATCAGGCCGGCCGTCAAGTTGCCGAAGTTGCCGCTCGGCGTGCACACGACGACCGGCGCCTGCGGGGCGATGGACGATGCCAGCGCCACCGCGTGGAAGTAGTAGACCATCTGCGGCAACAGGCGTCCGATGTTCACCGAGTTGGCGGACGTCAACCGCACGTGCCGTCGCACATCCGGACGCGCGAACGCCTCCTTCGCCAGGCGATGGCACTCATCGAAGCTGCCGTCGACCGCATACGCGCGGACGTTGCCATCCTCGGAGTTGAACATCGTCAGCTGCGCCTCCTGCGTAGGGCTGACGCGGCCGTCCGGGTACAGGATCACGACGCGGGTGTGCGGAACGCCGTGGAAGGCGTGCGCGACCGCGCTGCCCGTGTCGCCGGAGGTGGCGGCGAGCACGGTGAGCGGCTGATCGCCGGTGTCCACCGACGCCATCAGACGCGCCATGGTGCGCGCGCCGACGTCCTTGAACGCGAGCGTTGGTCCGTGGAAGAGCTCGAGCGCGAAGACTCGCGGCTCCACCTCGACCAGGGGAATCGGGAAATTGAGCGCTTCGACGACGACGGCCTCGAACGTCGTCGCGTCGAGCTCTGCGCGCGTGTACGGGCGCAGCACTCGGTAGGCGATTTCGGTGAGCGTGCGATCCGGCAGCCGCGCGAGCTCAGCGTCGCGCCATACGTCGATCGACTCCGGCACGTACAGTCCGCCGTCCGGCGCCAGGCCTTCGAGCATCGCCGTGCGAAGCGACACACTGACGGGACGCGCGGACGCATCCGCCGAGCCGGCCTCCCCGATAGGTGGAAGGGGGCTACGTGTGGTTACGAAGCGCATGTGGAGAGAATGCGCGCGCCCTGGCCCGAGATGCGCGACACGAAGGTCTGCGGCTCGCCGCCGATGAGCGTCCGTACGGCGCCAGCCATCGCCTCCGCGACGCGCGCGGCGGTTTCCTCTCCGCGGCAGAGCGCGAAGAGCGAAGGTCCGGAGCCCGACAGGCTGCTGCCGAGCGCGCCGGCCTCGACGGCCGCTCGCTTGATCAGCGCCAGGCCAGGCACGAGCGGTGCGCGTCTCGGCTCGGCGATCGTGTCCTCGAGCGAGCGCGAGAGAAGTGCGAAGTCGCCGGTGTGCAGCGCGTGAACGAAGGCGCCGAGGTTGGCCCACTGCCGCACGGCGTCCTGGAGCGGCACGGTGTCGCCGAGGAGCGCGCGCGCCTTGGCCGTTTCGATCTCGAGATCCGGATGCACGACGACGGCCGTCAGGCCTGCTGGGACGGGCAGCGTCACGATGTCCGGCGGGTTCGCACGGCGGACGAGCACGAAGCCGCCGCAAATCGCCGGCGCGATGTTGTCCGCATGCGCCGAGCCCGCGCCGAGCCGCTCGCCGTCCAGGGCGCACGCGATCAGCGTCTCGCGGGACGAGCCGGCCCTCAGCAGCGCATCCACCGCCACGACGGCCGCCGCGGCGCTCGCCGCGCTGCCGCCGAGTCCGCTCGAGAGCGGAAGGCCCTTGCGGATCGTGAGCGTCACGCCGCGTGGGTCGCCGAGCTTGGTGAGGAGCGCCAGCGCCGCGATGCCGGCCGTGTTGCGCGCGGCGTCGAGCGGAAGCCGGCCGCCATCCCCGTCAATGCGGTCGATGCGGACGCCCGACGGAGCCAACGTCGCCGTGACCTCGTCGCCAGGCTCGTCGAGGGCGAATCCGAGGACGTCGAACCCGCACGCGACGTTCGACACGGTGGCTGGCGCGAAGGCAGTAACAGATGTCATGAGCGGTAGTAGTTGCCGATTGTCGGGATGAGGTACTCACGGAAGGCGCGCTCGAAGTCGTACTCCGGCGAGAAGTGCCAGTCGGCCCGCGCCGTCGAGTCGTCCACCTCCGCCGGCCACGAGTCCACGATGTCCTGGCGCTTCGCATCGATTTTATACGTGATTTCGGCACCAGGGAACGCCGCCGTCACCACGGCCCTGATCTCGGCCGCCGATCGGCTGAAGGCGCCCACGTTGTACGCCGTCCGCGTCAGCCGCTCCCGCGGCGCCGCCGCGAGTGTCTGGAGCGCCGCGGCGGCATCCGGCATCGCCATGAACGGAATGGTCGTGTCCGGCTGGACGAAACACGCGTAGGGCTTCCCTTGCGCCGCCGCGTGGATCATCTCCGGCGCGTAGTCGGACGTTCCACCAGACGGCTGCGTCGTCGCCGAAATCAGTCCCGGGAAGCGGAGCGCACGAAAGTCCACACGGGGAACGACGTCCACCGACAGCTGCTTGTAGTGTCTCGCATAGTAGCGCCCGAGTTCCTCGCAGTACAGCTTGTTGCAGCCGTACATCGTCTTGGGATGAGGATACGCGTCCTCAGGAACGCGCCCGGCCCGCATCTTGGTCGCCAAATCGGGGATGCCGTAGGTGGCGATCGACGAAGGATAGACGAAGACGACGGCGCGTCCGTGCGACTCGCCCTGCTTCTGCGCGAACTCGAGCAGGTTCAAGGTCCCGTCGACGTTCACGCGATGCGCGGTCGTCGGCGTGAACTCGGCGCGCGTGGAAAGAAGGGCCGCGAGATGGAACACGCAGTCGACCTCGAACTCGGCGAGCAGCCGCTCGAGCAGCCCTGCGTCGACAATCGACCCGGTGAACTCGCGGCAGACCAGCGGCGTGAGGCGCGCGTCGAGCCGATTGAGGTCGATCGTCACGATGTTCGCGCCTGCCTCCGCGAGGCCGCGCACGAGGGCGTGGCCGATCTCGCCGCCCGCGCCGGTGATGAGGACGACCGACCTGCGCATCCCCGACCGCGTTCAGGCCCTCGCCGGCTGCATCACCTCCGGCCGATCGACGAGCCCGGACCACGACTCGGGGTCCTGACACACGAGCGTCGTGAGATAGAGCGAGACGTCCTCAGCCGGGTACGCCGCCGAGAGGGCCTC
>JBFXAT010000021.1:0-64182 GCA_050183995.1 Vicinamibacterales bacterium
GACTGATCGTCCCGCCGGCGCGCCTCCGGCCGAGCTCGGATCGGGTGCGATAATCGCGGTATGGGAGAGTTGACCGATCGGATGATCGCCGAGCTCATCGATGCCGTCCGCGCCCAGCTACGCCGCGAGCAGGGAGAGCGGCTGAGAGACGTCTACCTGATCGGGGACATCGAGAAGGACGTCGCGCGCAGCGTCATCGAGCGGCTGCGCGAGCTCGCCTCGGAGAGCACGCGGCCGATCACGCTCTACGTCAACAGCGCCGGCGGCAACGTCACCGACGGACTGGCCATCCACGACGCCATTCGCCATCTCGTGAGCCGCGGGATCGAGGTCACGATCGTGGTGCAGGGCATGGCGTACTCGATGGGTTCGGTCGTGCTGCAGGCGGCCAGCGAAGGACGCCGCCATGCGTTCCCCCATTCGTGGATCATGATTCACGAGCCGGCGAAGTGGGCCGGCTGGCAGTCGACCAGCGCCGCGGCGCAGCACCTCGAGCGCCTCAAGCAGATGCAGGACCAGATCTACCGCATCCTCTCCGTCCGATCCGGGAAGCCGCTGCGCCAGATCATCAAGGACACCAAGCGCACCGACTTCTATCTCGATGCGTCCCGCGCGATGGAGTACGGGCTGATCGACGCGGTGGTGGCGGGTGAGCTGGCGGACGAAACACCGGTCGACGCGCGCGAGCGGCCAGAGAGCGGCACCGCCATGACCTCGCCGCCGCTGGACGGCGAACGCGAAGCCGCGCGCGAACGCTCCGTCTCGTAGTCGAGCGGAGCGGCCGCCAGCGGGCCGCGGTCGTCCGGAGTCAGGCGCGGGCCGCGCGCCACTCTTCGAGCACGCGGGCGGCGTTGCCGCCGAGCGACCTGAGGCCTGGCGTCCACCCGAGGGCGCGCGAGCGAGGACTGCGGATCACCTGATCGACAGCGAGCGCGTCGGCGAGCAGGCCCATCTTGGTGCGCGCTTCCTCGATCGGAACGTGCCGCACGTCGGGCCGATGCGCGAGATGCGGACTGAGAGCCGCGATGATGTCGTTGACCCGCTCGTCGCCTTCGTCGTTGGCGTGAAACACGCCGGAGGCGTCCTGCCGCGAGGCGACGCGCGCGATCAGGTCCGCGAGGTCGCGGTGATACACGAGCGGCCAGCGATTGGTGCCGTCGCCGATGACACGCACGAGCCCGTTGGCCGCAGACTTCAGCAGCTCGCCCACCAGTCCGTCGCTGCTGCCGCCGTACACGAGTCCCGGCCGGACCACGGCGGTGCGCAGCTGATCGCCGGCGGCATCGAGGAGCTCGCGCTCGATGTCCACCCGCCACCGCCCGAGCGCGAGCGGATGTGTCGGCGCCGATTCGTCCAGCGGCTTCGGCGCGGAGCCGACGACCCACAGCGCGGAGGTGTAGATGACGAACCGCGCCGGCGCCGCCGCGCCGCCGCTCCCTCGTGGCCGCCGTGCCGCGGCGAGCAGCGCCTCGACGGTCGTCCTGTCGAGCGCCGCATCGTCCGACGCAAGGTCGAAGGCCGTGTGCACGTAGCCGTCCTGCGCGTCGGCCTGCGCCCGGTACGACTCGGGGCGTGCGAGGTCGCCGATGACCGGCGATGCCCCCTTGGCCGAGACGCGAGCCGCCTTCTCGCTGTCGCGGACGAGTGCCGTGATCTGATGGCCGGCTTTCAAGAGGGCGTCGAGGACGGCACTGCCGACGTAGCCGGTGGCCCCGGTCAGAAAGATCCGCATGTTCCGTTAGACCACGTCAGCGGTTGGAGCGCGCGCCGGCCGCTGCCGGCGCTGCCGCCCAGAATGCCTTGAACCCGCGGTAGAGCTCCCACAGATCCACTTTGGCGGAAACGTCCATCGGCGAGTGCATACTCAGGATGCCGATCCCCACGTCGATGGCGTCGATGTTGGCGTTCGCGAACCATTGCGCGATCGTACCGCCGCCGTATCCGGCGCGATACGCATGCACCTGCCAGTGCACACCCGAGTCGGCGAAGATCCGCCGGATCTGCGCGAAGTATTCGGCATCTGACTGCCGGCCCGCGCCGTACTGTTTCACCACCAGCCCCCACCCCAGACGCGCGGAGCTGTTCGGCAGGTACGGCTGCGGAAAGCCCGGGTCGAGCGCCGTCGTACAGTCGGACACCAGCGCCTGCGACGCCCGCAGCGCGCGGCGCAGCAGCAGGTCGTTGTAGGCAGGCTCCTGCGCGGCGATCAGTTCGGCCAGCAGCGTGCGGAACCACTCGGATTCGACTCCCGTCGTCCACGATCCCACTTCCTCGTTGTTCACGCCGTAGGCGATGGCGGTCTTTTGCGGCGCCTTCACGTCGGTGATCGCGCGAAACGCGGCGAATCCGTTGGAGCGATCGTCGTGCCCGTATGCGGCGACGAGCTGATGATCGAGCCCGACGTCGACCGGCATCTGCGCGGGAACGATCTGGAGATCGGCCGACAGGAAGTCCTCGGGCACCAGGCTGTACTTGCTCTGGAGCGCGCCGAGCGCCGCGTCCCGCACCAGGCCGAGAATCGGATCGAGCTCCTCGGTCTGGATCACGTCCCGGTTCTTGCGCTCGCGAAAATCGTTGTCCACGTGCGGAGCCAGGTCCGTGATCATCAGCACGGCGTCGGACGGATCGTGTCCGATGTTCACGTCGACGATCGTCCCGTCCATCCTGGTGACACGGCCGATGAGCGCGAGCGGACGATTCACCCACTGATAGTTCTTCAGGCTCCCGTGGGTCGTCGTGTCCAGCAGCACGAGGTCGAACGAGTCGCGAAACGGCTTCGGCTTCAGCTGCAGACGCACCGAATCGTTGTGGGTGTTCACGATACGCGTGCCGCTGGCGACCGGATCGGTGCCGATGACGAAGGCGGCGATCGTCCGGCCGCGATTGACGGCGTACCAGCGCGATCCGGGAGCGGCGTCGCCGCGCTGCGGCGCGTCCGGCCAGGGCCGGAATCCGTTGCTCTCGACCATCCGCACGGCCTCGCGCACGAACGCCGACTCCGACTTCGCGCGGCCGATGAACTGCTTGAAATCGTCGCCGAACCGCAGCGCCTCCGTCCGCTCGGCCGGAGAGAGCTTCGGCCAAACGGGTCCGGATTCCTGTGCGAAAACCGGCGGCACGATGGCCGCCGTCAGGGTTGCTGCGAAGAACAAATGGGCGGGACGCATGAGGTTGGTGCTCGCATCCATCATAATTCACAGGTGCGCCGCGACACCCTCATCGACTTCTTCGACGATCTTTCCCGCTCGCGCGGCGTCTTCGTAGTGCACGACGATTCGTTCCGCGCGCACGCGTACACGTACGAGGACGTGGCCAGAGCCGCGCGCGCGTTTGCCGCCCGGCTGCACGCCGCCGGTCTGACCAAAGGCGACAAGGTCGTCGTCTTTTCGGAGAACCGGCCGGAGTGGATCGTCGCGTTCTGGGGCTGCCTGCTGCTGGGCGTCGTGGTCGTACCGATCGACTACCGCTCGTCACCCGACTTCCTGAAACGCGTGGCCGCAATCGTCCAGGCTCGGGTCGTTCTGGTGGGTCACGAGGTTCCGCCGATCGGCGCAGTGGACGTCGCGCAGCTCTGGCCTCTGCATGAGCTGGACTGGCGGTCGACCGCGAGCCCTCCCGTGGTCGAGCTGACCCGCGACGACGTGGCGGAGATCATCTTCACCTCTGGAGCCACGGCCGAGCCCAAGGGGGTCGTGATCACCCACAAGAACGTGCTCGCGAACATCGTCCCGGTCGAGCGCGAGGTCGCGAAGTATCGCAAGTGGGCGACGCCGTTCGCTCCGATCCGGTTCTTGAACCTCCTGCCGCTCAGCCACATGTTCGGACAGGCGATGGCGACCTTCGTGCCGCCGATGCTGAGCGGGACGGTCGTGTTCATGCGCGGCTACAACCCGGCCGACATCGCGGCGCAGATTCGGACGCGCCGCATCTCCGTCCTGGTGTCGGTGCCGAAGATCCTCGACGTACTGCGCGAACATGCGTCGCGCGTCGCGCCGAGCACGGCCAGCGCGGGTGCGGCGCTGCCGGGCCCTCCCGGAGGCGGCGCGGCCGGCGCCATCTGGCGGATCGCCGCCCGGTGGTGGCGGCATCGCGACGTGCATCGGATCTTCGGCGCGAAGTTCTGGGCCTTCGTCGTCGGCGCGGCGCCGCTCGACGCGTCGCTCGAGAAATTCTGGGGCGACCTGGGCTTCGCGGTGGTGCAGGGTTACGGCTTGACCGAGACCGCGCCGATCGTCACGTTGAATCATCCGTTCGGCACCAGGCGCGGATCGGTCGGCAAGGCGATCGCCGGCGTCGAGGTGAAGGTGGCGCCGGACGGAGAGATCCTCGTCCGGGGCGAAAACGTTACCCAGGGCTACTTCAACGCAGCCGATGAAACGGCGCGCGCCTTCGAGGACGGGTGGTTCCACACCGGCGACATCGGTGAGATCGGACCTGACGGCCAGGTCTTCATCCGCGGGCGCAAGAAGGAAATGATCGTGACGCCCGAGGGCCTGAACGTCTTCCCCGAAGACGTGGAAGGGGTGCTGAATCTCATCCCGGGTGTCCGTGACTCGGCCGTCGTCGGCGCCAGGCAGGGCGGCACCGAGGAACGCGTGCACGCAGCCCTCGTGCTCGATCCGGGCGTGCAGATCGACGATGTGGTGAGGAAGGCGAACGCGACGTTGGCCGACCACCAGCGCATCAGGCGCGCCGTCGCATGGCCGGAGCCGGAGCTGCCGCGCACCGAGGGAACGAAGAAGCTCAAACGCGCGGTGATTCGCGCGTGGGTGGAAGGCGGCGAGGTGCCGAGGCACGTGGCCGCGGGTGCCGACGCGCTCAGTGCGTTGATCGCGAAGTACGCGGGCCGCGACCATGTGGCACCAGGGGCCACGATCGAGGAACTGGGGCTGAGCTCGCTCGAGCGCGTGGAGCTGATGGTGGCGCTCGAGGACACGTTCGGAGGCCGGATCGACGAGAGCGCGTTCGCAGCGGCACGGAGCGTCGCCGACCTGAAGACCCTGGTCGAGCGGGCGCCGGACAGCGGAGCGCCGGCGGCCGAACCGGTGGACTTCCCGTCCTGGAATCGCAGCCGGCTCGCACAGATCGTCCGAAGAGTCAGCCTGCCGACGTGGATCCTGCCGCTCGCGAGGATCTTCGCGCACCTCAGCGTCGACGGGCTCGACCGGATCGCCGGGATCACCGAGCCGGTGATCTTCGCGGCGAACCACCAGAGCCACATGGATACGCCGGTCATCCTCTCCGCGCTGCCGGCCCGGTTGCGGTACCGCGTCGCGCCGGCCATGGCGAAGGAGTTCTTCAAGCCGCACTTCTTCCCCGAGCAGTACGGCCGGAAGGCGTGGTTGACGAACAGCCTGAACTACTATCTGGCGGCGCTCTTCTTCAACGCGTTTCCGCTGCCCCAGCGCGAGGCGGGCGCCAGGCAGACGCTGCGATACATCGGCGACGTGCTCGAGAGCGGCTATTCCGTGCTGATCTTTCCCGAGGGCAAGCGGACCGACACCGGGGCCATCGATCGGTTCCGCCCCGGCATCGGCATGATCGCGTCGCGGCTCGGCGTGCCGGTCGTGCCCGTTCGGATCGACGGGCTCGACAAGGTGCTGCACCACACGTGGAAGATGGCGGTGCCCGGAGCGGTGCGGGTGGCGTTCGGGGCTCCGATGAGGCTGACGGGCGACGACTACGAAGGGAACGCCAGGACGGTCGAAGAGGCCGTCAAAGCGCTTTGATGGCCACCATTCGCGGTCAGCGCTGGCTAACCGGGCGCTCGTGTGGCACAATGTTTGTCTCTAATCCATTGATCTGAAAGGAAAGCTAGCGATTGAGCAAGGACGACCTCATAGACATGCAGGGCACCGTGGTTGCGGTCCACAGCGGCGGGCTTTACCGCGTGCAGTGCGACGCCGGCCATGAAGTGCTCGCCCAGCTCAGTGGCCGGATGCGCCGGTTCCGTATCAAGGTGGTGCCCGGCGATCGCGTGACCGTGGGCGTCTCCCCTTACGATCCGGTACGAGGCATCATCACCTTCCGGGCGCGCTAGCCAGAACGTTTTGCATTCCAAGACAACTGACCGACCAGGCGAGTCCTCACGGCATCGAAGCCGGAGGCCGCAACCACGCCCTCGTCGCGCCGGCAACCGCCAGGCGCAACCGCCACGCCCCTCGCAGCCGTCACCGTCACTCGAGCCGGTCGCCTGCGACACCGCACCCGTCACCTTCAATGCCCTCGGCCTCGACGGCCGGCTCCTCGAAGGGGTGCGCGATCTCGGGTTCAAGGAAACCCGTCCGGT
Source organism: Vicinamibacterales bacterium (assembly GCA_050183995.1). Taxonomy (GTDB): domain Bacteria; phylum Acidobacteriota; class Vicinamibacteria; order Vicinamibacterales; family CAVVIG01; genus CAVVIG01. Next base: position 6,290 of record JBFXAT010000021.1, read on the forward strand.
CCAGAGCGCGGTGATTCCGCTGGCGCTCGCCGGCCACGATCTGATCGCCTGCGCCGAAACCGGCACGGGCAAGACCGCGGCCTTCGTCCTCCCGATGCTCCAGACGCTGCTCGCGCGCAGCGCCGCCGACGCCGCGACGCCCGCTGCCGGCTCCGGACCTGCCGAGGCGACGCCGCACGCGGCGTCCGCTGAAGGGGCGAGCCGCAGCCGCGTGCTGGTGCTGGCGCCCACGCGCGAACTGGCCGTGCAGATCGAAGACGAGATCCACGGCCTGTCGTACCACACGACAGTCACGAGCGCCGCGGTGTACGGCGGTGTCGAGATGGGCCCGCAGGAGCGCGCGCTCAAGGCCGGCGTCGACATCATCGTGGCGACACCCGGCCGGCTGATCGATCACATGCGCCAGCAGAACGCCGACCTGAGCGGGGTGGAGCTGCTCGTGCTCGACGAAGCCGACCGCATGATGGACATGGGCTTCTGGCCCGACGTGCGGCGGATCATCTCGGCCCTCCCCGCAGAGCGGCAGACGCTGCTCTTCTCGGCCACGATGCCGGACGAGATCGTGCGGCAGGCCCTGGAGATCGCCAAGACGCCGAAATACATCCAGGTCGGACAGCGCAGCCGGGCCGCGAAGTCGATCACGCACCGCGCCGAAGTGGTCGAGGAGTCCGCGAAGCTCGACTGGCTGATCGAACATCTCCGTCGTCCCGAAGGGCCGGTGCTCGTCTTCTCCAGAACGAAGATCGGCGCCGACCGTCTCGCCCGGCGGCTCGCCGCCGCCGGCATTCGCTGCACCGCGCTCCACGCCGACCGCACGCAGGACGAGCGCCGGATCGCGGTGGAAGGATTCCGCAGCGGACGCTACAAGGTGCTGGTCGCGACCGACATCGCCGCGCGCGGGCTCGACATCGACGGCATCCACACGGTGATCAACTACGAGCTGCCGGATTCGCCGGAGACGTACGTGCACCGCGTGGGCCGCACGGGGCGTGCGGACGAGTCGGGACATGCGATCACGCTCGTCGCGCCGGCCGAACGCCACGCCTGGGCGAGCATGGAAAAGTCCGTTGGCGTTCGCTTAGAATAGAAACGGATGTCGGATTCGCCTTCTACGTCGCCCCCTGGTGAGGCATCGGCCGACACCCCGACGGTCTCCGCCGCGGTCATCAAGTTCAAGTCCTGCCGCTGGCGGCGTCCTCCCGAAGACGGTCCGGAATGCTGCGGACATCGGGATGTGCTGCCGCTCGCAGGGACGAGCTTCAATCCCGACGCGTGGTGCCCGGACTGCCAGTTCTTCAAGCTCCGCCGCACGCCGAAGAAGCGCGAGCCGTACTCGGGCTACTAGTCGCAGCGTCCAGCACACATTCAGCTGTCGGTCACTGCTGACGACGGCGCGCTCTCCGTAGTTCGTCGGAGAGCGCCGGTCAGTTCTCGGAGAACTCCCGGGCGAGCTCGACCCACTCACCGTTGGGCGCGAGCTGCTGGTAGGCCTTCCAGTGCGGCCTCGCGTCCTGCGAGAGGCCGAGCTTCTCGAGCGTCACCGCGAGATAGAAATGCGCGTCCGCGTACTGCGGGTTCTGCGCGAGCGCGGCCGCGTAGCAGGCCCGCGCCTCCTCGTACTCTGCGAGGTCGTGATGGATGTTGCCGAGATTGAAGTGCGCCTCGAAGAAGTCGGGATCGAGCGCGATGGCGCGCTCGTAGAGCGCCTGCGCTTCCGCCAGCTCGTCGTGCGCGTAGTGGATGTTCGCGAGATTGATCAGCGCCGCCACCATGCCGGGATCGCACTCGAGCGCTCTTCGGTACAGCCCTGCCGCCCGCGCGCTGGTCGCCTCGTCGCCATCGTCGAGCGCTGATGCCGAGTGGAAGTACTCCTCCGCGAGAGACGGATTGCGCTGAGGCTGCCGCGGCTCGCGCGGCAAGGACGGCGCGCGCCGCTGTTGCAGCGTGAGGATCTTGGCCGGCGCCGCGTCAAGGCGGAAGTCGAGCGCGAGCTGGCCGTCGCGCGACGCCACCAGCGCCCGCACGGCCGCTCGGAACGGGACGCCCTGGCTGACCTCCTCGTGCGCCTGCCTGATCACCGTCAGATCCTGAAACGCGAAGTAGGTGTCGGCGTTGGTGCGCGCGACCGGCTTCACGACTCCGTACTTCACCAGATAGCGGAGCTGATCCTCTCGAAGCGACGGGTAGCGGGCGAGGAGATCGCGCATCGCGTGGAACTGTTGCTTCAAGTCGGACGGCGCCGGCTGCCCGGCGAGCCGGCAGAAGTCGTCTTCACTCAGCACGGCGATCTGTGCCGCGTGCTGCGCGCGCAGTTCGTCGACACGGCGAAGCTTGTTGCTCGTCGCCGCGCCCCCCGCAAACCCTTCCCCACCCACCACCACCATCGTCGTCCGCACGGACACGTCGTCCGCCGTGGCTCCGCCGAGCCTGACGACGAGCGCACGGGCCTCCTTGCGGCCGAGCGAGCTCAGTTTTCCGGTGAAGACGACGAGGTGCCCCTCGAGCGGTTGGGAGGGCTGGTCACGCTGCACTGAATACAAACATCCTCCGTGACGAGGGAGCGCGGGGGGCCGGCCTAAACATGAAGCAGAATAGACGTGATGTCAACACTCTCACGCGGGTGCCGCCGCACGGTCGCCGCATGATTCTCGCAGGCGACATCGGCGGTACCAAGACCCTGCTCGGCGTCTTCGACGTGCGCCCGGCACGCCCCAGAGCGGTCTACACACGCGCGTTCAGCACGACCGACTTCCCTGGCCTCACGGCCATGCTGGCCGTCTTCGGCCAGGACGAGGACGCAGCAGGCCTGCCGCTGTCGAGCGCCTGCTTCGGCGTGGCCGGCCCCGTGCTCGGCGACGTCGCCGAGCTGACCAACGTGCCGTTCACCATCGACGCAGTGGCGGTCTCGCATCAGCTCGACGTGCCCCGGGTGAGGCTGCTGAACGATCTGCAGGCGATGGCGAGCGCAGTGCCGGTGCTCGAGGGCGACGAGCTCCACGTGCTGCAGGCAGGTGAGGCGATCCGCGGCGGCAACGTCGCCCTGATCGCCGCAGGGACCGGACTCGGCCAGGCGCTCCTCCACAACGTCGACGGCCGGCTCGTGCCCGCCGCCTCGGAGGGTGGACATGCCGACTGGGCGGCACGCACCGATCGGGACATCACGCTGCTACGATCGCTCCTGCGGCGCTACGGCCGCGCCGAGGTCGAACACGTCATCGCCGGCCGAGGGCTGCTGAACATCTTCGAGGTGACGCACATGGCGCCGTGCAGCGCCAGCATCGACCCCGACGCGCCCGACGCGCCGGCCGCGATCACCGGCGCCGCGCTCCGGCGGCGCTGTCCGATGTGCGTCGAATCGCTGGAAATCTTCGTCGACGCCTACGGCGCCGAAGCGGGCAACCTCGCGCTGCGCGTGATGGCGACCGGCGGAGTGTTCATCGGCGGAGGCATCGCGCCGAAGATCCTGCCGGCGCTCACCGACGGCCGCTTCATGCGCGCGTTCCTCGAGAAGGGCCCGATGCGTGACCTGCTCGCGGAAGTGCCCGTGAAGGTGATCCTGAACGCCGACGCCGGACTGCTGGGGGCGGCGGCGTACGCGGCCACGCTCTGACCTGCCCGCCCGTGCGGCGGGGTCACGCAGAGAAACGGACGGATCGGGCAGGGACGCGGGATGACGCGTACACGCCTCGGACGCCTCAGACGTGAGGCAGCCCCTCCCCTTCGAGCAAGTGGTCGAGCCATAGGTTCGACAGCTTCTCCTGCACCGTGTTCTGCCGCAGCCGGGCGGCCAGGTTCGGGAAGTCGACGCGGTCCAACTCCTGATCCTGGTTGAAGCACGAGAACACGAACGACTCGCGGCCCGTCACCGGATCCACGTGCCGCTGCAGGCACTGGGCGCACACTTCCTTCATCATGCACTGCATCGGCGAGTTGATGCTGCCGATGCCGATGTGAGAGGGCTTCAGCAGCGGTGCCAGCGCGCCGTGGCGAGCCGCGCGCACCGCCGCCATCATCCGGTCCGATCCGATCGCGATGATCCGATCGACCGATTGGAGCGGCACGACCGGGGTGCCGAGCGTGCCCGCGGCGTACGCCAGCACCGCCTGGACGATGTTGCCGCGGAAATGCGCGTCCTGCGGACGCACGGGCTCGATCGGAGTGCCGGTGTCGGTGCTCCAGATCACCTGGTCGGTCGCCGTCTCGATCTCTTCCCGCTTGAAGAGGTCCTCGCCCTTTCGATAGCCGGCGAAGTAGACCACCCGGTTGCCGCGCTCACGCATCGCTTTCGCGATCGAGAACAGCACGGCGTTGCCCAGCCCGCCGCCGAGCAGCAACACATCTTCGTTCTCGGGAATCTCCGTCGGCGTCCCGGTCGGTCCCATCACCACGACCGGCTCGCCGGGCCGCAGATAGGCGCACAGGCGGCTCGACGTGCCGAGCTCGAGCGCGATCAGCGACAGGAGACCCCGCTCCTTGTCGACCCACGCGCCGGTCAGCGCGATCCCCTCCATCAGCAGCGGCGTCGTCTGTCCGTCCTTCGTGACGCGCGGCGCACCCGACTCGAAGTTCTGCAGACGATAGAACTGGCCCGGATGGAAGTGCCGGGCCGCCGCCGGCGCCCGGACGATCACTTCGACGATCGTCGGCGTCAGCCGCACGACCCGTTCGACGTGCGCGGTGAACTCCTCGTCGAGCCTGCCCACCAGCTGCCGCCACTGGCGGTCGCGCGCCGGCTGCTCCGCCGGATCGAGCACGGCGAGCTCCGCCGCGAACAGGGCGACCACCTCCGGGTAACCGGCCTTCGCCGACGCCATCGCCTTGACGACGTTGCCGGCGAAGCGTGGATGGTTGTCGCCGTAGTACGAGACGAACCGTCCGCCGGAGTCGTACGAGGTGAAGAAGCCGTCGGCGTGCGGCGTGAGCGTGAGCCGTCCGTCGGCCCCGCGTTCGGCCCGGTGCGGCTGGAAGAACTTCTTCTTGGCGTCGAGCGCGAACGTGCTGGGCGCTTCCTTCTCGTAGGTGACGTTCGGCGAGGTGCCGGCCGCGACGAGCACGGTCCTGGCGGGGAGCGTCACCGCTTCGGCCGCCGGCGACTGTTCTCGGGCGGCCCCTTCGCGGCGGAACACCATGGCCGTTATCGCGCCGAACTCGTCCGGCACGGCTTCGACCGGATTCAGGTTCTCGGCGATAGCGATCCCCTCCTCGAGCGCCTTGACGACTTCTTCGTGATTCAGGCGGTATGCCGGTGAATCGATCAGCCGCTTCCGGTAGGCGAGGGTGACGCCACCCCACCTGCGCACCATCTCGATGAAGTTCGGCGCCTCGCCCGCCTGCGCGGCGCGAGCGCGCTCGGCCCGGACCTCGCGGCCGTGGGCGCAGAACTCGTCGAGGACCAACAGCTCCTCGGCGTCGTAGAGCGCGCGCACGGCGGCGGCGCCCATGCCCGCGACGAGCGTCTCGTACTGCAGGAGGACCTTCTCCACCTGCACCGGGTAATAGGCCATCAGCTCGGTTGCGGTATCGATGCCCGTCAGACCGCCGCCAATCACGATCGCCGGCAGCCGCACCTGGAGGCTCGGCAGCGCCTCCCGCTTGAACGCTCCGGTCAGCTGCAGCGCCATGAGGAAGTCGCTCGCCTTGCGGATGCCGCGAATCAGGTTGTTCTTCAGGTCGATGATCGTCGGGCGCCCGGCGCCCGCGGCGATCGCGACGTGGTCGAACCCGTAGCCCCACGCATCTTCGATCGGCATCGTGCCGCCGAATCTGATCCCGCCGTAGATCCGCAGGCCGCGGCGGCGGGCCAGCGTGAGGTGGATCAGCGTCAGGAAGTTCTTGTCCCAGCGCACGGTGATGCCGTATTCGGACACGCCGCCGAACCCTTCGAGCACCCGCTCGTCCAACGGACGGTAGATCTCGCTCCAGTTCCGAATCGGCGCGGGCGGCTCGGCGTCCGAACCCACGAGCGTCTCGGGGAGCGGCTCGATCTTCAGCGCGTCGACCCCGACGACGCCGAAGCCTTCGTTCACGAGGTAGTGCGCCAGCGTGTATCCGGCGGGCCCGAGGCCGACGACGAGCACGTTGCGGCCGTTGTACGGGAGGGCGTAAGGGCGCCGCACGTTCAAGGGGTTCCACCGGGTCAGCAGCCCGTAGATCTCGACGCCCCACGGCAGCGCGAGCACGTCGGTCAGCACACCGGTCTCGATGTGCGGGATGTCGACCGGACTCTGCTTCTGGTAGATGCAGCCCTTCATGCAGTCGTTGCAGATGCGGTGTCCGGTGCCGGGGCACATCGGGTTGTCGATCGCGACGAGCGCCAGCGCGCCGATCGCGTCACCCTGCTTCCGGACCATGTGCATCTCGGAGATCTTCTCGTCGAGGGGGCAGCCGTTCAGCTCGATGCCCAGCGCATTGACCGCGATCCGGCGCGTCAACGTGTCGGCCGCCGGGCCCTTGGCGGTCGTGTCGGGATACCCCTTGGAGCACGAGTCCTTGTCGCGCTCGTGGCATAGGACGCAGTAGTGCACCTCGCTGATCACCTCACGCGGCGTCCAGCGCAGGTCGGTCAGCTTGAACCCGTCGCGGCGGCGCAGCAGCTCGTCGGGCCCGATCATCTGTTCGGGGAGGTTCGGCAGCGGCCGCTCGACCTCGACCAGGTGCCAGGGATCGAGCTGCTCGGGGAAGCGGAACAGCACCCATCCGGCGTACGCCGGGTCGTGGATGCGCGCCGCGCACCAGCGCTTGAGCGCGTCCATATCCGGCGCGAGGCCGTCCTTGTCGGTCTTCTCCCGATCGAGCAGCGCACAGCCGACGCGCGCGAGCGCCAGTTCGACGTCGGCGCTGCCGCCGTCTGGCGCCGAACCGAGCAGGCGCGCCACGACCGCATCGTCTTCGGGCTGCGGCGCGGGGTGGACGTCGCCCTTGAGCAGCGGGAGCGCGCGCTTGCGCACGAAGTCGATCTTGAATCGGAACAGATCGTCCTGGTCGCGCGTAGCCTGGCGAATCGCAGACGTCGCGGCGTCGACCTCGAACAGCCTGGTCACGAAACGGCTGACGTGGGGCGCCATGGCGACGAGGAGCGCCGACAGCGCCACCGGGCTGCGCGGAGCGTCGGGGGCGGTGCGGTAGGCGTCCCATTCGGTCCACAAGGCCGCGTCACCCGCGCGCACCTCCTCACAGAAACGTTCGTACAGCGAAGCCAGGCGCTCAGGCTCGTGGAGGTCGGCGAAGGTGAACCCAGGGATGCCGAGCGGCATCCGGGCCGAGGCAGTCTGCGTCGTGTGCGTCATGAGAGGTATCGCCATAGAATATCTCCATGCGTGTTTTTTCCCTCATCGCGCTCGCGATCGGGCTCACGCTGACACCTCACCTCCTGGCGCAGCCGAGTCGCCGGGCGGGTCAGACTCAGTCAGGTCAGGCCGCACCGGCTCGCCCGGGCGGCGGGGCACCGGCTCGGCCGAGCGGTGGATCGGCGCGTCAGGAAGCGGCGGTGCCGTTTCAGGTGGGAGAGACGCTCACCTTCGACGTCTCCTGGGCCGGGTATCTCGTCGCGGGGACGGCCACGTCTCGCGTGGTCGAGAAGCGCCCCTCATCCAGCTCGAACGCGTACTACATCGTCGCGGAGGGCCGGCCGCTGCCGCTCATCGCGCGTCTGTACGCGCTCTACTACAAGATGGACTCGCTGCTCGACAGCTACACCACGCTGTCACATCGGACGTCGCTCTACATCGAAGAAGGGACGCGGAAGCGGACGTCGACGACCGTCTTCAACCGGTCCACGCGCCGGGCCCAGATAGAGGTCCGCGACACTGTGACGCACAAGGACGACTTCGCGGTGCCGCAGAACGTGCAGGATGGGCTCGCGACGCTGTACGCGCTGCGTGGACGTCAACTGCGCGCCGGAGAGCGCATCAGCATTCCCGTCGCGGACGATGGGTCGCTCTACACTGCGCACTTCGACGTGCAGCCGCCCGAAATGGTGTCGGTGCCTCTCGGGCGCGTGAACGCCTGGAACCTGCGCATCACCATCCTCGACGTCAATCGTCAGCCGGTGGGCAGCAACATTGCCGCGTGGATCTCGACCGACGCGCGGCGCCTGCCGGTGAAGCTGCAGGCCGATCTCCCCGTGGGCAGCTTCGCGCTCGCCCTGCGCAGCGCGGCCCAGGCGGCCGACTGACGGGAAGCGGCGGACCCGACGTGACGATTACGCTGAACGGCGAGCCCTTCGAGATCGCCGGCGCCCTCACCATCGCCGAGCTGCTCCGGCACCTGGAGATCGACGCCCGCCGCGTCGCCGTCGAACACAACACGGTCGTCCTGAAACGCGGGACCTTCGAGACGACCAGCATCGCCGAGGGCGACGCAGTCGAGATCGTGAACTTCGTCGGCGGCGGCTGACGTCGGGCGCGCCGGACTTCATCGGCGTCCCGGTGCGCGCGGCGGCGGCAGCGCTTCTCGGCCGCGGCAGCACCGCGGGGAGGGCGGCGGCGGGCCGGCGCGGAACGGTGCGATAGAATCGAGCCATGGACAACCTCGTCATCGCCGGCCGGACTTTCTCGTCGCGCCTGATCGTCGGCACGGGGAAGTACTCGTCGCACGCGGTGATGGCGCAAGCTCACGCCGCCTCCGGATCCGACATGGTGACGGTCGCGGTGAGGCGCGTGAACATCGCTGACCGCACCAAGGAATCGCTGCTCGACTACGTCGACCCGGCACGCTATTTCATTCTGCCGAACACCGCAGGCTGTTATACGGCGGACGAGGCCGTGCGCACGGCCCGCCTGGGGCGCGAAGCGGGTCTGTCGAACTGGGTGAAGCTCGAGGTCATCGGCGACGAGCGCACGCTCTATCCCGACAACGAAGCGCTCGTGGCCGCCACGCGCATCCTGGTGCGCGAAGGTTTCGTCGTCCTGCCCTACACGTCGGACGATCCGGTCGTGTGCCGCAAGCTCGAAGAGGCCGGGGCCGCCGCGGTGATGCCGCTCGGTGCGCCGATCGGGTCCGGGCTCGGCATCCAGAACCCGAACAACATCCGGATCATCCGCGAGTTCTCGAAAGTGCCGGTCATCGTGGACGCCGGCGTCGGAACGGCGTCCGATGCGGCGCTGGCGATGGAGCTCGGCGCCGACGGCGTGCTGATGAACACCGCGATCGCCGGAGCCGACGATCCGGTGTCCATGGCCGAAGCCATGAACCTCGCCGTGAAGGCGGGGCGGCTGGCGTATCTGGCGGGACGTATTCCGAGGAAGGCGTACGCGACGGCGAGCAGCCCCGTGGAAGGGCTCGTCGGACGCTGAGATCGTCTGGATGTGAGATCGTCTGGCGGGGTTACGAGGCGACCAGATTGTCGAGCGCCAGCTGCAGGCGCTCGAGCGCCACGCGGCGCTCCACACAGATTCGCCGGAGCTCGTCGAGCCGGTCGACGCTCACCGACTGCGTGATGACCACCAGGTCGACGGAGCCGCTCCCGATCAGCCGCACGAGCACCTGATAGTTGCCCAGAACCCGGTAGCCCTGCATTTGCGCCTTCTGCATCGCGGGATCGTCCGCGATGAAGCCGATCATCCGATACCCCCCAGACCGCCGCGTCAGGATGTCCCGGACCGCGCTCGCGGCGACGTCGCCGGCGCCGTAGATCAGCACGCGCTGCCCGTGCTGGTTGCGGCGGTGCGCGAACTCGCTGATCAGCCGGAACGAGGCGCGTGATCCGGCGAGGAGGAGCAGCAGCAGCGCGGCGTAGATGATGAACACGCCGCGCGAGTAGTTCTCGAAACGGTAGACGTACACCAGCACGCTGACGTTCAGCACCGTCCCGACCAGGACCCCCTTGGCGAGCGCGACGCCGTCCATCATCCCGAAGTAGCGCCAGAAGCCGCGATAGACGCCGGCGAAGAACAGGCTGATCAGCTGCACGCCGAGCACGAGCGGCATCGACTGCAGGAGGAGCGGGAAGTAGCGCCGGAACTCGTCTCCGCCGAAGCGCAGTCGATAGGCGCTGTAGTACGCAATCGCCACGAGGCACAGATCCAGCAGCACCTCTGCCAGACGCCGCCGGTAGACGAAGTTCACGACGAAGGGGGTAATCCGGCCGCTTCGCTGCACGGCCCGGTCGTCTTCGTACACGCGCACGTGGGCCAGATACACGGTGAAGATGATGACGGCGATCACGAAGAGGGCCGCGGCCAGGCCCGGAAGATCGTCGCCGTAGGCGTCCAGCGACAAGGCGAGGAGGCCGCCGAGCGCGGCAAGCGACCAGAGCACGAGTACGGAGTACCGCTCGGACAACCCGATCGCCACGAGGCGATGCGACGAGTGATCGCGCCCGCCTTGCGCGGCGCTCCGTCCGGACAGGATGCGCGAGACGGTGACCAGCGTCGTGTCGAGGATGGGCACCAGCAGGATGAGCGCGGGACCGGCCATGATCGACATCAGGCTCGCCGACGCGCGCGAGTAGCCGGGCGAGCTCAACGTCAGGACGGCCAGGTTGAGGCCGATGAACAGGCTTCCGCTGTCGCCCATGAAGATGGACGCCGGGTGGAAGTTGTAGACCAGGAAGCCGGCCGCGGCGCCCATCAGCAGCGCGAGGTGGCCGCTCTGCGGCCCGAGCATGCCTTCGGTCGCCAAGGTGCCCATGATGCCGCAGCCGGCAATCAGCGCGAGCCCGGCGCACAGCCCGTCCATGTTGTCGAGCAGGTTGAATGCGTTGGTCAGCCCGACGATCCACAGAACGGTCAGCAGCGTGTCGAGGGTCAGCGACGAGGTCCACGACAGGCGATAGCCGAAGAACACGAAGAACGACGCCACCGCGATCACGAACACGAGCTTGGTCGTCGGCTTCAGCGACCGGATGTCGTCCACCAGCCCGAGCAGGAAGATCGCGGCGGCACCCAAGAGAAGAACGGGAAGCGCGGTCGAACCGAGGAAGACGACGTGGAGCGTCAGCACCGTCAGCGCGATCGCGGCGCCGCCGAGCAGCGCGGTCGGCTTGCCGTGCCATCTGTCGGCGCGCGGCTTGGCGACGATGCCGAATCGAACGGCAACCCGGCGGCACAGAGGCACCAGGGCCAGCGACACGACGAACGCCGCTAGCGCGAGCGGGAGCATCTCACGCATGCCTAGGTCTTTTCAGACTGGTCGAGAAGGCCCAAGTGTAGCTGCCTCGGGAGCGTTCGGCCGAAGGGCGATGGACGCGGGCGCCAGGATCGCGCCGATACAGGCCCCGGCCATCGTCGCGAACGCAAACGCGCGCATTCGGTACAACGCGCCCAGATTGGGCACACCATACACGTAGATCGCGCCGTACACGACACAGAAGACGATGACGGCCCAGGTTTCTCGCCGGACCCGGCCGCGCGCGGCTCGGAACGCGAGCAGGCAGAGGCCGGCGTAGACCGTCAACATCTCGAAGGGCACGAGATAGACCCCGATCCTGCCGATAGGCGACGCGGAACGGCCCCATCGCGCAGGCCCGGGTTCGAACACAGCCACCTCGACGGCGCGCGGCACATACAGGGCGAACTCGATCGGTGAACGGAGCGACACGTCGAGGTCGATCGCGCTGCCGGCAGCTTGGTAGCTTTCCTTGAAACGCTCCCTTTCCTCGCACAACGCAAACAGACCCAGGTCGACCCTTGCTCCGGTCGGGAGTGGCCGGCACTCCTCGTGTCTGAGCTGGGCCTTGTCTCTGATCATCTCGGGAGTGGCCGATCGTCCGAGGCGCAGGCCCGAGGTCCTCGACACGCGCGCGGTGAAGCTGACGGCCGCCAGCAGCACTCCAACCGCGATCAGGGCGACGATGCGCCGGCCGTACGTGCGGTCGGTAACGGCCATGACTGCCACGAACGCCATCGCCGAAACGACCACGAGCGCCTGCGCATAGGGGCGACCGAGCCAGACCAGGCCCATACCGCATCCGAACAGAAGCGCGAGCAGCCACGATGGATATCGCCGGCCATCCGCCGGGCGCGACAGCGCGAGCGCACACAGCGTCAGCGAGAAGCCCGCACCCGTCGTCACGTCTCTGTGAATCTGCCCCCAGATGGGCACGAACGAGGGAAACAGGAAGAAGGGCGCGAGACCCAGGAGCGCCGCGCCGCGCGATCCGACCATTGCCGCGATCGTGCGCCGCGTCGCGACGACGGCGACGGCGAACAGCGCCCCGTTGAGAGGGAGCACCGCCCACGGAGATGGCTTCAACAGCACGTACATGACGCTGGCCATTCCCGCGGGATACAGACCGGCCGGTCGAAGCTCCCAGCGGCCCCACCCGTACTCGGCGATCAACGCCGCCTGCTTCACCGCGAAGCGATGGAATCTGACCCAATCGCCCCGCTTCAGCAGTCCGTGTCCGGCGTGCAGCGACGGCGCCAGGTACGGCAGCACGACGAGCTGCAGCAGCAGACCGCCGCAGATCACCCATAGCAGCGCAAAGCCGAACAGCTGCCAGTCACAGACGAGTGCGGCCCTTGCAATCAGCCGTTCGCGGAGCACGAGCAGGCGTCCGAGCGCCGAGAATCCTGGAGCATGCGTGTCAGCTGCCATTGAACGCTCCCGCTGTCGCGTCACCGCGCGCGACGTGCGCGACGTGCGCGTGTCCAGTCGGATTCAGGCCGGCCGTCACCACAGCGTCTTGCGCGCGCCGCGTGGGGGGAATATCCACGATCACCCACGCCGGTAGCATAGCGCTCGGCTCGCTCGCCTCATGGCTGCAACGGCTCGCAACGGATCCTGCGCGGCCGTCGCGGCCCGGGAAAGCTCATCAGCTTCGCGGCGCGACGATCGCGGGGTCGCCATCGATGAACGTCCGATGCCAGAGCTCCAGCATCAGCAGACTCCAGAGCCGGTCGTGGTGATCGCCACGGCGCGCGGCATGGTCGTCCAAGTATCGCCGCACGACCTCAGGCCGGAAGTAGCCTCGGGCGCGAGCGCGGTCGGACAGCAAGACGTCGTACGCCATCTCTCGAAGCTCATGGCGGAACCAATGGTCGATCGGAATCGCGAATCCCGCTTTCCGCCGCCGAAGCACCGGCTTCGGCAGGATGCCCTTCATGATCCGCTTCAAGAGGTACTTCTGTACCACCCCGTGCTGCTTCATGCCGGCGGGAAGGCTCGCGGCGAACTCGACCACCTTGTGATCGAGGAATGGCGATCGCACCTCGAGGGAGTGCGCCATGCTTGCGATGTCCATCTTGACGAGCAGATCGTCGGGCAGGTACAGCTGCAGGTCCACGTGAGCGCTCTGCTCCTGAACGGTCGGCGCATCCGACCGCTCGTAGGCCTCGTTCAACAGCGCGAACGAATCGTGGCCCTCCGTCGCGGCGGCGAACGCCGGCGTATACAACCCGTCCTTCCATCCGTCGTCGAACGTCAGCCACCGCATGTAGCGGAGTCTCGGCTCCAGCAGCAGAGCCGCCGCCAGCCGCCCGAGCCGAGCGCTCGACGAGCGAGGCCCGCCCTTTGGCAAGTGGACGGAGAGTCGGCCCAACAGCTGGCGGATCGCACGCGGGACGAGGTCCAGGCGGGCCGCCAACGCGACGGCCAGATATCGCTGGTATCCGAGAAAGCACTCGTCCCCGCCATCTCCGTTCAGGGCCACCGTCACGGACGAGCGGGCGAGCGCACTGACGGCGAACGAAGGAACCGCGGAGGAGTCGGCAAAGGGTTCATCGTAGTGCCACGCGAGGCGCGGCAGCATCGACGTCGCGTCCGGCCGGACGACGAGCTCGTGATGTTCGGTCTCGAATCGCTCCGCGACCATCCGCGCGTACCGTCTTTCGTCGTAGTCGCTGCGATCCGATCCTATCGAGAAGGTACGAACGGGACCCGACGTCAGCCGCCGCATCAGTGCGACGATCACACTCGAATCGAGGCCGCCGCTCAACAGCGCTCCGAGCGGCACGTCGCTGATCATGCGCAGCGACACGGACTCCTGCAGAAGCGCTTCCAGTTCCTCGCCCAGCGCGTCCACCGTTCCACGCCGCTTCGGGAGATAACGCAGGGTCCAGTACTGGTGCAGGCTCACCTGGCCGCGCTGGGCAATGAGGTAGTGGCCCGGCGGCAGCTTGCGCCATCCCTCGAATGCGCAGAGCGGCGCCGGCACGTAGCCGTAAGTGAGGAAGTGGTGGATCGCTTCGTGATTCGGCTTCCGCGGAACAACGGGATCCTGCAGAAGAGCCTTGGCTTCCGAGGCGAACACGAGCTGGTTCGCGTCCTGATAGTAGACCAGGGGCTTCTTGCCCAGCCGATCGCGCGCGAGCAGCAGCCTGCCTCGGGGAGCGTCCCAGATCGCGAACGCGAACATGCCGCGCAGCCGGCCTAGGCAGTCGACCCCCTCTTCTTCGTACAGACGCAGCAGCGTTTCGGTGTCGGTCGTCGAGCGGAACCGGTGTCCCTTGCGCTCGAGATAGCGTCTGATCTCCTGGAAGTTGTAGATCTCGCCGTTGTACGCGATGTGGATCGACCCATCGTCGTTCGCCATCGGCTGATGGCCGCGCTCGGAGAGGTCCAGAATCGCGAGCCGCCGGCAGCCGAGGCCAATCCCCCCGTCTGTCCACACGCCACCATCGTCGGGTCCGCGATGCCTGATCTGCTCGGCCATCCGCAGGAGCAGCGGTGCGTCGACAGGAGTCTGCCGATCGAATGCGAGCTTACCGACGATGCCGCACATGGAGCGATTCGAGGCCTGAAAGGCACGCCGCGAGACGGGGAATCGTCACGTCGCTGGCGCGATTCGACACAGCAGTCACTGCAGGGGCCGTTCGCTCTCGGAGGCACCCGAGAAGCCGGGCCACTCTTCGAGGGCGCTGTGTCGCCCTCGCTTCGCGGCGATGGCACGCAGATACAGTCCGGACATCTCTGAGACGAGCCGTTCGAGGGAGAAGCGTCTCGCCATTTCCTCGCGGCCGGCAGCTCCGAACCGCTGACGTTCGGCGGGATCGCGCGCCAGGCGCAGCATGGCGCCGGCCAGCGCCTCGAGGCCGTGAGACGGCACGATCAGGCCGGTCGCGCCATCGCGGACGACGTCCACCACGCCGCCCACGGCGGTCGCCACCACCGGCCTGGCTGCGGCCAACGCCTCGATCAACGCCATGGGCGTGCCTTCGTTGCGGGAGGTGAGCACGCACACATCCATCGCGCCGTAGACCGCTTCCAGATTGCGCTGCCACCCGGTGAATCGCACGAGCGGACCGAGCGCCAGCTCGCGCACGAGGGACCCGAGCGAGTCCCGAAGCTCTCCGTCGCCGACCAGCATCAGGCGCGCGCGCGGCACGCTCACCGCCACCCGGGCAAAAGCCCGGATCAGCAGCGGAAGGTTCTTGATGGGCGCCAACCGTCCCACATACCCGAAGACGATATCCTCCGGCGCATACCCGAGCTCCTGCCGGAGAGCGGTATCGCGCTCGAGCGTCAGGAGCGAATCGAGGTCGATCCCGAGCTCGACGACCTCGGTTTTCGCCTCGGGCGCAATGCCGTATCGCTGGCAGATGTCGTGCCGCTGGCTCGCCGAAATAGTCACGATCCGATCCGAGATCAGCGCCATGGCCTGCTCGACCTTCTTCACCACCGCGCTGGCCACAGGGCCGAAATATCCACTGAACACATGCCCGTGGAAGGTGTGGATGACGACGCATCGGCGGTGACGCCGGCGCGTGACATTGAAGGTCAAGGCTGCCAACCGGCCCAGGGTGCCCGCCTTGGCGGTGTGCGTATGGACCACGTCGGGCCGTTCGCGATACATCAGACGCACCAGGCGGTAGAGCGCTTCCAGATCGTCCCATGGCCGGATCTGTCGGCCGAGCTGGGGAATCTTGATCACGCGATACCGCCGCTTGTTCGCGAGATATTCGAGGCTGCCCTCTCCGAGATCGACGCTTCCGTGCACGAGCAGTGGTTCGAATCCGCGCCCCTTGAGCTCGTCGCTCAGCACGACCGCGTGATGCGCGGGACCACCGACGTTGAGCCGTGCGATGACGCCAATCGTTCGTAGTGGCCGGCGTCCGGCGCGCTCGGCCCACTCGTGTGAGGCCGGCAGACGTCGGCGCTCCACCAGCGCCCGCAGATACAGGCGGTTCGCGTCGGACGCGAGCCGCGACGCGCCGAACCGTGCGCCAATCGACCGGCGAGCCGCCTGGCCGAATTCCCGACGCCGGCTCTCCGATTCACCCAGGCCCCGCATGGCGTCCGCGAGCGCGGCCACGTCGCCAGGCGGCACGACCACTCCGGTACAGCCCTGCGTGACGACGTCCTCCACACCGCCGACTGCGGTGGCGATCACCGGTTTCCCCGCCGCCATCGCTTCGATCAACGCCACTGGCGTCCCTTCGTTGCGAGAGCTGAGCACGCAGGCGTCCATCGCACCGTAGACGGCCGAGAGATCGTGGCGCCAGCCGGCGAAGCGCACGCGGTCCCCCAGCCCGAGCTCTGCGGCGAACGCCTCGAGCGCGTGCCTCAACTCCCCGTCGCCGACCAACATCAGGCGCGCGTTGGGTATGTCGGCGACAATGCGGGCAAACGCCTGGAGAAGGGTCGGCAGGTCCTTGATCGGCACCAGCCTGCCGACGTAGCCGAACACGACGTGTTCCAGCCCGAATCCGAGCTCCCGCCGCAGGCTGGTCTCGCTTTCGAGCGTGAGCAGCGTGTCGAGATTCAGCCCGAGCTCGATCACCTCCGTCTTCCAGGGAGGCGCCACGCCGAACCGCTGGCAGATCTCCTCCCGCTGAATATTCGAGATCGCCACGATCCGATCACTGGCACCCGCCAGCGCGCGCTCGATCCAGCGCACGACCCGGCTGACGACAGGCGTGAAGTAGCCGGTGAAGACGTGCCCGTGAAACGTGTGAATGATCGCGCAGCGCCGCTCGCGCCGGCGCGTCGCGTTGAAGACGGTGGCGACCACGCGTCCAAGGGCGCCGGCCTTCGCAGTGTGCGTGTGGACGATGTCCGGCTGCTCGCGGAAAATGAGGCGCGTGAGCGCCCACAGCGCGCGGAGATCGCCCCATGCGCTGATGCGCCGGCCGAGCCAGGGCACTTTGACCGCCCGCAACCCGTTCGCGGCAACGAGGTCCTCGAGGCTGCCTTCATCCGGCCCGACCGATCCGTAGACCAGGAGCGATTCGACGTTGTGACGCTGCAGCCCCGCGCCAAGCACGATGGCGTGCCGTGCCGGTCCTCCGACGTTGAGCCGCGCGATGATCCGGAGCACCCGCACCGGCCGTCCTTCGGCGTGGTTCGGAGCGGGCAGCGTCACAGGGCGGCTCTTTCCACCGCGGCGGCGAACAGTCGGGCGATCAGCGCTTCGGTGTCCATCACCATCGTCGACGACGAGAACTGCCGCTCGGCCTTGGCGCGTGCGGCGGCTCCCGCGCGCGCGCGGAGATCGGGCGAGCGCAGCAGCTCCGCGAGGCGCGAGGCAGTACCCACCACGTCGCCCGGCCGGACCAGCCAGCCACTGTCCCCATCGTCGATCGCTTCGGGAGTGCCGCCGACTGCGGTCGCGACGACCGGCAATCCGCAGGCCATCGCTTCGATGACGGCGTTCGGCATGCCCGAGAACAGCGCGGGGTGCACGCTCACCATCAGCGTTCTGAGGAAGGCGATCGGGTCGGACACATGCCCCACGAACTCGACCCGGTGACCGATCCCGAGCCGATCGATCTTACGGCGCAGCGCGGGCTCCGTCGGCCCGGCTCCGGCGAACACGCACGTCCATGGCTCCGCACACATCGAATCCAGGAGGGCGAGCGCATCGAGAAACCAGTCCTGACCGTTGCACTCGCGCAGCCGAGCGAGCACGCCGATGCGCGGCTGCGTGGCGGGAGCGCCGGGGCTGTACGCCGTCGTGTCCAAGCCGTTGTAGATCAGGGTGATCCGATTCTCCGGCAAGCCCAGCTCGGCGGACCAGAAACCGCGGCCCTGGACCGAGTTCACCGTGATGGCATCGGCCCATCGCGTCGTGCCGCGATCCACCAGCACGCGCCATCGGGCATCGAGACCCGCGGACCGTTCGCTGCTGACCACCCGGGGGACCGCGCCGGTGCGCCGCATCAGCCGTCCCGCGATGTTCGCATGGAACATGTACGTGATGAGCACGTCTTGCGGATGGCTTCTGAGCCACCGGTAGAGCCTGCCGAGCTGCCGGATTCTGGGGCGCGTGCCTTCGTCGAGGATGACCACGGGAACGCCGGCTTCGTCCAGTTCGCGCGCAAGATTGCCGCGACCGCGAACGATCGCCACCACGATCGGCTCGAACCTGGCCGGATCCATGGCCATGGCGGTCCGCAGCACCACCCGTTCGGCGCCGCTCACATCGCACGTCGGCAGCAGGAACGCGACGCGAATCCGTCGGGCGATCAGTGTCGCCGGCCGAATGGCGGAACGCGCCACACTCACCGTGCGGCTCCCACGTCTTCACCCAGCAGGTCGTCCCACGCGGCGAAGATGCGCTCCGGAGCCCACCGCGTCACATGACGGCGCGCCGCCTCTCCGAGCGCGACTCTGCACGCCGGGTCCATCATCAGCTCGGACAGTGCCTCCGCGAACCCCCGCACGCCTTCGCGCGGGTCGACGAGGCGCCCGGTTCGACCGTCCACGATCAGATCCTCGACACCGCTCACACCGGCGAAGCCCACGGCGGGCAGTCCGCAAGCGAGCCCCTCGGCCAGCGCATTGGGGAATCCTTCGTATCGAGATGGGAACGCAAGCAGGTGGGACGAGGCCAGTTCGCGCGCGACGTCGGTCACGACCCCCGGCATGGCGACTCTTCCCTGGAGCCCATGCACCCGCACACGGCGGTCGAGCGCCTCGCGGTCGGAGCCCTCGCCGAGCACCACGAGATCCCACTCGGGCCGGTCGGCCGCCACCAGCGCGAACGCATCGATGAGATCCTGGTGTCCCTTCTGCGGCATCAACTTGCCTACCGACACGAGACGCATGCGGCGGTCAGCGCCAGGGACGTCAGGTCGCGCGACGACCGTCGACGCCGCGACCGGATTCGCGAGCACTCTGAGTTTTGGCCGGAGCGCCGGGGGAAAGTAGTCGGCGACACGCTGCGTCGGCACGACAATCGTTCGAGCCAGCGTGTATGCCCGATCCCTGAGCAGGCTCTTCGTCCAACCGACGTGCTGGCGCGACGGATCGTTGCGCTCCGAGACGATGACCGGAACGCGGGATCCCAGCGCGCCGAGCAATGCCGTCACGTTCATCGTGTTCATGAAGCTGATGATCAGATCGGGCGCAACGCGTCGAATGGCGCGCCGGATGGTGGCCGGACGCGACAGCACGCGCAAGGCGCGGCGGACACCTCGGCCGCCGAGACGGTCGGCTCGCACGTACCGAATGGATTGGGGCAAGGCGTAGAAGGAAGACGCGTCGGGCGATTCCCACGTGAGAAGGGTCACATCGTGACTGGCGGCAAGGTGTGTCACGAGTCGCGACATCACCCGCTCGGCACCACCCGGCCCCATCGCCGGGATCAGGCACAAGAGACGCATCGCGATCAGGCGGCGGCCGTGGCCAACAGCCACGGCACTACGCGGCGGAGAGGCCCTCGAGCACGCGGCTGGCGCGCTGCTGCCACGTATGACGCGAGAGAAAGCCGGTGCGGGCAGCGGCACCGAGCCGCGCGCGCTCGCTCGGGTTCCCGATCAGATCGCGCAAGGCGGCAGCCCAGGCCGCGGCGTCGGATGGCGGGAGCAGCACGCCATTTCGTCCGTGCTCGATCACCTCGCGCAGGACGGGAAGATCCGAACAGAGGATCGGCTTGCCCGCCGCCATGTAGCCGAAGACTTTCAACGGAGACGTCCACGCGGCCGTCTCGCCTCCGCCCGCCGTACGCACCTCCACTTGGTACGGCGCCAGCACCACGTCGAACGCCAGGGTCAAGCTGTCCACCTGCGCGGGCGGGACGAAGCCGTGCAGCCGTACATTCCCCGGTACCGTCGCATCGGCCCGAAGCTGCGCCACGCTCGTGTGGTCTCCGCCCACGACGTGGAAATCGGCCGAGGGCACGCGTGCCGCGAGCTCGCGGACGATCTCGAACCCCTTGCCTTGGTACAGATGCCCCACGTAGCCGATTTGAGGCCTGCCCCTGGTGTCACCGAGGTCGGCCGGACCGGTCGCGTTGGACACCGGATCGGCGCCGTTGTGTGCGACCACGATCCGGTTCGCCAGCTCGGGCAATTCGCCGAGCGCGGCACGTCCGAGCGCGCCGCAGTTCACGGCGAGACGTCTGAAGGCCGCGGTGCGAATCATCCGCTCGAACAGCCAGCGCTGGTCTGCCTGACGCAGAAAGGTCGGCATGTGCGCGTCGAACGTCGTCGGCACCCCTGAGCCCGCCGCGACGACGCAGGCGTGCAACGAGCGGCCGAACGCGGCGTCGACGCCCATCCGGCGCGCCGTTCGACCGGCCTCCCAGCCATAGGCGTACCCTCGGCCTTTGAAGCTGCGCCACGGGACCTTCCTCATCGCGAAGACAGGCTCCACGCCGTAGAAGCGGTACGGGTCGGCAACGTCCGGCTCGAGGCCAAGGCGCACGTCGGGAGCGACGAGCGTCACCTCGTGCCCGAGGTGCGCGAAGGCCTGACACATCTTCATGACGTGGACGCTGTTGGCTTCTCTGGACGGGATCTTGGAGATCGAGAGATACGCGAGCTTCATGCGACTTCGAGAAGCCTACGTTCTACAAAACGTGTTCACGTAGTCCGGAAACCACGCCTGAGCCTGCACGGACGTCCACCACGTTTTCACCGAAACACCGTTCAGGAACTCGCCCGCGGATTCGGGCGTTCGATGAAGCAGGCCGATCGCGAAGAAGCGCCGATAGAACTGTTCTGCCAACGTGGTGAATACGGTCGATGGCGGCACGATGGCGACAACGGGCACACCTGCGGAGATGCACTCCATGAAGACCGTCGACGGAAACGAGTCGAGGATCACGAGCTCGGCGTCTCGAGCGAGCTGGGTCCACGGCGAGGTGCCCGCGTCGATGGCGAGGCCGGCGTTCCTGGCACGGTCACCGGCCTGACGCAATGGAGAGCCTCCCTTGTTCACACGTGGACGGATCACGATCTTGCGTGCGCGCGAATCACTCAGCACCGCTAGGAAACGGTCCTGCACGTCGAGGGTGTCTGGCACGAGCCACGGTAAGGGCTGGCGCACGTTGACATAGATCCATCGCGATGCCCCGGCCCGCGGACGAATCTCCTGCCCCACCGGCTTCATCAGGCGCAGAGCGACAAACGGGACGTCCTTTGGACCGAGCGCCCAGCCCCAGGTGCAGAACCGATCGGCAAATATGGATTCCACGTGGTGGAACACGTGATGTTCGACCTCGCCGTACATCGCGGCATGCTGATACATCGTGAGCGTCGCGCCCTCCTCGACGTATCTAGCGATGACGAATTGACCCTCGACGGACGACAGAAAGGATGCGTGAAACGCCTTCTGTTCGGGATCGACAACCTGCACCCGTTCATCGCGTGCCAGAAAGTCCTCGACGAACCAGCGAGGAATCCAGTCGAGAGCGAGACGGGCCAGAGGCCAATCCACGGTGGTCGCGATCTCCTGCAGAACGGCGCGCTTCGCCACATCATCGTTCAGCCGCCCCCGAAGCGCTTCCGGCTTCAGCCAGCAGGCGGGCTGGGGCACCTGGCCCGCGATGACATGAAAGTGGTGGAAGCCGTGGAGCACCGATCGACTGCCGCTCACGGGTGTTCGTTGGAGCCCCTTCAGGCGCGCTCGCTCGCGAAAGGCGGCCGGCGTCACGGAAGTCCAGGTCAGGCGGTTGCGAACCGCACGGAAGCGGGTTCCCCCTCGAGCGCGCGACTCCGATGCCGTGTCGTCGCCAACTCTGGGACCGAGGACGGCCTCGTCACTGAGAACGGTGCGCGGGGCCTCGCGCGGCGGCAGCCCGGCACGATCGACGATGAGGCACTTGGACAGATAGCGGTAGAGCAGGATCGCCCAGAATCGTCGCGATCGGCTGACGCCATGCAGAGCGTTGAGGTGGGGATACACCGCATCGAGGAGCCGATCGAACCGGACCGTCGCCAGCTGTTCCTGATCCGGAGGCAACACGGTCGGAGCACTCATCGGGCGGTCGGACGGCGATGACATTTGTGCTGGAGTGCAGGTGATGCGCGATGCGGTGCGTTCTTCAGCAGCCTGCTAGACCGGTTCGATGACGACGTACCGGTCCGTCATCTGACGGACGCGGGCGGCGCCAATTCCGCGTGAACGGCATCCGGCGACGACCGTCTCCACGTACTCCGAGCTCAGCCGGCCTCGCTTCGACGTCAGGTATCGATCTTCGGTCCGCTTGAGCACTCGCCGGACATTCGCGCGGAGTCCACCTCCGCCTGGCAGCGTGACGCTCGATGAGTCGATCGTCTCCTCGTCCAACGCCTCGAGCGTCTGCTTCACCAGGAGAGGGACGGCCGCCTCGTTCAGGTTGTTGAGCATGCTCCGGGCATCGTCCGACCACTCGTGGGTGAACGCGTCGCCAGACAGCAGGCGATCGACGTGCCCCAGCGCCTCGGCGACGGAGCCGGCCGTCACCCCGGCCTCCCGCGCCACTTCCACGTCGAGCCCGTCACGGTCGGAGCTGGACGGCAGGAAGTTCACGACCGGCCGGCGGGCAAGTACGGCCTCGACGCCGGACGTCGAGTTGCTGTGAACGACCACACGGGCGGGCCGAATCCAGTCGAGCACGTTCCCCTCTCGCCTCACCGTGACGTTCCTCACAGTCGCAAATGCCTGCTGATAGAACTCGGTGCTCTCTGACGGGTGCGGCCGGATCACGACCGTGAGCTTCGGATAGCCGCGGGCCATCTCCTTGACGAGAACGACGAACTCGGCGAAATCGTGGGCGTCCTGACGCCACTTCTTGAACCAGACGTCGGTGACCTCCTCCGTGCTGATGCTGGCTGGCCAGGCATTGCGATTGAGCTTGATCTGGAAGGGCGCGGCCATTCCCTTGCTGTGGGCAAGCGCGCTGAACCGCGTACACGCGAGAATGAATCCATCGTCGCCGAACCCGGTGGCCGCGTTCGGCTCCCGTGAGAGCCACGAATAGTCCGGGGAGCACAAGTCGAACCTCGCGCTGCCCGTCACGGAGATGCGCCCGCGCAGCGCCGGAAGATGGGCCGACACCACCTCCCCCTGGCGCGCGCCCCACACGCACATCCGGTGCACGCGCCTTGTACGAAAGTGATCGGTCCAGTGCTTGTGGAGCGTCTGCTCGACCCAGGAATCGGCCTGGTGCATCGCTCCCTCGTCAGTGATGAAGACAACGGCCGAGCCATTTTCAATCAGACGGTCGGCCAGGTGGTTGTCCGATCGAACGGAGAACAGGCTCTTGCCCTGCCAGACGACACGCCGGGAGCTCCTGGCGATCTCGGTCACCGCTTCCTTGTGACCGACAATGGAACGGCACCCTCGCTCGGCAAGGGCACACGCCATGACAAGCTTGCTATCGAGCTCTCGAGCGGCAGTCTCGACCGAAAACAGGACTGTCGGGCGGTCTGGTCCGAGTTTCACAGTCCTCTCGAACCTCTCGTGGAACGGCTGTCACGCTCGACTGCGCTCCCATCGCCGTGCCCACGGCCCGACCGGACATCGGCAATCAAACCGGCGGTGACAGCAGCAAGGCGGTCGCCACATCCCGGGCCGGCGACGGCCTCCGCCAGGCGCTGCTGCGCGGCGCGACCCTTCTCCCAGAACGCCTGGTAATCGGCGAGCACGCGATCGAACGCCTCCCGCAGGGTCTGTTCGTCGCAGGGATCGACGACCGTCCCCGCCACGCCATCTTCGATGAAGCCCTGCGACGCGTCCGTGGACACGAGGAGCGGGAATCCGTACTCCATGTACTCCAACATCGCCCTGGGAAGACCTTCGCTGCTCGAGACGTGGACACCCACGCCCTGAAGCACGGGATACAGCTCGTGCGGATTGGCGAAACCATGAAAGACGACGTCCGGGCGCTCCTGGAAAGCCTTCACGATCCACTCGCAGCCGGCACCCATCGGGCCGATGACGTGGAACTCTCCGTCGAGCGACGTGCGCGACGCCCACGCTCGCAGAGCCACGTCGAGGCGCTTACGCCGCTTGAACGCCGACGTGTACAGGAATCGGGGCACGTCCGGGCACGGTGCAGGAGGTCGAGTGCCGTAGATCCCGGCATCCACGGGCAGGACAACATGCACGCGCTCGGCAGGAATACCGGCCGCGATCATGTTGTTCCGCTCTCGTTCGGTGTACGTGACGACGCGCGACGCGAGGTGCGCACCAGGGTCCGCCTTCGCTCCGGGCTCATAGTGGACCGTCCACTCGACCACCGTGGGAATGCCGAGCCGCGCGCACCGCTCCAGCAAGGACGGGAACCCGTTCGGCTGGAGAACCGCCGAGATGTCGCCGCGTCGAAGGCGTCTCTCGGCTGCAGCGGTGATTGCCCGCTTCTGTGCCCGCTTCCACCGACGCTTCGTCAGCAGCCCGGCCCGCCGCGCACAACGGAGCAGGAACAGACGGGCCCACACCCACGCTCCCGCAAGCCACCCCATGCTCCGCACGGCCTGGACGCAGTCCGGAACACCGCAGAAGACGGGCTCGAGTCCGTGCCTTCGCAATCCGTCAATCACCGCACGGAGGTGGGGAGCCTTGTAGTTCCTCCCGGCGAGCCCGCTGTTGAACACCACCAAGACGCGGGGTGCTGGTTCGCGCGGCGATCCCCCGGTTGGCGAGCCCTCGGTTGGCGACCCCTCGGTGCTGGTCAACGATCCCCCCCTGCGACCGGCCAGCGGCGACCCAATTCGAAGTCGTAGGACTGGGGATCGAATCGACCCAGTCCGCATTCGGGATAGTGGGTCATCTCTCCGAAGTAGATCCGGTCGCGCACGACGTACAGATCCACGCGCACGAAGTCGAACCCCGCGCTCAGCTTCTCGGCAATCTCGAGCATGGCTGCCAAACACGCCGGTCGCGAGGCGCCTCGCCCGTCAGGGTACTTGTACGTGACGCTCAGCCGGTTCCAGTCGGGGTCGTACAGACTCCGCGTGTGGTTCGTGAAGCGATCCACGTCCACTTGGATGACCGCGCACGCGCCGCCAAACATGAACAACTTGTAGTCGGCCGGGATGTCGCCTGTCTCGTCCAGGAGCAGGGACTCCACGACAATCTTTCGCGGGATGTCTGCGTAGGCCCACTCCCCTTTGACCGCGTCGAAGGGCGCGCGCAGCCACCGCTTGCAATCGGACACGACGGCCGCCCGATTCACGACGCCGTCTCGAACGATCACGTTCCGGCCAGACGAATGGTTGGCCTTGATGACGTAATCGGACGGCAGTGTCTCGAACGGGATGGACTCCGGATCGGTGGTCGCGTAGAGAAGGGGCACCAGGATCCGTCGAGCTGCTTCGTGGCCCAACCGATCCTGCACGTAGTCGCGCACCGCAAACTTGTCGGCAGTGATGGTGAGCGAGGGGTTTCGGTCGTACAGCTTCTTCCAGGCCAGCCGGTGGTTGAAGGATCGCGGAGCCTTCAGGTCCAAGGCGTATCCCAGCTTCCGCTGGAACATCCGGTGCGCCGAGGGGTAGCCTCGCATCCGCTCGAACGGCTGTTGCAGCGTTGCTCGCGAGGATGCCACGAGAGACGCCAACCTCGCGCGGAGCGATACCGAATCGCGGGAACTCGGGGGTGTCACCGCTCCTCCGTCCTCACCCCCAACCGTTCGCGCAGGCGCTCCGAGAACCTGAGAATGGTCTCGTCCCGAACGGTCGCGCGCTCGATCAGTCGTGCCTTCCGCTCGCGCTTGGCTCGCCGCTTCTGCAGTCCGCGCAGAGACAGGTCGCCGCGCATGTTGCAGCCGTCCAGCTTGCGGGCAAACTCCTCTTCAGACCTCACGAAGTAGTGATTCAGCCTCAAGACCCGGCTGGGAAGCCCTGAGCCGTCAGCCGGGACCCACTGCTGGCGCGCATCCTCGCCGATCCAGCGCCGGGCCTCATCGTAGGCACCGGTCACGTTCCCGTCGAGCGTGAACAGGTGGACCTTCACCGCCTTCACCCGCCGCGGGTCGACGATGCTCTTCCACTGGATCAGACTTCCGTCGGAATCCGCAGGTGATGGAACCGGCGCCCGCTCCAGATAGTTCTCGACGACGAGCCCTTGCGGAGGGCGCTTGTGCCCTGCGGATCCGAATATGTGCCAAGGCACCGCCACGGCGGGCAGATCCTCGTACGCCGCCAGCGTCAGGGCCACGCTGTCGCCCTCGACCGGAAACAGGAACTCGTCGACGTCGATGAAGGCCATCCACCGCGATCGGCCACCGAAGTTGCAGATCGCGTGGGCGTACGCCTGCCGTTGGGCGTGCGCAGCCGCATCGAACGACGCCCACGGAATCGTGGTGACGAAGCCCGACGCGACGTACGGTGCGAGCACGTCGATCGTGTCGTCGTCGCTGCCGTTGTCATACAAGTACACATGCGCCACGCCGACCAGCCGGTGAAACTCGATCCACTCTGGCAGGTACCTGCCCTCGTTGCGGGCAATGGCGACGATCGTCAGATAGCGGTCGCACGGTGAATGCCTCGAGGCGTCGAGAGGGACGATCGGCGTACCGTCGCTTCCGCCGCCGGGTTCCGACCGGTATTTCGAGGGTCGCTCGGCGTGTGGCTTCCCTCGAAGTCGGCGTAGCGCGCCGATCAGTCTGGACAGATCTACCAAGGCGCTAGGGACTCCTCACTGAGTCCGCAATCGCTTGGCGACACGCGTCAGAGCGCTGCGAACAGGGCGAAGACGCCAGAACGGCTGGCGCGGCACGGTCTCTTCGTCTGCATCGGCGCCATGCCGCCTCGGCCCTGGCGCGGTCGAAAGCGCGGATGCGAGCTCCTCTGGGAACCCGCCGATCGCTTGTCGCGACGCTTCCGCGCACTTGCGGGCGCGCTGCCTGGCGTCGAGTGCCAGACACCGCGCGAGTGCGGCGTCGAGCACGCTGTCGGTCACATCGTCGATGCCGAAGACTTCGGGCCATCCGATGACGCGGGCCTGGCGGCTGACCTTCCCGCCTCCGGAAATGGCGTCGATCGCCACGACGGGCACCTCGTTCTTCAGGGCCAGCACCATTCCGTGAAGGCGGTTCGTCAGCACGACGTCGCACCTGGCGCACAGGGACTCGAACTGGCTCGGAGATGCGAGACCGACCGCGTTGCGATGTGCTGGCCACTCGGTATCCAGGTCGAGCAGAGCAAGACCTGCCCGCTTCGCGAGCCGATTGAGAAGCTCCGCGGCCTCCCGATGCATCTGTCGCGAACCGTATTCACCTTGTCTCTTGACCAGGCAGACTCCCGCAACCGGGACCTTCTTGACCTCCTCCATGAAGCTCAGATCGGGCTTCTGCCACCGGTCGCTGTCGCGGCCGACGTAGACGTCAAGAGGGTCGTAGGCATCGAGCGGCTCCACCATCGTCAGGTTCACGCCGACCATCGTGCAATGGGCAAATCGTGCCAGGTCCAGTCCCGTACGCTGTAGATATCCGCGGCTCAGCGGACCGCAGACGAACAACAGATGGCTGTACCGCTGCGGCCTGATGTCGCCTATGCCGATCCAGCCCGAACCCTCCGTTCTGACCTTCCGGGAATAGCTGGCAATGTCGTAGTCGATCCGCGAGGCCCGGAGCTGTCGCTCCACCTGCGAGAGCACCTCGATGTCTCCCACAGTGCTGAAGTGTCCAATCAGCAGGGCGCGCATCCCGTCTACGACACTGAGGCAGGAAGAAGCGACTCGTGCGCCAGCAGATGTCGCAGTCCCTCGGCGAGCGAGTACTTCGCGCGCATGCCGGTCAGCGAATGGAGCCGGCGCGTGTCGGCCCGTTGATGGAGCTTGTCTGCGCGTCTGACCCTGTCCGGATCGACATCAATATCGATCGGGCGGCCCAGCAGCTCGGCCATCGTATCGAGGATGTCGCGGGCCGAATGCTCCAGCCCGGTGCCGACGTTCACGAGCGTGAACTTTTCCCGACACGAGCGCGCGATCCCGTGAAGGAGATCGGCGACATCGTCGACGTGAATGTAATCGCGACGCGTGTGGATGTTGCCGAGCCGGACCGGACCGCCCTGGTGCAGGCTCGCCACGATGTGCGGGATCAGGTGGGGGTTTGTCTCGTACGGCCCGAACGTATTGAAGAGACGCGCAGCGACGCAGGCGAGCGAGGTGGTCGTGGCGAAGAACCGTGCGACTTGCTCCGACAGCAGTTTGCTCAACCCGTAGACGTCCGCGGGAACAGGTTCGATGTCTTCGTTGAGATCGCCGTCCTGACTTGGGTAGAGGACGCCGCTCGAAGCGACGACCGCAATTCTGACGCCGCGTCGGGCCGCCTCGTGCAGGACACGATGCGTCCCCTCGACGTTCAACCGCATGGTTTCGATGGGATGCGCGTCGCAGAACGGGATGAAGTGATGCGCCGCCAAGTGCCACACGATGTTCGGACGGACGTCCGCCATCGCGTCGTGAAGGTGGTGCGAGTCCAGGATGTCGACCTGGCGGAAATCGATGGCGTCCATGAACGGAGCGAGATGGTCCAGCCGTCCTGTTGACAGGTTGTCGAGAACCGTCACACGGTGTCCTTCAGTCAGGCAACGCGCGACCAGCGCACGCCCGATGAATCCCGCGCCACCTGTAATGAGCACACGCTCGTTCGTCACGCGCCTCCTTCGGCGGACCGGAGGCCCGCTTCGCCGGCTTCAATCAACGGCAGGTACGCAGCCTCCAGTGCGCGGGTCACTGATTCCCGGGAAAAGCGAGCCTTGACCAGGTCACGCCCGCGCTCGCCCATACGACGACGGCGTGGCTCGTCGCGAAGGAGCTCGACGATCTGTTCGCCAATCGCCGCCGGGTCCTGCTCGATGACGATGCCGGCGGAATGACCCTCGATGAGCGCCTTCAGACCGTGCGCGGTGCCACCGACAACTGCCTTCCCATACGTCCACGCCTCGAGATAGACGGCCGGGAGAATCTCGTACTTGGACGGCATCGCGAAGAGGTCGCACGCAGCCAGCGCGTCGGCCTTCTCCTGCTCGCTGATGAGGCCGAGATACCGCACCCGATCGTCCGGTCGATTGGCAAACCAGGCCCGCTCGGTTTCTCCGGCCGGGCCGGCAAACAGAAAATGCACGTCGGGCAGATGCGCCCACACGGCAGGCGCGGCGTCGAGCATCGCCCGCACGCCCTTGGCTTCGGTGACGCGCCCGACGAACAGCACGATCGGCTTGCCGACGAGCCCGTGCCGGCTGCGGAAGGCTTGCGGGTCGCACGTGGGGGGAAGGAGCGGCACGACGCCGAGGAGGCGTATCTTCTCTTCACTCACACCCAACTCCGCGAGCATTCGCGCATCGGACTCGAGCAGAGCAAAGACGACATCGGCCCGCTGGCAGAGCTCGATCTGGCTGACCGGGTTGCGCTTCTGGTCCACGTGGAGGTACGGCGTGATCAGGAATGGCACGCCTTCGGCGCGAGCGGCCGCTTCCGCGGCCCAGCCCAGACGACCGCTGGCCAACGCGTGAACGATGTCCGTGCCTCTCATCAGCAGACGGAGCTGGGGGACGACCGCGGACAGGAACGCCTCGAAGCCGGCGCGTCGCCACCAGCTGTCGGTCCGTCGGGTCGGACGGATCTTTTGCCAGGCGAACGGCAACAGACGCAGACGCCCGTTGGTCGACGCCGTGATCGCGTGGACAGGAACCCGGCCGTCCTGATAGCTCGGGTGATGCCGAAGGAGGAGATTCGACTGGAACGCGTGCACGCTGCGCGGACCGACCAGTCGTGACGCAGGACCACTCGGCCGCCTACGCTGCTCGGCGCTACGAAAATTGACGGCAGCGACCTCGACGTGGTGTCTCGTCGCGAGGTCGTGCGCCACCAGGCGGAGTTGCGTCTGAATACCGCCGACAGATGGGTGGTACGAATTGGCGACGAACAGGATCTTCATCTCACGCACACCAGCGCGTCTCGCGGAACGTCAGCCTGCGTCGTCGACGCCGGGGTCGCTCCCCGGCGCGCGCCCACGTCAGAGCTGATAGCGTCCCCACTGGCTCACGATGGTCTTGCGCTCCCGCTTCGGTACCGCGTTGATGCGCTTGTCCTCGTAGAACGAGTCGTCGTTGTAGTGCGTGCTCGAGATCTCCTCGAACACGAGCCCCGTCTCCGTCCAGAACGAGTGCCACGCTCCCTGCGGGACCACGAGCGTGTCCCCCGGATGCAACGTGCGCCGGCGTCCCTCGATCTCGACCTCCATCAGGCCGCTCAGCACCTGAAACGTCTCTTCCTTCCGCTTGTGATAGTGGTTCGGGTGCCGCTGGCCGGGGAGTTGAACGATCAGCTTCTTGCAGTACTCGCGATTGACGCAGTCGATGAGGATCGCGCCAACCTCGTGGAAGCGTGGGATGCCGTAGTGATGAGAGAACTCGAGACGGAAGTCCGTTGGCAGTGAAATGCGCGCCTCGTTCAGCATCGCCTTGACGGTATGCACGGCATCGACGAGCACTAGCGTTGCGCGCGGAGCGGGAATCGAGACCAAGTCCTGCGTCAGCGGGCTGTCCTTGGGGAGATCCACCGTGGCCGACATGCCCTCGACCCACTGTCCGGACGAGAGCCCCCCGGGCGACAGCGGCATCGCGAAGTAGACGTCCGTCCGCCCAATCGGCGTGCCTGCCGCGATCGTCTCGCGCACGAAGATGCCGCGCTGCAAGCTCCCCAGCGACTCGAGCTCTTCTGCCTTGGCTGGCAGTCGACTCGCCGCACCGCACATCGTCTTGGCTCTGAGCGCCGACTTGATCCATCGGTCGATCTGCCCGGGGGTCGAGGAATAGGCGTTGAGCGAAATGGTCTCGGTGCGGATGCCGACGTGGCGCTCCAGGATCTCGGCCCCCTTCGCGACGGCGACCATCACGGCGCCGGTCTCGTCGGGACACTCGTGCGTCGAGAACCCGATCACGGTGTTGCGGTAGCGTCCGCGCAGCACTTCGATCTGGTTCAGCTGCAGGTCTTCGATCGGCGTCGGGTAGATCGACACGCAGTGCATCAGCGCGAAGTGCACGCGCCGATGATCGAGGAAGCTGACGATGTCATCGATGGCGTCAATCGCCAGCCCGCCCGTCGACACGACGACGGGCCGATTCTGCGTCGCAATGCGCTCGAGCAGCGGCCAGTCGGTGGCCGAACAGCTCGCCACCTTCACCACGTCGATCCCGAGCGCCTCGATGAGCTCGACGGACTCCTCGTCGAACGGCGTCGCCATCGTGACCATCCCGGCGTCCCGCACGGCCTCGACCAGCCGCTCGACGTCGCCACGGGACAACGCCGTGCTCAAGAACCGCGGCACGTGGCGGTTGGCACTCCCCGCCTTGTGGGCCGGATGCACGAACGTGTCGAGCTGGCGCAGCTGAAGCTTGAGTGCCGCGCGGACGCCGTTCTCCGCGGCGACGCGCCCGCACTCGGAGACGATCCGAAGCCCGTGGTCGACGAACCCCTGATGGTTGTTGGCGAGATCCAGTACGAAGAGTCCGCGAAGATCGAAGGATGTATCCAATCGCGTCACAAGTCCTTCTCGCCCGGCTGCGGCCACGCAGCGAGCGGGAGCATCCACATCGGCACGATGCCCAGCGCGCGACGCCTGAACATGGTGCCGAACTTCGTCACGACGTGCCCGAGCAGGACCTCGGCGACGAGCCTCCGGCCGTGCGCTCGGCCCCGCGGGAGGAGGATGCACGGGAAGTCCGCCTGCTTGCGCCGCTCACGCGGGCAAGCGGAGACAAGCGACCGCCCTCTCACTTACATCGCGCATCGAAAAGCATGGCAGTGCAAGCGCCGTCGAGAGGGGTCTCGGACACCTTGAGCGGCGGCAGGAACCCGATATGTTCACGAAGTGAACGTCGATTATGGTTGAAGCCTCGGCTGTACGTCAAACAGCCGGTGTGGCCAGGCGGGACGGCAGACGAGAGGGGGCGGCCAGCCGCTACAGACGGAAGACCGTCGGCCTGGCGTACGCACGCAGCGCGTCGCGCGTGTCCACGACGAGCGGCAGGGTGGCGATCCGCGCGTAGTCGAACTCGGTGTGGTCGGTGACCACCACCGCGCAATCCATCGGATCGGCCATGGCGCGCTCGAACTCCAGCGCGGAAGCCGTGTGCCCGGCGTGGCCCAGATCGGCCACGTGTGGATCCGTGTACGACACGATCGCGCCTCGGCGCGCGAGCAGATCCACGATGTCGAGCGCCGGAGACTCGCGCACGTCGCCGACGTCCTTCTTGTAGGCGACGCCGAACAGGTGAATCTTCGAACCGTTGATCGGCTTGCGCACGCTGTTCAACGCATCCGCGACGCGCTGCACGACGTAGTCGGGCATCGAACCGTTCACCTGGCCTGCGAGCTCGATGAAGCGGCATTCGAAGCCGCTCTGCCGCGCCTTCCACGACAGGTAGAACGGATCGATCGGAATGCAGTGCCCGCCGAGTCCCGGCCCGGGATAGAACGGCATGAAGCCGAACGGCTTGGTCTTCGCCGCGTCGATCACTTCCCACACGTCGATGTCCATCTTCCGGCTCATCAACGCAATCTCGTTCACCAGGCCGATGTTGACCGCTCGAAACGTGTTCTCCAGCAGCTTCACCATCTCGGCGACGCGCGTCGAGCTGACCGGTACCACGCGCGCGACCACCCGAGCGTACAAGGCGCAGGCGACCGTCGTGCTGGCCTCGCCGTGGCCGCCGACCACCTTGGGAATCTGGCGTGTCGTGAACTGGGCGTTGCCCGGGTCGACGCGCTCGGGCGAAAACGCCAGCAGGAAATCCTCGCCGGCGACGAACCCGCCAGCCTCGAGCATCGGCTGCACGACCTCGTCCGTCGTTCCCGGGTAGGTGGTCGACTCCAGGATGACCAGCTGCCCGCGCCGCAACGTGCGGGCGGCAGCCTCGACCGCCTGCACCACGTACGACAGGTCGGGATCCTTCGTCTTCCGCAGCGGCGTCGGCACGCAGATGTCGACGACGTCCATCTCGCCGAGCAGCGTCATCTCGGCGGTCGCGCGCAGGCGCCCGGCACGCACCGCTTCGCCGAGCTCCGAGGTCGGCACGTCCGGGATGTAGCTGACGCCCGCGTTGATCTGCGCGTTCTTCGACTCGTCGACGTCGAAGCCGGTGACGTCGAAGCCCGCTCTCGCGAACTCCACGGCGAGCGGGAGCCCGACATACCCGAGACCGATGATGCCGATGCGCGCGCGCGTCGACTGGATCCGATCGAGCAGCTCGCTCGCCGCCGCGTTCATCGAGGCTTCACCGCCCCACCCGCCGCGATCGTCGCTGCCACGGCGCCGAGCCGCTCGACGTCGGCGTCGACCATCATCTCGACGAGCTGCTTGAAATCGACGCGCGGCTCCCAGCCGAGCTGCGTCCGCGCCTTCGTCGAGTCGCCGAGGAGATGATCCACTTCGGCCGGGCGCAGCAGGGCCGGATCCTGGTAGACGTGCTCCTGCCAGTCCAGACCGACGCGCGCGAAGGCGATCTCGATCAACTCCCGCACCGAGTGGCTCACACCGGTCGCGATCACGTAGTCGTCCGGGGTGTCCTGCTGCAGCATCAACCACATGGCGCGCACGTAGTCACCGGCGAATCCCCAGTCGCGGTGCGCGTCCAGGTTGCCGATGGACAGCTTTTCCTTCAACCCGAGCTTGATCCGCGCGACGCCGTCGGTGACCTTCCGCGTCACGAACTCCAGACCGCGGCGGGGCGACTCGTGGTTGAACAACATCCCAGACACCGCGAACAGATCGTAGCTCTCCCGGTAGTTCACGGTGATGTAGTGCGCGAACACCTTCGAGACGCCGTACGGGCTGCGCGGATAGAACGGCGTCAGCTCGGTCTGCGGCACCTCGCGCACCTTCCCGAACATCTCGCTGGACGACGCCTGGTAGATGCGGATGCCGCGATCGACGCGCCGCACGGCATCGAGCAGCCGCGTCACGCCCTGGGCATTGAACTCCCCCGTCAGCATCGGCTGATCCCAGGACGCGGGCACGAACGACATGGCCGCGAGGTTGTACACCTCGTGCGGACGCACCTCCTCGATCACGTTGAGCAGGGAGAGCTGATCGAGCAGGTCGGCCGGCCGGAGCGTGATGCGATCCTGGAGATGATCGATGCGCCAGGTGTTGGGCGCGCTCAGCCGTCGCGTGATGCCGACGACCTCGTACCCCTCCTCGAGAAGCAGTTCGGCGAGGTACGAGCCGTCCTGCCCTGTGATGCCGGTGATCAGTGCGCGCTTTGACATGCAGTCTCCGAAAGACCTTCCGAGGCCAGAACCGTGAAATTGTACCATCAGGTGGCCAGACACCAAGATGGAACAGGTCGACGTCGCCATTGTCGGAGGAGGAGTGACCGGGCTGGCGACCGCGCGCGCGGTTGCCGCGGCCGGACTCTCCACGTGCCTGCTGGAGCGGCATCCCCGCGCGGGCATGGAGACGAGCACGCACAACAGTGGCGTGATCCACGCGGGACTGTACTATCCGCCCGGCTCGCTCAAGGCCCGCCTCGCCGTCGAAGGCAAACAGCTCCTCTACGATTTCTGCGCGCGTCACGGCGTCCCCCACGCCCGCTGCGGCAAGCTCATCGTCGCCGCCGACGCGGGCGAGGTCGATCGGCTCGAAGCGCTCCGGCGCAATGCCGAGGCGAGCGGCGTCGACGATCTGGTCGAGGTCGATCGCACCTTCATCGCGCGCCGGGAACCGTTCGTGCGCGGCCTGGCCGCGCTCCATTCGCCGTCGACCGGCATTCTGGACGCCGACGCGTACGTCCGCGCCCTGCTGGGCTCGGCGGAGGAGGCGGGCGCGATCGTGCTGCGAGGCACTCGCCTCCTCGGCGCGGGTCCGCACCGGGCCGGCCTGGAGCTCGATACCGGACGCGAACGCATCGTGGCCGCGCAGGTCGTCAACGCGGCCGGTGTCCATGCGGACGACGTGTCGGTGATGCTCGGAGGCGAGCGCTTCTCGATCCATCCGTGCCGGGGCGAGTACGCCGAGCTCGCACCGAGCGTTCGCCCCCGCGTCAGCGGCCTCGTGTACCCGGTTCCCGGCCCCTCGGAACACGGTCTCGGCGTACATCTCGTCCGGACGATGGCCGGGCAGGTCTGGCTCGGACCGACGATCCGCTTTCAGCACGAGAAAGACGACTACGAGCGCGAGCGACTTCCCGTGGACGCCTTCCTTGCACCCGCGCGCCGCCTGCTTCCGTGGATCGCGCTCGAGGATCTCCGACTCGCCGGCGCCGGGATCCGCGCGAAACTGCATGGCCCGAACGAACCGTTCGCAGATTTCCTGATCCGGCGCGATCGCGTGAACGACAGGCTCGTGCAGGCCTCCGGCATCGAATCGCCAGGGCTGACCGCAAGTCTTGCAATCGGCACGCTGCTCGCGGACATCGTCATTGGCCGGGACGGTGAGCGCTGAGCGGATCAGCCGCGGACCGCTGCGGCCCGCGCGCGTGGCGTCTATGACGAGAGATATCGCGCGAGCGCGTCCCGCCAGTCAGGCATCGACACGCCGGCCGCCGCGAGCTTCGCGTTCGAAAGGGCGCAGAACTGCGGGCGCTCGGCCGGCAGATTGACATCCTTCACACTCACGATCTCGAAACGCGGCTCGGCGCCCAGCAGCCGCGCGGCCTCCGTCGCCACCTCCAGCCAGGTTCCGGATCCGCTGTTGACGCAGTGGTAGACGCCTGGCGCTGCCCGACGCTCGATCAGTGCACGCGTGGCGCGCGCGGCGTCGACGACGTAGGTGGGTGACACCGTGCGATCGCGGAACACCCTGACGGTTGCGCCGGCCCGGAGCCCGCTCACGATTGCGGCGACGCTGCCCTTCGGCGTCGCGCCCGGCGCATGCCCGAAGAGACTCTCGACGCGAAGGACGTAGGCGGCCGGGGCATCCCGTGCGAACCACTCCCCGAGGAGCTTCGAGACGGCGTAGACGCTGCGCGGATTGGGGGCCTCGTCCTCGGTCATCGGCGAGGTCGCGGTCCCGTCGAACACGAAGTCGCTGCTGAACTGCACCAGCACGGCTCCCGTTTGACACGCCGCGCGCGCCAGCGAGCGCACGGCGAGCGCGTTGGCCTGCAGCGCGTCGACGGGATGGGACTCCGCGGCGTCGACGGCGTTGTACCCGGCACAGTTGACGATCGCGTCCGGACGCGCCGCGATCACCGCGTCGGCCGCCGCCGCACCCGCCGTGATATCGAACGACGCCCGATCGAAGGCCGTCACGTCGTGGTGGCCGCTGCACTCCTGGACCATTGCGGCACCCAGCTGCCCTCGCGCCCCGACCACGGCAATGCGCATCAGATGCCTCTCCCGCTGCCGGCGAACTTCAGCATCTGCTGGTCGTCGAACACGCCTTCCCAGCGCGACACGGCGACCGCGGCGACGCAGTTGCCCATGACGTTGACGGCGGTCCGTCCCATGTCCATCACGTGGTCGACGCCGAGCAGGATAGCCGCGCCTTCGAGAGGCAGACCGAACTGCGTCAGCATCCCGGTCAAGACGACCAGGGCGCCGCGCGGTACGCCGGCGACGCCCTTGCTCGCGAGCATGAGCGTCAACATCATCGTGATCTGCTGTCCCGGACCGAGCGCGATGCCGGCGAGCTGCGCGACGAACACGCTCGCGGTGGCCATGTAGAGCGTGGTCCCGTCGAGATTGAAGCTGTAGCCGGTCGGCAGGACGAACGCGGCGATGTTGCGCGGCACGCCGAACCGCTCCATCACCTCCAACGCGCGCGGGAGCGCGGCCTCGGAGCTGGCCGTGGAGAACGCGATCAGGAACGGCTCCCGAATCGCGCGCATGAACGCGAGGATCGGAACGCGAACCACATAGGACACGCCCAAGACGAGCAGGAGCACGAAGGCCGCGAGCCCCAGGTACATCACGGCGACGAGCCGTCCGAGCGTCACCAGCACGCCGAGCCCCTGGCCGCCCACGGTGGCGCCTATCGCGGCGAACACGCCGATCGGCGCCAGGAACATCACGTAGCCGGTGACTGTGAACATCGCGTGGAGCGTCGCGTCGAGCAGGTCGACGATCGGGCGGCCCTTCGGGCCGATCGCCGCCACTGCGACGCCGAACAGGGCGGCGAAGACGACGACCTGCAGAATGTCGCCGCGCGCCATCGCGTCGATCACCGACGCGGGAACGATCTGGACGACCATGTCCCACGTGCCGCGCTGAGCCGTCATCTCAGCCGAGACGGCGCCGGACAGCGGGACGGCGAGCCCAGCCCCGGGCCGGAAGACGTTCACGGCGGCCAGACCGAGGAGCAGCGCGACGGTCGTCGCGGCTTCGAAATAGAGGATCGTCTTCACGCCAATGCGTCCGATGGCGCGCAGGTCTCCGCCGCCGGCGATGCCCACGACGAGGCTGGAGAACAGCAGCGGCGCGACGATCATGCGGATGAGCCGCAGGAACAGCTCGGCCAACGGGCGAATGGCCACCGCAAACGACGGCCACAGGTAACCCACCGCGATGCCGAGGAGAAGACCGATGAAGATCCGCGCGGTCGGACCCGGACGCAGCCCGCCGGATGCCCGCGCGGCGACGTGGGCGGTTCCTCCTGTTGCGCGCGTCGGGTCCGCGGTCATCGAGCCGGCCGGGCGCCAGCCTCGACGAGTCCCAGCTGCGCCAGATGCGAAGCGATTGCGTCGACGACGGCCTGCTGCTGCCCGAGCGAGAGCTCCGAGTAGATCGGGATCGCAATGGTCTCGCCGGCGGCGCGCTCGGCGTGCGGGAAGCTGCCGCGGCGGTACCTGAGATCGGCGAAGCACGGCTGCAGGTGAAACGGCACGGGGTAGTAGATCTCGTTGCCGATGCCCTGCGCGTCGAGGTGCGCCTTCAAGCGGTCCCGCTCGGGCACGCGGACGACGAACTGGTTGAAGATGTGGCGGCGGCCGGGCGGCTCCACCGGCAGCACGACCGCGTCGCTCAGGCCCGCCTCCCTGAAGAGCACGCGATAACGGGCTGCGTTGACGCGCCTCGCCTCGGTCCACGCATCCAGATGCGGGGCCTTGACGCGCAGCACCGCCGCCTGCAGCGCATCCATCCTGAAGTTGCCGCCGACGATGTGGTGGTAGTACTTCGGCTCCATGCCGTGGACGCGCAACAGCCGCGCGCGCGCGGCCAGCGCCGCGTCGTTCGTGGTCACCAGGCCGGCATCCCCGAACGCGCCGAGGTTCTTGCTCGGGAAGAACGAGAAGCAACCCATCGTCCCCATCCCGCCAGCCGCGCGTCCGGCGTACGTCGCGCCGATGGCCTGTGCCGCATCCTCGATCACCGGCACGCCGGCGCGCTCGGCAATCGCGAGGATCGGGTCCATGTCGGCGCAGAGACCGTACAGGTGGACCGGCAGGATGGCCCGCGTCCGCGGCGTGACGGCCGCCTCCACCGCAGCGGGAGCGATGTTGTACGTCGCGGGATCGATGTCGACGAGCACGGGACGCGCGCCCAGGCGCGCGATGACACCCGCAGTGGCGAAGAACGAGTAGGTGGTGGTGATGACTTCGTCGCCGGCGGTGATGTCGAGCGCCATCAAGGCGAGCAGCAGCGCATCGGTGCCCGACGAGACCGCCACGGCGTGCCCGACCCCGATGAGCGCGGCAATCTCCCGCTCGAAGGCGTCGACCTCCGGGCCCAGGATGAAGCGCTGACTGTCGCACACGCGCGCGACCGCCGCGAGGATCTCGTCGCGCAAGGGCGCGTACTGCGCCTGGAGATCGAGCAGCGGGACGCCGCGAATCGGCTCTGATGACACGGTGCAGAAATTCTACTACCGGCCTGCTTTGATCGCGGCGCGCGTCTCGCGATCGGTCTCGCGCCGCTTGATCGTCTCGCGCTTGTCGTAGTCCTTCTTCCCCTTCGCCAGCCCGATCGCCACCTTGACGCGCCCCTGCTTGAGATACATGCGGAGCGGCACGAGAGTCATGCCCTTCTCCACCGTGCGGCCGATCAGCTTGCGGATCTCGTCGCGGCGCAGCAGGAGCTTGCGCTGCCGCAGCGGCTCGTGCACGGCGTACCCGCGGTGCGAGTACGGGCTGATGTTCACGTTGTAGAGGAACACCTCCCCGTTCTCGACCCGCGCGAAGCTGTCGCGCAGGTTCACACGGCCTTCGCGGATCGCCTTCACCTCCGTGCCCAGCAGCACGATGCCCGCCTCGTAGGACTCGAGGATGTGGTAATCGTGGAACGCCTTGCGGTTCTCGGCGATGTTGGCTTGCGCGAGCTCTCGCGCGGTCTTCTCAGTCATTTCTCGATTCGCAACAACCAGGGAACGATGGACTCGGCGGCGCCGGATCAGGCCCGGCGGCCGGCGGCGAGCTTCGCCGCGAGCAGCACCGCCGCCACCATGCTCCCGGGATCGGCGATCCCTCGACCGGCGATGTCGAAGGCCGTGCCGTGGTCGACCGACGTACGGATGATCGGCAGCCCCAGCGTGACGTTCACCGCCTGGCCGAACGCCAGCAGCTTCACCGGAATGAGCCCCTGATCGTGATAACACGCCACGACGACGTCGAACTCGCCGCGCACCGCGCGCACGAAGATCGTATCGCCGGGAAACGGCCCGCTCACCCTGATGCCCTCGGCCCGGCACGCCTCGATCGCCGGTTCGATGGCGTCGGACTCCTCGGTCCCGAACAGCCCGTGCTCACCCGCGTGCGGATTGAGGCCCGCCACCCCGATGCGGGGCGACGGGATTCCGAAGCGCGGCAGCTCCGACGCCGTCAACCTGATCGTCCGGCCCATCGACTCCGCGGTGATCGCGCGCGGCACGGCGGCGATCGGAATGTGGATCGTCGCGAGCACCACGCGAAGCGCCTCGGAGTGGAACATCATCGCGACGTGCGCCGCACCGGTCAGGTGTGCCAGCAGGTCGGTGTGCCCCGCCCACGGCACGCCGGCGAGCCGGAACGATTCCTTGTTCACCGGCGCGGTCGCTATGGCGTCCACGACGCCGGCGCGTGCGTCCTGCACGGCGCGCACCACGACGTCGTGGGCAGCGCGGCCCGCGACAGCTGTCAACTCGCCCGCGGCAAAGGATCCCGACGGAGGGGCGTAGACGATCGGTGTGCAGACGGCGCGAACGCGCGGATCCTCGGCCGCCTTGCCCGCGATCTCGGGCCCGATTCCGGCGGGATCGCCGACGGTGAGCGCGACACGCGGCAGCGTCATCGGCACGAGCAGCCGCCGGAGGAACAGCCGCCCGACCCGCAGCCCGACGGATTGTCGCAGCCGCCCTCGCTGCCGCATCCGCCGTGCACGTGGCCCTTGGCGTTCGGCAGCTCGTAGCGAAGGCAACACTTCAGCCGGCCGCAAAGGCCCGACAGCTTGGACGGATTCAGGCTCAGCTCCTGCTGCTTGGCCATCTTGATCGAGACCGGCTCGAACGAGGTCAGAAACGTGGTGCAGCAGAGGGGCCGGCCGCACGTGCCGTACCCACCGAGCAGCTTCGCCTCGTCCCTGACGCCAATCTGCCGCATCTCGATGCGGGTCCGGAACTCCGCGGCCAGCTCTCGCACGAGCTCGCGGAAGTCGACCCTCGAGTCGGACGTGAAATAGAACAGCAGGCGGGAGCCGTCGCTCGCCTGCTCGACGCGCGCCAGCTTCATCGCCAGGCCGCGCGCACGGACCTTGAGCAGCGCGACGCGAAACGCCTCCTGCTCGAACTGCTGCTGCCGCACGCGCGCGACGATGTCATCGTGAGACGCGAGCCGTACCACAGGGGGGACCTCGCATCCGCTGGCGCGGCGCGCGTTCAGATCCGCCGGGGCCGCCACGACGGTGCCGACCGCCGGGCCGGTGTCCGTCGCCACCACCACCGCGTCTCCCGGGCGAGGGCGGACGGCGTCGGCCGATTCGCCCGTGGCGTACACGCGTGGACGCCCCACCGGGGACAGCTTCACGGCCACGAACCGAAGGGGATGCGCGGCGGCGTCGGCCATGGTCACAGCTGAAGGACCAGCCAGTCGGCGACGAGCTTGCTGTTGGCGTAGCGATCGAGCGCCGCGAGCGCGCGATCGATGGCGAGAAACGCCAGGCGTCCGCGGTCGCCGGCAAAACTCGCACGCACCCGATCGAGCCTGGACGCCAGGTCCGGATTCGCCAGGGCCCGCCGGTCAGCTCCCGACTCGAGCACTTCGACGTCGCGCAGCAGTGAAGCCATCGCGCGCAGCTGCACGGCGAGCTGCGCCCGGTCGCCCGCGCCTGCGCCGGTCAGCACCTTCGCCTGTTCCATCCGACGCCGCACATCGTCGTGAGTCGCGAGATCGGCCAGCACGTTCATCGCGGCACCGCGCGCATCGACGAGGTCGCCCGCTGTGGCCGCGAGGGCGCGGCCGATGCTGCCGTCGGCGAGCGCGGCCACCGCACGTGCTTCGTCTTCGCCACGACCGCTCGCCAGCAGTGCCCGAGCCACATCGTCCGGGGACAACGGCCGGAAGCGGAGCTGCGGACAGCGGGACCGCACCGTGGGGAGCAGCAGATCGGGATAGGCAGTGACGAGCAGGAACACGGAGCCTGCAGGGGGCTCTTCGAGCAGCTTCAGCAACGCGTTCTGGGCACCCGGTTCGAGCGCCTCCGCCTGGTCGACGATCGCGACGCGCCTGCGTCCCTCGAACGGACGATAGGCGGCCCGTTCGACCAGGTCTCGCGCGGCTTCGATCCGGATGTTGCCCTTTTCGTTCGGCTCGAGAACGAGCACGTCGGGATGGACGCCCCGCGCGATGCGGGTGCACGCCGAGCAGACGCCGCAGGCATCGTGCGCAAGACGATCGCCGGATTGCGAAGTCGAGGTATCAGGAGAGAGGCAGTTCAGCGCCTGCGCGGATGCGAGGGCAGCCAGACGCTTGCCGACCCCGGACGGGCCGGACAGGATCAAGCTCGGCGGAAGACTGTCGCCCGCAATGGAGCGCGAGAGCAACGCCACGAGCTTGCCGTGTCCGATGATGTCTCGAAAGGGCATGCGGAGCCACCGCTCCGCATCGTATCACCGGTCCTCGTCCTTGTCCTTGTCGTCGTCGTGACCGACTCCGAAGACGCGTGACCAGAATCCGCGCTTCTTCTTCGGCTGCTCCTTGGCGACGACGGCCGGCTCCGGGGCGACCGGCTGGGGCGGGATCGCGACCGTCGGCAGACTCGCCTCGTCGAGCCGGGTGGGAGCGGACCGTTCCGGCTGGCCGGTGAAGACGGATGCGATGGCGCCGAAGAGGCTGCGCGACGCATGCAGGTCGCACTCAGTCGTCGGCTCGGTGCCGCTGGCGAAGTACTCGGTGTAGACGAGCGAGCGTTCTTCGAGTCGACCATCCTCGTCGACGACCTCTGCGTGGCGACAGCCCTCGACAGCCAGCTTTCCGGACAGGCGGCACACGTTGGCTGTTGAGATGCCGTCGGGCTGCTTGAACCAGCTGGGCTTCTGCCCCTTCGTCGCCGTCTTCATGAACGATGTCCAGAGCGGAACCGCGACATCGGAGGCGAAGCCGCCCGGCAGGATGGTCTGCGGCTGATCGAAGCCCACCCAGACTCCTGCAACCAACGACGGCGTGAAGCCGACGAACCACGCGTCGTGATAGTCGTTCGTCGTGCCGGTCTTGCCGGCGGCCGGCAGCGTGAAGCCCAGGCTGCGCGCCCTGGCCGCGGTGCCCGCGTTGATCACGTCGGCCATCATGTTCGACATGAGATAAGCCGTGACCTCGCTGATGGCACGGCTCCCGCTCTCGCGCGCCACGTAAAGGACCGTACCGTCGGTGTCCTCGACGCGGCGAATGAGCACCGGCTCCGGCACGATCCCGCCATGCGCGAACGCAGCGTAGGCGCCTGTCAGCGACATGAGGGTGACCTCGCCCGATCCGAGCGCGAGCGACGGCACGCTCGGAACGTCGCCGACACCGAGCGCCTTCGCGTACTGCACCGTCCGCGAGATACCGACATCCTGGAGCAGGCGCACGGCGGCCCGGTTGCTCGACGTGCGCAGCGCCGCGCGCAGCGTCATCGACTCCGCGTCTGCATGCTCATCGTCCGGAGTCCATTCACCTTGAAGCGTCGGGATCGGGGCGTTCAGGTTCTGAATGAGCGTCGAGGGCGTGAACCCGGCCTCGAGCGCCGCGGCGTAGACGAACGGCTTGAACGCCGACCCCGGCTGGCGCCGCGCCTGCACGGCACGGTTGAAGTGGCTCTGCGTGAAGTCGCGCCCGCCCGTCATCGCGTAGACGTGACCGGTCTCGGGATCCATCGCGAGGAGTGCGGCCTGCAGCGGCTGCTCGTCTGCGGGCGCGCCCTCTTTCAACTTGGGGTTCGCGCGCCGGCGGGTGGCCGCCCTGCGCTCGTCGAGACGCGCCAGGCCCTCGGAGACCGCTTTGTCGGCGGCCTCCTGCATGCGCATGTCGATGGTCGCGTAGACGCGCAGCCCGCCCTGGTAGACCCGTTCCCAACCGAAGCGATCGACGAGCTCCCGCCGAATCTGCTCCTTGAAGTACTCGCCGTGGGCCCCGTCCCCTCGCAGGGCGTCCTGGAGATCCGGCTTCACGGCTCGCGCCGCTTCAGCGGCTTCCTTGTCGAGGGCGCCGGTGTCCCGCATGGCCTGCAGCACGACGTTCCGCCGGGCCACGGCGCGATCGAGACTGATCGTCGGCGCGTAGGTGGAGGGTGATTTCACCAGACCGGCGAGCATCGCCGCTTCAGGCACGTCGAGCTCGGCCGCGTGCTTGCCGAAGAACCCGCGCGACGCCGCTTCGACGCCGTAGAGTCCGTCCCCGAAGTAGACCTTGTTCAGATACATCTCGAGGATCTGGTCTTTCGTGTAGAGCCGCTCGATTCGGGAGGCGAGGAGAAGCTCCTGCAGCTTCCGGCGGATCGTCTTCTTCGACGTCAGCAGGCTCTGACGCGCGAGCTGCTGCGTGATCGTGCTGCCACCCTGTGCGAGACGCCCGCGACGGAGATTCACGAGGAACGCCGATCCGATGCGGACGAGATCGAAACCCTTGTGGTCGTAGAAGCGCTGATCCTCGATGGCGAGCACCGCAGCCTTGAGGTGGGGCGACATCTGCGCCAGCGGCACCTCGATACGCTGTTCCTTGTAGATCGTGAAGGCGAACTTGTCCGAATGGTCGTAGATCGCAGTCGCCTGATCCATCTCGCCGAGACGCCGCAAGGCGTCCATGTTCGGCAGCCCCTTCACCAGGCTGACGGCAAAGGTACCGAGCAGAACGAACAGGATGAGTACCGCGGCCGCGCTGCCGATCGCGACACCTCGAACCAGTCGAGG
This sequence comes from Vicinamibacterales bacterium, assembly GCA_050183995.1. Classification (GTDB taxonomy): domain Bacteria; phylum Acidobacteriota; class Vicinamibacteria; order Vicinamibacterales; family CAVVIG01; genus CAVVIG01. The sequence continues at coordinate 50,610 of JBFXAT010000021.1, forward strand.
CCGCGTTGCGCGGATGCGCTCGAATTCCAGCCACGCGCCGCTCAACCGTTCACGCAACCGATCAGCCCAGTGATGCACGCGTGCAAGCCCTGCAACAGACGATCCATCACCTGGCACCCCAAATTGCCTGGCATTTCGGTTGCAGTGGCCTCTCGCGGAGGTTGTGGGTGCGTAGGACCATGGTCGTGACGCTCACCGTTACACTGATCGGCCTTCTACCGGCCCTCCTCGGCTGGCGGGCGGGCGGCGAGGCGACACCGAACCGCACGACGGTCCCACGCGTTGCGGTCGAGATCCTGGAAGAGGACGCGGTGGTGTCGGACTGGGCGAACATCCCGATTCCTCTGCTCGGGACGATTGGTGAGGCCGAGCTCGACCTTGGCCGGCAGGACATGTTCGGCAACGACGTGTCGGAGGCGGTCGCTACCTACAAGGTCGACGCTGCCGGAACGTTGTACGAGGAGCACGCTCCCGACACCGAAGTTCCTCTGCTGGCGTCACCGACGACGTGAAGCGGGGCCGGGCCTTGTCGACTTGTTGCTCGCGTGTCGCTTCTTGCTCGCGTGTCGTCTGTGCCGCTCACGTCATCGCTCGCTCGTCAGGGGGAGACCATGTGGATCCGATCATTGCTCGTCACGCCTTTCGTACTCGTCGCGCTCGGTGCCACACCGGCGCCGTCGGCCGCGGCGGACGACATCACGCTCTCCGGCTGTCTCGTCAAGGGCGAAGGCGATCGCGAGGGCTACCTGCTGCGCAACACATCCGGTGATCCAGCGTGGGAGCAATCGCGCGATCGCAAGGTCGCGCCCAATACGGTCGGAGCGACGGGCGACTTCCAGGCGATCTTTTACTGGCTGGAAGACGACGATGAACTGCGCGACCACGTCGGTCACCGGATCGAGCTCACCGGCGAGTTCGAAGGGGATGTGAAGGACGGCGAGATCGAGATGGAGCGCAAGGACGAGTGGACGGAGCTGACCGTGAAGTCGGACGGCCGCCGCATGAAAGCGGTCGTGCCGAACAGCTCAATCCTGGCGGGGCCGGGAGACGACGAGCGAAAGATCCACGTGCTGGTCAGGAAGGTGGACGTCGAGAAGGTGCGGATGCTCGAGCCGACCTGCGGCAAGTCTTGACCCTTGCGGGGCCTGCCGTGGGGCGTGCCGGAGGCGCGTACCCGGGACGTGAGTGAGCTTGGGTTTGGCGGGGTCGACGGGACTCGAACCCGCGGCCTCCGGCGTGACAGGCCGGCGTTCTAACCAACTGAACTACGACCCCAAGCGAACGAACGATGACTTTATCAAACCGCGACGCTTTCACCAACACTGCCGCCGTGGCGGAGGGACGCGTCGCGTGGTGAGAAGCGGCGTCGCAGCGTGGTGGGCGGTACAGGACTCGAACCTGTGACAGCCGGCGTGTAAAGCCGGTGCTCTACCAACTGAGCTAACCGCCCGGCCTGTTCACTACGGCGTCCCTGCTGTCCGCCAAAACACCCCATTATACGCTGCCTTCAGACACAGCAGCAACACGGCGGCGACGAGACCCGCCGCCGCGCGATACTCGCGATTGGCCTTCGCTTGAGCGAGACTGAAGCGACGCGAGGCCGCCACCGGGTCCTGCGTGCCGCCGCGCCTGTACGTGTCGTAGGCCGCTCCGAACTTCCCCCGGAGGAACCGTTCTTCGCTCCGAATCGCCGCACCAATCGTCGACGCCAGATACAGCAGCACGATCGCGGCAACGGCGATGCTTGCGGAGGCGACCGCCAGGCCGCCGCCCATGATCGCGGACCCGACGTAGAGCGGATGCGCGAACAGGCGATAGGGGCCCGACGCCGTCACCTCCCGCGACTTGTTCAGGTGCCCCGACGCCCAGATCCGCAAGCCTTCTCCGAGCGCCGCGATCAGGCCGCCGATCAGCAGGCTTGCCGCTGTCGGCTGCGCCAGCCAGAACACGATGGCGGCCGAGGCAAAGCCGAGCGGGACGCGCAGACGAGCAAGGATGCGAACGGGATCCATCAGGGGCGAGCGCTCACGGACAAACGACGATCGACAGCCTCGAGCACCTCGTCGACGCCGATGTCCTCGAGGCAGGGACGTGCGCGCCGGCAGCGCCTGAGATGATGGCACTCGCACTGGGCCGCGCGGGAGACACTATCGTGCGACTGGCCGAACGGCCCGTTGCGCTCGGGGCGCGTCGGACCGTAGATGCCGACCACACGCGCGCCGACAGCGGCGGCGAGATGCGCGGGCCCGGTATCCCCCGACACCATCACCACGGCCGCCCGGGCGAGGCCGGCGATCTCGTCGAGCGAGGTGAGCGGCGCGACCACGGCCGCGCCGTGCGACGCATCGGCGGCCGCATGGGCGAATGCGCGCTCGCTCGGCCCCCACAGCACGATCGACGGCAGCCCGTGCCGCTCGCGCAGCCTGCCCGCGAGCTCGCCGAATCGACTGGCGGCCCAACGCTTGTTGGGCCAGGCAGCGCCGACGTTCAGGAGCGCATACCGGCCGCCCACCTCGGCGATCAGCTCGCGCACCCGCGCGGACACCGGCGCCTCGATGACGAACTCCGGCACGCGGATGTCGAGGCCGAGCGGCTTCAGCAGCGCGAGGTTGACCTCGACGATGTGCCGGGTTTCGTTCGGCGACGACCATCCGGGACCGCCCGGATCACACGGGTCCGAGTAGAAGAGGCTCGCGAGCGACTCGCGCGCGTACCGCGCAGAAAAGCCGATGGTGCGTGCCGCGCCCGACAGTTTCGCAAGGACCGCCGACTTGATGAGCCCTTGCACGTCGATGGCGGCATCGTACCGCTCGCGACGGAGCTCGCCCACAGTGCCCGCCAACGCGGCCCAGGCCCGCGACCCGCCGCTCTCGATCGTGATCCGGCGATCGACGATCGGACAGAGATCGAGCAGACCACGGAACTTGGCCGATACCAGCCAGTCGATCCGTGCGGCGGGCCATGTCCGTCGAAGCGCCGTCGCCACGGGCAACGCGTGCACGAGATCCCCGAGGGCGCCCAGACGCACGATCAGGAACCGGGGTGACGGGCCGCTAGGGCTGGACATCGCGATCTGAGTCGGTGCCGCCCATCGCGGGCGCGGGGCGTTCGGCCTCGGGCGGAGGTGTCCGCCCATTGGCGATCCGCGCGATCAGCTCGCGCGTCGCATGACTCTTCGCATCGCCGACGATCGCCGTGCGCCCGCCGTACGACTGGACGACCGCACGCTCGGGGACCGATTCGACGGTGTAGTCGGTGCCCTTGCAGTGCACGTCGGGCCGCAGGAGCCTGAGCAAGCGCTCGACGGTGCGATCGCCGAACACGATCACGTAGTCGACGCCGCGCAGCCCGGCCACCAGCTCCGCGCGATCGCCGGCTGTCAGGACGGGCCTGTTCGGTCCCTTCAACGCGGCCACCGACTCATCGTCGTTGACCGCGACGATGAGCCGGTCCGCCTCGGCCGCGGCGCCGTGGAGGTAGCGCACGTGACCGACGTGCAGGAGATCGAAGCAGCCGTTCGCGAAGGCGACCGTGCGGGACGCCGCGCGGTCGTGGGCGACGGCCTCGACGAGCTCGCCCTCCGTGACCACCCTTCCCATCAGCCGCGGGTCCGCCTGAATCGCCCGTGTTCGGCGCCTGGCTGAGACCGCGCCGAAGGGGAGATGTGGTGATCGGCCTCGACCGCGTCGATCAGCTCCTGTGCCGACACCGTCGCGGTTCCACGTTTCATCACGACGAGGCCGCCTGCGTAGTTGGCCAGCCGCGCCGCTTCGTAGAACGATGCGCTCGCGGCGAGCGCGAGCGCGAAGGTGGCGATCACCGTGTCACCCGCGCCGGTCACGTCGGCGACTTCGTCCGACCCGACGATCGGCACGTGGACCGTCGGTTGGCGAGGCTGGAACAGCGCCATGCCGCGGCTGCCGCGCGTGATGAGGACCGACTGCATCCCGGTCTTGCGCAGCAGGGTTCGCCCCGCCTGCTCGAGCGCCTCGGGGTCGTCGTCGATGACGATGCCGAGCGCCTGTTCCACCTCGGACTCGTTCGGCGTGCAGGCAGACAGGCCGCGGTAGTCGAGCAGCCTGTACCGGCTGTCGACCACGATCGGAACGGCGCGGCCGCGCGTCTTTCGGTCGAGCGCGCGTCGTAACGCCTGCGCCAGCTCCGGCGTGACGAGGCCTGACCCGTAATCGGAGAGCAGGACGGCGTCGCACTCGGAAATCGCCTCGGCGAGCTTCGACGTGAACGCGCGGCTGACCTCAGGCGCAACAGGCCACCCTGGCTCGCGATCGATCCGCACGACCTGCTGCTTCGCCGAGTGCACACCGCCGGCGAGAATGCGGGTCTTGACCGGTGTGCGGTACTCCTTTGCGCGAACGACAGGCCTCGTGTCGACACGGCTCGGAAAGCTCGCGATGAGACGCCGGCCCTCCTGATCGGTGCCGACGAGACCCGCCAAGGCGACCCGCGCCCCGAGCGACGCCACGTTGCAGGCGGCGTTGGCGGCCCCGCCAGGCAGGATCTCGGTGGCGTCGTACTTCAGGATCAGCACCGGCGCCTCTCGTGAGACGCGCGCCACTTCGCCGTAGATGAACTCGTCGGCGATCAGGTCGCCGACGACGAGCAGCCGGCGCGCGCCGAAGGCGTCGACGAGCGACAGCAGTCGCGTCTCGAGCTCGGCTTCGCCGGGCAGCGGATGAACCGATCGGGGAGTCTGCATAGTGACGTCAGGCGCCGCTGGCCAGAATCCAGCTCGCGGCCTCGACCAGGTTGTTCACGACTGCGTCGGCGGCAAGCCCCTCCGGAGGGCGATGCTCTTCGGTGACCCCGTACCCGGTGCGCACCAGCAGACCGCGTCCTCCGAAGGCCCGCGCCAGACCGACGTCCACCCAGCGATCGCCCACGGCGAACGAACGAACCGGGTCGATCCCGAGCTCGTGCACCGCGCGGTCCACGAGCGCGCGGCCCGGCTTGCGGCAATCACACGCGACCGCATATCGGGCGATCCGGCCGTCTGGATGGTGGGGACAATAGTAATACGCGTCGATGTGCGCGCCGCCAGCCGCAAGCAGGTCGGCGATGTGCGCGTGTACGTCCTGCACGATCGCCTCGCTGAAGAAGCCCCGCGCAACGCCCGACTGATTCGTGACCATCACGATGCGGACGCCCGCACGATTCAGCGCCTTGATCGCGTCGGTCGCGAACGGGTAGAGGACGACGCGCTCGCGGCGGTCCAGGTATCCGACCTCCTCGATCAGCGTGCCATCGCGATCGAGGAACACGGCAGCGCTCACAGGCTCGCCCTCGCCTCCTGCGCCACGACGGCAGGCGCAATCCCGGTCATGCAGCGGTGCGTCAGCGGACACTCGCGGAGCATGCACGGCCGGCACCAGACGCCGGTGTGGAGCACGCGGGCACGCACGGGTCCGAGCGGTCGCGTCTCGCTCTCGTTGGTCGGCCCGAACAGCGCGACGACGTCGGTGCCGAGCGCGGCGGCGAGGTGCATGGCTCCCGAGTCGTTGGTGACGAGAGCCCTGCACCGTGCGAGCACACCGGCCAGCGCCGGCAGGTCGGTGCGGCCCGTCAGATCGATCGCGCCGGCGCCGGTCCTTGCAGTCGCGCGGACCTCGGCACTCGCCGGCATGTCACCGCGCGCACCGACGAGCACCGTTCGTACGCCGTCGCCGGCCAGCGCGTCGAGCAGCTCCGCGTATGCGGGAGCAGGCCAGCGTTTGGCCCCGCCGTACGCGGCGCCGGGCGCCATGGCGATGAGCGGCGCGTGACCGTCGGTCCACCCAGCCTCGGACAGCAGCGCGTCACCCCGCTCGCGCGCGTCCGGCGTGAGCGTCAGGCGCGGCTCCAGTGGACCTGGCGAGAACCCCAGGGCGGTGGTCAAGGTCTGGTAGTACGCCGCCTGGTGGACGCGTACGGGAGGCACGATCGCCCGCGTCAGCAAGGGCGCGCGGAGGTCGCGGCGAAATCCCCAGCGCTCCGGCACTCCCGCCTTCCAGACGACCCAGGCGCTCTGAAACGAATTGGGGAGCAGCAGCGCCGCGTCATAGCGGCCGGCCCTGACACGATCCACGCGCTCGCGGCGGGAGCCGAGCGGCACCGTGGCGCCCACGCCCGGCACCAGCGTCGCCAGGGGCGCGACGGACGGGCGGGCGGCCAGATCGACAGTGGCCTCCGGCATGGCTCGGCGCAGGTCGGCGATCGCAGGCAGCGCCATCACGGCGTCACCCAGCCAGTTCGGAACGACGACGAGCACGCGCAGGCTCACACCTGACTCCCCGCCTCAGGTTGTGATACGGTTCGAAATCCGATGCCCAGCCCGCGTTTCAGCGCTCCGATACCCGCTGATCCTCTTCTCTCGGTTGTCATGCCCGTGTACAACGAGCGTACCACGGTCGAGACGATCATCCGGCGCGTCCTCGCCGTTCCCATGCGCATTCAGCTGATCGTCGTCGACGACGGTTCGACGGACGGGACCGGGGAGATCCTGAAGCGCCTGCAGAGCGAGCTCGACTTCAACCTGCTCACGCAGCAGAACGCCGGCAAGGGCGCGGCGCTGCGGCGCGGGTTCGCCGCCGTGACGGGCGACATGGTGGTCATCCAGGACGCCGACCTGGAGTACTCGCCCGAAGAGTACCCGGAGCTGATCGAGCTCATCATCAAAGGACACGCCGACGTCGTCTTCGGATCGCGGTTCCTCGGACGGCACCGCGTCTTCATGTTCACCCACTACCTGGGCAACCGCATCGTGACGCTGGCGACCAACGTGCTCTACAACACGATGCTGACCGACATGGAGACCTGCTACAAGGTGATGCGCAGCGAGGTGCTCCGGTCGTTCACGCTCGACTCGAAAGGCTTCGGCATCGAACCGGAGCTCACGGCGAAGATCTTCAAGCGTGGGTATCGTGTGTACGAAGTGCCGATCACGTACGCCGGACGCGGATACGACGAAGGGAAGAAGATCACCTGGACCGCCGGGTTCGAAGCGTTGTGGGTGCTGATCAAGTACCGCTTCACCGAATAGCGGTTGCCGGGGGCCTTTGAAAGTCGCGCTGCTGCAGATCAATCCGACCGTCGGCGATCTCGAGGGGAACGCGCGCCTCATCGCCGAGGCGGCGGCGCGCGCGAAGACGGCCGGTGCGCAGCTGGCGGTCACGCCTGAGCTCGCGCTCGTGGGGTACCTGCCGCGCGACCTGCTGCTCGGCGGAGGATTCGTCGCCGCCAGCTGGCGGCGCCTCGAGCAGCTGGCGCGCGACCTGGCGGACGGACCGCCGACGATCGTGGGGCTTCCCGAGCCCAACCCGTCGGACGAAGGGCGTCCGCTCTTCAACAGCGCGGCCTTGTTGCGCGACGGGCGGATCGCGCAGCGCTTCCGCAAGTCGCTCCTGCCCACCTACGACGTCTTCGACGAGGATCGCTACTTCGAGCCGTTCCACGGCGCACAGGTCCTCGATCTGGACGGCGTGCGTCTCGGCATCAGCATCTGCGAGGACATCTGGAACGACCGCGACTTCTGGAAGCGCCGGCGCTACCACCACGATCCGGTCGAGGAGCTGGTGCGCGCGGGCGCGCGGGCCATCGTGAACCTCTCGGCATCGCCCTTCACCGTGGGTAAACACCAGCGGCGCGAGGAGATGCTGAGCGCAATGGCCCGGAAGTACGGCGTCCCGCTCGTGTACGTGAACCAGTGGGGCGGGAACGACGACCTCGTGTTCGACGGCCGCAGCTGCGGCTTCGACGCGGCCGGCGCGCCGGTGGGCCGCGGCCGCTCGTTCGACGCCGACGTCGTCGTGTGCGAGATCCCGGACGGCACCCGCATCGGGCCGGCGTCCGACCTCGGCGCCGAATCGGAGATCTGGCACGCGCTCGTCCTCGGGACGCGGGACTACGCGCGCAAGTGCGGGTTCCGGCGCGTCGTGCTGGGACTGTCTGGCGGCATCGACTCGGCGCTGACCGCGGCGATCGCCGCCGAGGCGGTGGGACGCGAGAACGTGCTCGGCGTGCTGATGCCGTCGCCCTTCTCGAGCCGCGGAAGCATCGACGACTCCCTGGCGCTCGCCGGCAACCTGGGCATCGCGACGATGACACTGCCGATCGAGACGGCGATGCGGGCGATGGAGGGGACTCTCGCAGAGGCATTCGCCGGCACGGCGCGCGGCGTCGCCGAGGAGAACATCCAGGCGCGTATCCGCGGCAACCTGCTCATGGCGCTCTCGAACAAGCGCGGCGCGCTGCTGCTGACCACGGGCAACAAGTCGGAGCTCGCCGTGGGGTACTGCACGCTCTACGGCGACATGTCGGGCGGGCTCGGCGTCATCGCGGACGTCCCGAAGACCATGGTCTACCGCGTCGCGCGTTGGCTGAACGAGCGCGGCCCGCGTCCGATCATCCCTGAGGCGATCCTGACCAAGGCACCCTCGGCCGAGCTCCGCCCGAACCAGACCGATCAGGACTCGCTGCCGCCGTACGAGGTGCTCGACGAGATCCTGCAGCGGTATATCGAACGGCACGAACCGGAGGCGGCAATCGTCGAGGCCGGCTTCGACGCCGCGACAGTCGCGCGCGTGCTACAGCTGGTCCGGACGGCGGAGTTCAAGCGCAAGCAAGCCGCGCCGGGCCTGAAGGTGACCGACCGCGCGTTCGGAACAGGATGGCGAATGCCGATCGCCGCACGACTGACGGACTAACTTCCCCCTTCCCACTTTTCCCTTCTCCCTTCTCCCTTTCTCTTTCCTCCTTCCTCTTTCCTTCCTCCGCCCTCATTCCCTTCTCCACCTCCTGTGCATCCACAACCACAGGTCGGGGCGACGCTGCACGTACGTCTCGAGCACGCTGGTGCACCGCTGGGTGATCGCGAGCACCGGGTCGGCAGCGTCCGGCGCGGGAAGCTCGATCGGGTGCTCGTAGACCATCCGATACCGGCCGACGCCGACGGGCAGCGCGAAGAGCGGCACGATCGGCGCGCCCGTGCGGAGGGCCAGTGCGGCCACCAGCGGCGTCGTGGCGGCGGACCTGCCGAAGAACTCGACCTCGATCGCGTCCCGGCTCTGGATGTGCTGGTCGATGAGAATGCCGACGCCCTGGCCCTGCTGGAGCACGCGAAGCGCGCGGCGCAGCGTCCCCTGCCTGTAGATGACGCTGTTGCCGGTGCGCGTGCGCACGTCTTCGAGCAGCCGGTGCAGGTACGGGTTATCGAGGGCCCGCGCCATGACGGCCATCGGCGGCAGGCGCCGGCCGTGCGCGAGCGCCTGAAGCTCCCAATAGCCGAAGTGGCCGGTGACGAACAGCACGCCGCGGCCCTGGGCGTAGGCGGCCCGCACGCGATCTTCACCTTCGAACTCCACCCGGGCGAGCATCTGGTCCGCCGTCATCGTGCCGAACTTGAGGAGCGCGAACAGCAGACGTCCGAAGTGTTCGAACGCCCCGCGGACGATGGCGCGTCGATCGGCGGGCGGCTTTGCTGGAAACGCCGCGGCGACGTTGCGCTCGGCCACGCGGCGGTGCGGGCGGTCGAAGAGGTAGAACGCCAGGCCGAGCGTCGTCCCGCATGCTTCGACCGCCCTGAACGGCAGAACGCGCACCAGTCCGACGACCGCGCGGACGGCCAGATACTCGACGCGGTGCCGGATCACTCGACCTCTCGGGCGCGCCGCACGCGCTCCATGAGCCAGTCGCCGAACGCCGCGGCCGGCTCGATCGTCGAGACGAGCGGGACCACCGCGATCGGCGTCGCGGCGAGGTCGACCGGGATCGCCGACAGATCGAGCAGACCCAGCCGCACGGCATCCTTTTCAGTCGTGACCACCGCCTCGGCTCCGCTGGCGCGCGCGGCCGACACCATCACCGCGACGTCGGACGGCCTGAAGGGGTGATGATCGCGGAACGTCCTCGTGCCGGTCAGCATCCAGCCCGCCGCGCTCAGGTCCGCGAAGAACCGCTCCGGACGCGCGATACCGGCCACGGCGTAAACCGGGGCGTGTGGGTCGAGGTCCTCGCCGGTGAAGGTCCGCGGCGTGCCTATCCGCCGGGGCATGAAGAACGCGTCAGCGACACTCAGCCGCTCCGCGACGTCGGCGGCACGGGCAGCCGACGCCGCTCCACCGACGACGATGATCGCGTCGGCCGCGGCGGCACTCGACAGCGGTTCCCGGAGACGGCCTGCGGGAAGCACGCGATCGGAGAGATCGCGCTCGTCCACCATCAGCAGGTCGACGTCTCTCGCCAGCTGCAGGTGCTGAAACCCATCGTCCAGCAGGTGCACCGTGACATCGAACTGCCGCTCCGCCACGAGCCCGGCCTCGTACCGGTCGGGGCAGACCAGAACGGGCACACCGGGCAACAGCTGGGCGAGCAGCATCGGCTCGTCGCCGGAGCGGGACAGCTCCGCGAGAATCGCGGCGCCGTCCGACACGATCGTCACGTCCTTGCTCGGCTCGCGGCGGCCATAACCGCGGCTCAGGATCGACGGCCGCTCGCCGCGCTCGATCAGGCACCGGGCGATGACCGCGACGGCGGGTGTCTTGCTCGTCCCGCCGACGCTGAGGTTGCCCACGCTGATGACGGGGCGTCTGAGCCGCCTACGCTTCGAGGGGCGGCGCCTGTACCACCACCGCCGGCAGAAGGTGGCGGCACCATACACTGCGCTCAGCGCTCGCACGATCACTGGACCAGTTTGAAGGGACGGACGACGCCGCCGGCGCGCGTCGGGAGCAGCTCGGCCACCACGGCCATGGTCTTCTCCTTGGCGCCGCGATTCGCCTCGACCAGCGCGCGCGCGGCGGCGCCGAGGCTCGCGCGGCGAACGGGGTCGGTGACCAGCGCCCGCAGCACCTCTTCGAGCTCGCGCTCCGAGTGGACCTGCACGGCTGCCTGATTGGCGAGAAACGCGGCGGCGAGCTCCGCGAAGTTCTGCATGTGGGGACCGAAGACGATCGGCTTCCCGAACACCGCCGGTTCGAGCATGTTGTGGCCGCCGTAATCGGCCAGACTTCCGCCGACGAAGACGACCGTCGCGAGCTGATAGACCTGCGCCAGCTCCCCGAAGGTGTCGAGCACGACCACGTCGACGCGCGGCTCGCTGTCGATCGGCAGGTTCGATCGGCGCGCAACGGTGAACCCCTCGTCGCGGGCGAGCCGCTCGACGTCGCCGAACCGCTCGCGCTGGCGGGGGGCGATCACCAGCAGCGCACCCGGCGAGATCGATCGGATCCGGGCGAACGCGCGCAGCACCGCCGAGTCCTCCGGTTTCATCGTGCTGCCGGCCACGACGACCGTGCGCGACGGGGCGACACGCAGATACCGGAGCACGAGCTCGCGCGGACGGCCGTGGGACACCGGCGTCGGCACACGGAGCGAATCGAACTTGAGGCTTCCGGTGACCGAGACGCGGGACGGATCGGCCCCCAAGTCCACGATGCGCTGCGCCGATTCCTCGCCCTGCATGCAGAAGCGATCGACGTCGGCGAGCACGCGGCGGAACAGCGGGCGGACGAGGCGATATCTCGGGTACGATCGCGCCGAGATGCGGCCGTTCACCACCAGCGACTTGACGCCACGCTCGCGGCACTCGCGCAGGAGATTGGGCCAGATCTCGGTCTCCATCATCACGAACAGGCGGGGCTTCACGATGTTGAGCGTCCGCCGCACGATGAAGGTCCAGTCGAACGGAAAATAGAAGATCGCGTCGGCCTGCGGCAGGCTCTTCCTCGCCACCTGCTGCCCGGTCATGGTGGTAGTCGACAGATAGAGCCTCAGGCGAGGATACTGGGTGCGCAGCGCCTCGACGACCGGCTTGGCCGTGAGCACTTCACCGACCGACACCGCGTGGAGCCAGATCGACTCCTCGCCGTCGACGTTGAGCGTGATCGGCAGGAAGCCGAGCCGCTGCCGGAGGTTGCCGACGTACTTGCGGTGCCGCAACGCCTGATAGAGGAAATACGGCGAGACGATCGCGAAGACGATGAGCGAGAGAAGACTGTAGGCGAAATACATCGGGTAGGAGACGGTTCCAAGACCGTTCTAAGACCGTCCGCTCCAATGGTTTACAAGCGAGGCAGTATATCTGGACGGTTTGACCCCCTGCAAGCGCGTTCATTATGATGATTGGCTGGTCGTCGGGCCGGCACCGGACCTGGCGCAAAGGAGCGAAGTCATGGCGGTTCGGGTCGGCATCAACGGCTTCGGGCGGATCGGGCGCAACATCATGCGCGCCGCGCTCGGAGACACCAGCATCGATTTCGTCGCGGTCAACGACCTCACGTCCGCGAAGACACTTGCCCACCTGCTGAAGTACGACTCGGTCCTCGGAAATCTCCACTCCACGGTCGACGCCACCGACGACAGCATCAGCGTCGACGGCGAGAGCTTCAAGGTCCTGTCGGTCAAGGACCCGTCGGAGCTGCCCTGGAAGGATCTCGGCGTCGAGGTCGTCTTCGAATCGACGGGACGCTTCACCAAGCGCGACGATGCCGCGAAGCACCTCGCCGCGGGCGCGAAGAAGGTCATCATCACGGCGCCGGCCAAGGGGCCGGACGTCAGCGTGGTGCTCGGGGTCAACGAAGGGACCTACGATCCCGCCACACACCACATCATCTCGAACGCGTCCTGCACCACGAACTGCCTGGCGCCGCTCGCCCGCGTCGTTCACGAGCGCTTCGGCATCCGCAAGGGCTGGATGACGACGATTCACTCGTACACGAACGACCAGAACCTGCTCGATCTGCCCCACAAGGACCTGCGCCGGGCGCGTGCGGCGGCGCTCTCGATGATCCCGACGACGACCGGCGCGGCCCTCGCCGTGGGCGAGGTGCTGCCCGAGCTGAAGGGCCGGCTGGACGGCTTCGCCATGCGCGTGCCGACGCCAAACGTCTCGGTCGTCGATCTGGCGGCGCTCGTCGACCGCAAGACCACGGGCGAAGAGGTGAACGCCGCCCTTCAGGCGGCGGCCGACGGCCCGCTGAAAGGCATCCTGGCCGTGTCGACCGAGCCGCTCGTCTCGATCGACTTCAGGGGCAACTCGAACTCCTCGATCGTCGATGCCGCGTACACCAAGGTCATGGACGGCGACTTCGTGAAGCTCCTGGCGTGGTACGACAACGAGTGGGGCTACTCGAGCCGCTGCGTGGATCTGGTGCGGCTGATCGTCAAGCGCGGCATCTGAGTCGACCTTCGTGGCCAAGCTCACCATTCGCGATCTGCCGCTCGACGGGAAGCGCGTTTTCGTCCGCGTCGACTTCAACGTGCCGCTGAAGAACGGCGTCATCGGAGACGACACCCGCATTCGCGCCTCGCTGCCGACGATTCAGTACGCGCTGGACGCGGGCGCGACCGTGGTGCTCGCCAGCCATCTGGGACGGCCGAAGGGCGGGCCGAAGCCGGATCTCAGCCTGCGGCCGCTCGTCGACCGCGTTCGCGACCTGACCGGTCGTCCAGTCGACTTCGCAGAGAACTGCGTCGGCCCAGTCGCCGAGCGGACGGTGTCCGGCGCGCGTGAGACGGGCGCGATCGTGCTGCTCGAGAATCTGCGGTTCCACCCGGAGGAGGAACAGAACGACCCCGCGTT
>JBFXAT010000022.1:0-61658 GCA_050183995.1 Vicinamibacterales bacterium
CGGCGCCGACGCCCCCGCGCTCTGCGCGCTCGTCCGGAACAGATAGCTCGCCGACGACACCGCCGCTCCCGCCCCTATCACCCCCTTGATGAACGTGCGCCGCGACGGGTTGTCCGCCCGCTGGTCTGTCGTCTCGAGTGTCATGAGTGGATCACCTTTCGGCACCGACACGGCCGTCGAAGGATTCCGCAACCGGTGACCGGGAGCGGCGTCTAAAACGGGCAAAATATAGCACAGGGGGCAGTTACGAGACGTTCACCTCCGGCCCTCCGTCGCGCCTGCTCGACGGTCTCGTCAGCGTTCTCGTCAGCGGTCTTCTCAGCGTTCTCGTGAGCAGCCGGGCCTACCGACGAAGGTCAGCCGCATATATAGTTCAGCCCATGCCTTCGCTGACCTTTCTCGGTGCCGCGGGCACCGTCACCGGCTCCAAATACCTCATCGACACCGGCTCGCACAACGTGCTGGTCGACTGCGGACTCTTCCAGGGGCTGAAGGAGCTTCGCCTCCGCAACTGGCAGCCGCTCAGCGTCGATCCCGCTGCGGTCGATGCGGTGATCCTCACGCACGCCCACCTCGATCACTGTGGGTACCTGCCTCGGCTCGTCGCGGGAGGCTTCAAGGGCCGGATCTTCTGCACGGCAGGGACCCGCGATCTCTGCACGCTCATCCTCCCGGACTCCGCACGCATCCAGGAGGAAGACGCGCGGCAGGCCAACCGGCACCACTACTCGAAACACGATCCCGCGCTGCCGCTGTACACGACCGAAGACGCCGAACGGGCCATGCTCCTGCTGCAGCCGGTCGGGTACCACAGACCCGTGCCGGTCGTGCCCGGGCTCGAGGTCGAGTTCGTCAACGCCGGCCATCTGCTCGGATCGGCGTACGCACGCGTGCGCCTCCAGGGCAGGACGATCCTGTTCGGCGGAGACCTTGGCCGATACGGCCGCCCCGTGCTGCCCGACCCCGAACCGATCGACAGCGCCGACGTCCTGCTCCTCGAGTCCACGTACGGCGATCGCCTCCACGAGCCCGACGACGAGGGCGCGAAGCTGGCGGCGATCATCAATGGCGTGGCAAGCCGCCGCGGTCGCCTGATCATTCCGTCGTTCGCCATCGGACGGGTCGAAGAGGTGATCTACTGGATCAAGCGTCTCGAGGAGCAGCGTCGGATTCCGACCCTTCCGGTCTACGTCGACAGCCCGATGGCCGCCCGGGCGCTGCAGTTCTATGCGCAGCGCGCCGGCGAGCTGGACCCCGACATGCGGCCGGAGGCGCGCGGCGTCTGCACTTTCTGCACGTCGCGCATGACGACGGTGTCGTCGGTCCAGCAATCCAAGGATCTGGTCGCGTCTTCGCAGCCGGCGATCGTGATCGCGTCGAGCGGCATGGCGACCGGCGGACGGGTGCTCTACCATCTGCAGGCGGCGCTGCCAGATCCGAAGAACGCCGTGCTGTTCGTCGGGTTCCAGGCTGCCGGCACGCGTGGCCGATCGCTGCTCGACGGCGCGCGGACGGTCCGGATGAAGGGGCGCGACATTCCGGTAGCGGCCGAGGTCGACTACGTCGGCTCGATGTCGGCCCATGCCGACGCGGGGGAGATCATGCGCTGGCTCTCCGGCTTCTCGGCGCCGCCGTCGATGACCTACCTCGTGCACGGTGAGCCGACTGCCCTGGCGGCGCTCGAGGGGCGCATCACCTCCGAGAAGCAGTGGCCGGTGCACATCGCGGTGCACCAGGAGCGGGTCGAGTTGTAACGTAGTCGTGATGCCCGCGCGCGCTCTCCCGGTCCAGCACGTGCTGGTCTGGACCGCCGTATTGACTGCCCTCCTCTCTGCACCTGTCGATCGTCTGTCTGCGCAGGCGGGATCGCGGCTGGCCGTGCTGCAGGCCGAGGACCGGCGCGCCCGTACCGCACAGGATCTGGCGACCCTCCGCGCCGCGGCGCGGAGCGCGGACGCACAGCGGGCTCGCCTGGCGGTTCGGGCGCTCGGCCGGCTCGAGCGGCCGTCGCTCGCTGCCGACCTGCTGCCGGCGCTGCGTCATCGTCTGCCGGACGTACGCGCCGAGGCCGCCAACGCGATCGCGCAGGCGTTGCAGGGCGACGGCACGACGCTGACCCCATCCACGACGCTCGCGACCGCGCAGCGCGCGCTCGTAGCCAGACTCGACGTGGAAGCCGATGACGGCGTCCAGGCGGCCATCTGTGAAGCCGTCGCGCGTCTTCCGTACAAGGCGGAGGTGGACATCACGCGGGCGGAGACCGCGCTCGTCGAGTTCGCGCCGCGCGCGCAGTCGAGTACGGCGCGTCTCGGGTTGGCCAAGGCCTTCGAAGCATTCGTCCGCCTGCACGGCCGGCGGCGCGCGCCACGCACCCATACGGTTGCCCTCCTCATTGAACTGGCGAGCGCCGATCCCGCGCGCGGCGAGGCCGGGGCCCTGCGCGACGCGCGCGTGCGAAGGCTCGCGCTCGAGGCCCTGATCGAGGGCTCCTCGGCGACCGCGGCCGTCGTCACGGCGGCGTCCGAAGACCCCGATGCCCAGGTTCGCCGCCTCGCAGTCCGCGCCGCGCTGACGATCGACGGCGCCGACAGCGCGATCACGCGCGCGCTGACCGACCCCGCGCCGATGGTGCAGATCGAAGCGCTCCGCGCCTCGACGCTGCGGTACGGCGACGGCGCGTGCGAGCCGGCGCTCGGCGCGGTCTCCGATCCCGAGGTGCAGGTGTCGCTCGCGGCCATCGAACAACTCGGTGCGTGCGGGAGCTCCGCTGACGCCGTCGCGATGCTGGCGGAGCTGGCCGGGCCCTCGACGCACCCGGACATCGCCGGCACGGCGGCCACGATGCGAGCGGGCGAGTCCTCGCAGCGGCACCGGCGCGGGCGCGCGATCGTGGCCTTGTCGTCCGCGGCGCCCGAACGCGCGCGGCAGGCGCTGGGCGACGTCGCTTCATCACGCGTCTGGCAGCTTCGCGTGGACGCGGCGCGTGCCGCGGCGATCCTGCGCGATCGGGCGGTGCTGGAGTCGCTCGCACGCGACGATCATCCCAACGTGGTGGAAGCGGCCATCAGCGGCCTGCGCATCACCGTTGGACACGACGCCGACGACGTCTATGCAGGCGCCCTGTCGAATGGCGCGCCGCAAGTGATCCGCGCCGCGGCGAGGGCGATCGCGGGCTCGTCCCAGCGCGACACCGCGGCCGCCGCGCTGGGGCGCGCATGGCGCGGCCTGCTCGACGTGCCGGGGCCAGGCGCCGACGCGGTCCGGTCCGCGGTACGTGACGCGCTGGTGTCGCTCGGGGCGACGCCGCAGGCCGAGGCGGCCCGGACAGCGCCCGCCGCGCCGCTGACGACCGCGGAGCTGCAGCGCCTGGCGGCACCGCGCGTCCGCTTCGTGATTCGGGACCGCGGCGTCTTCGACGCGGCGCTCTTCACCATGGAAGCGCCCGCGACGGTGCTGCGCTTCGCGCAGCTCGTCGCGTCCGGCTACTACGACGGGCTGACGTTTCACCGCTCGGCACCAAACGAGCTGGTGGAAGGCGGCAGCCCCGGCGCAAACGCATACGTGGGCGGCGCCCCGGCCATGCGCGACGAGGTCGGGCTCTGGCCGCACGTCCGCGGCGCGCTCGGCATGTCGACCCACGGCCGCGACGCGGGCGACGGGCGATTCTTCGTCAACCTCGTGGACAACCCCCGGTTCGATCACGCCTACACCGTGTTCGCCCAGGTCCTGAACGGCATCGACGTCGTCGATCGCATTCTCGAAGGCGACGTCATCGAGCGCGTCGAGATCCTGCCGTGACGTTTTCGTCGCGCGTGCCGGGCAGCCTCGCACCGAACCGGCTGGCCCGTGCGGTGGAACGCGTGCGCGCCGAAGGGTCCGAGATCATCGACCTCACGATCTCGAATCCAACCGGCGCCGGCTTTTCGTATCCGAGGCGGCTGCTCGATCCGCTGGCAGACGCGCGAGGACTCGAATACCGCCCCTCTCCGCGCGGCCTGCCGGACGCGCGCCAGGCCGTCGCCGGCGATTTCGCGCGTCGCGGCCTGGAGGTCGACGCCGACCACATCGCGCTCACCGCCAGCACGAGTGAGGCGTACGCGGTGCTGTTCAAGCTGCTGTGCGACGCGGGTGACGAAGTGCTGGTCCCGCGTCCGAGCTACCCGCTCTTCGAGCACCTGACGCGGCTCGAATCGGTGACGCCCGTGCCCTACGACCTCGACTATCACCTGCGATGGGACGTGGACGTCGGATCAGTCGAGCGCGCAGTGTCCGACCGGACCCGGGCGCTCCTGCTCGTCAACCCGAACAACCCAACCGGGAGCTATGTCGAAGCTCGCGAGCTGGCCGCGCTGGCGGCGATCTGCGCCGCCCGAGGAGTGACAATCGTGTCGGACGAGGTGTTCGCCGACTACGACCTGCTCCCGGCGGCCGGCCACACCCGCGGCACGTTGATCGGACGCAGCGACGTGCTCGGCTTCACGCTGGGTGGCCTGTCGAAGTCGATCGGACTCCCGCAGGCCAAGCTTGGATGGATCGCGGCGAGCGGCAACGATAGGATGGTCGAGGAAGCGCTGACGCGGCTCGATCTCGTGCTCGACACATACCTGTCCGTCTCCACGCCGGTCCAGCTAGCCGCCGGCAATCTGCTCGCCAGTGGCGCCACCGTGCGGCGCCAGATTCACGATCGTGTGCGCGCGAATCTGCACGCGTGTTCGAGGATCCTCGACGACTATCCGGCGTGCCGGCTGCTTCGCGCGGAGGGCGGCTGGTCGGCCGTCCTGCAGGTGCCGTCGCTGCTGCCCGAGGAAGATCTGGTGCTGGCTTTGCTGATCGAAGAGCGCGTGTTGGTCCATCCCGGGTACTTCTTCGACTTTCCGAGCGAGTGCTATCTCGTGCTCAGTCTGCTCGCCGCCGAAGATCAGTTCGCGGCCGGCGTCCGGCGGGTGCTCGATCGGTGCAACCCTGACGTGAACGGCTCATGAACGGCATCTCGCGACGCTCGGGACTGCTGATCCCGCTCTTCTCCGCCCCATCGACGGTCAGCTGGGGCATTGGCGACATCGGCGACATCGAACCGATGTGCGCCTGGCTCGCGTCGGCGGGCCAGCGCATTCTGCAGCTGCTCCCGCTGAACGAAATGGCGTCAGGCAACCAGTCGCCTTATTCGGCCATGAGCGCGATGGCCATCGACCCCATTTACATCAGCCTCGGCCGCGTGGAGGAGTTCGCGGCGCGTGGCGGCGAAGCGTCCCTCGACGACGCCGATCGACGAGCACTCGCCGAGGTCCGCGCGGCGCCGCACATCCAGTACGACGTCACGCGGGAGATCAAGCACCGGGCGTTGTGCGCAGCGTTCGATCGCTTCGAGCACGCACCGCCTGCCGACCCGGCTCGCGCCGCCGCGTTCGTCGCCTATACGAAAGCCGAGTCGTGGTGGCTCGACGACTACGCGCTCTTCAGAGCGATTCACGATCGCGAATCGGGACGCAGCTGGACGGAATGGCCCGAGCCCCTTCGGCGCCGCGACGCCGGGGCGCTCGCCGACGCGCGGCGGACGCTGGCACGCGACGTCCGGTTCTATCAGTACCTGCAATGGCTCGCCGGGGAACAGTGGCAGCGCGCACGCGCAGCAGCGCGGTCCGTTGGTGTCGAGCTCTTCGGGGATCTCCCCTTCATGGTCGACACTCACAGCGCCGATGTCTGGGCGCATCAGACACAGTTCGAGCTGGACCGATCCGTCGGCGTGCCTCCGGATGCCTTCAGCGCAACCGGCCAGGACTGGGGCATGCCTCCCTACAACTGGTCCGCTCTCGGCGCAGACGATTTCGAGTGGCTGCGGCGACGCGCGCGCCGCAGCGCCGCTCTGTACGACGGTTACCGCGTCGACCACCTCGTCGGCTTCTACCGCACCTACTCGCGTTCGCGATCGGAGAGCGCCGAGCCTGAGTTCTCGCCGTCCACCGAGCCGGAGCAGCAACGGCTCGGCGAGCGCGTCCTGCAGCTCTTTCGCGACGCCGGTGCCGAGATCGTGGCCGAGGATCTCGGAACCGTCCCCGATTTCGTGCGGATGTCGCTCGCGGACATGCGCGTGCCCGGCTTCCGTGTGTTCCGGTGGGAGCGCGAATGGGAAGCCGAGGGTCAGCCCTTTCGCGACCCCGCAGACTACCCGCCCGTATCGGTGGCGACGACGGGCACCCACGACACCGAGCCGCTGGCCGCCTGGTGGAACACCGCCAGTGAAGAGGAACACGCGGCCGTCGCCGCACTCCCGACCGTCGCCCGCCTCGCGTGCGGCACCGATCTCCTGCACACGGCGTATGAGCCACGCGTGCGGGAAGTGCTGCTCGAGGCGCTGGTCGCCTCTGGGTCGGACATCGTGCTCTTTCCGATCCAGGACGTCTTCGGGTGGACGGAACGGATCAACGAGCCGGCGACCGTCAGCAGCGCGAACTGGACCTATCGTCTGCCGTGGGCAATCGATCGGCTCGAGTCACAGCCCCAGGCTGCGCAGTGCCGTGACGCGCTGCGGCGGTGGTGTCAGCAATACGGACGAACCAAGGAGCGGTAGCGGCGGGAATCGCGCGGGATCGAGGCAGGGACGCGAGGAGGAAAGAAGGCTCGGAGGGTACATTCCGAGAGTGCAGAAGAAGCGGGGTCAGAATCGCGCTCCGCTGAGCCGACTCTGACCCCCTGACGTCCCGCCCGGTCCGGTCGCGGCCGGGCTCGTGGTCGCTAGATGAGGACCTTGATCACGACGCGGCGGTTCTGCGCACGGCCGGCTCGCGTCCGATTCGGGGCAACCGGCTTGTCCTCGCCGTAGCTGATCACGTTCATCTTGTGCAGCGGAATCTGGTGCTGCTCGTAGAGGTACCGCTTCACGGCCTCGGCGCGCTCGAGCCCCACCCGTTCGTTCACGTCAGCCGGGCCCACGTTGTCGGTGTGCCCTTCGATCTCGAAGAATGCGCCCTTCGGATCGGACTTCAGCTGCTGCACCATCTCATCGAGGCGGGCCTTCGCTTCAGCGGGCAATTCCGCCTTGCCGAACTGGAAGTTGCCCTGGTCCTCGTTCAGCACCACTTCGAAGACCATCCGCTTGGCTGCCTTGTCGATGGCTTCCGCGCGGGTGTTGGCCGTGTTGGCCGTGCTCGCCGCCGAGCTGGCTGCGGTGTTCGCCTTGTCGGCTTCCTGCTTCGCCAGCGTCGCAGCGGCCTGGGCGCGCTGATCGACGTCGCTGATCTTCTCGGCGTTCTGACGCGTCCGCTCCTGCGTCTCTTCCACCGACCGGCCGAGCGAGTCGACCTTGTCATTGACTTCGCTGACGCTCGTCCGCACGAACTTCTTCGTTGCGCACGCCGTGGAACCGCCGATCGCCATCACGGCGACCGGAACGACCACCATTAGTTTCCGAAACATGAATCGTCCTCCTAGTGCGAAATCGGGCGAGATTGCCCCGCGTAATAGCCACTCCGGGCACGTACGGTCAGGTCCCTGTCCCGCATACGGACCTCGAGCGGATGCCAGCCCGGCCTGTCGCTCGATTCGAACGCCAGCAGATAGTGGTAGCGCAGCTCGTCCACGATCTGCCGGGCGGTCTGGCTGCGCTCGTCCTTGGAGCTCGCCACGAATGCCCGCCCGCCGGTCCACACCGCGAGATCGCTCAGCGGACCGGTCAAGGCCGAGCGTTCGAATGTCGTGGCCGAAATGTCGGCCCACGGATTGTCGATCGCCGGCACGAGGCCGACGACGTAGACGGGCACGTCGATGGAGCTGGCGATGCCCGACACCTCGGAGGCGCTCAACTGACTGGCGTTGTCACCTCCATCGGTCAACACGATGACCGCGCGGCGAAAGCCATCCCGCGCGGCGGTCCGTTCCGCCGTCCTCGCGACGGCGTCGTACAGCGACGTCGCACCAAACGGCCGGAGGGTAGACAGGTGCGGCGGCAGGTGGTGCAGCCCCGTCGAGAAAGGCGTCACCTCTTCCAACCGCGTATCGAACGTATAGACCGCCGCCTCGTCGTCGCTCATCGTCATCTGCGCCAGCACCTGCTCGGCTGCCTCGCGAGCCTGAGGCATCCGCGCCTCCATGCTGCCGCTGACGTCGAACAGAAAAGCCACGCTGATACCGGACACTTCCGACCGGAACTCCTTGATCTCGCGCCGTTCGCCTCGCTCGCTCACTTCGAAGTCCCGCATGCTCAGGTCACGCACCAGACGT
Source organism: Vicinamibacterales bacterium (assembly GCA_050183995.1). GTDB lineage: Bacteria > Acidobacteriota > Vicinamibacteria > Vicinamibacterales > CAVVIG01 > CAVVIG01. The sequence goes on from JBFXAT010000022.1 coordinate 8,218, forward strand.
CCCTTGCGGTCGCGAACCACGGCGCTGACGCGGACGAGGTCCACGCTCGACCTGAAGGTGGCAACTGGAGGCTGATCCCCGGCTGCCGATCCGACGCCCGAGGGCTGCTCCGCGGTCGTCTGCTGAGCTCCGACGGACACGCTGCACAGCGCCGAAAGTAGCGCTGTATGGATGAGCCACCGGGGCGTCATGGCCGTTTTACCTCCAAATCGGCTGCCAAGAAGCTAAGTCCTTATAGTACATCACGTTAACTTTCTCGACTGGCATTGGGTGTCCGCCAGGAAGCCCCAAGATCGTGTAAAAACGACTCAAACTGAGGAACGGCAGACCGGCGAGCCAGTGTAGATTCTACCTAGCCGGCGGTCCCTGGCTGAGATCGGGCCAGTTCGCGCGGAATGTTCGGCGTCGCGGGCCCCTGGGCAGCCGGGTCCCATGCGGATCGTGGAAAAGGCGCTGCATCAATCTTGCATGCCCTCTCGCAGTAATATGATGCCGTGACTCAGACCCATACTGCCATCCCTGTCTCACGACGCGTCGGCCAGTTCTCGTATGCCATCCGTAACATCGTGGTCGAGGCGCATCGTGTGGAGGCCGCCGGCAAGCGGGTCCGCTATCTGAACATCGGCGATCCGGTCGCGTTCGGCTTTGCCCCTCCGGCCCATCTGGTCGAGGCGGTCGAGCGGGCCCTTCGCGAGGGTCACAACGGTTACGGTCCATCGGCTGGCCTCGCCTCCGCCCGCGAAGCCGTGGCGGCCGAACACACGGCCAACGGATGGCCGATGACGGCGAACCGTGTCTTCATCACCGCCGGAACGTCGGAAGGGATCGAGCTCGCGCTCACCGCGCTCCTCGACGAGGACGGAGAAGTACTGGTCCCGAACCCGACTTATCCGCTGTATACGGCCATCATCGCGAAGCTCGGCGCGCGTGCTCTGTACTACCGCACGGATCCTTCCCGCGGGTGGATTCCCGACCTCGATCATCTCGGCTCGCTCGTCACCTCGCGCACACGCGCCATTGTCGTGATCGATCCGAACAATCCGACGGGCGCCACGTATCCCGAAGAGGCGAGACGCGGATTGATCGCGTTCGCGGAGCGCCATGGCCTGGCGATCCTCGCCGACGAGGTGTACGCCGATCTCGGCTACGATGGCCCGGTCCCGCCGCTCGGCCGGATCGACCCTGACGCGCCGATCATCTCGTTCTCGAGCCTCTCGAAGGCGTTCCTCGCACCAGGCTGGCGTACCGGCTGGCTCTCCATCGGGCGGACGCCGAGGCTCGATGAGGTGGCGAGCGCGATCCGCAAATTGGCCGACGGTCGCCTCTGCAGCACCGTGCCGATGCAGTATGCGGTGACGGCAGCGCTCACCGGAGATCGCTCGCACCAGGCGCGATTCCGCGCGGATCTGAAGCTGCGCGCCACCCTCACCGCCGACGAGCTCCGCAAGATCCCGGGCGTCACGTGCATGACGCCGACTGCGGGCTTCTACGCCATGCCGCAGATTCCGCTGCCGCCGGGGCGCACCGACGAGGAGTACGTCATGGGGCTGCTTCGCGAAACGGGCGTGCTCGTCGTCTACGGGTCCGGCTTCGGTCTCCCTGCCGCCGACGGGTATCTTCGGATTGTGTTCCTAGCCTCGCCGGAAGAACTGACAGAGGTCTACCGGCTCATGGCCGATTACACCGCGGACTTCGTCGGGTGACCTCGGGCGCGATCGCCCGCGCGGTCGCAATCATCACGCTTGCGGCGCTCGTCCTCGTCGTTCTCTATACCGCCAGAGACGCACTGCTCGTTGTCTATGTGAGCGTGCTGCTGGCCACGGGGCTCGGCCCACTCGTGCGCCGGATCGAGCTCGCCGTGCCGCCAGGAGTCAAGCGGCTGCCGCGCTGGCTCGCCATCCTGCTCATCTACGTGATCATCGTCGGCCTGCTGACGATGGTCGGCCTACTGGTCGTGCCGCCGATGGTCGAGCAGGCGCAGGGCCTGTGGCGGCAGCTGCCAGACATGTTCGAGCGCGCGCAGCGCTTCGTCGTCAGCTACGGGCTGCTCGATCACCGGATCACGCTCGAGGAGGCGGTGCGCAACGCCCCTGGCCCGGGACAAGCCGTCGGCACCGTGGCAAGCGCCGTCGGCACCGTGTTCACCGGCGTGCTCGGCTTCCTCACGGTGCTCATCCTCACCTTTTATCTGCTCGTCGAGAGCGAGACGCTCTTCGCGGCGTTCGTGCGGCTGTTTCCGCGCGGCGACCGGACGCGTGTCGAAGAAGTGTCGCTGAAGATCTCGTCCAAGATCAGTGCGTGGCTGAGTGGGCAGCTCATGCTGGGCGGGACAATCGGCCTCACCGCGGCGGCCGGTCTCTACCTCCTCGGTGTGCCGTACTTCTACGTGCTGGCGCTGCTCGCCGGCCTCGGAGAGATGGTCCCGGTCGTCGGTCCCATTTTCGCGGCCATCCCCGCGGTCGCCGTGGCGCTCTCGGTCTCCCCGCAGACGGCGCTGTTCACCACGATCTTCTTTGCCGCCCAGCAGCAGGTCGAGAATCATCTCCTGGTGCCGAAGCTGATGCAGCGGCAGGTCGGCGTCAGCCCCGTCATCGTCATCGTCGCTCTCCTGATCGGCGGCTCCGTGCTCGGAATCCTCGGCGCGCTGTTGGCCGTGCCCACCGCGGCCATTCTGCAAGTGGTCACCAAAGAACTGCTCGACGAACGGGATCGGCTGCAGGAACTCGGTGAGCGCCTGCGGATTTCCTCGACCTGAGGAGAGAGTCCACCGGTCTCCCGATCGTCGGCGGCGCCGGCTCGAAGTCTTCCTGAACCGGCCGGGCCCGCTGGTCCAACTTTTGACTATCAAGTCGAAAGAGGCGATAAAATCGAGACTTCCAGCGAGGAAGTACGTCGCCTGGTGGACAAATGTCAGCATTCGCGCTCCCGACGCAGACAACCTGGACCCGCCGATGGGCGATGCCCCACGGACCGTTCGGCAACGCCGCCATCGTGGTGTTCCTCTGCGTGCAGGCGCTCGACGGAATGTTGACCTACCTTGGCGTTCACACCTGGGGGCTGTCGATCGAGGCGAACCCGCTGGTCAGCTCTGCGGTATCCTTCGCCGGCGTCGGCACCGGCCTGGCCGCAACCAAGCTCGTCGCCATCGGGCTCGGCATCCTCCTGCACCTCCGCTGCGTGCACGCTGCCATCGCGGCCCTGTCCGCCTTCTACATCGCGGCCGCCATCGTGCCCTGGACGATGATGTTCCTGGGCTTGGCGTAGGCTCGAAGTACTCCGTTTCGACGGCGTCCGGCGCCATATACTGGTCCCATGCGCGCCAACCCGTTGGCGTATCTCTCCACCGAGCTGGACGGCCTGCGAGAGCAGGGACTGTATCGCCGGCTGCGCATCGTCGAGGGCGAACAGCGGTCCACCGCCTGCGTCGATCACACACGGGTCGTCAATCTCTCCTCGAACAACTATCTCGGTCTCACCACACATCCTCGACTGCGCGAGCGCGCGATCGACGCGGTTGAGCGTCTCGGCGTCGGGTCTGGCTCCGTACGGACGATTGCCGGGACGATGGCCATCCACATGGAGCTCGAAGCGCGGCTCGCGGCCTTCAAGCGCACCGAAGCGGCCGTGGTGTTCCAGAGCGGGTTCACGGCGAACGCCGGCACGGTCGCATCGATCCTGACGCGCGACGATGTGGTGGTCTCCGACGAGCTGAATCACGCGAGCATCATCGACGGCTGCCGTCTGAGTCGCGCGACAATCAAGGTCTTCCCTCACAAGGATGCCGAAGGTGCGCGCCGGGTGCTCGAATCGCTGCCGCGATCGCAGCGCACGCTGCTCATCACGGACGGCGTCTTCAGCATGGACGGCGACCTGGGCCCATTGCCCGCCCTCTGCGATCTCGCCGAGGAGTTCGGCTGCATCATGATGGTCGACGATGCGCACGCCAGCGGCGTGTTCGGGCGCAACGGCCGTGGCACGGTCGACCATTTCGACGTGCACGGACGCGTGCACGTTCAGGTCGGCACGCTGTCGAAGGCGATCGGCGCGCTCGGGGGCTACGTCGCCGGCAGCCGCGATCTCGTCGACTTCCTGCATCATCGCGCCCGGCCCTTCCTGTTCTCGACGTCACACCCTCCCGCGGTCGCCGCCGCCTGCATTGCGGCGCTCGACGTGCTCATCGAGGAGCCCGAGCTCATCGACCGTCTCTGGGACAACACGCGGTTCTTCAAGGCCGGCCTCCGCGAGCTGGGCTTCGACACGGGCGCGAGCGAGAGCCCGATCACGCCGGTGATCGTGGGGGACGCCGCTCGGGCGATGCGCCTGTCCGATCGCCTCTTCGCGGAAGGCGTCTTCGCGCAGGGCATCGGATACCCCACCGTGGCGCGCGACAAGGCCCGCGTGCGGACGATCGTGACGGCGACGCACACCCGCGACGAGCTGCAGTTCGCGCTCGACGCGTTTCGGAAAGTCGGACGTGAGCTCGAGATCATCCAGTGAAAAAGACGTCGCCAGCCTTGCTCGGCGTCACCCGGACCGTGGCTCGGACGGCCATCCCCATTCTGGCGGCGCTCGCGCTCGCGGCGCCGGCGGCTCACGCGGCACAGCCGCCCGCCCAGGGCGCTGCTCTGACCGCGCCCGCGCCGGACGGGCAGGCCGGCGCGGTGGACGACGATGCGGCGATCCGCACGTTTCTGCAGCGGGTCGAGCGGCTCGTCCTCGAGGCCGACGTCGAGGGCTTCGCGGGGCTGGTGCACCCGCTCGGCAACTCCGCTGACGCGCTCGCCTTCGCGCGCGCGGAAATCCGTCCCGGCGCCACCCGCGTCGTCGTCCTCGAGCGCGAGCGGCAGGACGTGACGCTCAGCAGCGTTCCCGGAGGCGCGCTTGGCCTGACCGTCGATGTCTTCATCGAACAGGGAGACCAGGCACGCGTCGCGACGTGGCAGCTGTACGTGCGGCGGTTCGGGGACGGCTGGGGGCTGATCGGGCAGGAACTGATCTCGACCGTCGACAACCTGCTGCGCCTGACGCTCAACGACAAGAAGCAGTACTCGGCGCGCAACCTGGTGATTCGATCGGAAGACATCGAGCTGAAGCTCGTCGAAGGAACGGTGTTCTCGATCGACACGCGCGACGGCATCACCGGCTTGGTCCTCATGGGCAAAGGCGAGATGCGGTTCACGCCCGCGCCGGAGAACGAAAAGGGGCAGGTGCGGATCTTCAGCCGATCCGAGACGCTGGAGGCCAGGTTCGACGCGGCGTTCGTGCGAGTCGGGAAGCCGGACAGCCACTTCGACGCCGCCGAGCTCGTGCCGCAGCCGGTCGATCGCGGCGCGCTGCGGCGGGCGACGCGCATCTTCGACGAGGAGTCGGTGAAGTCCTACACCGTCGAGCTCTCCGATCTGACGAGCGATGCGTGGACCATCCTGCCGGGTGAACGCGACTTCCTCGCCGAGCTGCGGACGCGCAAGTACGGGACGCTGAGCTACGTGCGATCGGCGAACGAACCGGAGGACATCTCGCTGTTCGACCGGGCGCGCAAGCTGACGATTGCCATGTATCCGTCCAAGGAGAAGCTCGCCAGCCGCGGGCGCTTCTACAACGAGGACGACCTCGCAGCTATCGACGTGCTGCACTACGACATCGACGTAACGTCGTTGCCCGATCGCCAGTGGATCGAAGGACGCGCGCGCCTGCGGCTGAAGGTGAAGGCGCCGTCGGTCGGGCAGCTCACCATCCGGCTCGCCGACGAGCTGGCGGTCCGTTCGGTCGTGAGCGACCTCTTCGGACGCATGTTCAGCCTGCGGGTGAGCAACCAGAACACGGTGCTCATCAACCTGCCGAGCGTCGTGGTGCAGGACAGCGAGATGCTGCTCACCATTGCGTACGCGGGCAGGCTCGCGCCCCAGCAACCCGATCGAGAAACCATTGGCGTGGCGCAGGACGACGAGCTGGGCATCCGGCACTTGCAGGACCCCAATTTCCGCGGCCTCAAAGCCGAGCCGTCGTATCTCTACAGCAACCGGAGCTTCTGGTACCCGCAGCCGACGGTGACCGACTACGCAACCGCCACGATCCGGCTCACCGTGCCGAACGACTTCGGCTGCGTGGCGACCGGCGAGCCGGTGGGATCTTCCGAGATCGGCGGCGCGACGGGGGCGCCGCGCGCGCGCAAGGTGTGCGTCTTCCGGGCTGGGCGGCCCGCACGCTATCTGTCCTTCATCGTGAGCAAGTTCGTTCCCGGCGAGCGGAGCTCGGTCGAGTTCGCCGCGCACCCGGAACACGACCCCGGCGGGGCGACGCCGGGACCGAGCGCCAGAACGGCGGCTCCGGCGTCAGGGGTCGTCATGGCGCGCCCCGTGGGCTTCAACGACGCGCGGGAGGCCGGCACCCGCGATGTCCCTCCTAGGACGGGGTCCGCGCAAGGGGTGAGCGTACCGGCGGTCGCGCTCGCCGTCGAATCGCACGCGAGCATGCTGCCGAACAGCCACGAGATCTCGACGCGCGCAGCGGACCTGTTCCGGTTCTACGAGTCGGTCGTCGGCGAGGCGCCCTATCCCGCGTTCACATTGGCGCTGGTCGAGAACCTGCTTCCGGGGGGTCACAGCCCTCCCTATTTCGCGCAGTTGAATCAGCCGCTGCCCCACCTGTCGCTGCACTGGAAGAACGACCCGGCCGCCTTCGAAGACTACCCGGAGTTCTTCATGGCGCACGAGATTGCCCACCAGTGGTGGGGACACGGCGTGGGTTGGCAGAACTACCACGAACAGTGGCTGAGCGAGGGCTTCGCGCAATATTTCGCCGCGCTCTACGCGCGCGAGTACCGGGGCGAGCACGTGTTCCAGGGCATCATGCATCGGATGCGGAACTGGGCCGCCAGCCAGTCGTCGCAGGGCCCTGTCTATCTCGGATATCGCGTGGGGCACATCCGGGGCGACGGCCGTGCGTTTCGGGCGGTGGTCTACAACAAGGGCGCCGTCGTGCTCCACATGCTTCGGCAGCTCGTGGGCGACGATGCGTTCTTCCGTGGGATCCGGCGCTTCTACCACGACTCACGGTACAAGAAGGTCGGGACGGAGGACTTCCGGCTGGCCATGGAGCTGGAGACCGGACGGAACCTTCAGCGCTTCTTCGAACGCTGGATCTACAGCACGGGCCTACCCGAGGTGACCTTCACGCAGCGCGTCGAAGCCGGACCGGCGGGTCAGCAGGTCGTACTGCGGTTCGAACAGACCGGGCCGCTGGTCTACGACGTGCCAGCCGCGGTGACACTGGACTACGGCAACGGGATGCACGACGAAATCATCGTCCCCGTGACCGAGTCGATCGTGGAGTTCCCGGTGCCGCTCAAGGGGACGCTCCGATCGGCATCGATCAGCAAGGCGAACGTGTCTCCAGGCCGGTTCCACACCGGCCCGTAGACCTCCCGCTTGGCGCAGGATTCGATTTGGCGCACGGCTCACCTCAGTCGGCCGGGCGCACCTCGCCGGCGCTCACCGGCCCCGGAGCCCCGATTCGGCGGATCGTCACGTCGCCCACTGGTCAAGATCGCCAAATCGCCAAATTCGTCAAACCGTCAAATTCATCAAATCGTCCACTCGTCAAATTTCGCTGATATGATCAGTCACTTATGGACACCGTCACGCTGACGATCGACGGCCGCCAGGTCACCGTCGAAAAGGGAAAGACCGTCCTCCAGGCTGCCATCGAGGCCGGCATCTCGGTTCCGTACTACTGCTATCACCCCGGCATCTCGATCGACGGCTCGTGCCGCGTCTGTATCGTGAAGATCGAGAAGATGGCCAAGCTGCAGACGTCGTGCTCGACCATCGCCGGCGACGGCATGGTGGTCTCGACGCGCAGCGAGGACGTGGTGGCCGCGCGGGCCGGTGTCTTCGAACTGCTCCTGGTGAACCATCCGCTCGACTGCCCCGTGTGCGACAAGGGCGGCGAGTGCCCCCTGCAGGACTACTCCTACACATTCGGCCCGGACCGCAGCCGCATGGAGTTCCCGCGGCGGGTCTTCGACGGCGAGGGCGTGAGGGGCGACGTCGATTTCGGTCCCAGGCTGATGCTCAACCGCCAGCGCTGCATCATGTGCACGCGCTGCGTCCGTTTCATGAAGGACGTCGATGGCGATGCGCAGATCGGCATCGCCAACCGCGGCTACGGAAGCGAGATCGCGACGTTCCGCGATCAGGGCGTGCATTCGCTGATCTCGGGCAATCTCATGGACGTCTGCCCTGTGGGCGCCATCACGACGCGCGACTACCGCTTCAAGTCGCGGCCGTGGGACAACCCGAACGTGGTCGACACGATCTGCACCATGTGCTCGAAGGGATGCAGCACGAACGCCTGGCTGAAGGCGAAGCCCGAGTGGGCCAAGGGCGCGCGGCTGATCCGCTTCACCCCTCGCTTCAATCCCGAGGTCAACGGCTACTGGATGTGCGACATCGGACGCTTCGACTTCCATTGGGTCGAAGGCGACGCGCGGCTCCAGACGCCGCTCGTACGCGACGCGTCGGGCGTGCAGCAGCCGATGGGCTGGCGCGACGCAATCGCCAAGGCCGCGGATCGCCTGACCGCCGCTCGTGCGAAGGGTGACGTCAAGTTCCTGGTGTCGGCCCACGCCTCGCACGAGGAGCTGTTTCTGTTTCAGCGCCTCACCGAGGAGCTCGCCGGACCGGAAGGTCCGAAGGCGGTGACGGTCAGCTGGCGCTTCAACCCCAAGGCGCAGCCGGCGGGCACGGAGTTCAAGGTCCCCGCGGTGGACGCGCCGAACGTGAACGGAGCGCGGCTCTTCGGCTTCGTGCCCGGCCAGGTCAGCGACGCCCAGGGGCCAGCGGACGTCGCGGCGCTGCGAACCGCCGTCGAGAGCGGCAGCGTTCCGGCGCTGTTCGTCTTCGACCCGGGCCCTGACGGCTCGATCGGCGAGACCCGGTGGATCATCGACGCGCGCACGAGCGGCAAGCTCCCGCTGCTCGTCGTGCAGGGCGTCCTGCTCACCGAACTGGCGGCCGCCGCCGACGTGGTCCTGCCCGGTGCATCGTTTGTCGAGAAGGAAGCGTCCTACTCGAATGACAAGGGCATCGTGCAGGGCACGTCGCGCGCCATGAAGGCCCCAGGCGAAGCGATGGAGGACTGGCAGGTGCTGGTGAACCTCGGCATGGCGCTCGGCGTCACGCTCGACTACACCGCGGCCGCGCACGTGCGTGCGGCGATTGCCGCGCGATATGCCGACGTCGAGGCGCTTCGCGACCTGCCCACGCTGGCGTTCGCCAAGCCGGTGTCGGCGAGCACTTGGCTCGAGGCCTCCAATCCGTCCGAGCGCTGGAAATGGGAATTCCTCTACCAGGATCTGCCCCCGGTGAAGGGGACCGTCGAGCCGTCCTCGCTTCCGAATCCGCCCGGCGTGATCCGGCTGGCCGAGGTCAAGTAACGTTCGACCGTGAGGCCCGAACCTCGCGTTCGGGCCCACATGCCATGCGCCACAGCGCGGTTTCTGCCCTCTCTGCCCTGCTCATCGTGCTGTTCGCTCCGGGCCTGGCGGCCCAGGGCGGTCCGGCGCGCGCAACACTGACGCCTCTCGTCGAACACGAACGCGTTCCACCTTCGTCGGAACTGCGCGCCGCCCTTCGGGTCAGTCTGCCCGAGGGCTACCACATGAACTCGAACCAGCCACGGGATCCGCTCTTGATCCCGGTCGTGCTGAACGTTCCCGCACCGTCGGGAGCGCTGCCTTCCGGCGTCACGGTGTCGGAGATCGTCTTTCCTCCGGCAGCCGACCTGCTCCAACGCGGTGCGGATCAGCCGCTGAGCGTCTTCGAACGCGAATTCACGATCGGCATCGTCATCTCGATTGGCCCGGACGCGGCGCCAGGCAGCGTCACGATTCCCGCCCAGCTGCGCTACCAGGCGTGCGACGAGACGATGTGCTACATCCCGACGCGGGCGGACACCTCGTGGAGCTTCACGATCGGAGGGCCGCGTTCCGAGGCTGCGCACGCCGAGGTGTTCGGGGCAATCCGCTTCGGCACCGGCGCCCCGCCACCTGCAGCCGTTCCCTCGGGCGCGCCGCGCGAGCTCGCATCGGATGCGAATGCCCCGCTTTCGTCGCCGACGGGGCTCGGGGTGCCACGCGCCGGCGGATCCGGAGCGGCTGTGTCGGGCCCAACCGGTTCTGCCGACGGTACTGCAGAGCTCTCCGCGCTCGAGCGTTTCACCGAGAGGGGCACCACCTTCGGCTATCTCGGCAAGGACGATTTCCTCACGTTCATCCACAACGCCGAACAGGGCATTCGGGAGCGCGGTCTGCTCGAGGGGCGCGGTCCGTTGGCCATGCTGCTGATCGTGCTGGTCGGGGGGCTGGCGCTGAACCTCACGCCGTGCGTGCTGCCCATGGTGCCGATCAACCTGGCCATCATCGGCGCCGGAGCGCAGGCGGGATCGCGCCGGCGCGGGTTCCTCCTGGGCCTGGCCTACGGGGCCGCGATGGCCCTCGTCTACGGCGTCCTCGGCCTGGTGGTCATTCTCACGGCGAGCACGTTCGGCACGATCAACGCGTCGCCGTGGTTCAACTTGACCATTGCGATCCTCTTCGTCGTCCTGGCGCTGGCGATGTTCGACGTGGTGAACATCGACTTCTCGCGTTTCTCGAGCGGCGTCCGCACGGGACGCAGCGCGAGCGGATCGCTCGTCGTGGCGTTCGCGATGGGTGGAGTGGCGGCGCTGCTCGCCGGGGCGTGCGTGGCGCCGGTCGTCATTCAAGTGATCGTGTTCGCCAGCAATCTCTATGCGTCCGGCACGCCGGCGGCGCTCGCGCTGCCATTCGTGCTCGGCATCGGCATGGCCATCCCCTGGCCGCTCGCGGGAGCCGGACTGGCTGCGCTGCCACGTCCGGGCGCCTGGATGAACACCGTCAAGCAGGCGTTCGGCGCCGTGATCCTCGTGACGGCGGTCTATTACGGGTATGAAGCGTACGGACTGTTCGCGAATCGCTGGGTGGATCCCGCGGAAGTCTCGTCGAGCGTCCAGGCGAAGCTCGAATCCGGCTGGCAGCCCTCTCTGGCCGACGGGCTCGCCATTGCCGAGCGGGAGCACAAGCCGGTCCTGATCGACATGTGGGCCACGTGGTGCAAGAACTGTCTCGTGATGGACCAGACGACGCTGGCGAACGCGGAGGTCGAGGCGGCGCTGGCCGGGTACGTGAAGATCAAGTTCCAGGCGGAAGATCCGGACGACCCGCGCGTGGCCGCGGTCATGCGGCACTTCCAGACATCGGGCCTTCCGACCTACGTGATCCTCGAGCCGAAGACAGTGGACTAGCTCGATCCTCAAATCGCCAACATCGCATTCTCAGTGTGGTACGCTCGGCGCACGAGCCTGCCTCTCTGCAGAAGGGTTCACGATGCGATCACGTACCGCAAGACTGGCCCTCAGCGGCGTCGCCTGGATCGCCCTCGGCGCCGCGGCGTTCCTGGCATTCGAATCGTCTCGAGCGATCGCGGAGCGGCGCGCCTCACTCCGGAGCTTCGAGGCTACCGCGCGCGACGCAACCGACGCGCTCGATGCCGCGCATGCTGGACAGCGGGCTTACGTCGCGCTGACTCAGACGCCGGGCGACTGGTTCCCGAAGGTCTCCACTTATCTTCAGTCGGCCTCGACCAGCATCGACGCGCTGCGCGCATCGGCCGAGAGCACATCCGCGCGCCAGGCGCTGATCGAAGCCGCCGCGGCCATGACCGAGCTCAACAGCCTCGACACTCGTGCGCGGCGCAGCGTCGAAGGGAGCGACGGGTCCGCTGCGGGGGCCATCGTATTCGTCGAGGCGGCCGATGCGGCGTCGAAGGCGGTCTCGAACATCGACTCGGCGAGAAACGCGGAACAGCTCGCGGCCGACGCGTTCGAGGAGTCGAGCCAGCGGTTGGCCGTCTCCGCCGTGGCTGCGACTGGCCTCTTCAGCGCGGTCGTGCTCGCCGTGCTCGGCTTCGCCCGGACCGCAGACGGATCGGACACAGCCACTCTGGCGCGCTTCGCCACCGGTGGCGACATGGAGCGGGACATCGCGGCGGCGGCGGCCGAGGCGCGCGAACGCCTGTCGATCGCGGTCGACCCGCAGACCGCGCCGGACGCGATCGACGTCCTGGCAGAGGAACCGCCACAGCCAGACGAGCGCCCGCTCCAAGCCCTGCTGGCCGCGGCAGACGTCTGCACCGCGTTCGCGCGCGTGCGACAGGCCGAAGAGATTCGGGCGCTGCTGCAGCGCGCCGCCGACGGCATGAACGCCCGCGGCCTGATCGTCTGGCTGGGCACGGCGAACGGTGGAGCGCTGCGCCCTGTTCTGGCGCACGGCTACAGCGAACAGACCCTGGCCAGAATCCGTCCAATTGCGCGCGACGCGGACAACGCGGCGGCGACGGCGTACCGGCTCGGTGAGATCCAGACAGTCGCCTCGAGACCCGGCGGCGCGCAAGGCGCCATCGTGGCGCCGCTGCTGGTTGCCGATGGCTGCATCGGCGCATTGACCGCGGAGGTCCGCGAGCGCGGCGAACAGTCCCAGGTCGTTCGAGCCTTGGCGGCGATCATGGCCGCGCAGCTCGCGGGCATCCTCCAGAACGCCGCCGAAGAACCGACCGCGTCGGCACCCGCCGAGGAGGCACCATCGGAGCAGGCCGCGTCGAGCTGACGCCGAGCCGCCGGATCAGCCCCAGCAATCCTGCCCTCCCGCAATCCATCAAATCGTCAATTCGTTCAATCCGCCCAATCCGCCCAATCCGTTCAACCCGCTCAATCCGTTCATTCGTTCAATTCGTCTATTCGTCCATTCGTTCAATCGTAGAATTCCGGGATGTCTGTCCCGCCCCCTCCCACCCGCGACCAGATCCTCGAGCGCACCGAGCGCGACGAAGTGAAGTTCCTGCGCCTCCAGTTCACCGACATTCTCGGCACCATCAAGAACGTCGAGGTCCCCGACCGCCAGTTCGAGGATGCGCTTGCCGGGCGGATCATGTTCGACGGCTCGTCGATTGAGGGGTTCGTCCGGATCGAAGAGTCGGACATGTACCTCAAGCCCGACCTGTCGACCTTCTGCGTGTTTCCCTGGGCCGGGGCTGGCGGCGAAAACGTCGGACGCATCATCTGCGACATCTATTCCCCCGACGGCGCTCCGTTCGACGGCTGCCCCCGCACCGTGCTGAAGCGGGTGATCGCGATGGCGGCGGAGCGGGGCTACGGGATGAAAGCCGGTCCAGAGGCCGAGTTCTTCCTCTTTCAGATGAAGAACGGGCGGCCGACGACCGAGTCCCACGACGCCGCGAGCTACTTCGACCTGAGCCCGATGGATCAAGGCGAAGACGTACGGCGCGAGATCGTGCTTGCGCTCGAGGCGATGGGCCTTCACGTCGAGGCGGCGCACCACGAGGTGGCCCCAGGGCAGCACGAAGTCGACCTCCGGTACGACGATGCCCTGACGGCGGCGGACAATATCAGCACGTTCCGGTTCGTCGTCAAGAACGTGGCGATCCGCAACGGCCTGCACGCCACCTTCATGCCGAAGCCGATCTACGGCATAAACGGGTCGGGCATGCACACGCACATGTCGCTCTTCTCCAAGAGCGCGAACGTCTTCTTCGAACCCGACGCGCCCATGCAGTTGAGCAAGACCTGCCTGAACTACATCGGCGGCGTGCTCAGGCACGCCAAGGGTTTTTGCGCGATCACCAACCCTCTGGTGAACTCGTACAAGCGCCTGGTGCCCGGGTACGAGGCGCCGACCAACATCGCGTGGTCCGAGCGCAACCGGAGTCCGCTGGTGCGGGTCCCCGCGGCGCGCGGCAACGCCACGCGGATCGAACTGCGGATGCCCGACGCCTCGTGCAATCCGTATCTCGCACTGGCCGTGATGCTGCGAGCCGGCCTCGACGGCATCGAGAAGAACATCGACCCAGGCCCCCCGATCAACAAGAACATCTTCACGATGAGCCATCGCGAGCGGCGCCATCTCCGCATCGATGAACTGCCGAGCAGCCTGAGCGAGGCGCTGGACGAGCTCGAGAAGGACGACCTCGTGCGCGAGACGCTCGGGCAGCACCTGTTCGAGCACTTCATCGCCGCCAAGCGGGAGGAGTGGCACGACTACATCCGCCACGTCTCGCCATGGGAAGTCGATCGCTACCTCGGCGTGTACTGACGCGCCCTCCGCACGTCATCTCACGGTGACGCCGAGCGGCCGCGCCTCAGGACGGCCGCGGCCGGCCGCCGCATCCGCGCGCCGTTTTCCCTCGGGATTCACGTGATTTCGCCGGGCACGCGATTTGATGACGTGGTGGTCAGCCGCGTCGGATCAGCGGGGTGCTCACTTCAGGCAGGCGCTGGCATCGCCATACCCCGTCGTACGTTCACGATCCGGCGCGGTCATGATCCCCGTCACAGCGGGCGTCGTCCGCAGGAGGCATCAGCCGTGAGGCGCTCTCTTCGATTCGCGTCGATCGTCGCGCTGGTCCTGTCCGTATCGGGCTGCGCGGTCCCTCTGCGTCACCCTCACATCTCCGATCTGCGCGCCAACCCGGGTCGCTACCACAACCGTGCGGTCAGCATCGACGGCATCGTCACGACTGCGTGGGGGGCGCCGTTCGCGCCGTATCGGATGTACAGGGTCAGCGATGGCACCGGCGAGGTGCTCGTGCTCTCCCGGAGCCGGCACGTGCCCACCCGGGGCACTCGCGTGCGCGTGCGCGGCCGTCTCGACGACATGGGCGTCGCAGGGGGGCGCGCCCTCGGACTGCATCTGCGCGAGGAGCGGATGAGGAATTTGGGGAGATAGCGGGAAATTCAACCTGGAGACGAACTCGGCGCGCGATCGTGCACAACAGGCGGCCCGGTCGTTCGCAGACGTACCAGTCGCCGACCGAGCGAGCTGCCGGACGAGTGACTCGGTCGCGGCCTCGCGCGGAATCGACCGCGCACACTGCACGACAGCCAGCGCGAACCGTCCCACGCGTGCCTTGAGTGCCGTCGCCTGCTCACCCACCCCAGGTTGGGCCAGCATGCGGCTTGCCGAACATCAACGGGCCGAATCAGCCGATGATCCGAAGGGTCGACTGCGAGGAACGCAAGACCTGAGACAACGAAACCGGGTGAGGTTGGCAATCTTCGCAATGGTGGCAATTCACCAATTCGCCACGTCACCCCAGGATCTTCAACGCCACCGCGGTCATGTCGTCGTTCGGCGCCGTCTCGCCACGGAACTCCTCGACGGCGGCGAAGATGCGATCGACGATCACCTGGGCGGGCTGGTCGTACAGATCGTCGACGACGCCGAGCAGGCGATCGACGCCGAACTCACGCAAGAGCAGATCGTTGGCTTCGGTGATCCCGTCGGAGCAAAAGACGAACAGGTCGCCAATCTTCAGGTCGAGCGTCAGCTCGTCGTAGTCGGAGCCCGCGAACGATCCAAGCGGCACGCCCGGGAGCTCGATCTGCTCCGCCGGAGCTGGAGTCGTCCCCGCGCCGAGGCGCTTGCGGATCGGATAAGGCAACCCTGAGTTCGCCAGCAGCACCGTGCGCCGCTTGAAATCGAAGACGGCGTACAACAGCGTGCAGTAGTACTCGGCGAGCTGCCGCTCGTAGAGGATGGTGTTGATCGAGGCCAGCACCGTCGAGGGGCTCGATCGATCCGGGGTGTAACGGCGGCGGAACGTGCGCGAGCGTACCAACTCGCCGGCGAAAGCGCCGTAGAGCGCCGCCGGCACGCCCTTGCCCGACACGTCGCCGACGGCGACGACGAGGCTGTTCGGCTCAGGAGCCAGGAAGTCGTAGAGGTCGCCTCCGAGCTCCCGCGCGGGCTCGAAGCGCACCGCGAGGTCGACCTGCTTCATCTTCTTCGGAAGCCCCGTCGGCAGCAGGGCCGCCTGCACGCGCTGCGCGAACCGGATCTCCTTCTCGAGACGGAGCTCGTTGGCGCGGATCTCCTCGTAGAGCCGCGCGTTTTCGATGGCGACCGCCGCCTGGCTCGCGAGCAGCGTCAGGATCTCCTCGTCGCTCTTCTTGAACGCGTCGAGCTCCGGGCTCTCCAGATCGAACACACCGATGCAGCGATCCTTCAGCATGAGCGGGATGACCAGCTCGGAGCGCGCGTCCTCGACGAGCCGGATGTAGCGCGGGTCCTGCGAGACGTCTGGCACGAGAACCGGCACCTTGTGGAGCGCGGCATAGCCGGTCAGCCCCAGGCCCACCTTGATGCGAGGCACCGTCGCCTGCTCGCCGTAGCGGACGGCGGCCTTCATCTCCAGCTCGTTGGTCTCCTCGTTCACCAGGAGGATGCCGAACGTCCGGTAGTCGATGACACGGCGCGTGAGGTTGGCGATGCGCGTGAGCAGCTCATCGAGATTCAGGATCGCGCCGAACTCCCGGCCGATCTCCGCGAGGGTCTCGAGCGTGCTCGTGTATTGCCGCTCGCGTTCGAAGAACCGCGCGTTCTCGATGGCGACGGCGACGTGCGCGCCGAACTGGCGCATCAGCAGCTCGTCGACGTCGGTGAACTGCCCGCGCGTGTCGCTCAGGAGATTCAGCGCGCCGATGACGCGCCCCTTGCGCCGCAGCGGCACGACCAGCTCGGAGGCCGTGCCAGGCACCGCCTCCACGTAGCGCGGATCGAGACGCACGTCGTTCACGACGATTGGGCGCGCTTCGGCGGCCGCGGCGCCGACGAGGCCTTCGCCGACCTTCAGCCGCTGACGAGCGGCCACGCCGTCCGGATAGCCAATCGCGTAGGCGATCGTCAGCTCCTCGCCCTTCGGATCGAGCAGGTACACCGCGAACGCCTGGAAGCGCACGAGTCGCGAGAGCAGCTGCGGGATCTTCGGCAACAGCTCGTCGAGCTCCAGGACGGAGGTGACCTCGCGGCCCAGCTCGAAGAGCGTGACGACGATCTCCCGCAGGTTTCCGGTGCCGGAGGGTGTAGAGGAGGGACTCGCTGATTCAGCCACGTGATGTCGAGGTTTCGCAAAGTATAATCTGTGAACTGCCGTGGATTTGACGCTGCCCCTCGACCATGCCGCCATCGAGCGGATCTTGCCGCACCGCTATCCCTTTCTACTCGTCGATCGGATCATCGAATTCGAGGAGGACAAACGGATCGTCGGCATCAAGAACGTCTCGCTGAACGAACGATACCTGTGGCACGGCCGCGACGGCGAGCTGGTCATGCCGCCGACAATCCTCACCGAGGCGGTCGCACAGGTCGGAGCAATCCTGATCCTGGCCAAACCGGAGAACCGACAGCGTCTGCCGCTGTTCGCGGGGATTCAGAAGGTTCGGTATCGCCGGCCCGTGAGTCCAGGCGACGTCGTCGAAATCGAAGCGGTCGTCGTGCGCCTGCGCAACAGGATGGGCCTCCTCAAGGGCGTCGCTCGCGTCGACGGCAAGCGGGTGATCGACGGCACGATGACCTTCGCGCTGGCACCGCCACAATCCGAAGCCGCCCCGCAGAGCTAGCCGAGCCGGTTCTCTCCGGCACTCAAGTTGCATCCCTCCTCGGCCGGAGGGAAGACAGCATGCTCGAAACGATCGCGATCATCCTGCTGGTCCTGTGGCTGCTCGGCATTGTCAGCGGCTACACCATGGGAAACTTCATTTATGTCCTGCTGGTGATAGCCATCGTGCTGTTCCTGGTGCGGCTCATCGGCGGCCGGCGGGTCGTCTAGGCCGACGGACGAAGGCTCCCGCTGACTGTTCGCGTGGCGGTGGCAGTGTTTAGACGGCAGATTGGAACCGAGCTCCCTCACGGTGCCTCAGTTTCAGTCTGCCTCTCCCCATAATTTGCACCCATCGCGTTCGGTGACAACGCCTCCCAATCAGGTTTGCCTCTCGACCACCGCAACGCCGCGTCATCGGGCTCGTCTCCGACGAGCCGGCCGGCTGGTCATCGCCGTACGAGGACCACTCCCAGCAGCACGACGGCCCCAGCGACTGCCAGCCTGGGGCTCAGAGGCTCCCCCAGCACGATCGTGCCCAGCGCGACGGCGATCACCGGGTTGACGTACGCATACAGTGACACGGTCGCGACGGGCAAGTGCTTCAATGCGAAGGCGTACGCCGAGAAGCCGATGACCGAGCCGAACACCAGCAGGTAGACGATCGCGCCAGCGGTTCTCGCGTTCAGCGCCAGGTACGGAAGCTCGCCTCTGGCCGCGCCGGCGGCGAGCATCGCCAGCCCACCGAACAACATCTGGAAGGCCGCCGCCGCGAGCACGTTCTCGCTCGCTCCGCGCCGGCGTGAATAGCTGGAACCAATCGCCCAGCCAAGGCATGCCACCTGGGTGGCCACGACCCCGATGGCCGTGTCGCGTCCACCTCTGCCGATCTCGAGCTCCGGCCAGACGAGCAGCACGATTCCGGAGAATCCGACGAAGAGCCCGAATACGCGCGCGGGGGCCATGGCCGATCGATCGCCGGCGAGACGTTCGACGCCGACCATCCAGAACGGGATCGCGGCGACGAGGAGGGCGGTGAGACCGCTCGGCAGCGTCCGCTCGGCCCACACGACCCCACCGTTGCCGACGCCGATCAGCAGCACGCCGACGATCGCCAGGGAACCCCAGTCGCGAGGCGGGGGCAGGCGCTGGCCTCGCAGGCGGAGCATCGTCAGAATCGCCGCTCCCGCCAGCGGCCACCGGAGCGCCCCCATCAGCAACGGCGGCACCGTCTCGAGGGCAATCCGGATCGCGAGATACGTCGTCCCCCACAGGACACACACCGCCGCCCAGGCCACGTAGGCTCGGACGGTGGAAGTGCGGTTGGACATGGGGCGGGACGCCGACTGTAGCGCACAACGCGCGAGGCGTAAACACCGCCCGGATCGGGCAAACACTGTAAAATGCCCATATGCGCACCCACATCACGATCGTCGCGCTGGCATTCTCCGCGTTCGTCGCCGCCGGCTGCGGCGGGTCATCGGCAACGACCGAGCCCGCGACATCGGACGCCGCGAGCGCGCAGGCCACGTCGTCGGCCCAGAGCGAAATCACGGCCCCTGGCGTCACGCCCGAGATCGAGGCCGCGACCAATGCGATCGCGGCGCTTGGACCTCATGAACAGGCGACGCTCCCGCCGCTGCCGTTCCGCGGCTACGATCCGCCCAGGCCGCACGAGGTGGTGGCGGCCGCTTACCAGTTCGCCGCAGAGCACCCCGAGGTCCTCAGCTACATTCCGTGCTTCTGTGGCTGCCAGCAGGCCGGCCACCGCGGCAACCATGAGTGCTTCGTCCGCTCGCGCGCCGTCAACGGCGACGTCATCGAGTGGGACGAGCACGGTGTCGAGTGCGCGGTCTGCATCGACGTCGCGACGCGTTCCCGTCAGATGTTCGCGTCAGGGGCGTCGGTCACCGACATCCGCGCGGCCATCGAGCGCGAATTCGCCGCATCCTCGCCGACGATGACGCCGACGCCCAAGCCGCCCGCCGCCCACGCGCACTGATCGGCGGTGGATAAGCGAGCCGCCGCGTTCGCGCGGCTCTTCCAGGCCGTCCACGAAGGTGCCTACATCGGGACCATCGGTCCCGATGTCACCTCCACCTTTGCGGCAAACCCTCACCTGAAGCTGATCTTCGGCTTCGCCCACGACACACCGGACGCAGACGTACGTCCGTTCGACGCCGACCGGTTCACCGACCCGCAGTCGCGGGTGGCACTCCTCGATCGCCTGGCGAACGACGGTTCGGTCGCCAACTGCCTGCTACGGCTCACGCGTGCGGATCACCACCCCGTCTGGGTGGAGATCACCGCGAACGCCGAAGCGCTCGGCAACGGCGTCCTGCGCGTGGAAGCGCTGGTGCGGGACGTCAGCGATCGCAAGAAAGCCGATGACGAGACCCGCGACATCTATCACCAGCTGCTGCAGGCCGAGAAGATGGCCGCGCTCGGACAGACCGTGTCCGGCGTCGCGCACGAGCTGAACAATCCGCTGGCCACGATCTTCACGTGGGCCGAACGGATCTCACAGCGCACGGCGCTCGATCCGCAGGCGAAGCGGGGAGTCGAGATCATCCTCAGCGAAGCCGAGCGGGCCGCCCGGATCGTGCGCAACCTGCTCACGTTCGCGCGCAAGCGTCAGACGACGCGCGCGATGGTCGACCTCAATCAGGTCGTCCGCGAGACGCTCACGCTGCGCGCCTACGAACAGCGCGTGACGAACATCACCGTGATCGATGCGCTCGCCGCCGGTCTGCCCAAAGTGTTCGCCGATGCGCACCAACTGCAGCAGGTCCTCTTGAACCTCGTCATCAACGCCGAACAGGCGATGCTCTCGGCGCACGGACGCGGCGTGCTCGTGGTCCGCACCTGGCACGACACGCAGTTCGACAACGTGATCCTGGAGATCAACGACGATGGTCCCGGAATACCCGAGGACGTGCAGGCGAAGATCTTCGACCCCTTCTTCACGACGAAGGAAGTCGGCAAGGGAACAGGACTGGGATTGACCGTCGCCTACGCCATCGTCAGCGAGCACGGCGGCCGGATCCGCGCGGCCTCGCACGGCGGCTCGGGCGCGTCGTTCTTCGTCGAGCTGCCGGTGACCGCTCCACGACCCTCGTCGACGCCGACGCCTCGGCCGAAGCAGAGCTCACACAAACCGCCGCGGAAGGGTTCCGTGCTGGTCGTCGACGACGAGGCGGCGCTTGCGGCGGCCGTCAGCGCCGCCTTACACGACGCCGGCTACGGCGTGGAGCTCGCGTCGGACGGCGAAGAGGCGCTCGCGCGGTGCCGGGAGCGCCGGTTCGATCTGGTGATCTGCGATTTGAAGATGCCGCGGATGGACGGCCGGACGTTCTATCGCAAGCTCGCCAGCGCGGCACCCGCCATGGTCTCGCGCGTGATCTTCGTCACGGGCGACGTCGCCGGCACCGACGCCGAGCAGTTTCTCGAAGAGTCGGGATGCCGGTGGCTGGCGAAGCCTTTCAGGCTATCGGACCTCGTCCGCGTGACGCGCGAGGTCCTGGCGTAGACATGGAAACGCCGAGCGGCCCGAGCGCTCGATCTAGACGGCCGCGGCGCGTACGCGCGTCCGGACCGCCGGCTTGAGCGCAGCCACCGGCCGCCGCTTCTTCATGGGCGCCGTGTACGCGAGCACCACGGCCGGCTGCGCAGTGGCGGCGCGCGCCGGGGAGTCCGCCGATGTCTTCTTCAGCGGAGCCTTCGCGGCCGCGGGACGCGCCGAGGCCAGATCGATCAGCGCGGTGCGCATCGCGGCCACCTGCTGCGGACCCATATTGCCGATGGCGTCGCGCAACCGCTTGATCGCGCGTGCGTGCAGCTGCGAGACGCGGGATTCGTTCACGCCGATCTCCGCGCCGATTTCCTTCATCGTGACTTCGCCGTAGTAGTAAAGGGCGATGACGCGCTGCTCGCGCACCGGCAGCGTGGCGATCGCCGCACGCACGCGCTCGGTGGTCTCCACCTTCTCGTAGGCGCGGTCTGGAGACTCCGGCTCGGAAGGCACGAGGGCGGTCGGCAGGCAGTTCTCGTCGAGATGCTCGCCCGTGGCCAGCGGCGACGTCGCCTCGATCGTGTTGATGCGCACGATCGTGCGGCTCAGACGCTTCTCGTCCGATCCGACGCGCGCGGCCAGGTCCGCGATCGACGGCTCGTGGCCCAGCTCGCGCCGGAGCGCCTCGCGCGCCGATTCGAGCTCGCGACGCTGACGCCGCACGCCGCGCGGCCAGGCGTCCTTGCGAAGCGCGTCGATCATCGCGCCGCGCACGCGCCGTTCCGCGAAGGTCTCGAACTTGATGCCGCGTGCCTCGTCGAAGCGGTTGGCCGCGTCGATCAATCCGAGGACGCCGTCCTGCACCAGGTCGCCGATGTCGATCGAGTTCGGCATCGACGCCGCCATGCGGCGGGCGAGTGCCTCGACGAAGGGAAGCCCCGCGACGATACGGCGATCCCCGGAAACGGACACGGTCTGAGCAGACATTGGACTTGGTCTCCTGAACCGGAAGTTCGTTTCACTTCCGCTCGCTGCCCGGTATCGCAACCTCGGTACCAGCAGCCGAGGTAGTCCGGCGACACCCCGCACGCGCGGGCTGGTTCTACCGGCAAGCGACTGCAAGTCCTGGAGTTACAGGCTATGTTCAGAAATGGGCCGCGGCTAAACAGGAGTGCGCTGAAGTGTGCAAATCGTCAACGACTTGACGATTGACGCCATTCGAGCGTCAAGGAACTGGCTGTTCGACTTACGAAATTGAAAACTCGAAACAGATGTGAGGCTGCAGTTTCTGCGAAGGTCGCTGATCGGCCGAGCCGCGGGCGCCGCTGGGCGCATGGACCAGGGCCGCGCGGATGGCGAGTCGGGGCAGCGCTGACTACTGCCCCTCCGCCGCGGGTACCACGTGGCGTCTGATGTCGCGAATCGTGCCCATCGCGTCGAGCGCGCTGGTCACGACCTGAGCAGCGCGAGCGCGATGCTGGTCGTCCACGACCTTGGCCTCCAGCAGCTCCGCGTGCGCGAGGATGATCCCGAGCTGGTTGTTCAAGCGATGGAACAGGAGGCGCAGTGCCGACTCGCGTTCTGCGCCTTGCCCGTCAGGCCCGCCTTCAACTCGGGGCGGCCGCACAACTACGCCTGATTGCGGACTTCCTGATTCCAGAGCGATTCGGACGCCGGGCGATCGGCCTGGTGCGGGTCGCGCCACAGCGTGTCGACGAAGATGCGGACCGATCCGCCAGCCGTTCGCACGTACTCGACCTTCCCGGATGAGAGCCAATTGTAGATGGTGCGTCGGCTGACACCCACGAGCTCGCACGCCTTCATGATGGAAATGGTCTTTCGTTCCACGAGTTCTGCCTCCAGCCAGGAGTATCGGAGGCATTATCGCGGCGCAATAGCCCGCGTCGGCCAATTCCTTGGCCACCTCCGGACCGCGGGCGGCCCGGACCGCCCGACATGTTCACCTCCAGGACGGCGACCACGGACATCCCCGATGTCGTCTGCCCGGGACCGCGCTCCCCGCGCTCGCTCGACGACGAGCGATCTATGTCAAACTCTTGGCGCTCCGTTGCATGCCTGAAGCGCCGAAGCATCTTCTCCTCGTCGAAGACGAACCCGCGCTGCGGTCGGTGGTGGCAGAGCAGCTTGCCGACCACGGATTCGTCGTCGAAGAAGCGGACTCGGGCGAAGCGGCCGTCGCCAAGCTGGCCGACTTCGCGTTCGATGCCCTCGTCACCGATCTGCGGATGCCCGGTATCAGCGGGTCCAAGGTCGTCGAGTCGGCGATCGACCGTTATCCCGACATCGTCGCGATTGTCATCACCGGCTACGGCACGGTGAAGGACGCGGTCGACGCGATCAAGCGGGGCGCCGCCGACTTCGTCAGCAAGCCCTTTCAGATCGACGAACTGCTGCACGCCCTGAACTCCGCGCTCGAGCAGCGGCGGCTCAAATCGGAGAACGCCTACCTGCGTGCGCAGCTCGATGCGCGTCACAGCTTCTCGGGGATCGTCGGCAAGAGCGCCGTGATGCGGAGGCTCTTCCACCTGCTCGAGACCGTCGCGCCGACCAACAGCACGATTCTGATCACGGGCGAGACCGGAACGGGCAAAGAGGTCGTGGCCCGCGCGATCCATCACAACAGTCCAAGGCGTGCGCAGCGGTTCGTGGCGATCAACTGCAGCGCGATTCCGGAAACGCTGCTCGAGGCGGAGCTCTTCGGCCACGTGCGCGGGGCGTTCACCGGCGCCATCGGCAACCGTCAAGGCCGGCTCGAGCAGGCGCATCGCGGGACGCTCTTCCTCGACGAAGTCGGCACCATGAGCAGTGCGCTGCAGATGCGGCTGCTGCGCGTGCTGCAGGAGCGCGAGTTCGAGCGCATCGGCGACACGCACACGGTGAAGGTCGACGTGCGCGTCATCGCGGCGACCAACAGCGACCTGGGCCGCATGGTCGCCGAGGGCAGCTTTCGCGAGGATCTCTACTACCGGCTGAACGTCATTCCCGTGCAGCTGCCGGCGCTTCGCGAACGCAAGGAAGACGTGCCGCTTCTCGTGCAGCACTTCCTCGAGAAGCTTCGCACCGATGCGAAGCCGGTGGTCGCCGTGGCGCAGGAAGCCATGCGGGTGCTGATGGCGTACAGCTGGCCCGGCAACGTCCGCCAGCTCGAGAACGCCATCGAACGCGCGGTCGCATTTGGCGGCAGCCGAGGCCAGATTGAGCCCGGCGACCTTCCTCCAGAGGTCGCGAGCGCGGAGGAGAAATCCGATTCGCCGAGCGTGTCATTGCCGGAGGACGGGCTCGACCTCGACAGTCTGATCGCAGGCATCGAGCGCGATCTCATTCAGCGGTCCCTCGAGCGTACCGGTGGCAACAAGGGTCAGGCGGCGAAGCTCCTGAACCTCAAGCGCACGACGCTCGTCGAGAAGATCAAGCGCCTCCACCGCTGAACGTCCCCGCAGATCCCGCGCGGTTCCCAAAAGCGGCACCCCGCTTCCTTGCGCTCCGCCGCGCAGGCCGCTCGCGTGGAATCGAGCTGCCGCTTTTCGCCCTTCTTTGAGTTGAAATCAGTGGCATCGCGCTTGAGATGCGCCGGGGCATGTCGAACACGACCTTGCTCCGGCGCACGGCGATCGCATGCTGCGCAGCCCTGCTGCTCGTCGCCGCACCGGCGGCGGCGCAGCCTGGCGAGCACCCGAGGCTCGAGCGTCCAGCGCTGCTGGTACCGCTCTACGTCTCGTTCGCGGGACTTCAAGCCATTGACGCACACTCGACATTCAACGCGCTCGACGTCGGCGGACGCGAGGGCAATCCCGTGGTGCGAGGCGTGCTGGGCACACCGGCCGGCCTCTTCGCGCTCAAAGCGGGCGCAGCCCTGACGGTCGTCTACATGACCGAGAAGCTCTGGCGCAAGAATCGAACGGCGGCGATCGTCGGCATGGTCGCGATCAACTCGGCCTACGCGATGATTGCGGCGCACAACTACCGTGTCGCGCAAGGACTCGAGCGGTGAACGAGGAGACCGGCCGGCGGCTCAGAACCGGAACCAGCCGCGCGCCACATACCAGACGAGCCCGAGCGCCTCGTGCGCGGCCAGCGCGCCCTGCTCGAACCCCTTCTGACTCGGCAGGATCGCGCCCCACCAGGTATCGATGCTCACCGGGTCGCGCGCAATCGCGGGGATGGGGTCGAGTCCCACCGCGCGGAACGCGCCGATCGATCGCCGCATGTGCACGGCCGACGTGACGAGCACGACATGGTCGATCCGCCGCTGCGCCAGCATCGTCCGGACGATGACCGCCTCGTCTCGGGTCGTTCGCGAATCGATCTCGATCAGGATGCGGTCCGCCGGGACGCCGAGCCTGACCAGCTCGTCCGACATGGCCCAGCCCGCCGGCTGGACGCGGTCGGGGCGCACGGTGCCGCCTGAGCTGACGATCACCGCGGGATCGATCAGCCGGAAGACGCGAGCGGCTTCGAGCGTGCGCGCGGCGCTGTAGGAATCCAGCAGCGCGAGATGGTTCTCGGACCAGTCGCGCACGAGCACGCTCGACGATCCGAGAAGGACCACGGCGGTCCGGCCGCCTGCTGGCACGTCGACGCGCGTAAGCGGGTGGTAACCGAGCGCAATGAGGGATGCGGCGCCGTGAGTGATCACCCAGGAGCTGGCAATCCAGTAGGCGAGCGCGGCTCCCGCGAGGAAGCGTCGCGCCGTCCGCGAGCGCGGCGCGACCAGCACCCAGATCGCGGCGACAGCCAGCGCCCAGACGATGGCGCTGGAGGAGAAGAGGAACCAGATCGCGTCTGCCACGGCAGACGGCTATCCGCGTTCGGGTGGCTCGGGGATTACGACCACCCGCTCGGGGGACGGAGGCTGATCGGGACGCGGCTCCGGAGTCGGACGAGGCTCCGCTTCGCGCCGTTCTTCGGGCTTGTCCCGGCGATCGCCGGAGCGGCGGCGCCGATCGTCGGGCCCTCGGCGGTCCTGGCTCATTGCCGCGGGGCCGCGGCGATCGTCGCGGCCCGGATTGTCAGACCCGCGAGGGCGCTGGTCCGAACGAGGCGGACCACCCCGAGGCCGGCGGTCTTCTGATGGCGGTTTCGCACTCCACGGGCGCTTCTCGTCGGAACGCGGTTTCGCGCCCCACGGGCGGGCTGCCGGCCCGCGAGGACGTTCCGGCGTTCCTCCGTCGTCGCGGCGCGGCGGACGGTCCTCCCATGCGCGCTTCTGCTGCGGCGGCTTCCCCGACCAGGGACGCTTCTCGTCCGAACGCGGCGTGGCGCCCCGTGGACGCGTGTCCTCAGATCGCGGTTTCGCGCTCCACGGGCGCTTCTCGTCGGAACGCGGCTTCGCGCCCCACGGGCGGGCTGCCGGCCCGCGAGGACGTTCCGGCGTTCCTCCGTCGTCGCGGCGCGGCGGACGATCCTCCCATGCGCGCTTCTGCTGCGGCGGCTTCCCCGACCAGGGACGCGTCTCGTCCGAACGCGGCGTGGCGCCCCGTGGACGCGTGTCCTCAGAGCGCGGCTTCGCACTCCACGGACGCTTCTCGTCCGAGCGCGGCTTCGCACTCCACGGGCGCTTCTCGTCTGAGCGCGGCTTCGCACCCCATGGGCGGGCTGCCGGCCCGCGAGGACGTTCCGGCGTTCCTCCGTCGTCGCGGCGCGGCGGACGATCCTCCCATGCGCGCTTCTGCTGCGGCGGCTTCCCCGACCAGGGACGCTTCTCGTCCGAACGCGGCGTGGCGCCCCGTGGACGCGTGTCCTCAGAGCGCGGTTTCGCACTCCACGGACGCTTCTCGTCCGAACGTGGCTTGCCCGACCACGGACGCCTCTCCTCCGCCTTCGGCTGCCAGGGACGCCGATTGTCGCCTGCCGGCGGCTGCCCCTGCGCGCGGGGCCCCGTGGGCCGTTCTCGCTGAACGGGCGGTGCCGCCTGCCCGGCGGCGCGGCGGTCGCCCTTCGGCTTCTTCTTGTCGAATCGTGCGCGCGGGTCCTGGTGTGTTCCGCCTGGACGCCACTCGCTGTTCCGCTTCTCGCGCGGCGGCCGCGCGTTCTTGGATGCCCACTGCGCCTGCTCCGGGCTATCCCAGAGCTTGCCGTTCGAGAAATAGCGCAGCTCCACGTCCGCGCTGCGACGACTGAGCTGCGTGACGGTCGGCAGGAGCTCCTCGCGCTCGCGCGCCCTGAAGGCCGTGGGGGCGCCGCCGACGAGGATGGTCCAATAGGCAAAACGAGGGGGCACAGGGCAGAGTAGCACGGGAATTTTGGAATTTTTGGATTTGCGGATTTGGGGATTTGGGGATTTGGGGATTTGGGGATTTGGGGGTCGCCGAGTCCGAACTGACCAACTCGACTCGCAACTCACCAACTCCAGCAAGCCGACTCGCCGACTCGCTGACGTCACCACGTCGCAGACCCATCCAATCTCCAGCCGCGGCAATCGTGAATCGTCAATCGCCAAACTCCGCGTCCTCAGATCGTCAGATCCTCAAATTCCCCAGTTCCCAAATTCCTCAGTTCCTCAGATCGTCCAATCGTCCAATCGTCCAATTCCGAGCTACATTGAACTGCCGTGCTGGAATTCTCCAGGAGCCGGACGCTCCTCGTCGTCGACAGCGACCCTGCCGTGCTCACGATGGTGGATCGGTGCGCCACCGATCTGGGCTTCGCCGTCATCCGGGAGACCAACGGCCGCGCGGCGCTCGATGCGCTGCCGGTGACCCGCCCCGACGGGGCGATCGTGGATCTGGCCGCGTCGGGCTTGGATGGGTTCGCGCTGTTGCGCGAGATCAAAGCCGCGGATCCGCAGTCGCAGGTCATCCTCATGACCGGCGCCGCCTCGCTCGGATCCGCCATCGATGCCATCAAAGCCGGCGCGCTCGACTACATCACCAAGCCGCTCGATCCGGTTCGACTGAGCGACCTGCTGCTCACCGTACGAAAGAGCCTCGAACGGCGCGAGACGCTGCTTCGCATCGACGCCGACGTCGCCCGTCAGTTCGAGTTCTACGGGCTCATCGGGCGCAGCCCGGGCATGCAGGAACTGTTCGACGCTGTGCGGCGGTTTGCGCCGTACGCGCGAACCGTGCTCGTCACCGGCGAGACCGGAACCGGCAAGGAGCTGGTCGCCAAGGCGCTCCACCGGCTCGGTCCTCGCCGCGAGCGGCGTCTGATCACCGTCAACTGCTCCGCCGTCGTCGAGACTCTGTTCGAAAGCGAGCTGTTCGGCCACGTGCGCGGCGCGTTCACCGGCGCCACCGACACGAAAGTCGGACTGTTCGAACATGCGGATTCGGGAACGATCTTTCTCGATGAGATTGGCGAGCTGCCGCTCACGCTTCAAGCGAAGCTGCTGCGGGCGGTGGAGCTGGGCGAAGTGCAGCGCGTCGGCTCGCTCGAGACGCGGCGCGCCGACGTCTTCGCCATCGCCGCCACCAATCGCGATCTCCGCAGCTGGTCCGCGGCGGGCAAGTTTCGCAGCGATCTCTATTTCCGCCTCAGCACCATCGAGCTGAAGATCCTGCCGCTGCGCGACCGGCGCGAGGACATCCCGTACCTGACCGCCGCCTTCGTGCGTGAGTTCGCGACGAAGCTGAATCGGCCCATCAAGGGGATTGCCCCCGGCGCGGAGCGGCTGCTGCAGAACGCGGCGTGGCCGGGCAACGTGCGCGAGTTGCGGAACGTCATCGAGCGCGCGTGCATCCTGACCGACAACCGCATCATCACGGAGCGAGAGTTGACGCTCGCCATGACCAATGTGCCCGACGGCACAGGGCTCGGCGATCGGCAGGCCGCACCCGGACTGGCCGCGGCGGGGGCGGTTCCGGTCAGCCCCGCGGACCCGTTCGGCCTCGGCGCCATGTACGGAACTCCGCCTCCCGCTCTGCCGAGCGACGACTCCCTGCTGCTCTCGACGGCCCAGCGCGAACAGATTCTTCGTGCCCTGCGGCAGGTCGGCGGCAACAAGGCCGCGGCGGCGAAACGGCTCGGCGTCAGCCGGCGGTCCCTCTACCGCTGGCTCGAACGCTTGGGCATCCCGCAATAGCGCCACCAAGCGCTCTTTGTTCCTCGCTGTCACAGGCGTGCGAATCAGGCGCACTCGCGAGAGCGTATCTGGCACATTCGCGCCTCGCTCACGCCCTGCCTTAGTTCTGTAAATAGCTGATATAAGGTGACTTAGCGAACAAATACGAATCTGGTACAGGTCTGGCTGTCTCCTTACCCGTCACGGTGCCATGACGCACCGAACGGATGAGGAGAAGTCAGATGCGCCGCCACCTGTTGTTCTCGTTGTTGGCCATGTCCCTGAGTGTCCCGGCGGTCTTTGCCGCCGGTCCCGCCGATGCGGACCAGGCTTCGGCTGTCCCGCCGGTGGCCACGCTTGCAGCGGCAGGCGCGGACGCCGAAGCGGGGCCGCAGATCACGCCGCGCTTGATCATCCCGGCGGGCGTCGACCCGGCCCGCATGTCTGCGAGCGCCGCGCAGGACACGCCGTTCGCGCGTCCCGTGCCTCCGCAGATCCGCCGGGGCTTCGATGCGCGTCGGCCGTTGCTCTTCAGCCTGTATGGGATGTCGGCGGGGCTGCAGGCGTACGACGGCTACACCACACTGACTGCGCTGCAGCGTTTCGAGGGCAGCTACGAGCTGAATCCGGCGATGAAGAACATCGTCCAGCAGCCCGGCAAGTTCCTGGCGATGAAGGCGGGCACGGCTGCGGCGTCGATTGCGATCTCGGAAATGCTCTGGCAGCGGAATCACAAGGTGCTGTCGATCGCGTCGATGCTCATCTCGAACAGCATCATGGCGACCGTCGCTGCGCACAACACGAAGGTCATCTCGCAGCTCGAGCAGCGGTAAGGTCAGCGGAGCAGCACACCATTCCTCCGACGACGCGGGAGGTCACTGCGCATCGCCTCCCGCGTCACCCCTCTCGGGGCGTCAACGATCGCGTCAGCCCCACTCTTCACTGCCGCTTCAGGCGGCGTTCTTCAGCAGCCGGCTAGTCTTTCGCCGACCCGCGCAGGTCCCGTTCTTCCTTCCACCGCTTGAGCGTGGTCGCCACCTGCGGCTCGCCGGGGCGGTCCGCGACGACCTCTTCGAGCAGCGAAATGGCCGTGTCGAGCTCGCGCTGGCGATACCGCGCCGTCGCCAGCTGCACCCGCGCCATGGTGAGCGTCCGGTCGAGCTCGAGGGCCTTCTCGAAAAATCCGATCGCGTCCTGTTCGCGCCGGTCGAGCAGGGCCGCCAGTCCGGCACCCAGGTAGAGCGTGGCGCGTTTCGGCTCGGCCTGGATGGCCTTGTCGAAGGCCTCGACGGCGGCGTCGGCGTCGCCCTCGATGATCGCCTCCCAGCCGCGATCCTGTTCCGAGCCGGCGGCGGGGAGCGGGGCGGTCTGGGCGTGGAGGACGGAGATCTGGCTGAGCGCCAGGAAGGTGACGATGGTGACAAGGAAACGCATGCGGATCTTGTACACCGAGACCGACCTGGAGACTACGACGAAGGTTAAGGGACGGCGGCGGACAGATCGGCCTCGAAATCCTCGAGCCTCCGCTGGATCCGGTGCTCGAACGCGGCCTCGAACGGCGCGCCGTCCTTCAGATCGCGCAACAGATTTGCGACGGCTGCTCCGCCGGCGGAGTCCAGCAACGCCCGCGCGGCCCGTTGCGACAGCTCGTATGCGGACCTCGCTTCGCTGTCGCTCAGCGTTGCGAATCCGCGCGTCAGCCGTCCGAGCGCCATCGCCGTCCGGGGCGTCTTGGCTGCGGAGGTATCCGGGGCCGGGTCTTCGAATGCCGTCGCGAGCCCTTCGCTCAACCATGTCGGCACCCGGCTTCCGCCGATCGCATGCGTCAGCGCGTGCGTGAACTCGTGGGCAAGGACCCGGTCGAGCGCTGCGAGCTCCCGATCGAGAAGATCCCGCTGGCCAAGACCGTCGACGGGGACACGTATCGTCCCGTCGTACAGGCCGCCGGCCCAGGAGGGGGAACGCGTGATGTCGCGAAACTGCGTGTTCGTGTAGAGGACGACCGGGACCGGATCGTTCAAGAGCGCGTCGAGGGCCGTGCCGATCCGCCAGTAGGCGCGCTCCAGCGAATCGAGGACCTTCTGGGCCACGTCTTCCTGGGCCGGCCCGTCGAACGCGACGGTGAAGTGTGACCCGAGCGCCATGTTCAGGCGGCCGTGCAGCTCCCGCTCGTCTTTCCAGCGGGCGAGCTGCGTGGCCCACTGCGGCTCGCCTGGACGCTCCGCGACGACGGCCTCGAGCAGGGCGATCGCGCCGTTCAAGTCGTGCAACCGGTACTTCGTCATCGCCAGCTGCGCGCGCGCCATCGTCATCTTCGGATCGAGCGCGAGCGCGCGGTCGAAGGCGGCGAGCGCGTCCGGGTCCCGCTTCTCGAGCACGGCGGCGAGGCCGGCGCCGAGATGAAGCTCTGCGCGCTGGGGATCGGCCGCGAGCGCGCGCTGAAATGCGGAGGCGGCCGCGGCGGCATCGCCGGCAGCGAGGGCGTCCCACCCGGACTGCTCCAGCAGCGCGTTGCGCGGGTCCACCTGCCCATGCGCGGTGGCGACGATCAAGATCGTCAGGACGAAGGCGAATGCCCCAATCGCGCGAACCATGTCGCAACGTTACCGCATTGACCTACCGGACAAGAAGTTAGCTCTTCATTACGTTAAGTGCTTACATTTCTGCGTGTTGCACGACAAGATCGGCCGTTGCAATGGCCATCGATGGGCTCGATAATGGCCGTGGTTCTAGTACAAGAGGTCGGAAACGTTGCGTAGATTCCCGGTTGCCCTTCTGGTCGCTGGCGCCGTATGGCTCTCGAGCGGTCGCGCGGCGACAGCTCTGCCGCCCGCCGCGCAAGACTCCACCGTCCTCCCGTCCCAGCGAGATCTGCCTGTCGATTACGTCATTGGTCCGGACGACGTGCTGTCGATCGTCTTCTGGCGCGAGAAGGACCTCTCCGCCGACGTCGTCGTCCGCGCGGACGGGAAGATCTCGCTGCCGCTCTTGAACGATGTCGTCGCGGCTGGACTGACGCCGCTGCAGCTGCGTGACGCGCTCCAGGACGCCGCAGCGCAGTACATCCAGGATCCCATTGCCACCGTCGTCGTCAAAGAGATCAACAGCAGGAAGGTCTTCATCACGGGAATGATTACGAAGCCTGGTGCTTACCCGCTTACAGGTCCGATGACGACGTTGCAGCTGATTGCGACGGCGGGCGGGTTTCAGGAGTTCGCGAAGACCAAGGACATCAGGATCATGCGCACCGAAAACGGGCGAGCCACTGTCCTGAAGTTCAACTACCAAGATGTCTTGCGCCAGAAGGTTGGCGCGTACAACTACGAGCTGAAACCGGGCGATACCGTCGTCGTCCCGTAGTCTTCGCTAAGAGGCCCGAATGTCTCGACCTTTTTCGGTGAGTGCGGCGATGCTCCTGATTTCAGCATTGTTCCCAGCCAGGGCCGGCGCGCAAGTGGGGTCGCCAGGCGGAGTTGCGGCTCCGAAGACGCTCTTCGCCCGAGTGGCCTTCATAGAGGCCTACGATCAGAACCTTCTCCAATCCGGCCAGTTGCCCTGGGCCTCGCCCCTCTTTCAGGTCTCCGGTTTCTATTCAGCCGCCGATGGCAGGCTCAATTTCCAGCGACGCACGGCGCGCTCGATCGCGTCGTTGGGCGGACAGGCCACCGCGCGCTACTACCACACTGTCTCTTCGACGATCGTGGATCGCTACGCCGTCAACGGTTCGTACCAGAATCAGATCGCTCGACACACAACGTTCCTGGCAAACGTTGGGGCTGCCCGCAGGCGCGGGTTCGCTCGCGGACTGCCAGGCGACTTCAGCGGCGAGGGAAGTGAAACGGACAATACCGTCGAGCTGTCAGGGCTCGAGGATGCCACGTTCGTGCAAGTGCCCGGCTACTTGGTGCGGGCGAACCTCAGCTTGTCCCAGCAGCTCTCCGCACGATCCAGTCTTCAGGTCGGATACGGCGCGGCGCGCCTCCATCTGAGACCGGACTTCTCTCAGGATCGGCAGTTCGCCAATGTGAACTGGGGGCAGCGGATCAGCAAGGCCTTCCGGCTCAACGCGGGATATCGATACGTCGACGTCCGCACCGGCAACCTCTCTCGCAGTTCACTGCAGATGGTGTCGGGGGGGCTTTCGTATGGCGACGCACTCGACCGTCGCACGCAGTTGTTGTTCACCGGCGGCCTGGGCGCTATGCGCCGCGACAATCGCGATCAGTGGCGTTTCGTGGGAGGCGTCCAGCTGAGCCGTCGTTTGGCGACAACCTGGACCAGCTCTGTCAGCTATATGAGCCGTATCGGGTACTTCGAGGGCATAGCTGACCCTGCAACCTATCATGCCGTTCGGGCGTCCCTTACAGGACGCTGGTCCCAGCGGCTGTCCTCAACGGTCATGTCCACTTATACCGTCGGGGACATCGGGCCGGCCGGGGACCGCTTCCGCATTGGTTTCGTGAGCGGGCGTCTTTCGTACGGACTGTCGCGCAACGTCGGCACGTACGTGATGTATCGCTACTACCACTACGACTTTCCGGAAGGTCGCTTTCGCTCCATTGGACTCCCGGAGACTGTCAGCCGCAACGCGGTGATGGTCGGGATCGCCATCCAGACGCGGACACCACTCGAACCGTGAGCGCACGAGGATGATGCACGGCGAGAAGTTCGGGCCGAACGAGATCGTCCAGGCGCTGCGCCGCAGGCGTTGGGTCGTGGTCGCTGTGTTCTGGTGTGCGCTGATCGGCACCGCCGTCTTCACGCGATCGCTGCCCGACCGGTTCGAGTCCGAGGTCCGCATCCAGCTGGTGCCGCCAGGGTTCGTGGAGCAATACGTCCCTCAAACAGTGCGGTCGAAACTCACGGATCGGCTGCCGGCAATCACCGAGCGCGTGCTGGACGGCGAGCGCCTTCGCCAGATCGCGGAGCAACTCAAACCGTACAGGACGGCGGGATCCGAAGGTCCCTTGTCCGACGCCGCGCGCATCAGACGAGACCTGAGCATTCGCGTCGTCTCGTCTGACTCGTTCTCGTTGAAGTTCTCCGCCACGGATGCGCGGACGGCCTGGACGGTGACGGAGAGGTTGGGCCAGGCGTTCATCGACGAGACACGCCGACAATCGGAAACGGTCGCGGACAGCGCGACGCAGTTCCTCGACTCCCAACTGGCGGACACGAAGCGGCGTCTGGAGGAGAACGAGCAGAAGCTCGCGGCATTCAACAGCCAACATGCCGGGGAGCTTCCCTCCCAGCTCCAGTCGAACCTTCAGCTGCTGCAGAGCGCGCAGAGCCAGCTGCAAGCGGTGACCGAAGCGCTCGGCCGCGATCACGACGAAGTCCTGGCCGTCGAACGCATGCTCCTCGAAGCGGAGCGCGCCGCCGCGTCGGCCAGCGCCAGCACGCCGGCAAGCGTCCGCGCGGTGGAACCCGAGGATCCCGCGCGGCTGGAGTTGCAGGCAGCCGTTCAGGAGTTGCGCGATCTCCAGGCACGCCTGAAACCCGAGCACCCGGACGTCATTCGCCTGAAGCGCCGAATCGGCGAGCTCCAGGCACGCTCCACGACAGCCAGCACCGTCCAAACAGAGGGCTCGGCCAAGACGCCCTCCGTCGTCGTTGCCCCCCCCACGCGTTCGCGACCCCCGTACGGTTGAACTGCAGGCGGGCCGCGATCGTCTCCGCCGACAGATTGCGAGCCGCGAGGCTGAAGAGAGCCGCCTGCGCGCGCAAGTCGCGGATTACGGACACCGCATCGAGGTCACGCCTGGGCTCGAGACGGAGCTGACGGGCATCATGCGCGACTACGACACGCTCAAGGGCATATACGCGAAGCTCCTGGGCCGGAAGGAGGAGGCGCAGATCTCCGCCAACCTCCAGGAGAACGATATCGGCGAGCAGTTCATGATCGTCGCGCCGGCGACGCTGCCCTCCCGGCCCGCGAGCCCGAACAGACTCCAGCTCAATCTGGCCGGAGTCTTCGGCGGACTGGTGTTCGCGCTGGGTCTCGCGGGTTTCCTGGAGTATCGCGATTCCTCGCTGCGCACCGACCACGACGTACTCGCGGCGCTTGCGCTTCCGACGCTCGTCACGATTCCGGTGATCCTTCCGCCCTGGCAGGTTCGGCGGCAGCGAACCGTCGGGGCCATCTTCTGGCTGTCAGCGCTCGCCGCGTTAGCGGCAGGCGCCGCCCTGTTGCTCCAATCGCTCCGGTAACGACGATGGCGCGCACACGTTCGCTCGACGCAGGCAACCCGTCCAGATATTTCGACAAGACGATCCTGTCCCCGGACATGACTCCGGCCGTGAAGGAGCAGTTCCGCAATCTCGCGACCAAGCTGCATCACACACAAGGATCCAAGGGCCTGAAGACCCTCGTCATCTCGAGCGCGTTGGCCAGTGAAGGCAAGACGCTGACCTCGATCAACCTCGCGCTGACACTCAGCGAATCCTTCAAGCGGCGCGTGCTTCTCATCGACGCCGACTTTCGCCGCCCCTCGCTGCACGACCTGCTCGCACTGGCTGCGTCTCCGGGATTCGCGGACGCGCTCGTCCAAGGCACCGACGCGCCGCTGGCGCCGTATGTCATGACGCCCTATCTGTCCGTGCTCACCGCCGGAAGCGCCATAGAGCCGATCAGCGTGCTGAGCTCGAGGAATCTGCCTCGCGTGCTCGACCGCGCCAAGGATGACTTCGACTGGATTCTTCTCGACACGCCGCCGATCGGGCTCCTTTCCGACGCCGGCCTGATCGCGGCGCACGCCGACGGAGTGCTGCTCGTCGTGGCGGCCGGCAAGACTCCGGTCGATCTCGTGCAGCGCGCGGTCGCGACATTCGGCCGCGAACGCATCGTCGGCACGGTGTTGAATCGCGTGGAGCCTGACGCGGTGGCTGGCGGGTACCACTACAGCTACGACCAGTACTACCGCCGGGACAAAGGGGAGAGATAGCGCGCGATGTCCGGGACATGGGCTCGGCAATTTCGTGCGGGGGTCCTCCTGGCGACAGCGGAGTTCTGCCTCGTCTGCTCCGGAGTGATCGCGACCTCGTACATCCGGCTGGGAGCGTCACTCTCGAACCAGGGAGGCGCTCCCTACGTGTATCGCGTCGCGACCATAGCCGCAGTCTGGCAGCTATGCCTCTACTACGCGGATCTGTACGAGCGACGCACGCTCCTGGATCGGCAGCTGACGCTGGTCCGTGTCCTTCAGGCGCTCTTCGCGACGATCATCGCGTTGGCCTTCGTCTACTTCTGGTTTCCGGAGCTGGCCATCGGTCGCGTCGCCATGCTGCTGACGCTGTGCGTCCTGCCGTGCCTGGCGTTCGGTGCTCGACTCCTGCTCGATCGCTGGGACCATGCGAGGCCGACGCAGCCGGAACGCCTGCTCATCGTCGGCACCAGCCCCGACAGCGTGACGCTCGCCCGGGAGCTGTACGGACACCGCGACGAGCTCGGTCTCGAATTCGTCGGCTTCGTCGACCGCGATCCGGCGCGCGTCGGCACTCCGCTGTTCAATCCGGCGATCGTGGGCACGATCGACAGGCTGTCCGACACCATCCGCGAGCGCGCCGCCGATCGCGTGGCCATCAGCGCCCTGTCTCCACTGGACGATGTACCGGTCGACGAGCTGCTGCGCCTGCGCTTCTCGGGCGTGCCATTCGATCACCTGGCAGCCGTGTACGAGGAGTACACCGGCAAGCTGGCCGTCGGGGCGCTCACACCCATGTCGCTGCTCGCCAGCACCGGCTTCCGGCAGTACTCGCTGCTCGACGCGCTGAAGCGCGGCGTGGACCTGCTGCTGGCGAGCACGGGCCTGCTGTTGGTCAGCCCGGTGCTCCTGCTGGCCGCCGCGCTGATCAAGCTGGAGTCACCGGGGCCGGTTCTCTACAGGCAACAACGCGTTGGACGGGGAGGACGGCTCTTCACGATCCTGAAGTTCCGCTCCATGCGCGCGGATGCCGAGCAGTCGAGCGGACCTGTATGGGCGGCAGAGAACGACTGCCGGATCACCCGCATCGGACGCGTGCTCCGGCGCTCCCGATTCGACGAAGTGCCGCAGTTGTTGAACGTGCTCCGCGGCGAGATGAGCGTCGTCGGGCCCCGTCCGGAGCGGCCCGAGATCGACGAGAAGCTGCTGCGGGACATTCCGCTCTACGCGCAGCGCCGTCTGGTGAAGCCCGGGATCACGGGCTGGGCGCAGGTCCGCCACCGGTATGCGGCCGATCTCGACGACGTCCGCGTGAAGCTGCAGTACGACCTCTTCTACGTCAAGCACATGTCGCTGGCGCTCGACTTCCTCATCGTCTTGATGACGACCAAGACCATCCTTCGAGGGATCGGCGCGCGGTGATCGGCGCGCCGGCTCCCGGTGATGCGCGGCAGGTGGTCAACGCCTTTGCCGTGGATCTGGAGGACTACTTCCAGGTCAGCGCATTCGATCGAATCGTGCCGTTGGACCGATGGCCTTCGATGGAAGGACGCCTGCAGGCGAGCACCGAACGCCTGTTGCGGCTCTTCGCCGATCGGGACGTCCGCGCCACGTTCTTCGTGCTCGGCTGGAACGCCGAGCGGATGCCGAACCTCATTCGGCAGATCGCTGCCGCCGGCCACGAGATGGCTTCACACAGCTTCGCCCACCGGCTGGTGTACACCATGTCGCCGGCCGAGTTCCGCGCGGATCTGAGACGCGCTCAGGACGCCATCCAGAACGCCACCGGAATCGCGGCCCGCGGCTTTCGCGCGCCAAGCTACTCCATCACGAACAGCTCGCTCTGGGCGTTCGACGTGCTCGTCGAAGAGGGCTATCAATACGACTCGAGCGTGTTCCCAATCCGGCACGATCGCTACGGGGTTCCCGGAGCCGAGCGCCATCCACACGTGATCAGCCGGCCCGCAGGCACGATCTGGGAAGTGCCGCCGCCGACCGTTCGCCTTTGTGGCGTCACGATCCCCGCGGCCGCCGGCGGCTATCTGCGGCTCATGCCGTTCTGGTGGACGCAGTGGTGCCTGAGAAGGATCAACGGGCAGGAGCACTGCGGCGCCATCGTCAGCACGCACCCGTGGGAGCTCGATCCCGGCCAGCCGCGTCTTCGTGTCGGTCCGCTGACCCGGCTGCGCCACTACGGAAACATTGGTCTCGTGGAAGGCCGGATTCGGCGGCTGCTCGATGAGCACCGGTTCACGACCATCACCGACGTGCTTGCCGCGCACGTACCGCACGGGCTGACCAGCGCCGCAGCCCTCGCTTTCTGACCTCGCCATGTCCGCGATCGCCGTGACCGCTGCAACCGTGGAATCGGAGGCGAAGCACTGGGACGACTACGTAGTTGCGCATGCCAGCGCAACGGTGTATCACACGTGGGCCTGGCGGCGGATCTTCGAAAATGCCTTCGGTCACGAAACCGCCTACTTGCTCGCACGCCGTTCGGATCGCATCGTCGGCGTGCTGCCGCTGGTCGCCTTCGACAGCCGATTGTTCGGACGCTTCATGGTCTCGCTGCCCTTCGTCAACTACGGCGGCGTCATCGCCGACGATGACACCGTCGCGCGAGCGCTCCTCGACGTCGCCTCGAAGACGGCGCGGGCACGACGTGCGCGGCATGTAGAGCTCCGTCACACCACACGCGTGTTCCCGGAGCTGCCGAATCGGATGCACAAGGTGGCGATGACGCTTCCCGTGCCCAGCGCCGACGACGCCTGGAGCTCCCTCGATCGCAAGATCCGGAATCAGGTGCGCAAGGCGGAGCGGAGCGGATTGACGCTCCAGTCGGGCGGTCGCGAACTGCTCGAGGCCTTCTACTCCGTGTTCGCGCAGAACATGCGCGACCTCGGCACGCCGGTGTACGCGAGCGACTTCTTCGGGAACGTGCTGGCGGAGATGGGCGGCCGAGCCGTCTGTTTCGTCGTGAGACACGGCAACAAGCCGGTGGCCGCCGCCGTGACACTCGCGTGGCGCGACGCCGTGGAGGTTCCCTGGGCGTCGAGCCTGAAGGCGTACCGAACCGAATGCGCCAATATTCTTCTCTACTGGGGAATCCTTCAGCACGTCGCGAACGCGGGCGCGCGCGTGCTCGACCTCGGCCGCTCCTCGCCCGATAGCGGTACCTATCATTTCAAGCGGCAGTGGGGTGCGGTGCCGTCACCCTTGTGTTGGGAGTACGCCATCTCTCCTGGATTCAGCATCCCCGATCTCGGACCGAGCAACCCGAGGTTCAGTGCCGCCATTCGGACGTGGCAACGATTGCCGCTCTGGTTCACGACCGCCGTCGGGCCGCGGATCGTCCGCTCGATCCCTTGAGGCGCGGCATGGCGCGAGTGCGTATTCGTCTCGAACCCGAGCGGCCGTCGTGGTGCGGGCGGCGGGCCAACGAACCGATAACGGTCGGTGTCCCTTTTCCTCTGGCAGCCCTTCGGCCAGAGACACCCCTCGCGATGGTCGACGAGCAGGGCGCACTCCAGCGGGTGCAGACGCGCATCCTGGAGCAGTGGGCCGACGGATCGGTTCGATGGATGCTCGTCCATTTCCAGGCGAATACGCCGGACGACGGCTGCGCCGTCTACTGGCTCGAACCTTCCGGCGAGGCAATTCCTGTCGCAACCGGCCCGACGCTGCACGTGATCCGGACGGCGAGTACCGTTCTGGTCGATTCCGGCGCGGCGCGCTTCGAGGTCGGCCTCGGCACGCGGCTGCTCCGGCGGGCTGAGCGAGACGGCGCACGACTCGAAAGATCCGGCGTACAAGTGCGGATTGAGGACGCGGACGAGCATCTGTGGCCTTTGGAAATCGAGCGCTTCTCGGTGGAGGATGCTGGAGCGCTCACAGCAACGATCCGGCTCGACGGCCACGCGCGCTTGAACCGTCAATCGTGCCTCGAGGTCACGGCGCGGCTCGCGTTCTTCGCCGGCTCCGGAACCGTGCGCTTCGCGCTGACGCTGCGCAACACTCGTCCTGCGGTTCACCCCGGAGGCTTCTGGGACCTCGGAGATCGAGGCTCGGTGCGACTGCGTGACCTGGCGGTCTGGACCGAGCTTCCAGGAGAAGCGCCGGTGACGCTCCGCTGCTCCGCCGAGCCCGCAACAGAACTCGCGGATGTTTCACTCCCGTTCGAGCTGTACCAGGAGTCCAGCGGGGGTGCGCACTGGCGATCGACGGTCCACGTCAATCGCGACGGCGTGGTCCCGCACGCGTTCTGCGGCTATCGGATCCGCGCGGGCGGCACGGAGTCGTCAGGGCCACGAGCCACCCCACTCGTCCATCTCGAGGTGGGAACCGGCAGGCTCACGGTCGCCGTGCCGCAGTTCTGGCAGACCTTTCCAAAGACCATTGCCGTTGACGAACGGACCCTGTCCGTCGGACTGCTCCCGAGCGCGCAACGCGACGGCCACGAGCTGCAGGGCGGCGAACAGAAGACCGACGTCTTCGCGATGGCGTTCACGCCTGACACCGTCACTGCCGTGCCGCTCGACTGGCTGCGCAATCCGCTGATTGGCTCGGCGGATCCCGACTGGTGTAGTTCGGCCCGGGCGATGCCGGTGCTGACCGCCGCCGATACGGCCAGCAGCCCCGAGTACGTGTCCCTCGTTTCCGAATCGATCGAGGGTCCATGCTCGTTCGCGGCCAAACGCGAAGCCGTCGACGAATTCGGCTGGCGGCACTTCGGCGACATCTACGCCGATCACGAAGCCGTGGGTCACGCAGGACCGTCGCCGCTGGTGTCCCACTACAACAATCAGTACGACGCCATCGCAGGATACGGCCGGTGGTTCCTGCGGACCGGAGACCGGCGCTGGTGGGCCCTCATGCAGGACCTCGCAGCCCATGTGCGCGACATCGACATCTACCACACAGGGCAGGACAAGGCGGCGTATAGCGGCGGCATGTTCTGGCACACCTACCACTATCGCGACGCCGGCCGGGCCACGCACCGCGCCTACCCCCGCGGCGCGGCGGACGTGCCGGGAGGAGGACCGTCTCCCGAACACTGTTACACGACGGGTCTGCTTCTCGACTACCTGATGACCGGCAACGAGGCGTCGCGCGAAGCAGTCCTCGGCCTGGCCGATTGGATCCTGCGGGCGGACGACGGTCGACTGAGCCGATTTCGCTGGCTGGACCGCGGCGCGACGGGTATCGCAAGCTCCTCCGGCAACCCTCTCTATCACGGACCCGGCCGCGGCGGTGCCAACGCGATCAGCACACTGCTCGACGCACATCGCCTGTCACATGATGTGAAGTACCTTCAGGCGGCCGAGGGGCTGATTCGCCGCTGCATTCATCCCGCACAAGACATCGAGGCGCTCGACCTGCTCGACGCGGAGCGACGCTGGTACTACACGATGTTCCTGCAGTCGCTTGCGAAGTACCTCGAGCACGTCGCGGAGCAGGATGCCGTCGGTCCGATGTACGCGTACGCGCGTGCCTCGCTGCTCCACTTCGCGCGGTGGATGATCGACCACGAACGGCCGTACCTGGACCATCCGGAGATTCTCGAGTACCCCAACGAAACGTGGGCGGCTCAGGACATGCGCAAGGCCGAGGTGTTCTTCCAGGCGGCTGCACATGCGACCGGCCAGGAACGCGCTCGTCTGCTCGAACGCGGAGAGGTCTTCTTCAAGTATTCGGTCGACACGCTGCAAGGGATGCCGACGCACACGTTGGCTCGACCGTTGGTGCTCCTGCTGAGCAACGGGGCGAGCCGTGACTGGTTCGCGAAGCACGGAGCCGAGCACCACACTGGCGAGCTCGCGGTACCGAGCAGCGGCAACATGGTCTTCCCCCCGCACCAGCGTTTCGAACCACAGAAGGTCCGCGCGCTGCGACGGCTGAAGCGACTTGTCGCCCTTGCAGCGGTCGTCGTCTCGATGGCGGCGATCTGGCTGTTGATTCCGCTGCTCCGCCAATGAGTCAGAACCGGCGTGAGCCACCGCACATGAGCGTCGTCATCCCGGTGTTGAACGACGCCCGCCGCCTCGACGAATGCCTGCGGTCGCTCGGGGAGAACGACTGCGCGCTCGAAGTCCTGGTCATCGACAACGGTTCGACCGACACATCAGTGGCCGTGGCCAGGGCGCGCGGCGCAACCGTCGTCGTCAGACCCCACGGCTCGGTGGGAGCGTTGCGAAACGAGGGGGCACGGATGGCGAGCGCATCGTACGTGGCGTTCGTCGATGCGGACCATCGCGTCGGACGCGGCTGGGCCGAGGCGGCTCTCGAGGTCCTTCGGGCTCCGGCCGTCGGCGCCGCCGGCGCACCCTATCAAAGCGAGGGGAACACGTGGGTGCAGCGGACCTACGACGGGCTGCGGCGACACCGTCCGGGCCGCCAGACCGTGTCCTGGCTGGGTTCCGGAAACATGATCGTCCGGCGAGCCGCCTTCGAAGCCATTGGGGGATTCGATGAACGGATCCACACGTGTGAAGACGTGGATCTCTGCAGACGACTCCGGGCGGCGGGATGGGTCATCGTGTCGGATTCATCTCTCGTGAGCACGCATTCAGGCGATCCGGCCACGTTGCGAGGCGTGTTCCTCGGCGAATTGTGGCGCGGGCGCGACAACCTGTTCGTGAGCGTTCGCCGGCCATGGGATGCGCGGGCGATCGCGAGCGCACTCGTTCCGGCGATGTCGCTCTCACTCGCCGCCGCGTCGCTCGTGGCGGCGGGCGGCGCCTTCTTCAGCGCCTCGGCGGCGTCAGTCGCACTGCTCGGCGTGCCTGTCCTGTTGCGCACCTGTCAGATCTGTGCCGGGCGGAACAGCTGGAACCCGGTTGCCGTCGGCCAGGGAATCGCGGTCTCGGCATGCTTCGAAGCCGGGCGGGCGTTGGCGCTCGTGGCGCGCGCCGGGCATCGCCGGCGGCGCGGTGGCGGGGCCGACCAGTCCGTAGGAGCCGCGGGATGAACGTGCTAATGCTGACGCATCGGCTTCCCTACGCGCCGAATCGCGGCGATCGCCGCCGCGCGTACTACCTGCTTCGCTTCCTCGCCGAGCGGCACGACGTTCATCTGATCTCACTCGTACACGACGCCGACGAAGCGGCGCGCGCGCTCGAGATGTCGGCGCTCGTCCGGAACGTCTCGATCGTCCGAAGACGACGCGTTGGCACCTTGGCAGCTGCGGCAATGGGCCTCATCGGCGACACACCGCTCACGCACCTGCTCCTCGACAGTCCGGCGCTCCCGTCGACCATCGAGGCGGTGACGCGGCGCTTCAGGCCTGACGTGGTGCTCGCCTACTGTTCGGGGCTGGCCCGGCTCGCGCTCGAGCCGCCGCTGCGGGACATCCCGCTCGTGCTCGATCTCGTTGACGTGGACTCAGGCAAGTGGCACGACTATGCGGCCCGCAGTCGTCCGCCGCTCTCCTGGATCTACAGCCGCGAGGCACGTGTGCTCGGCGCGTTCGAAGCGCGCGCGGCACGCGCGGCATCGGCGACGCTCGTCGTCAACCACCGCGAGCGCGATGCGCTCGCCGCCCTCGCGCCAGACGCCAACGCCATCGTCGTTCCGAACGGGATCGACGTCGAGCTCCTCCGCTCCCCTCGCCCCCCCTCGTCTGCGGAGCGTGTCCTCTTCTGCGGTGTGATGGACTACCGGCCCAATCGGGAAGGCGCGGAGTGGCTCCTGACGCATGTCTGGCCACGCGTGCGGTCGCGGCGGCCGGACGCCAGTCTGGTCATCGCCGGCACCGCGCCGGGATCGTCCTTGCGCCGGCGCGCCCACAAGGCTGGCCAGGTGACGGTCACGGGGCACGTGGACGACATCCGACCTCAGTACTGGGAAGCGGCGGTCTTCGTCGCGCCTCTGCACCTGGCCAGAGGTGTGCAGAACAAGGTGCTCGACGCCGTCGCGGCCGGCGTTCCTGCCGTCGTCACGACTGCAGTCGCGCGCGGATTGCCGGCGGCGATCATGCCCGCGTGCACGATCGCAGACGATCCGTCGGGATTCGCGGACGCCGTGTGCTCGTTGTTGGAGCGGGGTGCCGAGGAGCGGCGGGCCCTCGCCGATCGGGCGGACCTGACCGCCATGAGCTGGGCGCAGCGGCTGGCGCCGCTCGAGCCACTGCTCGAACGGGCGCGAACGCGTCGATTCGCGCGATCGGAAATCGACTAGCGAGCGTCCGAGGCCCTGGACACGTGCAGTTCTTCGTAGATCGCCTCGAGCGTGCGGGTCCGCTCCCGAAACGAAAGGGTCGTCTCGGCCCGGATCCTCGACGACCGGACGCGATCGCTGGTCGCCGGACGATCCTCCACCGTGCGCCGGATCGCGTCCGCCAGGCCCGCCGAATCTCCGCGGGGCACGAGCAGTCCGTCGACGTCCGCCCGAGTCACGGCGCCCGTGCCGCCGACATCGGTGGCGACGATGGGCGTCTCCATCGCCATGGCTTCGAGCAACGCGTTGGAGGTCCCCTCGTAGTCCGAGGACTGTACGAAGCAATCGAGCGCGTGGTGCACCTCGATCACGTCGCGCACCTGGCCGAGAAAGCGGCACGCACCGGGAATCAGCCGGTCCGCCGCCTCTTCGAGCGCCGATCGCTGAGAGCCGTCGCCCGCAATCACGAGCTGCACGCTGGGATGTGCGCGCCGCACCTGCGCGACCGCGTCGATCAGGAGATCGAATCGCTTGATCGGCTCGAGCCGGCCGAGCCCGCCGATAACGAAATCGGCGGCAGCGAAGCCCATCTGCTCCCGTGCGCGCACGACCCTGGCACGATCGCGCCGGAAGGTGTCGGGGTCGACACCGTTGAGCAGCACCGTCATCCGTTCACCCGGGACGCCAGAAGCGGCAAGCACGTCCCGAATCTCTGGCGACACCGCGATCACTCTGGGAAAACGCGTGAGGCACCACCGGTCCAGCGGATAGTACAAGCGCCGTTCACGCCAGGTGCTGTTGCCGCTCCACCCGTGCGCAGTCGCCAGCGGAGTGACACGCTCCAATCTGGCGACCAGCCACGCAAGCACGTCCGTC
Source organism: Vicinamibacterales bacterium (assembly GCA_050183995.1). GTDB lineage: Bacteria > Acidobacteriota > Vicinamibacteria > Vicinamibacterales > CAVVIG01 > CAVVIG01. Next base: position 53,173 of record JBFXAT010000022.1, read on the forward strand.
TTGTAGTCATGGGAATGGACGATGTCGAACCGTCCTTCGCGGGTGAGCCGGCGGAGCGATCGGAGGATGCGAGGATCGAAGGAATGGCGCTCGAGGATCTCGCGGTAGTCGACACCGAGCTGCCGCGCGAGGTCGTGAACCTGAAACGCCGTGTCCCGCGCGTCGCGCAGATAGCAGACGCACACGGCGAACCGCGCGTGAGCGGCGGCGGCGCCGAGCAGGATGGTCTTCTCAGGCCCGCCACCGAAGCCCCACACGCTTCTCAATTCGAGGACGCGGATCGGCACGAACGGTCCGTGAGCCGGATGCTACCATAGCCAAGCCGCATGCCGCGTTCGGCTCCACGCGCGTGAATGCCTTCGCACGATCGAATCAGCACTGCTGTCGTCGTCACCGAGCTCTATCCGCCGGCCGTTGGCGGCAGCGCCGTCCTGCTCGGGCAGGTCTACGCGCGTTTCACCAGCCATGATGTGCTCGTGCTGACCGACGGTGAGAAGTCCACTGGCGCGACGGCCGCGGCGCAGGCCGTCACCTACGCGGCGATCGATCCGCGGCTGCGCGGCATCGCGTCACGCCGGGCGCTGTCACAACATGCTCGCCTCACCCTGACGCTCCGGCGTCTGTGCCGCGGCACGCGTGCGGTCGTCCACGCCGGCCGGGCGCTCCCGGAAGGGATCGCCGCTCTGGGCAACCGCGTGTTGACCGGCGTTCCCTACATCTGCTGGTGCCACGGGGAAGAGGTCGCCACCGCGCTCACGTCGCGCGAGCTGACGTTCACGATGAGGCGCGTGTACGGCGGCGCGGCGGCGATTGTCGCGAACAGCCGCCATACGCGTGACCTGCTGATGCGCGCAGGGATGGGCGTCGGCAAGATCGAGGTGGTGCATCCAGGCGTCGACGCGGATCGCTTCCGGCCCGACGTGGAGGGCGCCGTGCACATGCGCGAGCGGCTGGCGGGTGGCGCGGATCTCGTCCTTCTATCGGTCGGGCGGCTGCAGCGAAGGAAGGGACACGACCTCGCCATCGAAGCCGTGGCGATGCTGGCCCGTGACTATCCTCACCTGAAGTATGTGATCGTCGGGGATGGCGACGAGCGCCCGCGGCTGAAGGCCCTGTGCGCGGCCCTCGGTGTCGAATCCGCGGTCGTCTTCGCGGGAGAGCTCTCCGACGGCGATCTGCCGGCCGCATACGCTGCCTGCGACATCTTCCTGCTGCCGAACAGACTCGACGGGGCCGATCTGGAAGGTTTCGGCATCGTCTTCCTGGAGGCGGCGGCGGCTGGGAAACCGGTGATCGCGGGGACGACGGGCGGGGCGCCGGAGGCGGTGTCGGCGGGCGAAACGGGATTTCTGGTCGAGGGGACGGATGTCGCCGAGTTGGCCGGGCGGATCCGTCAGCTCGCGGATTCGCGTGAGCTGCGTGCATCGCTCGGAGGCGCCGGCCGTGCGCGGGCCGCACGCGAGTTCACGTGGCCGCGGGCCGCGGCGGCGGTCATGGCCGTCCACGCGAAGGCGGGCGGGGTCTCATGCTGAGAACGATCCTGGTGCTGGCGATCCTGTCCTCCGGCCTGATCGCCGGCGTCTTCAGCCGCTATGCTGCGCTCCTTCTCTACCTCTGGTTTGCGATGTTCAGGCCGGTCGAGTGGGTCTGGGTCGACTTGACGCCGTTCCGGCTCTCCTTGGTCGTCGGGGCGCTGCTCGTGGTGCCGTCGCTGCTGTCGGGCATCTTCCCCGCGCTCCTGCACCCGCTCGGCATCGGCTCGGTCCTGTTCGTCGGCTTCTCGCTGCTCGCTCAGATCGATGCGGTGCGACCGGCCATCGGCTGGTTGTGGATCGACTACATCTCGCGTCTCGTGCTCGTGAGCCTGCTCATCGCGCCGATTGCGACGACGCCCCGCCGCGTGCTGATGGCGATTGGCGTCTTCTCCGGATCGTTTCTCTTTCATGGCGTGAAGGCGGGACTGGCCTCCCTGATGGGCGGCGGAGACGTGTACGGCGCCGGCCTCTCCGGCGCGTTCATCGACAACAACGGGTATGCCGTGGGCACGGCGATGGCGATGTTCCTGTTCGTCGGCGTCGCGCAGGCGTTGCCGCAGCGGTTGCTCCGCTGGTCGCTGATGTGTGTGGCACCGCTCGGCGGGATGGCCGTCGTGAGCCTGTTCTCGCGCGGCGGGCTGCTGGCACTCGCCGCGGGCACGACCGTCTTCATCCTGCTGCAACGCCGGGCGCTCGGCATGGCGCTCGGGGCCCTCGTGGTGGTCGCGACGGTCGTGTCGCTGCCGCGGCCAGCGGGGTACGAGGAGCGGATCAGCCCGCTCGTCGGAGACACACCGCTGTCCGAAGATCTCTCCGCAAGGAGCCGCATGCACTTCTGGCGCGTGGCCGTGGACATGGCGCTGGCCCGGCCATTTGGCGTCGGCCTCTGGAACTACGCCGAGGCGTACAACGAGTTCGACTTCTCCGCGGGGTTGTACGGCCCACGCCGATCCGTTCACAGCAGCCATCTGCAAGTGCTCGCCGAGACCGGATTCGGCGGCTTCGCTGCCTACGTCTTTCTCCTCGGATGGAGCATCAGGCTCCTATTCCGGGTCAGGGCGCGAGGAAGGAATCCTGACTACTCGGTTGACGAACGAAGGATGTACACGGCACTGGCAAACGGGGCGATTGCGTCGATCGTGGCTTTTCTCGTGGGAGGCGCCACCATCTCGCTGGCGCTCAACGACATGACGTGGTTCACCTTCGGCTCAGTGGTCGCCCTGGATCGCCTGAAGTTGGAGCAGCATGCGCCAGCGGTGCCTGAGGTTTTCGGCGCACCGACGCCGGTTTCTGCGACGCTGACGTGAGCGGTGTCCAGTTGAGTGCCGCATCGCCGACCTGCTCTTCGCAAGCCTCGTCGCGAGAGGGCTGTGCGTCGGGCGGACGACCTGCCATGCAGGCAAGGGCCCCAATGGCGAGCAACGATCCTGCGCGCCTCTTCGCGGGAGCGCACGGCGCGGCCACTCGCAGGGATGCATCGCCCGACGTGAGTCCAGGGCTCGACCGGAACGGACCCGGCAAATTGACTACCAGGCGATGGAGGCGCGGCGCTGACCGTCTCGGCGCCGTGATAGCCTTCTAACGGGCCTCATGTCCATCAGGGTTCGTTTCGTCACGACGGCCCTCGTGGCCGGCGCATGCATCACCGCCATCAGCACGGCGGTCGCTCCGCGCGTCTCGCCCGGCCTTTCAGCATCGGCGGACGAACCGGCGATCACGGCCCCCATCGACGTCACTCCACCTGACGTCCGGACCGATCGCTCAGTGCGGTTGGACTACGACATCGTCTACGTGCGTGCGCCGCGATACGGCGACGATCGGCCGACGAGATGGCCGGAGATCGCGCATCCAGCGGGCATTGAGCCCGGCGCGGATCTCATGCTGCTTCATCCGGACGGCTCGGAAGAGGTCCTCGTCGGCGCCGGCTCCAGGTCGGTGACAGATCCGTACGTGTCGTTCGACGGCCGGTCGGTGTTCTATTCCTTGATCGAGCAATCGAGGAGTCCAAGGCTGCGTGGGCCGGCACGTCTTCGGGCCGATATCTACAAGATCGACGTACGGACCCGGCGCATCGTCCGACTCACGCAGCAAACAGACGACCTGAACGTGCCTGGCGTTCTGAACCTTGGACCATGCCCGGTTCCTGGCGGACGCATCGCATTCGTCAGCAATAGGAATGATTTCCACTCACCGAAGAGTCGATCCTCCTCGCTGCAACTCTTCGTGATGGACGAGGACGGTTCGAACGTCGAGTTGATCGGTGCATTCAATCTGGGATCGGCCCTGCATCCTTCCATCCTCGCGAACGGACGCCTCCTGTTCAGCACGCGAGAGTCACAAGGCCTGCGGAACGGGATCATGTGGGGCATCTGGAGCCTGAATCCGGACGGGACGAATTGGGCGCCGGCATTCAGTGCGTTTGATGCCGGCCACGCGTTCCACTTTCAGACTGAGCTGTCGGATGGAAGTGTTGTCATAGAGGAGTATTACAACCAAAACAACAACGGATTCGGTGCCTACCTGAGAGTGCCGGCCTCACGGGCCGACGAACCCTATCGCTTCGGACCAGCCGACAAGAACAATCCGAGGAACCCGAGGCTCCGCTTTGGACGCTTCATGTCCGGGCAGCCAAAGATCGCGAGGTTCGCCTTCAGCCCTCCCGGCGTCGAATCGCTCACGCCTTTTGCGAGCAATGTCGAGGGGGCCGCGGACCTGAGCCGCCTTGATGATCCCACATCCATCCGCGTCGGCAAGGTGACACATCCGTCCGGGGCACCCGACAATCACCTCCTGACCGTGTGGTCTCCTGGACCGGTGAACCAGCAGGGCGGTCTCAAGCTTCCAGCCGTTGACGGTGGCATCTATCTGATCCGCGCTGGAAGCGATGTCGAAGAACCGGCAGACATGCTCCTCATCAAGAACAGCCCCGAGTTCAATGAGCAGTTCCCGCGAGCCCTGGTGCCTTACTCGCGGATCTATGGAGTGGCCAGTCCAAGATTGATCCGTCCATTGGCGAACGATGGACGGGCCTCGAGCGCCTTGGGGAACGGTGTTCCATACGCGCTCATTGGAGCCGCGAGTCTATACAAGCGGGAGACGTATCCGGGCGGTGCGGTTCCACCCGGACGCGTCACCGCGGCCTGGCCAGACCGCACGGACCCGAACGGCTACCAGGGCCTGGACCCTTTCAATACCAGCGAGAACGTTCCTGTCACGCCCACCGTGCCCCCGCCCTCCACGAATTGGATCGTTCAAGGCGCAGACGCAGGCAGGTACACCAATGACGACATTCACGCGATCCGCATATTGGCTCTCGAGCCTGCGAGACAGACACTCGGGCGGCCCCGCTTCTACAACCATGCCGATGAGCGCATGCGGATCCTCGGGGAGATCCCCGTGCGGAAGTTCGAGACGGGAACGGAACCCCGCGATCCGGACGGCAACCCCGACACGAGCTTCCTAGCCAAGATTCCCGCGGACTTGCCCTTCACCTTCCAAACACTCGACAGGAACGGAATGGTGCTGAACTTCTCGCAGACCTGGCATCAGCTCCGACCGGGAGAAATCAGAACGGATTGTGGCGGCTGCCACGCGCACAGCCAACCCCCGACGCCGTTCGCTTCGACTCGGGCCGGAGCGAAGGGATTCGTACCCATCGACCTTACGCAGCGCACGCCCCTGCTCGCCGATCGGACAGGGGATGAGTCTGGACGCCGCTGGGATCTGGACAACACCACTGGCCTGCGCTACAGCCCCGGACAGGTGACCGCGGAGTACGAGGCCGACATCAAGCCAATCCTCAGGAGAAGCTGCACTCCCTGCCACTCTGAACGTTCCGGTCAGGCGGCGGCTGGATTGGTGTTGGACGACGACACGAGTCTTGACGGATTCCCAGGGACTTTCTATCGGCTGGCCATGGACCAGCGTGCCCGATTCGGCTACAAGCCGATCATCTCGAACCGAACCTGGCGCGGCACGAACGCGTCGCGCTATATCCGCAAGTTCCAGTCGCGGCGCAGCCTCCTCGTTTGGAAGATCTTCGGCCGGCGGCTCGACGGCTGGACGAACGACGACTTCCCGACAGAATCCGACCCGGGCAACGCCTCGACGTTGCGGTGGCGCGGAGCCCCGCTCGCGCCGACGCGCGCCAATCTAAACCGTGCGGATCTCGACTACACCGGAAGCATCATGCCGCCGCCGGCTGCCGTCGCAGGCACGTACATCGGCCCTGACGGGCAGCGCGTGAAGGTCGCCCCGCTCACCGACGAAGACCGGCGAACGCTCGTTCGATGGATCGATCTTGGTTGTCCCCTCGATCTCGATGCGGGCGGAAACGCGGGGTGGAACGGCGACGATCAGCCGCCGACGCTCACGATGACCGTGCCGGCCCGCGGCAGCAACGTCGCGATGCGCAGGATCGTGATCGGCATGCACGATCACCAGACGGGCCTCGACGCCTCCACCCTCAACGTCACCGCGGACTTCCCGATCAACGGCACCCCGGCGGGCCAGAACCTCGCGTCCCAGTTCCGCGCGACGGCATCCGGCGTTTGGGAACTGCGCGTCGACACGCCACCACCGGACCGCCGGTCCAGCCGTCTCGTCGTCTCGGTCTCAGACCGGCGCGGGAACCAGGCACGCATCGATCGCACATTCTCCGTGAGCGCATCGAGCCGATGAACGGACGGGACGCGGTTCGGTCCGCGGTCAAGGCCGCGATGTTCGCGGTGTCGACGGTGCTGATTGCGGTACCGCTCGTCTCGTTCCGGCTGCGCTCGCTGATCATCGGACGCGACCGGGCGCTCGAGGGCTCGACACAGATGCTGGCGTCAATGCCTGGATTGCTCGGAGACTATCTCCGACGCGCATTCCTCCACTGGACGATCGCCCACTGCGATCGAACGGCGTCCATCGGGTACGGCACGCTGCTCTCCAAGACCGGCGCCTCGATCGGCGCCCACGTCGTCATCGGGCCACGCTGTCATCTGGGGTGGGTCCGCATCGACGAGGGGGTCCTCATCGGGCCGGGCTCTCATGTGCTCAGCGGCAGCCGAACGCATGGCTCGAGCGATCCGCGCGTGGCAATCCGCGATCAGCCCGACGATTTCCGGGAGGTCCATATCGGGGCCGGAGCCTGGATCGGCAGCAGCGCGGTCGTCATGGCCGACGTCGGCGCCGGCAGCATCGTCGCCGCGGGATCGGTCGTCGCCGAGCAGGTGCCCCCCGGCGTGGTGGTCGGCGGCGTGCCGGCGCGAATACTCAAGCGGCGACAGGGCGTCGACGTGCCGCCGCTCATCGGGACCAACGGCGCGCTCGCATGACGCTCGGAGAGGCTCGCCGCACGGTCGTGTCCGTGGTGGCCGAACTGGCCCGGCTGCCGGACGGGTCGGTCGACCTGGCGCGCCCGGCGACCGCCCACGGAATCGACTCTCTCGCCTTGCTCGTACTGCGCGAGATGCTCGAGAGCCGACTCGGACTTCACATTTCGGACGAAGCCTGGCTGCGCATGGAGACCCTGGACGACATCGCGTCGTACGCGATCAGTGCACCGGTCGGCTCGTCGCGAACCTCCCAGGCAACCTCCTCGCGTGCGGCGCCAGTCGACGCGCGAACTGGCCTGGCGCCCGACGGCCGGTTCCACGACTCGTTCGAGATCGGCATGCCGATGACCGGCACGTACAACCTGGCCGAGGGCCCGCTTCTCAAGCACCTCGGGCACCTGCGCTGGGCCCACATGAGCGCGGTGTCCGGCGTGCCCAGCCGCGACGTCATGGACGCGGAGGGGCACCGCCTCTATCCGACGTTCTTCTACGTCGACTTGTGCTTCCCTCCAGCGCGTCACATGGGGACGTTCGGAGAGAACGACCGCATCGACGTCGTCTGCACCTTGGAGCGGTTCGGGCATTCGATGCTCGACGGCCTCGCCTTCATGGTGCCCGGGGATCAGGGACCGTACGAGCCGCACACGCTCGATTCCGAGGACCGGGCTCTCGCGGCGGGAGTCCCCGTCGCCCGTCTCTCCTGCATCTTCGTGAAGCAGTTCGATGGCGCCGCGTGGCTGAAGCGGTCACGGCCCGCGGTCGAGGGATTCGAGCGCATCGCCGAAGCCGCGGCGGCACCGGATGCGTACGAGATCACGAAAGCCGCCGCGCGTGACGGACGATTCGAGCGCCCGCTCACCGGTCTTCGCCCTCTGACGCATGGATGGACGGAGGTCGACTACACGATCGTGCCTGAACGGGATCTGAACGGCGCCGGTCTGATCTACTTCGCGAACTACCCGGTGATCCTCGACATTTGCGAGCGGCAGATCCTCCAGCGCGCGGAGCCGGGCTTCTCTCTCAGACAGCTCGCGAGGCGCTCGCTCATCAGGCGCCAGAGCGCGTACCTGAACAACGCCTCTGCGGATGACACGCTCACGGTGGAGATGGAGGCGTTCCTCGCGGAACCGGCGCGTCCGGCTCCGGGGTCGGCAGAAGACAATCCGACGGCACGTCTGCTGATTCATCACCGCATGCGCCGACGGTCCGACGGTCGCGTGATGCTCGTGTCGGCCGCCGAGAAGCTGATTCCGGCGCACGATGACTGACCCCGGCCCGCCCCTTCGAATCGGCTTCGTGCTGCACGTGATGCAGGTGGCCGGCGCGGAAGTGCTGGTTGCCGAGACGATCCGACGCCTTCGGCGCGCGATCGATCCGGTGATCATCTGCCTCGACGATGTGGGAGCCCTCGGGGAGCGAATGCTGCGTGACGGCGTGCCGGTGTTGAGCGTGAACCGCAGGCCGGGCCTCGATCCGAGGACCGCCTTCCGCATCGCACGCATTGTCCGGGAGCGCCGGCTACAGGTCGTTCACGCCCATCAGTACACGCCCTTCTTCTATGGGGCTCTCGGATCGAAGCTGGCCGGCGTCGGCGCTCGTGTGATCTTCACCGAACACGGTCGGCACTGGC
>JBFXAT010000023.1:0-61509 GCA_050183995.1 Vicinamibacterales bacterium
GTCGCGGCCGTTGCCGTAGCCTGGCGTCACTCTGGCTGGCGAGCCTCGCCCATGCGAGGCTCGCCATGCCGGAATCCTGTCGTGGACCAGTCTTCGACCTGAGGGCGCTGCGAACACGCCTCAGGGTGCCGGCGGCCCTTCGTAGACGAAGGTGATCTGTTCGCCGTAGTCACATCCCCACGCGCCCCAATTGATCCAGATCGCCCGGTACTGCTTTCCGTTCTCCTGCCACCCGCGCACCATCCCATCCCCGATGCTCGTAGTGACGGTCTGCGACGTCTGCGCAGTATGGGCGCCAGGCTCGTTCCACTCCCGCCCGGTGTTACTCCCCGCCGGACGGCCCAGCACGTTCAGGGAGACGCCGATATACATCGAAACGGTGTTCTGCAACTGCCAGTTCGCCCGCGCGGCGGCTTCGACCGTGAACGGCGCGCTCGTCAGCGAGTCGGGGACCTTCACCGTGAGATTCGCGCGAGCGCCCAGATCGGACCGGCTGCCGAGCAGATCGAATGAGGTCTGGCCGCCCTTGATGCTGGTGGGTGCGTGTGCCGCATCCTGCGGCTCGCGACGTACCTCTACGAGCCTATACACAGGTCCAGCGGCGGGCGCCGCTGGCGACGCCGCGGCTCCGGTCGGATTGACACGAAACGGGTCGGGACTTGCTCCCGGACAGCTGCGGCGCGCATCCGCGAGCCGCGCTCTCAGTGTTGCGCTCGCCGACGCCGTCGTGCTGTCTGGCCGGCTCGTTGTGACATTGCCCGTGTCTCCGAGCGGAGGGCGATCGATCGCCGCGTCGGTTGCCCCGATGAGAATTGGCTTGGAGGCGTCCGCATCGCGCAGGGCCACACCCAGGCGCGGACCACACGCAGTGGCCTCGGCCGCTTCAACCTTGCCGATCAACTGCTGCGCCGATGTCAGATCGCACGCCGTGATCGCGCGGCGGGCACTCTCCACGAGGTCGACGAACGCGCGTTCATGCTGCTCCACCTGCTGTCGGCGGCCATGGAACACGCTGCACATGCCACCGACGCGGTTCAGCATCTCGTGCATGTCGCCGCTCGCCTGCTCGAGCTGCATGCGCGTCGTCCGCGCCCGAAGCCAGCGCTGGTAGTCGGGGCGGAGCGTCGTCGCCGACGGCGGGTTCGCCGTCCACAACGGATCGTGGAGCAGGCGTTGCTCGTCGGTTCGAGCGTGGGCGGTCGCGACGCGCGCGTCGAGAAGGAACCGCTTGCCGCGTTCCGTCACCCGGCTCAGTTCCGTCTGCGCGCCCTCGACGTCGCAACTGGTGTTCATCTCCTGCAGCAGGCGCTGCACACGATTCGACGCAACCTCCATCTCGCTCGCGTCGGCGAGCAGCCGCTCCGGATGGCTGACCACATCCGCAAAGTCCCTCGTCAGCGTGAGCATGGCCTCGCCGTGCGCTTCCAGCGTCTGTATCGTCTGCAGCAGTGTTCCCGCGAGCGACTGCAGGTGACGCAGTTCACGCTTCGTTTCCGCGGGTGAACGCAGCGGATCCATCTGCGACAGCTTGTCCAAGGATTTGAGCGACTCACCGGCCTGTGCCTGCGCGTCGCTGACGGTGTCGTGGACAGTCTCTCTGAGGGCCATCGCGTCCTGCACGTTCTGCGGGAGCTGCGCCTGCAGATAGCTCCAGGTGGCGCCGCCGATGCATTGCAGCGCGTACGTCTCGAAGCCGACGGCCAGATCCTCCGTCGCGCCGGTGACGGTATCCATCACGGCGTTGACGTCGATGGCGCGCAGACTCTGGCGCCAGCGCGACAGCATCTCGTTGACGTCTTTCACCTCCCTCAGCGCCTGCTGGGTGGACGCGACGTCGGCCTGCACGTTCGATACGGCGTTGGCGGCTTCCGACAGCGCCGTCTGCATTCCCTGCAGTTCCGCATGCACCTTCGCCAACCCGTCGGCTGCCTTCGTGAGCGGCGCGGTGCAGTTCTCGACGATGTGATCGAGGGCGTCTTTCTCCGGCGGCAGTTCGAAGGCGCCGAAATCGGGGATGTCCGCCGCGGGATCGTATTCACACGCCGGTGTTCCGAACGGCAGCTGTTCTGTCAGGGCACTGCTGGAAGGTGAGGAACGGAGCGCGTTGGCTGGCGACCCGCCGGCTAAGGTAACGGCCAGAACCGCGGCGACCGCGGCTGCGAACCGACGACGCATCACGACCCTCCTCGAGATGGGCGCCAAGGTGAACTGACGGTGCGGCATTCTAGCACCGGGGATGCACGCGGGGCGCGGAGGGGTCGAAGGGGCGAATTGCTAAGAGTTGAACGTGGTGGGTGGTGAGCCAGGAAGGAATCGAACCTTCAACCCGCAGATTAAGAGTCTGCTGCTCTGCCAATTGAGCTACTGGCCCAGTCGTTTCGTGCGTGGCTGGGTGGTCAGCGAGTTGAGCGCCGACGCAAACACCCAAGTCTAGCACGGCCGAAAAAGACGCGCCACGTCCTGCTCGTGGCGATCCGCGATCCCGACGCGCGGCGTTCACGCCGCGTCGATGGCGATAATCCGCCCGGCCACCTCGCGCAAGTCGCGGCCAACGACATCGGGAACGGGAGCCAGAGGAAAGAGCGCCTTCCCCGGCCGCGCGATGAACGCGGCCGCGGTGCCAGCCTGCATGGCACCCATCACGTCCCAGGCGTGCGCCGCAATCAGCCGAAGGCTGCCAATCTCGACGCCAAGGTCCGCCGCGACCTGTCGGTACACCTCCGGTGCCGGCTTGAACGTTCGCACCGCGTCGACCGAAAAGCTCCGCTCGAAATAGTCGGCAAGGCCGGCACTGGTCAACTGCTGCTCGACGGCGGCCGGCGCCGAATTGGTGAGCGTCACCAGACGGAACCCCGCCTGCCTCAACATGTCCAACCCATCACGCACGTCGGGATGAGCCGGGAGCGTGACGAGCCCACGCAAGACAGCGTCACGATCCGCCGCGGCCAGTGTCACGCCGCGGGCCGCCGCCGTCATGTCGAGCGCGCTGCGCGCGATCGCGCCGAACTCCGCGTACGGCCCCGCGAGCGCGGCGACCTGGGAATAGAGCACGACATTGGAGAACCAGTCCTGGCCGACGCGCGCATCGCCAAACGCGCGGGCGAACAGCGGGCCGAGCGCCCCCACGTCGAGCAGCGTCTCGTTCACGTCGAACACGAGAATCCGCCTTCGGCCCTGACGCCCGCGATCCTGGCCGCCGGCCGCCGGCCGCACCAGCCCACTCACCCCGGCAGCCGCCATCATCGATGCCACCACGCGCCGCCTCGTATACGCGCCCATGCTGTCACCTCCATGTGTGCGCGTCAGCGCAGTTCCGCCGGGCGACCGGCACGCCGGCGCCGCTCGATGGCGCGCCTCGAACGGCAGACGTGCAGTCGCAAGCCGCGGCGAGGATAGCTGCCGCCGTTCACCCGTCAGCGGGCCGGCGGCAACTTCAGCGCTTCACGCATCTCGCGCGCGGTCATCGCCTTCAGGAAGATCGGCATGCTCGAGTCGAACGCCTTGCTGTCCGCGAGCGACCCGGTGTTCACCGGCTCGAAACCGGCGTCGATCACCAGCTGCGTCACCACCGCCAGCGCCTGCGCATCGTCGCTCGCCACCGGGACGGCGAGCTTCTCGCCGGCGCGATGCGCCTCACTCGTGAACACCTTGTTGTTCAGCTGGTTGAACGCGCGGACGATCCGCGCCTTCGGCAGGTACTCCTGCGTCGCAACCCCGGCCCCCTTGGCGACCGCCGGCTCGGCGACGGGACCGTCGCGACTCACGCGAGGATTGCCCGCGTCCAGGACGATCTTTCCGGCCAGCGCCTGCGCGTAGTCCCGGCTGATGTCCGGCATGGACGACCACGGCACGCCGAGGAACACGACGTCGGCAAACGCGATCGCCTCCGCCGCCGTTCCGGCCCTCGCCCGCGGGCCGACACGGGAGACGAGGTCCTTGAGGTTGTCCGGGTTGCGCGACGAGAAGAAGACCTCGTGACCCGCCTTCGCGAGGAGCTCCCCAATCGCTCCGCCGATGTTGCCCGAGCCGATGAACCCGATCTTCATGGGGTGAGCGGTCTGCGGCGTCGCCTGCTGAGCCCGGCCGGGCGCAGCGGCGAACACCATGGTCAGCACGACGACGGCAGTGATGATCGCGCTCGTGAGATGTCTGTGCATGGGCGAAGTCTACACCTGGTGGAATTCCGCTTCACCCTTCTCTACCACCCGACCTCGACAACAGCGGCAGTCTGCCGGCATCAGCCCTCCGCGCGCAGGGCCACCAGCGGATCCACACACGACCCCCGGCGCGCGGGCAGATAGGTGGCCATCAGCGCGGTTCCGGCCAACGTCGCGGAGATCACTGCAGGGGTGTCGCCCACGCCTCACTCACGACTCCCAACTCCCAACTCAGGACTCGGGACTCACGACTCACCACTCACCACTCACCACTCACCACTCACCACTCACCACTCACGATATAGTTGAGGTTCGCGCGATGAACGCGCGTGACCTGACGGGAGGCGATCGTGATTCGACAAATAGCGTGCGCTGGGATGTTGCTGCTCCTGAGCGTTCGACCGGGTGCGGCACAAACCAATGCGAAGGGCTGGGTGGACGTCAACCTCGGCGTCGCCATCGCCTCCGACGGCGAGTTCAGCTCCACGCGGCTGGCCACGATCGCCGAGGAAACGGCATCCGCCACGGCCACCTACAACCTGCCGCGCGGCGCCTCCTTCGACGTGGGCGGCGGATACATGTTCAGCAACCTGATCGGCGTCGGCGTCAGCCTGTCCGGGACGGCACACGAAGATCCCGCCGGGCTGTCCGTGAACGTGCCACATCCGCTGTATTTCAACGCGTTTGGCAGCGACACCGCGACGACCGACGCGGCACTGCGAAGGACCGAAGGCGCCTTTCACATCCAGGCGATGCTCGTGGCGCTCGACACGGGGCGCGCGCGCGTCCGGTTCTTCGGCGGCCCCTCGTACTTCACGGTCGAGCAGGACACCATCACCAACATCCGGTACCAACAGACGTTCCAGATCCTGAACCGCGGCAACTCCGTGTCGATCACCGAATACGACACCCAGCGCTCCGAGGGCACTGGCTGGGGCGTGCACGCCGGTGCTGACGCGAGCTTCTTCTTCAACCGGATCGTCGGGCTCGGGATGCTGGTTCGCTACAGCCGCGCCACGGTGTCGATCGACGACTACGGCGGCCCACAAGACGTGAGGGCCGGCGGGGTTCAGGTTGGCGGAGGTCTGAGGCTCCGGTTCTGACGTTCGCGCCCTGACACGGGCGGCCAGGCTGAGAATGGCGCGACGGAGCGCACGACGAGCACGTGCGCGCGGAGCCGCTACGCGGACGTTCCGCGCGTGCCCATCTGGCTCGACAGCGTTCCGTCCGCCTGCTCCTGCACCCGCAGATACAGCAGGTTGTACGGAAACCAGCTCTCGTCCTTCAGCCGCTCGAGCGACAGGTCCTTGTCCTTGCCCCACGGCAGGGACCTGGTCCACGAGCCCGTGTTGTAGTACCGCTTCCCGCCGTCGCTGATCGCGTCGTATTCGTGCGTGTGGCCGATCGTCACGATCTCCGCGCCGTCGGCCCACTGGCGCGTCGCCTCCCCTCGCAGCGACTCCTTCGAGTTCCAGCGTCCGCTCCTGCCGATCTGCAGCGTCGCGGGCCGCACGCCGTCGAAGACGGGAAGCCACCGCTCGGGCGACACACATACGATGACGTCGGCGACGAACTGTTCGACCGCCGACGAGGTGGCGATCCGCTCCGCGACCTCACCCGGCGCGATCGACGCGTCGTACACCTCGTTCCACAGCTCTGCGACCTTCACCCGAAACGCCTCGTTCGCTCGCAGGTGCGCGACCACCCAGTCGCCCATCCGCGAGACGTCGCCGCGGACGTCCTCTTCCGCGCTCAACGTGAACCCCGGGTGGCGAGCGGCGAATCGCAGGAACAGCCAGGCCGCCAGCGCCAGTCCGTCCTTCGCTTCCTTCCACAGAATCGTGGCCAGCCGCCAGTTGGGGTGGATGTTGTCGGCGAACGGATATTCGTGCTCCATCCAGTTCACGAACTTCACCATGAACATCGTGCCCGCGCACATCTCGAGGCGCAGGCCGTCATGGGCCTGCCGGAACGGATGCTCCCAGTTCTCGAAGCTGTTCGCCGGGTCGAACATGTGTCCGTGGCTGAGCCGAAGTCGCCCCCCGTAACGGCTGTACCACACCTTCCCCAGCTCGAACCGCAGGGCACCCGCCCTCGCGCTGAGCATCGCCTGCACCTTCGGCCAGTACAACTCGACGTCGTGGTTGCCCGCGAAGAGCGTGCACTGGTTCTTCGCGGCGTGGAACCGCGAGATCGCCTGGAACACGTTCGCGTGTCCGTCCAGGACGGGCGTCAACTTCAGCAGCGACTCCCCCTCCGAGCACCAGAACTCGGCCGACCCGAGCCGGTACGCGTCCGGGTTGACCTGCGCCAGCTCGAGGAAGTCGCCGTTGATCAGCAGTTCGATCCGTCCTTGCCGACCATCTTCGCTCTCGGTGAGCTCGTCGATGAAGGCGGCGAACTCGCCGTTCGCGTCGACGAAGTCGTCGTAGGCATCGGCGGCACCCATGTGCAGATCGCTGACGACGACGGTGACGGGGCGCTGTGCGGCTGTCATGACTGTGGCTCCATTGGACGTTGAACGTCGAGGGGACACTGCAGCGCATAGAAGAACCCGAGCGGGTTGTTGTCGCGCAGGAGCGTCCGTCGCAGATCGAGGAGCACGTCGCCCACTTTCCCTCCGCGTTGATACCGTTCGAGAAACGCGCAGCCGAACAGCGTCGCGAACCGCGTCGGCAGCGGAAACGACGAAGCAATCAGGCCGAACGCGTTCTTCTCGCGAAACCGCCGCAGGAAGCTGTCGAACACGTGGGGACTGACCGCGGCGATCGAACACGAGTTGATGAAGACGATGGGCCAGCCAGGATAGGCGCGCTCGGGGTTCAGCCACTCCGGCACCGGCTGGTACGCCCCGAAATCGAGCTTCTCGTCCGCACCCTCGCTCTTTCCGTGGCACATCAGATACAGCAGCGACACGTCGTAATCCGGCCCGGCGAACGCCTCCCGGATCGCGGCCGATCCATCCAGCCAGTGCGCAATCGACGGGTGCTCCTGGCAATACGCGCGATGACGGACGACGGCGTTCAGCGCCGCATCGGCGGCCGGCGTGCCCGGGGGAGGTTCGGGCTCGACGGTGGAACCGACACCGATGCGAATGTTCAGCGAGCCGGGCTGGCGCCGTTCCGACGGCAGCACGTACTGCACGCCCTTGGACGGATTGGAGAACATCAGCACGGTCTCGAACTGAAACCGATTTCCCCACAGCAGCGGCGGGGCGAAGCCCTCGGGCACCTCGTCCGGCTTCACACGCTCGGCGTCGCTGAAGAAGTGGTGGGGAAAGAGGATCTCCCACGGCACGAACGCCGAGTCGGTGAAGATGGAGATCCTGGCGCCGTCGGGCAGGGCCTCTATCGCGTCGACCAGTCCCTCGGTCGCCGCCGAATCGTGCAGGAACTTGTGAAGCTTCGACCCCGCGCTCATCATCCGGCAGAGCGCGCCGAGCATCTCGGGCTCCGATCCCGGCCCGGCGGTCCATGCACCTGGCGTCATCGTGCGAAACGCCGGCAGCTCGGCCACATGGGCCAGCGTCTCGCGTGCGTTGAACAGTTCGCCGTCGAGCGCGTTGAGATTCAGCGGCTTCGGCGGAGTCGGCAGTTCCTTCCCCACCCGCATCGTCACCCGACACTGACCGTCCTCGTCGTCCGCGGCAATGAACGCGGTGAGATCCCGCGGGGTCGTGCTGTTGCGTTCGAAGAGCGTCCGGCTGATCGCGAGCTGCGTCACCGTCACGGGCGTCCGGTCGAGCGCCTCGACCACCCGAATCTGCACGAACGCCTGAAAGACCTCGGCGCCGTGAAACGTGAGCACCACGTGAAAGCCGGTATCGCCGGGGGGCTCCTGCCGCGCCTCCAGCTTGAAGCACACCGGTTCCTGGAGCGCGTCGTCCTTGATCCTCGCGATCTGATAGGCCCTCTGAATGCCCCTGAACGTGAAGCCAATCGGCTTGACGAACACACCGATCTCGAGCCACTCGCCTTCCCGAGCCGCTTCGGCGATCTGCACGAGCGTCTCGTTTTCGAGCTTGGCCAGAGCCTCGAGCGTGAGCACGTCGTACCGAAAGTGGAGATCGGCAGGCTTCCCGCGAACGACCTGATCCCTGAAGGCATGTTCACCTTGGAGCAGGAAGAAGAACGACTTCTCGACTGCGCGCGCCCGGAAGCCGGATTCCAAGCTGCGCCCAGGCACCGGATCGCCCTGCCTGATTGGCTCGGCTCGGGACGCCTCGCCGCCCGCCGGCGGTTCGGCGAGCCACCTGTCCACTTCCGTCTTCAGTTCCCGCCACGGCTCCGCGTCCATGGACAGCCCGTGAAGGCTGTCCATCAGGACGTTGACCGCCTCCGTCGGATAGCCTCGCGCGTCGAACAGAGCGGCGGCTTGTTTCACCTGCGCGCTCGGATGGGTGATCTGGACGATGCGCTCCATCGGGACAGGCGCGTTGGAGGTGACGGCCGACGCCATCGCGAGGCGAATGGCGGGCTGCTCGTGTCCCTCCCCGCGAAGAACGCCGGCGTAGCGCTTCACCAGGTCGACGTCGGCGGACGAGAGCAGCTGCCGATCGCGCGGAGGGAGCCGATTCGCGATCTGCGACGTGAAGTCGTCCGGCACGGCAATCCGCTGGCGGAGCGCCGCGGCAAGCACGGGAGAGGCGCTCTCCCATCCGATCGCATCGAACCGCAGAGCCGCCGGGATCCGGCGCCACCGTCTCGCCGGTTGGGTTCCTTGGGCGCGCAGTGCGCGCAGCGCCTGCTCCGCCGCCGCTGCGCCGTAGGGCCACACGGTGCACAGGTTGGTGACGGCGCGGACGCCTGCCGCCGGGCCCAGCGCAACGCCGAGGGCGTCGATCGCTTTCATCACCATCGCGCTTGGTGACGCCGTGCGGCTCTCGCCGCCCTTCAGGCTCTGGATCCATGCAGGGAGCAGGTCCGCGAGCTCGCGCCGGTCCAGGAGGCCGACGAACACCTCACGAGCAATCGCCAGCGCCTCGGGCACGGCGCCCCGGCGGTAGAGCTCGGTCGCGAGACTCAGAATCTGTTCGACTTGCGGTGATGGCGCCACGTCGCTCCCGAAGAACTCTCCTCGGCGCGGATTCTAACGCGGCGGGCTCCAGCGCGGGCGGCCGAGCCCCATGGGCGCCGCACCGGCTCGGGCGGCCGGCTCGCCACCGACTCGGCCATTTCGAAAGAATTCGGCCTGAATCACGATGGCTTTATACTTTCTTTCTGCGTCAACACACGGCGCTCCGACAGTCGCACACACGGACAAGGAGGCTTGCGTTATGAGGAAGTTCATCGCCGCAGCAGCCGGATTCGTTCTCGTCCTCGCCGTCGGAAGCTTCGCGCAGACCAGCGAGAAAGGTGGCGGCGACGTCACCGGCCCGTATGAACTGGTCGAGGGCTGGCCGCAGAACTGGTGCGGCCCGGGCCACATGATCGGATCCACGGCGGGCATCTGGGCCGAGTCGCCCGACCGCGTCATCGTCTTCGTACGCGGCTGCCTGCCGGAGGTCGACGAGCTCGGCGACCTCGTGCCCACCCGCAACGCATCGGGCTACGACATGTCGCAGAAGGACCCCGCGCGGCATCCGCGGTGGGATCACATCGTGAACATCGTCGATCGCAACGGCCGGCTCATCGAGTCGTGGGAGCAGCACAACCACCTGTTCGTGCGGCCCCATCGCGTGCTGGTCAGCCCCTACGATCCCGAACGCCACGTCTGGCTCGTGGACGATGGGGCGCACGCGATCTACAAGTTCACGCGCGACGGCAAGCAGCTGGTCCAGACGATTGGAACACCGAAGGTGCCCGGTAACGACGAGACACATTTCGCGCGCCCGACCGACATCGCCTGGCTGCCCGACGGCACCTTCTTCGTGAGCGACGGCTACACGAACACGCGCGTGGTGAAGTTCGATCGCAACGGCAAATACGTGACGTCATGGGGCCAGCGCGGGAACCCGCCGAACGAGACGCGGCCAGGCTATATGAACACGGTGCACGCGATCGTGGCGGACAAGCAGGGACGGCTCTACGTGTCCGACCGCGCCAACCACCGCATCCAGGTGTTCGACCAGAACGGGAAGTTCCTCGACGCCTGGCCGAACGTGCCGCTGCCCTATTCCCTGCTGATGACCGACGATCAGTTTCTCTGGTCCGCCTCGGGGCAGACGCAGAAGTTCACCAAATACGATCTGAACGGGCGTCTGCTGGCGGCGTGGGGCACGTTCGGTACGATCCCCGGGGGCTTCTGGGGTGTGCACCAGTTCCACGTCGACTCGGACGGTCACCTGTACACGGCCGACGTGCACATCGGCCGAGCGCAGAAGTTCCGCCCGCGCCAAGGCGCCGACCCGGATCGCCTGATCGGCGCACCGACTCGCGCGGTCCCGTCGAACTAGGATTCCGTTCCGATCGGGAGGTCCGCCCGAATGGCGGGACGGCCATCTTCGGCGTCGAGCTTGCGTTCGCGGTGGTCCTGACCGCCCGAACGGAGCTCGGCGCCGGCCGCTTCAATCAGGGAGTCAGCGCGGGCGTTCTTCGAGGTACGTGTAGCCGTTCAGCCCGGCTTCGTAGAACTGCAGCAGCCGGCCGGCCTCTTCGTAATCGAGCTTGCCCTGCCGGGCGGCGCTTTCCACATCGCGCCTGAGCTGCGCCGCGAGCACCTCTGCGTCGAACTCGACGTAATCGAGCACTTCCCGCACGGTGTCGCCCTTGACCACCGCGTCCAGCACCACCGCATCGTCATCGTCCAGGCTGACGTGGACGGCATGGGTGTCGCCGAGGAGGTTGTGCAGGTCGCCGAGGATCTCCTGATAGGCGCCGACCAGGAAGACGCCGAGGCAATACGGAGCGCCGTTGACGGTGTGGAGCGGCAGCGTGCGCTTCACGTCGCGCCGGTCGATGAACTGGTCGACCTTGCCGTCGGAGTCGCAGGTGATGTCACCGAGCACCGCGTGACGCGTCGGACGCTCGTTCAGCCGGTGAATCGGCATGATCGGGAACAGCTGCTTGATCGCCCAGCTGTCCGGGATCGACTGGAAGAGCGAGAAGTTGCAGAAGTAGGTGTCGGACAGCGACTCGTTCAGGTGCTGCAGATCCTCCGGCACCTCCTCCATCGTCTGAGCCAGCTTCTGCAGCTTGATGCAAATGGCCCAGTAGAGATTTTCAGCCAGCGAACGCTGCTCGAGCGGCAGATACCCGCCGGAGAACAGGTTGATCGCCATGTCGAGGGCCTGCTGGGCGTCGTGATAGGTCTCGGCCGCGTTGCGCGAGGTGAGGCCGTTATAGCCATCCATCAGGTCGATCAGCGGCTGCTCGACGTCGGGCGGCAGCACCTTCGGCGCCGCCTCCTCGCCGAACTCCGAGACGCCGAGCACGTTGAACACGAGCAGCGAGTGATGCGCGACGACCGCCCGGCCGCTCTCCGAGATGATGGTGGGGTGCGGCACCTGGGCCTCGTCGCAGACCGTTTGCAGGTGGTACACCACGTCGTTCGCGTATTCGTCGAGCGTGTAGTTCAGACTGGATTCGAAGTTGGTCTGCGATCCGTCGTAGTCGACGCCGAGACCGCCCCCCACGTCCATGTACTTCAGGCCGGCACCGGCCCGCGACAGCTCGACGTAGACGCGCGACGCTTCGTTCAGGGCCGCCTTGATGATCCGGATGTTGGGAATCTGGCTGCCCAGGTGGAAATGGAGCAGCTGAAAACAGTCCTCCATCCCGCGCTTCTTGAGCTCCTCGAGTCCGCGAAGGATCTCGCCGACGGTCAGGCCGAACTTCGATCGATAGCCGCCCGACGACTGCCACCGGCCGCTTCCGCGCGCCGCCAGCTTCACGCGCATCCCGATGGCCGGCCGCACGCCGACCTTCTCCGCGTAGTCCAGGATCAGGCCGAGCTCGGTGTACTTCTCGACCACGGGGATGATCTGCCGCCCGATCTTCTTGGCGAGCATGGCCATCTCGATGAACTCGGCGTCCTTGAAGCCGTTGCAGATGATCGGCGTGTTGTTGTCCGCGATCGCCGCCACGGCCATCAGCTCCGGCTTCGACCCCGCTTCGAGCCCGAAGTTGTACGGCCGGCCGAACTCGAAGACCTCTTCCACGACGTGGCGCTGCTGATTCACCTTGATCGGGTAGACACAGATGTACTTGCCCCGGTAATCGTGCTGCGCGATCGCGCCCTGGAAGGCGTCGTGAATGTCCTTGAGCCGATGCTGGAGGATGTCCCGGAAGCGGATGAGCGCCGGCAGACTGATGCCGCGGCGCTGCAGATCGTCGACCAGCTGCTTCAGATCGATGGATCGTTTCGGATCCTTCGACGGGTGAACCTTCAGCTGGCCGTTTTCGCCGATGGCGAAGTAGCCCTTCCCCCACCGCGCCACTTCGTAGAGCTCGCTTGCGTCGGCAGTCGTCCAGGCTTCGCCAACGTCGCTCGCGGAACGCGAACGGCCAGTCACGGTGTCCATATCCTATGAATGATACAGAACTATCGCGGTGCGTCCACGTCAGGATTGTGGCCGGATGCGGAGACGAGCCGCGATCACTCTGATAGGCTCCGCCTTGGCGTATTAGCAACGCGCTGGAGACCAGCTCGATGCAGCTCTCAACAGAAGCGGACGGGCAGTTCGGGCGAGCGGAGACCCTGCGGTTCGGCACGTTCGAGCTCTCCGCGGCTCGCGGCGAGCTGCGCAAGAACGGGCGCCTGGTGCGGCTGCAGGCGCAGCCGATGCGGGTGCTGGCCGCCCTGCTCGCCCGGCACGGGGAAACCGTCTCCCGCCAGGCCCTGCAGCGCGAGGTCTGGGGCGATGACACGCACGTCGACTTCGAGCGCGGGCTGAACTTCTGCATCGCCCAGATCCGGTCGGCCCTGCGCGACGATGCCGAGTCTCCACGATTCGTGGAGACGGTTCCGAAGTTGGGGTATCGCTTCATCGCACCGGTCACCGTCTCTCCCGCGGACCCCGACGGCGTTGCCGGCACACACCCACCCGTCGAGCGCGAGGCGAGCGCGGCCGCAGACGCCGTCGACACACACGGAGCATCCGCCTGGAATCTTCCGGCCGCCGCGGCGCTGCTCCTCGTGGTCTTCACGATCGGCCTCGGGTGGATCAGCCTCCCTCCCGCGCGCCCGACGGTCGTCGTCGTCCCGTTCTACAACGAGACCGGGAACGAAGAGCTCGAGCCGGTCGCCCGCGCGATCGGCGACGCGACCGTCGCGCATCTGGCGGCGCCGGACCATATCGACGCCTTGAGCGTGATCGGCAACGCCCCGTCGCTGCAGAGTCCATTCGCGCGGGCTGACGTCCAGCGCGTCGCCCGGGAGCTGTCAGCAGAGTGGGTCGTCATCGGACAACTGAAAGCCGACGGTCGGTCCATGCGTCTGATCGGGCACCTCATTCGCGCTTCCGACATGAAGCACGTATGGGCGCACACGTACGACGAGCCGAGTTTCACGCTCGACGTGCAGGGCCGCACGGCAGCGGCCGTGGCCTCGGCTGTCTCACGAGCCGTAGCAACTCGCTGATACCGGGCGAGTTGCCTCCTTTCCTCCGCCTCACCCGATCTGGCTTGCGCTCGAAGGCCTGCGCCCGCGACGCTCCGTGGCGGAGGAACCTTGTCGCATGTCCAGTGATACACGAACGAACCGGAAGGCGGACCCTGCGCGCAGCCGTCGTCTCAACAGGCGCCGCCTGCTGACCTTCGCCGGTTCCGCGATGCTCTCGAGTTCAGTCCGCGCATCCGGCCAAGCGTCCGCCCAGGGGGCAGACCGGGCGTCCGGCCGAGCGCCGCGCCAGGCGTCCGGCCGCGCGCCGGGCCAGGCCGACGCGTCCGCCGCATCCGACAGCCTGGACCCACCGGACCCCTCTTCAAGGCATACCCCTGAACAGGCGCGGGAGATCGTCTCCGTCTCGCACGGCAACCTCCTCAGGGTGAAGGAGCTGGTCGCCGGCCGGCCGGCGCTCGCGCGCGCCGCCTGGGACTGGGGCTTCGGTGATTGGGAAACGGCACTCGGCGCCGCATCGCACGTCGGCAACAAGGAGATTGCCTCCGTGCTGCTGGCTGCCGGAGCGCACCCGACGATCTTCTCCGCCGCGATGCTCGGACAGCTGGAGACGGTGAAGGCGTTCATCGGCGCGTCGCCGGGTATCCAGCGCACGCGCGGTCCACACGGCATCAGCCTGCTCGCGCACGCACGGGCCGGAGGAAATGCGGAGGTCGTGCGGTTCCTCGAGCAGCTCGGCGATGCCGACCCCCGCTATCCGAGCGAGCCGTTCTCGGCAGGCGACCCCGAGGCCCTCGCTGGCGTGTACGTCGTGCAGTCGTCCGTCGTGCAGTCGCCGCGGCGATCCGGATCGATGGGCGGAGGCACGGCTGCGTCGCGACACCTTGTCGTGAAGCTCGCGCGGGGGTCCATCGCCGTCAGCGTCGACGGCGATGCCGAGCGCCTGCTCTATCATCACGGCGCGCGCACGTTCAATCCGGCCGGTTCCGAAGCCGTGCGGATCGCGTTCGAGCCGGAATCCGGAGCGGTCCGGTCGCTCACCATCACCGACGGCCCGCTGTTCGCGCGAGCGATCAAGGCGTGACGTGCCCGCGCGCCGACCGTCGGGTGCGCCACCCGAGCCCCAGTCCGACCCCTGAGCTCCGGTCCGGCCCTGAGCTCCAGTGCCGTACCTGAAGTACGATCCACGCGTGCTGACGGGCCGGTAGATGGCGATCCAGGCCACCATCCACAACTTCGACGTCGAGCTCGCCGATCACGATCGCGGCGTGTACGAATCGCTCGCCCTGCGGCTCGCGCGGCATCCGTCCGAGTCCGAGGAATATCTTGCCACCCGCCTCCTGGCGTATCTGCTCGAGCTGGAGCAGGGCATCTCGTTCTCGCGCGGAGTGTCCGAACCGGACGAGCCGGCGATCGCGATCCGCGACGCGGCGGGTGCGCTGACGACGTGGATTGACGTCGGGACGCCGGATGCGGCGCGGCTGCACAAGGCTTCGAAGATCGCGAGGCGTGTGGTCGTCTACACGCACAAGGATCCACGCCAGTTCATCAACCAGCTCGCGGGCGAGAAGATCCACCGGGCGGACGCGCTGGAGCTCTACGCGATCGATCGCACCCTCATCTCCGCTCTCGTGGCGCGGCTCGAACGGAGAGTTGCGTTCAGCGTGTCCATTTCCGACCGCGAGCTCTATGTCTCGATAGGGCTGGAGAATCTCTCGGGCCCCGTGGTGCGGCTCGAGCGCAGCGCCTGACGCGCGAACTGCTTCCAATCCGGCCGGTCGCCGCCCGGCATGCGCGCGTAGCGTTCGGCGGCGGGTCTCCACTCGGGAGCAATGTAGGGGAACCAGCACGCCTGCTGCAGTTCGCCGGCGGACGCCTGCAGGTCCACGTCGGGCCAGAGATCGTGCACCAGCACGTCCACCGCCTTGGACAGGCCGAGGGCGTCGGCCGCGTGACTGGGATGCACGAACAGAAGAATGCGCCACAGGTTGCGGTACGCCTCGTTCAGCTGGCGCACTTCATTCCGAATGGCCTCGTGATCGCCGAGGGCGACAACCGTTCCTCCGTCGAGCGCGCCCGTATCGATGCCCTTGGCCTGCACCTTCCGGGGCGGCACGTAGAGCAAGAGCGCGTCGGCCGGCCAACCGGCCGCCGACGCCATCGCATGCTCCACGCGATGGCGGTTCTCGGCGGAGCTTCGGTACTTGGCCAGCGCGGACGCGATGCTCGACTCCACGTCGCCCGATCGGCCGCCTCGGGCGGGAATCGTCTCGAAGGCACGGGCGTCGAACGCGGCGCAGACCTTGTACAGCTCACGCCGCGTGAGGGCCTGGAGCAGCGCAACGGCT
Organism: Vicinamibacterales bacterium; assembly: GCA_050183995.1. GTDB lineage: Bacteria > Acidobacteriota > Vicinamibacteria > Vicinamibacterales > CAVVIG01 > CAVVIG01. Next base: position 16,004 of record JBFXAT010000023.1, read on the forward strand.
CTCAGGCCGGCGTCGACCTGAGGCCGATCGCGCTCGCGCGCCGCGCGCTCGATGCCGTCCCACGCGTGCTGTTGCAGCCACAGGAGGAGCGACTCGTCGCCGATCTCGGGATCCAGCAGGGATGCCGGCATGCAGCGCGACCGAAGGGCGGCGGATGACCCCTCCAGAACGATCCGATCGGCCGCCGCGTCCAGCTCTCCGATGTGGAGGCGCTCGCGGGCCGGAGCGACTTCGGCCGGCGGACCGATCAGCGCGAAGACCTTCGCGAGCATCGCGGACGCCGACACCTTGGTCTTGTGGTAGTAGATGACCTCCGCGAAGCGGAACCTCTGGCGGACCAACTCCACGATGCCCGTGCACGTATCCAGCCGCGGCTTGCCCCGGCGATCCACCAGCGACAGCGCGGTCCTCGGCGCGCCGTCCCGCCTCCCGACGAAGAACCGCGACGCCACGCGATCGTCGCGCAGGACGTCGAGCCCGACACATTGGGGATCGCGACGCACGTAGTCGAGATAGTCCGCGGAAATCGTGTCCGCCACGAGATCCGCCATGTAGGGTGCGAACAGGCGGCCGTCGACGAGGTCCATCAGGCGAATCAGTTCGGCCAGAAACGCCGATGCCCCTTCCGGCTTCGCCTCCTCGCCTGCGACCGCTCGACTCACGATCGTCCGGAAGCTCGAATATGCCGGGCCGTTCCGGCTGTCCCTGTAGAGGCAGGTCAGCATCGTCGCCGCCCAGGCTTCCTCGGTTGTGATGCCGGCGCGCGCGAACACGTCGGGCAGCGGCGTCCTGGCGAAGGTCGCGCGCATTTCAGAGGCGACGCCTGGCGACTCCTCGTGCCACAGATGCGCGACCCGAGGGGACCAGAGGCTGTCGTGCTTCCGATAGATCCCTTCGAATTCGTCTTCGAGCGTGTGCCCGAGCGGTACATGACCCACGTCGTGAAGCAACGCTGCCCAGAGGACGATGTGGCGCAGGACCGTCCATCGTTCATCGAGCGTCGCCCCGGCGTTCGCTCCGGCGGGCAGGAAGTCCCCAGGCTCGAGGGCTCCGGCGGGGAGCTCGGCGCCGTCGGCGTAGTTCTGCCGGAGCAGATCGACGAGACGCCCCGCCACGTGTGCGGCGCCCATCGCGTGGCTGAGGCGCGTGTGCGTGCCTCCCCGGTAGACGAGGTGCGCGTAGCCGAGTTGATAGACACGACCCAGTCTCTGCATCGCGCTGGTATCGAGAAGCGCGGCGGCCATGGCGTCGAAGCGCACGTCGCCATGAACGGGATCGCGATGAATGACGAAGTCCATGGTTTGATACTAGCGATGGGCCGCTTGCGTGTGAACCGCTTCGTCGGGTCGCACTGGCGATCGGGCCGCGCGGCGCCAATCGTCACGCCGTCGTCGCCCTCCGTTCACGCGGGTGCGGCAGCCTAGATCGCCATGCGACACCGTCAGACACCACGCCTTGCACCAATCCTCTGCGCTCTCGCCCTGCTCGCGGCCTGCGCCGCCCGGAGCTCGGGTCCCCAGCCGGCCGCAGACACGCTCGTCGATGTCCAGCTGTTGGCGCTCAATGACTTCCACGGCGCGCTGGAACCTCCGACCGGCTCCAACGGGCGAATGGGCGGAGTGGACGCCGGCGGCGTGGAGTTCCTCGCCACCCACCTGGCGCGGCTCAGGGCCACCAACCCGCATACGCTGACCGTGGCGGCCGGCGACAACATCGGCGCGTCGGCGCTCCTGTCCGGCATGTTCCACGACGAGCCGGCGATCGAGGCGTTGGGCGCGGCGGGACTGGACGTCTCCACGGTCGGCAATCACGAGTTCGACGAGGGCTGGGACGAGCTCTACCGCATCCAGCACGGAGGCTGCCATCCGGTGGACGGGTGCCAGGACGGGACGCCGTTCGCCGGAGCCCCCTTCGAGATCCTCGCCGCCAACGTGACCATCGATCCGGCGCGCGTCGGCGCGGACGCCCTGACGCGCAGCGGCTGGACTCCGAAACCCGGCGGCGCGCAGGCGCTGCTTCCGGCGTACACGATCCGTGAGATTGGGGGCGTGCGAATCGGCTTCATCGGCCTCGTCCTGCGCGGCACGGCGGAGATCGTGCCGAAGCCGGGCATCCGCGGCTTGAGCTTCCTCCCGGAAGTGCAGGCTGGCAACGACGCCGTGGCGGCGCTCACGCGGCAGGGAGTGCGAGCGATCGTGGTGCTGATTCACGAAGGCGGGCAGCCGGCCACGTCCGATCCGAACGGCTGCGGCGTGACCGGGCCGATCGTCCCGATCACACGTGGGCTGTCGGACGAAGTCGACGTGGTCGTCTCCGGCCACAGCCATCGCTCGTACGTGTGCACGGTCGGCAACACGCTGCTGACGAGCGCCGAGTCGCTGGGGCGGCTCGTCACGAAGATCGATCTGCAGATCGACCGACGAACCGGCGACGTCGTCGCCAAGCGCGCGAACAACGTGATCGTCACGCGCGACGTCCCGCGCGATCCGGCGCAGACCCGTCTGCTCGATCACTACCGGCCGTCCTACCACGCCGCCGCCGATCGAATCGTCGGCACTGTCTCTGCGCCCCTGACACGGGCGACGCTGCCGTCCGGCGAATCCGCGTACGGCGACATCGTCGCCGACGCGTTCCTCGATGCCGGACGGCGGGTCGACGCACGTGCGGTGGCGGCGCTGGTCAATCCGGGCGGTCTGCGCGGCGACCTGTCAGGGGACGATCCGGCCGATGATGGCGTGCCGCGCACGGTGCGGTACGTGGAGGCATTCGACAGTCTGCCCTTCGGCAACCGTGTCGCCGTGCGGACGATCAGCGGCGATGCGCTCGCGCGGATGCTGGAAGAGCAGTTCGACAATCCGGACCCCGGCGCCAGGAAGATCCTCCAGGTATCGAGCGGCTTCACCTATGCCTATGACAGCCTCAAGCCGGCTGGGCAGCGGGTCGATCGGAGCACGATTCGTGTCGCCGGCAAGCCGCTCGACCTGTCGCATGGGTACCGCATCGTTTCCAGCGATTTCATCTGGAGCGGGGGCGACGAGTTCTCGACCGCGACCGAAGGGACCGATCCGGTGGACGCCGGCGCCGACGTCGACGCACTGCTCGCCTACCTCGGGGCACATTCGCCCGTCGCACCCGGTCGCCGGGATCGGATTCGAGGTCGATAACGTCCGCGTCGGACGCTATCGACCTCGCCGGCCTGACTACTGGAAGCTGTAGCGGAAGCTGAGCATGATCGTGTAGACGTCGTGCCCGGCCGTCCCCGACTGTCCAAGGAACGTCGTCGTCTGCCACGTCTCGGTCGGCAGCTGATTGTTGACCAGCGCCATGCGATAGGACAGCGTGCCATCGGCGGCGACCGTCGGGCTGGTCAGGATCGGAATGAGGTTGAGGCTCGAGCTCGCCGATGGAATCGCCGGACGCTGGCCCACGCCCCACCGCGAGTTGAGCAGGTTTCCGAAGTTGGTGATGTCGAGCCGGATCTGCCCGGCGTGGCGCCGACCCGCCACGCTGTGGAACAGCTCCTGTGTGACCGAGAAATCCATGCGCTTCACGAGCGGCAAGAAGAGCGCGTTGCGCTCGGCATACTGGCCGCGCCGCGTCGAGAGGTACGGATCCTGTTGGATGTAGGCTTCGAACGCCGCGGCCTGTTCGTCCGCGGTGAAGGTGCGCCCGCCTGAGGTGAACGTGGCGAAGTTCATCTCCGACGCGTCGCGCGGAACGTAGATCAAGTCGTTGTTCGCCGCGCCGTCGCCGTTCATGTCGCCGGCGTAGACGTAACTCGCGTTGGTCGCGAAGTTCACCAGATTGGTCCGTGCCTCCCAGAACGCGCCGATCGTCGTCGCACCGAATCCGAAGTACTGCTTGGTGTAGCTGCCCGCGACGAAGAAGCGGTGGCCGGGCGAGTTGACGGAATATCCGAGACCCGGGTCGTTCGGATTGCCGGAGTGCGCGTTCCCGGTGAAGGTGCCCGACGCCGTGCTGCCGGGATCGACCGTGTTCCGCGTTTCGCCGTAGCTGTAGGCCAGCTTGCCGCTGAAGCCGGACTGCAGCCGCTTGGTGAGGCTGCCGGCGATGTTCCACGAGCGGCCGACATTCTGGTTCTTCAGAACGTAAGCGGCGGTGACCTGGTTGCCGGGCGCGTTGTTGATGCGGTTCACGCAGCCTGCCGCATCCGCAGGCGTGCAGGACGCACCCACCCACCGCGGCCGGTTGTCAGGACCCGTGAAGGTGGACTGGGGCGCCGGCAGGTTGGCATTGATGTAGTAGATGCCGTTGACGTCGCGCGTATAGACGAGCTCACCGGTCGCGATCAGCCCCCACGGCAGTTGCCGGTCGACCGCCGCGTTGCTCCGCCAGACCTGCGGGAACTTGAACGACGGATCGGTGACGTTCAGCTCGAGGCTGGCCGCGGGGGCGCCAGTCACGTTGGCCGGCACGTAGGCGGCGGGATCGGGATTGAACGGCCGCGACGTGGTGTTGTTGTCCTCGATCAGGCCGGTCAACATGCCGGTGTTGCCGATCTGGTTGGAGATCCAGACATAGGCGGGCTTTCCGGTGAAGATGCCCGTACCGCCGCGCACCTGCGTTGTCTGGTCGCCGCGCACGTCCCAGTTCAGGCCGAGCCGGGGCGACCACAGGGGTTTCGCGTCCGGCATCTTTCCGGTGATGTACTGGACGGGCTGCCCGTTCTCATCGCGGAAGGTCAGCGCGTTCACGTTTGGATTGTCGTAGGCGGTGTTCTTGAACCGCGGCGTGTCGACGCGCAGCCCGCCGATCAGGGAGACGTTCGGCCGCAGCTGCCACTGATCCTGCGCATAGGCACCCATGTACCACGCCTCGAGCGGCTGCAGCGGCTTGTTCAGACCCGGCAGGTTCATGTAAGCGACCTGAAACCGCGCGAGGGTAACCGGTGAGGTCGTGCGCCCCGGGTTGGCCAGGTAGTCGTTCGCGTCGGTGTAGAAGTCCGCGAGCGAGTTGTAGACGTAGACGCTGTTCGACCGCGAGAAGAACACGTTGTCGGAGTTGTAATTCTCCACGCTGCCGCCGAACGTGAAGGTATGGCGTCGGGCGAACTTCGTGAAGCTGTCCTGCGCCTGGAGCGTCCGATACCGGAGCTCGTTGTTGCGCGTGAACGGGTCTGGACCGAACGAGGTGTACGCCACCCCGCTGCCGTCGCGAATGTCGACGAACGGGAACTCGGGCACGGCGCCCCTGCTCTCGTCGTTCGTCGTGTAGCCGAGGGTGAGGCTGTTCGACATCGCACTGCCGATGGTCGAGTGCAGCTCGGTGACACCCGACTTGAAGTTCTCGAGAATCGTGTAGTTCGAGCCCTCGAATCCGAGCCAGTTGGCGCTGTTGGCGCCGCGGCCGAAACCGGCGGAGCTCGATCCGGACACCAGGACGTTGGTGCTCGAGTTCAGCTGACTGTACCGGAAGGTGATCTTGTTCGCCCTGTTCAGGTTGTAGTCGAACTTCATCAGGAGGGGCTTGGCTGGCGTCTTCTTCTGAACGCCGTCGAACCCTCCGGCCTCGTAGTCGAAATTGCTCTTCAGAAATGCGCTCAGGGCTGTGAGGTCCGATGCCAGCACGCGCGTGACCGACCCGCCCACGGCCTCGCCTCCCTGGTTCGCTCGAAACGTCACCAGGGGACGTGTATCGTTCTGGCGCTCGTAGCTGCCGAACGCGAACAGGCGGTTGCGGAGAATCGGCCCGCCGATCCAGACCCCGGTGTTGGTGGTCTTGAACGTCCCGGGGTTGAACGTCTGCCCCGCCGCTTCTGTTCCCACGAACGACTCGTTGCGGTAGCGCGTGTAGACCGATCCCACGAACCGGTTCGTGCCGCTGCGCGTCACCATGTTCACGCCCGCCCCGACGAAGTTCCCTTGCCTCACGTCGTAGGGCGCGATGCTCACCTGCACCTGCTCGATCGCCTCGAGCGAGACCGGCGCCACGTTGGTGCGGTCCCCAGGCTGGCCGCCGAGGCCGAACGAGTTGTTGAAGTAGGCGCCGTCGACGGTGATGTTGTTGAGCCGATTGTCCTGACCGGCAAATGATCCATTCGACCCTGCCTGCGGCGTCATCCGCGTCATGTCGTTGATCCGGCCCGTAATCGTCGGCAGCGCCGCAAGCTCCTCGCGCGTCACGGCCGTCGAGGCGCCCGTTCGGCTCGAACTGAAGATTGGATCGGGCGCCGCCACCACGTCGACGTGCTCGGAGACGCCGGCAGGCTCGAGCACGAAGCTCAAGTCCGCGATGACGCCCAGCGTGAGCGCCAGATCGTGCTGCGTTGCGACGGCGAAGCCCGCGAGCTCCACCGTGACGGCGTACGGGCCGCCCACGCGCATCGCGGGGATCAGGAAGCGGCCATCCTCCTGGGTCACCGCGGTGTAAGTGGTCCCCGACGGAACGTGCGTGGCCGTGACCGTGGCACCCGGCACGGCGCCCCCCTGCGTGTCCTTGACGATGCCGGTGACGCCAGCCGTCGTGGCGACCTGCGCGTGCGCGCGGGTTGTGAAGGTCGTGGAATGTGCCGCAACCGCCAACGCGGCGATCACCAGCGCGCGAACCGTTCTCCGCTTCATGTGTCCCCCACAGTTCATCAAGCCGCTCTCGTCCGTCAACATGGCGGCTGAAAACGAGGGTAGCGAACGGACGTAACCGGTCGATGTCGCGAAGATTTCGTTCGCGCGACGAACACGTTTGTCGTGCGCGGTCAGCGCTCCTGCCAGGCGGCCAGCACCAGCCCCGCGCCAACCAGGACCACCAACACCATGACGACCAGTACGATCCAGAACCCTGCCGGACTCGCCGTCAGCGGAATGCCGCCGACGTTCATACCGAAGAGGCCGGGGATGATCGTCATCGGCAAGGCCAACACGGTCACGACGGTGAGAATGAAGAGCGTCCGGTTCGTCTGCTCGTTGAGCAAGGCGGTCAGCTCCTCTTGCAGCAGCCGCACGCGCTCGACGAGCGCGACCGAGTCCGCGACCGCGGTCGAGAGCTCCTCGGCCGACTGCCGCAGGTCGCCCACATCGCCGTCCGTCAACCACGAGGGCGGTCGACTGAGAAGCCGGAACAGGGCGGCGGGCTCGGGCGTCAGCAGACGCTGCAGCCGGACGAGGGTCCGTCTCATCGTGCCAAGCGTGACGCGGCTGACGGTTCGCCCCGAGATGATCCGATCTTCGGCCTCGTCCACCTGACGCGTGGCGCCGCGGACGATCTCAACCATGACATCCGCCTGGTCGCGCAGCAGATGTGCCAGCAAGGCCGCCGTCGACGAGAACACCGCTCCCGCCCGGACCGCGCCCCGGAGCCGGTCGATGGATCGCAGAGCGGTCGTCCGGGCGCTCACGGCGACGCGAGGCGCAATGTAGAAGGTGACGCTCGACACCGACGAGGCCTCGTGGGCGAAGAACTGCACGTCATTCACGATCGCGAGCAGTCCGTCGTCAATCGCCTCAACCCGCGTGGACGCGCCTTCTCGCAGCGATTCGTAGAAGACGGCTGGCAGTTCGACGTGCCGGCGCAGCCAGGTCTCGGATGCCGAGTTCGCCGAGCTGAAGTGCAGCCAGAGGAATCCGCGGTCCGGCTGGCGCGCGAGCCACTGCGCCGCAGAGTCTGAGTCGACCGGACGCCCCTCACGTTCCGGCTCGAACGCGTAGCCGTAGACGAGCCCTGCCCGGTCCGACCCGTACGACGCGGCGTCCGCAGCAGTGCGCATCACCCTCTACGGTGACGCATCCAGGTAACGACTCGATGACGTTGGCGTCACCACGCGGGGGCAGGGATCGGGCGCACGGACGAGGAAGGCCGGCGCGATCCGGGCAAGCCGGTTCAGCAGGCCCAGGCCGACGCCAGCAACCACCACCGTCCGGAGCAATTTCACCAGGGACAGCGCAAAACCGACGGCCGCGGTGACGCCGAACCAGTTGAAGATGACGGCGTACCCGGCCTCGGTCACCCCCATGAACTGGACGAGGTTCGGCGCCTTCATCAGGACCTCCAGGAACAGCGCGCCGCCGAGGCGGGTGCGGACGCCCATGGCCGCGACGATCCAATAGATCTCGACGATGAGGATCGACTGGGCGAGACATTCGAAGAGCACCAGCTGGACGCGCGCGCGCGACCGGCGGGCCAGAATGACGAGCACCGCGTCCTCGATCGAGCGCAGGCGCCCGGCGCCGCCGTCGTTCTTTCTCGCGCAGGACGCCCGCGTCGCGAGTCTCGCGATGCCCCGAGCCACGGCACTCACGGGTCGCACGGCCGTCGTCAGGGCCACGGCCACCGCGGACAGATAGACCAGCGAACCCCACCAGAGCACCTGAGTGAGCGCCAGGAGCGGACCCTTCAGCGGTTCCGCGGCGCCAGGCATTCCGGACACCAGCACGAAACCGGCGACCAGGAGCGTCACCCCCGCCGACACGGAACTGTTCGCGACGAGCTCGGCGAGCGCCGCCGCGTAGGCGCCGGCTCCAAGCCCTGTCTGTCCGGCGAGCAGCACGACCCGCGCCGGCTCCGCGGCGAACGCGCCTGTGCGCGTGAGTGTTCCGAGCGCCTCTCCCAACAATCGCACGCGCAGCAATTGGGCGAACGGGGGCCGCTCGCCATCGTGAAAGCACCGGGACAGGGCCGCCGCGCGCGTGCACTCGTGGCACGCGAACAAGAGGACGACGACGGGGAAGCTGGCGCCGAGCTCGGCGAGCAGCGCGATGATCCGCAGCGGCCCCAGGTGCGCGAACAGGAGCATCAACAGCAGGAACGCCGCCGCGAGGACGGCGCCTCTGATCCACCCGGCGCGGAAGAACCGCATCAACGGGCCGCGCTCTGATGTGCCGACGCGCTGCCTGGGGCGTCTGGCGAAAGCGGCGGACTCGAGTCGGCACCGAGTGTCGGGCCGGGCGCTGGCGGCGTTCGACGGCCGGTACGTCGCAGCGCGTGACGAAGGCCGGACGCCACGGGATAGACCAGGGCGCGGACGCTGCCGTGCGGGATCAGGTGGATGTTGGCTGCCGGTCTGGGCTGCACGGGACGGGTCTCGATCAGGGCTCTGACGTCGGCGAGGCGCACGGGATGCGAATCGAAGCACGCGCGGCACACATCAGCGATGTTGCGCGCCGACATCCCGCGGTTCTGAATGGGCAGCACGCGCCGCAGGTGCTCGGGGCTGATATACGAGTGCACTTCCTTGCCGAGCAGTGCCGCTGTGAACGCCACGGTCGAGTACTGCGCAACGACAGCTTCGCTGTTGGCGATCATCTGCTCCGTGTTGCCGTCGGTCAGGATGAACGGATCCGCCGTCACCGACCGGATCTCCCGAATCGCACGCTCGTGGTTCTCGGCCGGGTGCAGCTTGAAGATGACCCGCCGCTGCCCCGCAACGCGGTCGGCGTTCCGCAGGAAGCCGAGCCGATCGTCGTACTTGAACGTCTCCCGGGCATTCGACGTGCACACGAGTACGAAGTCCCGGCTGGGAAAGGCGTTCTCGCGGTACGCGTCCGCGTTGTCGAAGTTGGGGATGCCGGTGACGATCATCTTCTCGGGACGAACGCCCTTCTGCCGGAACAGCTCACCCGATCCTTCTGACGCAACGCAGAACACCTCGTAGCGATCCGACAGCCCGAAGGCCGCCGTGTTGGCGAAGACGCGCGGGAGCCCCGCATGTTTCACGAGCCAGTACAGGAACCCTTCCGGCTCGGTGAGCCCCTCCTGCACCAGCACGATGCGCTTGCCGGCGAGGTTGCGTTGGATGATCAGGTCGGTGCAGGTCACGATCAGGTCGTAGTCGCGCCCCTCGCCCCTCTCATCGACCCGCACCTGGGCCGCGCGCAGACAGGCCATCGTCCGCTCGCGAAGCGGTCCCGCCAGCACGGTGAAGTCGAGTTGGCCGCGCCGGCTCGCCTCGAGCAGGTGGCCGTCGCAGTAGAAGGGCGTGTAGTAGCAGTCGTGCTCTGCGAGTTGCCCGCCGATTGCCAGCATCGCCTTCGTCTGGCTGAGCGTCCCACAGATGAGCAGAATGTTCTTTCTCATCGGCTGATCGATGCGGGCGCTCACTTGAAGCGCTTCGCCACGTACGTGTACGCCGCGGAAGGCATCCACGCGTCCTCAATCGCCATGTCGTCCGGCGGCTCGACAGCCAGCAGCCCGGCGGCCTTCAGCCGATCGACCAGCGCAGGCGGGATCGACGAGTACCCCAGATCACTCCGCAACCGCCGGTAGTAGTGCCAATGCCTCCGGAAGTGGGCGTTCTCGACGCCGTACGCGACGAACACCGAATACTTCTCGCCGTGAAACCGGCTGCCGGTGTGCAGCAGGCGGGGGTCGAAGATCACGCAATCGCCCGGCTCGGTCGCGATCCACTCGGCTTCGCCGCCGACGAGGTCCGCTCCGCTCAGGCCTGAGAGCACGTTGGCCGCCGCGCCGGTTCGGCGCTGGAGCTTCTGTCGGCGCGCCGGGGACAACCCGCTGGGGCGGTGGCTGCCTTTCACCACGCCGAACCTGAACCGGCTGTCTTCGAAGCGCTGCAGGTACAGGCCGACACGGACGAGTCGATACGGCTCTCGCGCCTCGTCCCAATCGGATCCATCCGTGGACCCGCGGCTGACGCTGTCTCGATGCCATGAGAACGACGAGAAGCCAAGGTGCAGGTCGTTATGAGGGAGATACTTCACATCCGGACCGAGAATCTCGCGCACGATCGCGAGAAGCCGCTCGTTGAAGATGATCGGCCAGAAGTCCGGGTTTCGATTCACGCCATCGGGCTGTGTCCAGCGCGTGGCGCCACCTGCCGCACGCTTCAACCGTTCGACGTAGAACGCCGATTCGTCCGCCTCCAGCAGGCCGCGTACGACGGTGACGCCGTCTTCGAGGAACTGTTCGGTCGTGGACCCGTTCATGGGCGCCCTCTCCGTTGGTGACTGCGGCAACCACCCGGCGTGCAGGGATTCGGGCACGGGGCTCGTCCGCCGCTTCACTATGGAAGACGAACGTCATCACGGCGCAACATTCGCGTGAAACTGGCGTCACGTTGTTCTGAAAGAATCGTCGGCGTGCGAGAGATCCTCATCGCAGGTCTCGGATCGATCGGCCGTCGTCATCTCGCCAACCTGCGCTCGCTCGGCTGGCAACGGATCCGCGGCTATCGCACCGGTCTGTCGACGCTCCCCGACCTCGGGCTGGAGGCCGCGGACGTCGACACCGATCTCGCGGCCGCCCTCCGGCGCCGGCCGCTGGCCGTCATCGTCTCGAACCCGTCGGCATGCCACGTGCGCGTCGCGTTGGAAGCCGCACGCGCCGGCGCGCATCTCCTCATCGAGAAGCCGCTCTCCCACGACGTCGGGGGCGTCGACGAACTCGAGCGCGTGATCGACAGCTCCCGACTCACGGCGCTCGTCGGCTTTCAGTTCCGCTTCCATCCGGGCCTGCGACAGCTTCGCGACTGGATCACGACCGGCGCGCTCGGCGCCGTCGTCTCGGCGCACGCACACTGGGGCGAGTACCTCCCGGACATGCATCCATGGGAGGACTACCGCACCGGGTACGCGGCGAGGCCCGAGTTGGGCGGCGGCGTGCTGCTGACGCTCTGTCACCCCTTCGACTACCTGGCCTGGCTCATCGGCGACATCGCACGAGTCGCTGCGGTCGCATCGGATCGGGACACGCTCGGCCTGCAGGTCGAGACGAGCGTCGATGCCGTTCTGCAGTTCCGGTGCGGCGCCGCCGGTCACGTGCATCTCGATTTCGTGCAGCGGCCGCCGGACCATCACATCCGTGTGATCGGAACCGAAGGGACCGCGACGTGGACGCAATCCGATCAGACGGCGCGCCTCTACGCCGGGTCGCCGGGCCGGCAGACGACGACCACCGAGCCCGCCGGCGGTTTCGAGCGGAACACGATGTTCCTGGAAGAGATGCGGCATTTCCTCGCCTGCCTGCGCGGCGAGGAGGAGCCCTCGTGCACGGTTCGAGATGGCAGAAGGGCCCTCGAGGCCGTCCTCGCCGTGAAACAGTCCATCACCCAAGCCGGCGCACAGGTGTACGTGTGAACAGTCCCTTCGAGCTTTCAGGCCGCGTGATCATCGTCACGGGCGGCGCGGGCCTTCTCGGACGCGAGTACGGGCGGGCGCTCGCCGACGCCGGCGCGCGCGTCGTTCTGGCGGACATCGCGGCAGAAGCGGTCGTCCGCGCCGCCGAAGACCTGTCCGACCGGGGACTGGCGATCGGCATCGGCGTCGACGTGTCGGACGAGGCGTCCGTCGCGAACCTCGTGCACGTGGTGCTCTGGCGTTTCGGCCGGATCGACGGCCTCGTGAACAACGCCGCCCTCGATCCCAAGCTGGACGACGCGGATCGCGGGGCGCTCGGCCTGCCATTCGAACGTTATCCGCTGGAGCGCTGGAACCGCTCCCTCAGCGTCAATCTGACAGGCATGTTCCTCTGTGCACGAGAGGTCGCGCCCACGATGCGGGCGCAGGGCCGAGGCGTGATCGTCAACGTCTCGTCGACCTACGGTTTGGTCGGCCCGGATCAGCGCCTCTACGACCCTGAGACGCCGGACAGCGCCCGTGCGTACAAGCCCGTCGACTACTCCGTCACCAAGAGCGCGGTGATTGGATTCACCAAGTATCTCGCCGCGTATTGGTCGAACACCGGCATTCGGGTCAACACGTTGACGCCGGGCGGGGTGATCAACACGCAGTCGTCCGAGTTCGTTCAGCGCTACTCGAGCCGCACGCCTCTCGGCAGGATGGCGGAGCGCCATGAATATTGCGGAGGGCTGCTCTTCCTGCTCTCCGACGCCTCCTCGTACATGACGGGCGGCAACCTGGTGATCGACGGAGGATGGACGGCATGGTGAGGGACGGCATGGTGACGGGCGGCGGCGTGGTGGCGATCGTGCCCGCTCGCGGCGGGTCCAAGTCCCTTCCCCGCAAGAACATCAGATCGCTCGGAGGCGTGCCGCTGCTGTCGTACAGCATCAGTGCCGGGCTGTCGGCGCGGACGGTCGACCGGGTGATCGTCTCCACCGACGATCAGGAAATCGCCACGCTCGCGCGCGAAGCCGGCGCCGAGGTGCCGTTCCTCCGCCCCGCGGCGCTGGCCGACGACTCGACGCGCGACCTTCCGGTGTTCGAGCACGCGCTCGAGTGGCTCGAACGCCACGAGGGGCATGTCCCCGAGATCGTGGTGCAGCTCCGACCGACGTCACCCCTGCGTCCTCCTGACTGCGTGGATCGCGCCATCGATCTCCTGCGAGGGGACCCCACGGCCGATTCGGTGCGCGCGGTGGTCCGCGCCTCCCAGCATCCATACAAGATGTGGACGCTGCAGCCGGATGGCGGCATGGCGCCGTTGCTCGACGGTGCAGGCCCTGAGCCGTTCAACCGCCCGCGGCAGGAGCTTCCCGCCGCCTACTGGCAGACCGGCCATGTCGATGCGATACGGACATCGACGATCCGTGACAAGGCGTCGATGACGGGTGGCCGCGTGCTCGCGCTCGTGATCGACGGTGCGTACGCCTGCGACATCGACACGGAAGCGGATCTGCTCGAGGCCGAATGGATGCTCGGGCACATGAACGGCCCGCTGATCCGCCCGGCCGCTCGAGGGCGTCTGCCGGAGCGGCTGCGGCTCGTGGTGTTCGACTTCGACGGCGTGATGACCGACAACCGCGTGTGGGTTGCGGACGACGGAGCCGAGTCGGTGGTATGCGATAGGGGCGACGGCCTCGGACTCTCGATGCTGCGCACTCTCGGCGTGGAGACGCTCGTCCTCTCGACGGAGCGGAACCCGGTCGTGGGCGCACGGTGCCGGAAGCTGGATCTCCCGTTCTGCCAAGGCGTGCCGGACAAGGCGGACCACCTTCGCCGGCTCCTCGTCGAGCGGCGCATCGCCCCGTGTCAGGTCGTCTACGTCGGCAACGACGTCAACGATCTGGCCTGCATGCAGATGGTCGGCTGCAGCGTCGCCGTCGCCGATGCTCATCCAGCCGTGCGTCGCGTTGCGGACATCATCCTCACGCGTGTGGGAGGACGGGGCGCGGTCCGAGAGCTCTGCGATCGGATCGCGTCGCACCTCGGCGCCGTCGATGTTGATCTGTCGACGCGAGATGTTTTCACGCTCGACTCGCGATCCTCACACACCGTTTAAGCCGACGTTCTAGATTGCTCGACAGTGCGGCGAGAGCCCATCCCCTAGTGGTCGGCACTGCTGCCGGATCGCACGTGTCGAGACGCGACGAAGGGCCGGCTCCCGCCATCGTTCGAGGACAGGCGCCGAAGACGCGCCACGCGGCCCGCACCGATGCTGGTTGCGCACAACGCTGCTGAGACCATGAGCCACTCGCACACCGCAATCCACGTCGCTTCCCGTCGAGAGCCCTTCCACGCGCCGCGGGGCATTCGCTCCGCCGTGTCGCTGCACAGCCATTCGAACTGTTCGCGCGAGAGCCTCGACTTCCTGCCCGACTTCGCGCGCTCCATTCCCATCGTCGCCGATCTCTTCGAGCGCGGCGCGGCCGCATACGCGCGCGAGCATCAGCACGAGCTCGACCTGGGCCAATGGTATTGGCGTCCACCGATGCCACCGGGCGCGGTGGTCGACTCGGAGTGCGAACACATCGAGCGGCGCCTCGATCGGCCTGCGCTCGTGTCGCTCACGGATCACGACACCGCTGAAGGACCAGTGATGCTGCGCGCCGCCGGCCGGTGCGAGATCCCGATTTCGCTCGAGTGGACCGTGCCGTTTCATCGCGGCGAGTTCCACATCGGCGTCCATGGCATCCCCAGCAGCAGCGCGGACGCGATCGCGCAGAGTCTCAACGCGTATACGACCGGCCACCTGCCGGCGCGCGACGAGCACCTCGCGGACCTCCTCGAGTGGTTGGGCGAGTGCCCCGACACCCTGGTCGTCCTCAACCACCCGTATTGGGACCTCGGACGCATCGGCCAGATGCGGCACGACTCGACTCTGCTCGCCTTTCTCCGCATCCACCGCGATCGCATCCACGCGCTCGAGCTCAATGGCTATCGCACCTGGACGGAGAACCGCCGGGTGTTGCCGCTCGCCCGGGGCTTCGACCTCCCCGTCGTCGGCGGCGGCGATCGCCACGGCCTGACGCCGAACATGATCGTGAACCTGACGAGAGCGAGCTGCTTCGACGGGTTCGTCCGCGAGCTCCGCGTGGAGCGCACCGCACACTGCATCGTGTTCCCCGAATACGCCGAGCCGTTCGCCGCGCGCTGCCTGCAAACCGCCGACGACATATTGCGGCCGGAACGGTGCGAGAGCGGCGAGCGCCGCACGTGGGCGCATCGCGTGTTCACGACCACCGACGGACGCGAGCAATCCGTGGCGGGCATGTGGGCACGTGCGCCGCGATGGCTCGATGCGACCGTCGGTGTCACACGGCTGCTCGGCGCGAGTCCGCTGTCGCTGCTGCTCGGCATCGGACGCTCCGATGGGTACGAGCTGCTGCACGCCGACTGCGGCGCACACACCGTGTTCGACGCCGTGCCAGAGCCGGCGGCCGGCTCTGTCGCGGCCGCTTGACAGCGGGTCCGCAGGAACGCCGTTCATCCGGGGAGCACACGTCATGAGAACCGTGAGATTCGGTGACAGCTTGATCGGGGATCACCAGCCCACCTACATCGTCGCGGAGCTGGGGATCAACCACAACGGGTCGGTCGACGTCGCGCGGCGCCTGATCGATGCCGCGGCCGACGCACGATGCGACGCGGTGAAGTTCCAGAAGCGGACGCCGGAGCTCTGCGTGCCCCGCCATCTGCGCAACCAGATGCGCGAGACGCCCTGGGGCAACATCACGTATCTCGACTACCGGCGGCGCGTCGAGTTCGACGTGGAGCAGTTCGGAGCGCTGATCGAACACTGCCAGAGACGCGGGATCGCATGGTTCTCGTCGTGTTGGGACGAGAGCGCGGTCGACTTCGTCGAGTGGTTCACGCCGATCGCCTACAAGATCCCGTCGGCCGCATTGACCGACGTCGGCCTGCTCGAACGCTACCGGCAGACAGGCCGGCCGCTGGTCCTCTCGACGGGCATGTCGACGATGGCCCAAATCGAAGCCGCCGTGGAGGTGCTCGGAACCCACGACCTGCTGCTGACGCACTCGACCAGCGCCTATCCGTGTCCGCTGGGACAGCTCAACCTGAGAATGATCGCCACGCTCCGCGCGCGGTTCGACTGTCCCATCGGGTACTCGGGACACGAAGTGGGCCTGCCAACGACGCTCGCCGCGGTGTGCCTCGGAGCCAGCCTTGTGGAGCGCCACATCACGCTCGATCGCGCGATGTGGGGCACCGATCAGGCAGCCTCGGTCGAGCCGCAAGGCCTGGTGCGCCTGGTGAAGTACATCCGCGACGTGGAGGAAGCCATGGGAGACGGGATCAAGACGGTCTACGAGAGCGAAATTCCGGTCATGCAGAAGCTTCGCCGGACCGACGGCTTCATGCCCTCCGCCGCGAGCTCGTTCTAAGCCCAGAGCGTGACGTGATGCGGCTGTCAGTCGCAGCGACGGTCTTGGCCCTGGGCGGCTACGCGACGTTCGGCGCGGCCGAATGCACGGTTCGCGGAGAGCCCCGAGAACCGCCGGCCTCCGCCGGCATCGTCGAGCGGTTCCTCTCCAGGGATGACCCTGCGCTGGCGAGCTATCGCGCGCTCCGCACACTCGAAGCGGTGGCACGCGGAGGACGCATGCGCGCGCGGCTGACGGCATGGACCACGCTCGACCCGGCGGACGGCTTCAACTACTGGGTGGTCGAGGAGAGCGGTTCAGGCCTCATCCGGAAGAAGGTGCTGCGCGCGGCGCTCGAGGCAGAGCGGACCATCAGGTCGACCGGGCAGGCCAGAAGCGCCGAGTTGACGCCGAACAACTACGACTTCAGCACCGCGAGCCAGATCGAGCGCGGGCTGGTTCGAATCGACATCCGTCCCAAACGTCGACACCCGATGCTGGTCGAAGGTTCCATCCTCCTCACGGAGCCGGACGGCGATCTCCAGCAAGTCGAGGGCACCCTCAGCAGGCGCCCGTCGTTCTGGACGCGGGAGGTCCACATCGTGCGGCGCTACGAACGCATCAGCGGCGTACGCGTGCCGGTTGCGATGGAGTCGACAGCGCACGTGATCGCCGCGGGGACGTCGACCTTCTCGATGGTGTACGAGTACGCGGCCATCAACGGAGAGGCGCAGGGCACGCAGGCCCGGGGGGATCCGAATGCACGGCGATGACCCTGCACTATCCTCTGGTGTGCCCTTCTCGCCATCGTCCCGCAACAGACTGACCGGCCACGACCTCGGCCGCTTCCCCGGCGACACGCTGTTCGACCGCGTCGCACGCGCGGTCTGTCACGCAGGCTGTCTGCCGCGCAAGGAGCTGTACGAAGCCTGGGAGACCGCCCGGCGCGTCCGGCGGCTCTTCCGGGGCGGGAGAGTCGTGGACCTGGGAACCGGGCACGGCCTGCTCGCCCACCTGATGATCATTCTGGATGACACGTCCCCGTGCGCGATCGCCGTCGACACGGCGATTCCGCCCTCGGCGGCGACGTTGCACGCGGCTCTGGTCGATGCCTGGCCCCGGCTTGCCGGACGCGTCGATCTCGTCACATGCCGCATGGAGTCGCTCGCCGTCCTGCCGGCCGACGTCGTGGTATCCGTGCACGCGTGCGGCCGACTGACCGACCTCGTTCTCGACCGCGCGATCGCGGCGCGGGCGCGCGTGGCGGTCCTGCCCTGTTGCCACGAGGCGGACGCCTCGGACGCCGGAGGCCTGGCCGGATGGCTGGATCGACCGCTCGCCATCGACGTCGTGCGGGCAGGCCGACTCGCCGGCGCGGAGTATCGAGTCTGGACACAGACCATTCCCGCCGATATCACACCGAAGAACAGGCTCTTGATCGGCGCACCGTCCGAGCTCGATCGGTAGCCATTCTCGCCGCGTCCGTCAGTCCGGGCCGCCTCCTTCGAGTGAGCCGATGGTGCACCCAGCCGCGTCGCGTGGCCGATCCCACTGGTCGACCGCCGGGCAGTCGCGCCCAGCCCGAAGCAGTGGACTGTCGGACTGCGGGACCAGTGCGATGGTGCCGGCACCTTCGCGGCTCGTCCGGCCGAGCCGCGGGTCGGCGAAGCGGATTCCCGCCACGCACGGCCGATCCGCAGCCACGCCGACGAGCCGGTCCGGCGGCCACTGCACGTTGTCCGCGCCGGTAGCCGTTCCGGCGCACTGCATCGGCGATCCGGAGTCGCGCGTGGTGTTGTTCGCGAAGACGGTGTTGTACACGCCGAAGTTACCGCTGGCGACGATCGCCGCGCCGAAGAAGCCGGCGCCGCCATCCGCCCGGTTGTCGGCGAACGTGGCGTTGCGAACAACGCTCCCCGCATGGATGTTCGCGAGGAACAGCGCGCCGCCAATTCCGCTCGTCGCGGTGTTGCGGGTGAACGTGCTGTTCTCCACCCGCACGCGGCTGCGCTCGATCTGCGCCGCGCCAATGGTCCGGGCGTGGTTGTGGCGGAAGGACGACGACAGGATCTCCACCGGGTCGGCATTGACGACGAAGAGCGCGCCGCCCTCCCGCGCGGAATTCCGCTCGAAGTGGCTGTGGTCGATTCGCGTCGGCCGTGGTGCGATGTTGGACGCTCTGAAGATCGCCCCGGCCAGTTCGTTGGCGCGATTGCCGACGAACCACGATCCGCAGATCACCTGCTCGTCATCGTCGATGCCGTCCATCGAAATCGCGCCGCCGTTGCCGCCCGCACCTCCTTGACCGGGGTGCCCGACCCCGACGCAGCTGTCCCCTTCGACATAGTTCATGCCGATGCCGTTTGCCCTGTTGCTCTCGAAGCGGCTGTCGTAGATGCGCGCGTTCGACTGCAACAACCCTAGCGCGCCCCCGTTTGCGCCCGTGTTGCCGACGAAACGGCTGTTCACGATCGTGACGTCCAGCGACGCGAGCGCGTAGATGGCTCCGCCGCCCACGTCCGGACCGGGTGTCGCTGCGGCATTGTCTCTGAACTCGACGTCGATGACGTGCAGCCGCGCGTCGCGTACGCTCACGGCGGCTCCGCCTCCCGAGGCAGGGTAGCCGAACGCACAGCTGGGGTGCCGAACGTCCTGGAGCACGAAGCCGGCGCGTGGGGCCCGGCCGTTGATCAGCGCGATGTGCTGAAGCGTCAAGCCATGCCGGTTCGTTCGGTAGCCCTCGTGCTCGAGACTGAGAATACGAGCGCCGTGCCTTCCGTCGAGCGTGATCCGTCCACCTCCGTCGATGACGGTATCCCGATCGGCAGGGACAACAACCGTGCTGCGCACGACGATCGTCGCCGGATGAGGTCCGCAGTCGAACGTGATCGCGCCCCCGCGGGCCACCTCGCGCCGCAGGGCCGCTTCAGTGCAGCCGGCTGGATCGCCCCTTCCGATCCGCGCCGGGGTTCGGCTCGTGTCGACATCACGCACAGGCGCGTCGCAGACGGCGGCTGGCGCCGGGGGCCGAACCGCGGCGTTGCCGCCACACGCTGCCAAGGCCAGGCCACTGGCCGCGAGGAACAGCGGGCCGACCGACAACAGGTGAGCCGGACGCAGACACCACGCGGAGAGTGTCACAGCGATCGCGCGCCCCGGGCGTGCCGCGCGTGCCGCAGGCGCGACGCCAGCTTGCCGGCGGCGACCGAACCCAAGGCTCGTGCTGAATCGACCTGCCAGGCCCCCTGCAGGTAGCGCCGCAGCCCGTCTGGTCCCAGACGATGCTGACGGTCCGCGGCGAAGCGACGGTAGTCGCACCACACGCGATATGCCGCGGCCATGGGGCCCGGGCGCGTGCGTGCCGCGAGCGCCACGCGCTCATGCCGGGTCATCGGCCGCTCCTCGATGAATCGCACGACCTGACGCGGAACCGTCACGTCAAACATCGATCGCAAGTACGCGAGTCCCACCTGAAGAATCGGCTGGAACTGAAGCCGCTCGGCCAGGTCGAGCAGTTCGTCCCAGTCGAATCCATCGCCCGCGCGCCTGATGACCGCGACCGCGTCCGGGATCCAGCGGATCGAGGGGACCGGATTCCACTTGATCCCGTGCACCAGGACGTGCAGCAGCTGCTCGGGCGCTGCGAGCGCGCGCGCCGGCGTGCCGTGAACCGTCAGCGGTTCTGAGCGCGTCCACAGGCGATCGTCGGGCCGGTAGCTCTCGGCGAAGACCCGCCAGTGCAGATCGGTCTCCTGCCGATCGTCGTTCACGAAGGCCCATGACGCCAGCGGCTCTGGCGGCCACGCTGACGGCTCCTCCACCGGGCGCCATCCGAGCCGGGCGAGCACGCGCACCGCGCCAGGCACGTCGCCAGGATGCACGAGGAGATCGACATCAGCCATCGGGCGGGCCGCCGCGCTGCCGTAGTGCGCGATCGCCAGCGGCACACCCTTGAGCAGCAGGCTCGGCACACCGGACTGCTCGAGCGACGCGATGACCTCCGCGACGCGCCGAAACAGCAGCTGATTCCGGCACCACGCGTGGCGATGGACGCCGCGCATCCGACGAAGCAGCGGCAGCGGCTCGCCGAGACGAATCAGGTTCTCGTAAGCAAGAGGAAGCAGGCGGACGGACCCCGCGTCGAGCCACTCCAACGAGGTCGCTTCCCTCTGCGGCTGCGGGGAAACCGTCCCGTCCGCCCATTCGCGCCACGCGGCCGCGGCCGCAGCGCCCTCGAGCAACGCCGCACGAAGCAGCAGCGACTGTCGGCGATCCGGCCAGGATCCGCCCGGCGCATGTCTCACGGCACGTTCGCTCATCTGCCGCGGCTGCGCCGTCGGTCCATGGCAGCCTTGACCACCCGCACGAGATCACCACGGTCGCGCCCCGCGTGTCGGCCGTTGTTGCACCGGTGGAGCCGGCGGCGGAAGACGACATCCGCCAGCAGGGCGTGACACAGGCCCGCGTCGCGAGCGCGGGCGTACCAGTCGAGGAATTCCGCCTCGCGCAGCCCCTCCTCGAACGGCCCGACGCGGTCGAACGCCTCGCGCCGAATCAGC
This sequence comes from Vicinamibacterales bacterium, assembly GCA_050183995.1. Classification (GTDB taxonomy): domain Bacteria; phylum Acidobacteriota; class Vicinamibacteria; order Vicinamibacterales; family CAVVIG01; genus CAVVIG01. Next base: position 37,031 of record JBFXAT010000023.1, read on the forward strand.
ATGGCCTGCGCGAAGTAGCCGGGCTGCGGTCCCGTGCGCAGCATCAGCTTTCGGCGCTCGACCTCGTCCAGCTCATCCGAGATGAACTCCTCGACATGTCCGAAGACCAGATCGACGTCCGGATGCGCCTCCAGATGCTGAAGCTGCACCTGCAACTTGTGCGGCGTGAAGAGATCGTCGGCGTCGAGGAACGCGATCAAACGCCCGCGAGCGCGTTCGACTCCGGCGTTGCGCGCCGCGCCGATGCCGCGGTGCGGCTGCCTCACGTACTCGACGCGATCGAGGAACGGTGCGACAGCGTCGGCCGCGCCGTCTTCGGATCCATCGTCGACGACAATCAACTGGAGGGACGGGCACGCCTGCGCGAGCACACTCTCGAGAGCCTGCGGCAGGTATTGCGCCGCGTTGAAGACGGGAATGACGACGCTGACGAGCGGGCGGTCGCCACTCATTCGCGATCCTGACTGTGCGGCACGACCATCCGGGGAACCTCGCGGGGGCACCTTCGCATGCAATCCGAGACGCGCCATGGCAGAATGGCCGCCGACTCGCTCACCGCGACAGCCAACAGTACCGTGAAACGCATCCTGACGAGCGACAATACAGTATCGTGGCAATGAGCCCGGCTTCCGTCAGTGTCGTCGTCGTGGTCAAGGACGGCGAGCCATACCTGGCCGAGGCCCTTCACAGCATCGCGAATCAGACCCGTGCGCCACAAGACGTGATCGTCGTGGATGGCGGGTCGCGCGACCGCAGCGTCGAGATCGCGCGTTCCTTTTCCTTCACGCGCGTCCTCTCCCAGCGAGGGACGGGCATTGCCGATGCCTACAACACGGGCATCGCGGAGGCCGCGGGCGAGCTCACCGCGTTTCTCTCGAGCGACGATCGGTGGACGCCCGACAAGCTCGAGCGACAGCTCGACCATATGCACGCGTACCCGGATCTGCAGTTGACCGTCTGCAAGGCGCACTTCATGCTGGAGCGGGGTCGAGCGATCCCCTCGGGATTCCGGCCCGAGCTGCTCGATGGAGATCACGAGGCCTGGATCATGGAGACGCTGATGGCCCGCCGCTGGGTGTGGGAACACGTCGGCGGCTTCGACACGACGCTGCCCCTCGCCGAAGACGTCGACTGGTTCTCACGCGCGCGCCACCTCCAGGTGCCGATGGCTGTCGTTCCCCACGTGCTGCTGCACAAGCGCATTCATGGTGGGAATGCGTCGCTCGACGCAGCCACCAACAATCGAGCGCTGCTCCGCGTCGTCAGGCAGTCGATCCGCCGCCGGAGAGGCGCCAGCGCAATGGACGCCTGAGGAGCGGACGATGCGAGTGGTGGCACTGCTCACCGTGCGCAATGAGGGCCCGGTGCTGGCGCGCTGTCTGCGGCATCTCGCCGATGAAGGGGTCGAGACCTGTCTGGTCGACCACGGTTCGGACGATGACACGCGGAGGATTGCCGAGGCGTTCCGCGGAGACGGCGTGTTCCGAATCGAAGAGCAGGCGTACACCGGGATCTTCAGCCTCGGCGATCAGCTCCGGAAGAAAGAGCAGCTGGCAGCCGAGATCGACGCCGACTGGTTCCTGCATCTCGACGCCGACGAGATCCGGCAGGCCCCGTGGCCGCAGGTCACCCTGCGCGACGCCATCGCGTCGGTCGATTGCCAAGGCTGGAACGCGATCGATTTCGACGAGTTCGTCTTCGTGCCTACCGCCGACGACGACGCCTTCGAAGGCCGGGACTACGTCGCGGGCATGCGCTGGTACTACTATTTCGAGCCGGCGTCGCCGGATCGGCATCGGATCAACGCCTGGAAGAAGCAGACCGGGCCCGTGGACCTGCACACGCACGCCGGCCATCAGGTGATCTTTCCAGGCCGCAAGGTGTGTCCTCAATCGTTCATCATGCGCCACTACATCGTGCTCGGCCGCGCGCACGCGCTGGCCAAGTACGGCGCCCGCCGCTTTGCGCCCGACGAACGCGAACGGCAGTGGCACAGCGACCGCGTGCGATTCGACGCGGCGGCCGTGCAGTGGCCCTCGACGAGCCGCCTGAAGTCGATCGGCGCGGGGGCGGCGTTCGACAGGTCAGACCCTTGGACCAGGCACTTCTGGGAGCAGCCGCACGAGCAGCCTGGACTCGCCGCCCTGCGCGCCTTCAACGAGGCCCAGGATGGACGCGTGCCGCCCATTGCGCCCCTGGCTGCCGGGACTCCTCGGCCGTTCTGGTCGGTCATGATCCCCACGTTCAATCCGACGCCAGCGTATCTGCGCGAGACGCTGGCCGGACTCCTCGCCAACGATGCGGGTCCGGCCGCCATGCAGATCGAGGTAGTCGACGATGGCAGCGTCGAGGTGGACGTGGCAGCGATCGTCGAGGAAGCTGGCCGTGGACGCGTGGCGTTCAGCGCCCACGCCACGACCGTCGGCATGGTGCGCAACTGGAACACGTGCGTGGAACGGGCGCGCGGCGAGTGGGTCCACATCCTCCACCAGGACGATGTGGTGCTGCCGGGCTTCTATGAAGCGCTACGGCGCCCCTGCGAGTCTATGCCCGGTCTGGCGGCGGCGTTCTGTCGGGGGACGGGAATCGACGAACATGGCGCCGTGCGCTGGGTGCAGCAGCCCGACCGCGAGCATCCAGGCGTGCTGGTCGACTTCATCGCGCGGCTCGCCGTCGAGCAGCGGATCCTCACGCCCGCGATTGTGATCCGCCGGCGCGCGTACGAGGAGATCGGCGGCTACCACCTCGAGTTGCCGTACTGCGCCGATTGGGACTTCTACAAACGGCTGGCGGTCTACGGTCCGATATGGTACGAACCGGCGAGCCTCGCCCAGTGGCGCCAGCATGGAAGCTCCACGTCGGCGCGAATTTCGGCGGCGGGCGCGGATCTGGCGGATCGGCGGCGATCCATCGAACTGTCGCAGGCCTACCTGCCCGCCGACGCACGCACGACCGTCACCGCTGCGGCGCTTCGCGGCGCCCTGATGTGGGCGGCGGACATCCTGCGGGACAGCCTGGTGCGGGACGATCTCGCAACCGCGCTGACACAGGCGCGTGAGATCGCGCGGACACTGGAACAAGCGACCGACGCGCCGGGCGGGCCCGGCGCCACGCCGGCCGCGTCGGCGGTCGAGGTCGCCCGGCTTCGATCGCAGGTCGACGACCTCGAAGCCCAGGTCCACGCCTGGATGCTGGCTGCACGAAAGCTGACTCACGGAGTGTGTTCTTGACCACGACGCTCACCTATCGCATCAACGCACCTCACATCGTCCACGAGCTCTTCGAAGATGGCGAGGCGGCGATCATCAACCTCAAGAGCGGCGCGTACTACAGCCTCGATCCGGTCGGCGCCTGCATCTGGTCGCTCATCGATCAGCGGTGCAGCCAGGGCGACATCGTCGAACGGCTGATGCAGCGATACGACGGCAGCCTGGTGCAGATGATCAACGACGTGAATGCATTGATGGCCGGCCTGCAGGCCGAGGAGCTGATCGTGCCGGAGACGGGCGATCCCGCCTCGTCCCCGTCAGGTGCGCAGGGAGCCGCGGCGCAGGGATCGCTGGAGCCGGGCGCGGCACCTCCGGCGAAGGCACCGTATTCCGCTCCGGTCTTCGAGCGGTTCGAAGACATGAAGGAGCTGCTGCTCCTCGATCCGATCCACGACGTGGGCGATCCGGGATGGCCGCATGCCAAGACCGACAAGTCCTGAGTCGGCCGCGCGCGACGATCGTCGCGCGCTGTTCCGGATCGTCGACGAGGCGTTCGAGGACGCCGCGGCGCTTGCGGGCGGCGCGATCGACGAGCGGTTCCGCATCGGAGGCGAGCTCGTCCACGTGCGGTTCGCCGGCGACGGACTCCTGCGCGGCCTCACGCGCGCGCTCGCGCACCTGCGGACGCAGTCGACCGAACCGGCCGCGCTGACGCTGCACGTCTGGGACAGCTATTCGACCGGACGCCCGCTGCCGCTGCTGGCGACGAGCCTTCTCCGCCTGCTGCGCATCACGTGGCTGGAGGACCGCGGCTTCCGCGGCGAAATCCTCGGTTACAGCGACCAGACGTTCCGGGCGGCGCTCGAAGGGCACGACACCGACATGTTCAGCCTGCTGGATCTGGAGCAGGGTCGCGGTGTGCTCTGGACGCCCGACTGCCGATTGCTCCCCTGGTACGAGTCGGGTGCGCCGCTCCGCACGCTGCTGTCCTGGTGGTTCGAGAGCCAGGGGCGGCACCTCGTCCACGGAGGGGCTGTTGGCCTCGAACGCGGAGGAGTCCTCCTCGCGGGCCGAGCCGGCGCCGGGAAGTCGACCGCGGCGCTCGCGTGTCTGGGGTCAGAGCTGCGCTACGCCGGCGACGACTACAGTCTCGTGCAGGTCGCGGCCGGTCTGGAGCCTCGACTCTCCAGCCTCTACAACACGGCCAAGGTCAAGAGCGGCGACGACTTCGTCCGCTTTCCCTGGATGCGCGCGGGCGCGGCCACGGCGCAAGCCGAAGGAGCCGCCGACCGAAAGCCGATGCTCTTCCTGCACGAACATCAGCCTGAGGCGCTGATCGACGGATTTCCGCTCAAGGCGATCGTGCTGCCGCGCTTCATTCCCGGCCTCGCGGAGCCGACGGTCGTCCCGGTCGAACCATCGAGCGCGTTCAAGGCGCTCGCGGAGTCCACCATCCCGCAGCGAACCGGGTCGGGCAGCGCAGCGCTCCATGGCCTGTCGCTGCTGACACGCCAGGTGCCCGCGTTCCTGCTCGGCACGACGCCGGCGCTCGATCGCATCGCGCCAGTACTGTCGGGCCTCCTGCGCCAGCGTCTCGCGTGATGTCCGATCCGCTCGTCAGCGTCGTCATCCCGGTCCACAACGGCGAGCGGTTCCTGCCCGACGCGCTTCGGAGCGTCTGCGCCCTCGACCTCCCCGATCTGGAGATCATCGTGGTGGACGACGGATCGACCGACGGGAGCATCGGCGCCGCGGACTTCGCAGCGCCGATTCGGATCGTGAGCCAGGAGCGGTCCGGGCCCGCGGCCGCGCGCAACCACGGCCTTCGGCTCGCCCGCGGACCGATTGTCGGCCTGCTCGACGCCGACGATCGATGGACCCCGGCCGTGGCGCAGGTCCTGCTTCCTCTGCTCCTCGATGACGACAGCGTCGGTATCGCTCAGGGACGCATCCAGGAGTTTCGCAATCCAGGCGACGACGGCGCCGCACGCGGGCCGTACGAGTACCTGAACCTGGGCAGCGCGCTGTACCGGCGCAGCGTGTTCGAGCACGTCGGATGGTTCGATGAGAGCCTCCTCCGGAGCGAGGACTACGACTGGATGCTCCGCGCGTTCGATCGGCGCGTGCGGAAGGTTCGCGTCGCGGATACGACGCTCTTCTACCGGATTCACGACGGCGGCATCACATTCGGCCGGTCGCTGCACGATCGCCGCATGGCGTACGTGCACAAGAAGGCGGCGGCACGCCGCCGCGCGGATCCAGACCTGTCCAGCGTGCCACCGGGGTTCCCGCCGCTGGCGGACTACATCGGTCGCGGCGCCGCCCCGGCAGACGGTCAGGCGGACCTCGAGCTGACCCGTTGCGATGCACGGCCGATCGATCCGCCACCCGATGCCGTGCTCGCGTTCATGGTGATCCGGAACGAAGCACGCCGTCTGCCTCAGTGCCTCGAACACCACCGGCGTCTCGGCGTCTCGAGGTTCTTCATCGTCGACAACGGGTCCGACGATGGATCGGCGGCGTGGCTCATGGCGCAGCCGGACGTGCACGTGTGGCGCACGACAGCGTCGTTCGGCGCGGCCCGCTGCGGAACGGATTGGATCGAACGGCTCCTGCGCGAGCACGGCCAGGGACATTGGTGCCTCGTGGTGGATGCCGACGAGCTCCTGGTCTATCCGGACTGCGAAGCGACCCCTCTTCGTGCGTTCTGCACGATGTTGGAACGGAACGGCTACACGGCGTCGATGGCGACGATGATCGACATGTATTCGGATCGGCCGATCCGCGACACGCCGCTGGAGGTGGGCCGGCCGCTCCTCGACGTCTGTCCGTACTTCGACCGCCGCGTGGTCCATGACACCGTCCCGCGCTTCCACGAGCACGACCAGCACCCCAGCCTCTTTGGTGGCGTGCGGCGCCGCGTCTTCGGCGGACACGAGACGGGACAGGACGAACGGTTCTTCTACTGTTTGAACAAGGTGCCGCTGCTCAAGTACACGTCGTCCATCGCGCTGAGCGACAACCTGCATTGGACCAGTTGCCGCGCGGTCGCCGTCCAGTCGTCGGGCCTGCTCCACTTCAAGTTCACGGCCGACTTCGCCGACGCGGCCGTGCGCGAGAGTCAGCGCCAGGAGCACTGGAAACAGGGTGCGCAGTACGTGCGGTATGCCGATGCGATCCGGCGCGACGGAGCCTTGACGCTGTTCGACAGGGATCTCTCGATCCGCTACGAAGGCACCGATCAACTCGTCCGCCTGGGCGTGCTGCGGCCGCCTGTACTTGAAGTTGACGCGGGATCTGGATCTGGTCCTGTGGCTGGAGCTGGTGCTGGTGCTGGTCCTGTGGCTGTGGCTGGAGCTGGTGCTGACGCGGGATCTGGATCTGGGATGATCCGCCAGGTCAGGGCCCTGATCGCCGCGCGCAGGTCCCAGCAGCGGCATGCACACGCAGACGCCATGACCTTGCTGAAGTGCGGCAATTGGCAGGGTGCCGCGGATGCGTTCCGGATGGCGATCGCCGAGTCGCCGGACTTCTCCTGGTCGCATCACTATCTGGGCGACGCCCTCATGGCGCTGCGGCAGTGGACCGATGCGGCGGCGTCATATTCGCGGGCCATCGAGCTCAATCCGCACTTCGCCCCGTCGCACTTCAACCTCGGAGAGATCCGCGCGCGTCTGGAGCAGTGGCCGGATGCGGCGGACTGCTATCGCCGCGCGCTCGATCTGCAGTCGGATCTGCCAAATGCCGCCCGCAACCTCGCGCGAGCGCTGGTCCGACAAGCGGGACAGCTGGAAGAGGAGGCGCAAAGACTTTACGGACGCGCCCACGAACTGGCGCCCGCGGACATGGCCATCTACTCCGAGGCGGTCGACCTGCGGCCGCCCAGCGCCGGCCTCTTCCTGCGCTTCGCCGACGCGCTGGCGGAGCTCGATCACAGGACCAAGGCGATCTTCTTCTATCAGCTCGCCCTTCAGCACCAGCCCGACGATGCCGCGGCGCATGCGCGGCTCGCGAGGGTACTGCGGCGTCACGGTGACACGGTGAACGCCATCGAATGTTGTCGCCGCGCCGTGGTCCTCGATGACCGCCGGGCAGAGTGCCACGCGGAGCTGGGCGCGATGCTCGCAGAGGTGGGCCGGACAGACGACGCCATCGCCGCATATCGCCGAAGCGTCGCGCTCGAGCCCGATCGACCAGCGTGGCTGAAGGAGTTGGGCGACCTGCTGGCCAGGGCAGGCCGTTTGGACGAGGCGGCGGCGGCCTACGCGCAAGCCCTGTCTCGGGGTTATCAACCGTACTGACGTGCCAGCACCGACAGACCCGTTCATTACGTCGACGCGAGCCGCGATTGAGCCAGGCGAGAGGTACGCCGTCGTGTCGAGCGCGGTCGCGCCGGTCGTCGAGATCCGGCCCGACAGGGCCTGGCACGACCTCGATGTGCGAGAGGTCTGGCGATATCGCGACATGTTGCTGCTGCTGGTGCAGCGGGATGTCGTGGTGCGCTACAAGCAGACGCTGCTGGGCGTCTCGTGGGCCGTGCTGCAGCCGCTCGGGCCGATGCTCGTGTTCACGCTGATCTTCACCCGGTTCATCCAGATGCCGGCCGGGGACCATCCGTATCCGGTGTTCGTGCTGTCGGGCCTGGTGCCATGGACCTTCTTCTCCGCGAGCGTGAACGGCGCCAGCAGCAGTCTCGTCAGCCACGCCCACATGCTGTCGAAGGTCTACTTCCCCCGCATCGTCCTGCCCGCGGCGGCCGTGCTGGCGAAGCTCGTGGACCTGCTGATCGGCTGTCTGCTGCTCCTCGCGCTCATGGCGGCCTACGGCATCGCACCGTCCGCCTCGCTCGCGCTGCTCCCGCTCGTCGTCGCCGCCCTCGTGGTGCTGGCGTTTGCCGTCGGACTCACCGTCGCGGCGATCAATACGACGTATCGCGACGCCGGCCACGCGCTGCCGCTCGTGCTGCAGCTGTGGCTCTTCCTGACGCCGGTGATCTACGCGCGCGACGTCGTTCCGGTCGAATGGCGGTGGATCCTCGTGCTGAATCCCGTCACCGGCATCCTGGAGTCGTTTCGGGCCGTGTTGTTGGCGGGACGTATTCCGTGGGTCCATCTCGGCCTCTCCTCGCTCCTCGCGTGCGCCCTGCTCGTCGTCGGACTGGTGCTCTTCGCGCGGATGGAGAAGCACCTGGCGGACCACCTGTGATGGACGGGGCGGGCGCGATGATCCGCGTGGAGCATCTGAGCAAGCGGTACCGGGTGCCCGGACTCACGCCGCGGTATCGCACGCTGAGCGACATATTCGCGTCGACCGTCGCGGCGCTCACCGGTTCAGCCGCGCCGAAGCCGGCCACGGACTCCGGGTTCTACGCGCTGAACGACGTGAGCTTCAGCGTCGCCCCGGGCGAGGTCGTGGCTGTCATCGGCCGGAACGGGGCCGGCAAGTCGACGCTTTTGAAGATCCTGTCCCGCATCACGTGGCCGACCGCGGGCCGCGTGGTCCTCTACGGACAGGCCGGGAGTCTGCTCGAAATCGGCGCGGGATTCCACGGCGAGCTCACTGGGCGCGAGAACGTGTTCCTCAGCGCCTCGGTCCTCGGCATGTCCCGCGCGGAGACGCGGCGGCGCTTCGATGAGATCGTCGCCTTTTCAGGCATCGAGGCGTTCATCGACATGCCGGTCAAGTACTACTCGAGCGGCATGTACCTCCGGCTCGCCTTCTCCATCGCATCGAGCGTGCAGCCGGACATCCTGTTCATCGATGAGGCGCTCGGCGTCGGAGACGCGGACTTCCAGCGCCGCTGCCACGAACGCATCCGCGAGATCGGCCGCAGCGGACGGACGGTGGTGTTCGTCACGCACAACCTGCAGACGCTTCCGCAGCTCACCAGCCGCGCCCTGTGGCTGGACAAGGGGACGCTGCGCTTCGACGGCGACGCGCACCGCGCCGTCTCCCAGTACCTGGCGGACAGCGGGGGCGCCGGCCCTCGGCGCGACTGGGACGATGCCGCGGCGCCTGGCGACGAGGCCGTGCGGCTGCGCGGCGTTCGCATCACCGGAGAGGACGATCGCACGCTCGACGCGTGTGACGTCGCCCAGCCGTTCGGCGTCGAGCTGGTGTTCGACGTGCTCGTGGACGGACACGTGATCGTCCCGCGCCTCGAGTTCTGCAACGCGGAAGGCGCATGTCTGTTCTGGTCGTTCGAAGTGGATTCGCCGTGGCATCGCATCCCTCGCCCACCGGGACGGTATCGGACGACCGGGTGGCTGCCAGCACACCTGTTCAGCGGCGGGCCGATCTCGGTCGGCGTCGCCATTCAATCCTTCACGCCCTGGTCGAAACACGTCGACGAGCCGGGCGCCGTCTCCGTGCTGATCGTTGAGTCGCCGGCAGACGCATGTTCGCGAACCGCCAGGGGCGACTACACCGGTCACATTCCGGGTTTCGTCCGGCCGCTGCTTCGCTGGACCACGACACCGCCATGACGATGGTTCCACCCCAGGCCGCGATCCCGCCCGAGGCCGTGATCCCACGTCAGGCCATCTGCACCATTACGACCGCAGCGTATCAGCGGCAGGCCGCCTGCATGGCGAGCTCCTATCTCCGGCACCATCCGCGGGACCGCTGCTTCGTCCTCCACGTGGACGCGTCCGGACCTCCACACCCGCTCCTCCAGCGACCGGAGATCGTCCACCTGACGCTGGCGGATCTGCGGATCCAGGGGCTTGGCGCGATGCGCGCCCGCTATTCGCCTTTCGAGCTGTGCAACGCCCTGAAGCCGTTCCTCCTGCAGCATCTCTTCGAGACGACGCCAAACGACCGGCTGTGCTACTGCGACGGAGACCTGTTCTTCTTCGATGGACTGCACACGGAGGTCTGGGACGCGCTCGATCGATCCGCAATTCTGTTGACGCCCCACCTGACCAGCGTGCCATCCGCCGAACCGGACCTGATCTGGCGCGACCTCGCCGTGCTTCAGCACGGCGTGTACAACGGCGGGTTCATCGGCCTCCGGCGCGGGGAACCGGGCGATCGCTTCCTGCGGTGGTGGGGCGATCGGACGAGGCGTTTGGGACAGAAGAAGCTGGAGGAGGGGCTCAACTGCGACCAGCGTTGGCTGGATCTGCTTCCCGGCCTGGTCGCCGAGTGCCAGGTCAGCCGCCATCCCGGGCTGAACGCGGCGTACTGGAACCTGCACGAGCGAACGTTCACCCGCCGCGACGATCGTCTGCTGGCGAACGGCCAGCCGCTGATCTTCTTCCATTTCAGCGGATATTCGCCCGACCAGCCGGACATCGTGACGCGGCATCCCACGAGCGTCGACTTCGCCAATCGGCCCGACATCAGGCCGATCTTCGAGGCATACCAGCGGGCCCTGATCGCCACGGCCGATCAGACGCCGTCTGCCCTCTCACCGGATCTCCGGCCGTCCCAGGCGGACGCGTCTCCTCTCGTGTCGGTCAGCGTCGTGGTTCCCGCGTACAACGCCGGCCGGCATCTCGCGGACGCCGTCGACAGTGTGCTCACGCAGACCCTGTCCTCGACCGAAGTGATCGTTATCGACGACGGTTCGACCGACGACACGGCGGCGGTGGCCGAACGGATCGTCTCGGCGCACGACGGCCGCGTACGGCTGCTGCGGGGCCCGCGGGCCGGGGTTTCAGCCGCGCGGAACCGCGGGATCGCCGCCGCGCGTGGCCGGCACATCGCCTTCCTCGACGCTGACGACTGGTATGTCCAGCCCACCAAGCTTGCGCGACAGGCAGCGATGCTGGACGCGCGTTCCGACGTGGGCATCATCCACACCGGCTGGCAGAAGGTGGACATCGACGGCTCCGTGCTCGCCGAACGCAGGCCGTGGATCCAGGCTCCGGTGCTGGACCTCGAAGCGTGGCTGCTGTGGCAGCCGGCGCTCCCGAGCGGCATGATGATTCGGCGCACGGTCCTCACCGAGGTCGGCGGCTTCGACGAGAGCCTACGCCATCTCGAAGATGTCGATCTCGCTCTGCGCATCGCCGCCGCGGGGCACGCCACCCAATGGCTCGACGAGGTGACGGTCGCCTACCGGCAGCACGATGCCAACGCAACCCGTGAACTGCATGACACCGAAGTCGACATGCACGCGGTTCTCGACCGCTTCTTCGTACGGCCCGATCTGAGCCCGCGAGTGCGAGCGCTGGCTCCCAGGGCCCGATGCGGCGCGCTCCGATGGCTGGCACTGCGGTATTGCCACGCCGGGGCGTACACGGACGCGGTCAGGCTGCTGCAGACGATGGTCGCGCTCCAACCTGAGGTGCCACCAGTCTCGGCGCTGCTCGAGTGGATCGACGGGTTCGACGCATCCTCGCGCGAGGAACGTGGCGTGCGATTCGACGTCTACGCCCTGACGAGCCGTCCAGAGTGGCAGGCGCTCGTGCGCGCGGTGACCTCACACCGCGCCATCGACGCCCCGATCGCGCCGGACCTATCCAGAGCGGCCGTGCGGACACGATCGGCGAACCCGCAGGTCCACACCGCGGGAGCGTCGCGCGAACCCTTGCGCTCGCGGCCGCCGCAGGGGACGGACATCATACCCAGTCCGATTCACACCACGGCCGCTCATGCGCCGGGGCGGGCGCCGTGCCCGCAGCCTCTCCGTTCGTCTGACACGATAGGAGTCGTCCCGCGGCTGGATCTCACGGGCGCGCTGGCAAGGGACTACGGCCGTCATCGATCCGGCTGGGGCCACGCGATGCGAGGTCTCATGCCTCTGCACCGCGACGACGGTGTATGGGTGGACGCGTTCGTCGAGCACACCTTCGACAGTGCGGGCACGGCGCCCGGCCCGGCGCATGAGCGGCCGTGGGTCGGGTTCCTGCACAACCCACCGAACATGCCGGACTGGTTCGTCTCCAGCCAGTCGCCCCAACACCTGCTCGTGAGCGACGCGTTCAGGTCCAGCTTGCGTCATTGCCTGGGGCTGTTCTGCCTGTCCGAACACCTCGCTGCCTGGTGGCGCGCGCGGGTCGACGCGCCGATCGACGTCGTGCGGCTTCCGACTGGAGAGCCCGCGGCTGCCTTTTCACTGGAGCGCTTCAGCGGCAATGCCCAGAAGCGGATCGTGCAGATTGGATCGTGGCTGCGCAAGCTGCATGCGATCCACTACCTCCCCGTTCGCCGCTTGCAGAGGGCCATCGTTCACCAGCACCAGCATTACATCGACGATCTGATCGCGACGGAGCGGCGCCTCTACAGGTTGCAGCCCGATGACGCTCGCGTCGAGACACTGCCGTTTTTGAATGACGACGCCTACGACGAGCTCCTCGCGCGGAACATCGTGTACCTCGAGCTGTACGACAGCAGCGCCAACAACGTCATCGTGGAGTGTCTGGCGCGGGCAACCCCTGTGCTGGTGAATCCGCTTCCAGCCGTCGTGGAGTATCTTGGGCCGGAGTATCCGTTCTACTTCACCAGCCGGGGCCAGGCCGCTCGCAAGGCCGAAGACATGATCGGCCTCGAGGCCGCGCATCGCTACCTCGTCGAACGACGGTCCGCCGTCCCGCTCACCACGGATGCGTTCCTGGACGCCGTCGCGGCGTCGCGGATCTATCAGCGGCTGAATCCATGACTGGGCAGGGGCCGCTCGTCGTCAGTGCCGCCCGAACCCGACGGGTGCGGTTCCTCGCGTGACGATCGATCGGATCTACATCGCCGGGTGCCGCCTCGATCTGCGCTGGACACAGTGCTGTGTCGCGAGCATCCGCCGGTGGTATCCGCGAATCCCAATTTCGCTGCTGAAGGATCTGCATCGCGGGGCGTACGACACGAGCGAGCTCGAGGCCGCATGGGACGTGACAATCGCGCCGTCCGATCACGCCGAGTTCGGGTGGGGCATGTCGAAGCTGGAGCCCCTGCTCGAGCCAACCGGCGAGCGCGTGCTGGTGATCGACAGCGATGTGCTCTTCCTTGGACCCGTCCTCGACGACTGGGAACGCTTCGACGAAGATGTGGTCGTCGACAACCATGCGCAGCCGGATGAGAACGTGGACCTCTTCTACTTCGACCGCACCCGCCTGCGCGAGCTGGACCCCCTCTTCGACCGTCACGGGAGCGTGTTCAACTGCGGAGTCGTGCTGGCAACGACCGGAGTCCTCCGTCGCGCCGATTTCGAGCCGTTCATCGATTTCACGCACCCGCGGACAGTTCGTGATCCGCTCCTCTTCCGATGCGGGGATCAAGGGGTCGTGAACTACGTGATCCTGAGGTCTGCGCAACAGGGTCGACTCAGTCTGCGCGGAGCGCCGATGCAGGAATGGGCGGGATACGTGAAGCCGTCGACCTTCAGGACGAGCCGGCTGACCGGCAGATCTCCGTACCGCACCGTCCTTCACTACGCCGGTCCCAAGAAGACACTCTTCTCGGCGAACAGGAACAGTCACGTGCTGCGCCACTTCGAGGCTGCCTACTACGCTCGGCTGCCTGGAGGCCCCAGCCGACGCCGGAGGGACCGCGTCGAGCGGCTGCTCGACGTCCTCGCCACGCGGCTCCCGTGGACCCAGTACCTCTGAGTCCTGCGCACGCGTCGCTGCTTCGCGCCGCACTGCTCAACGGCGCCGACGCAAGGGCCGCCTACGATCACTGGCGCTCGGTGGTTCGGCTCGACGATGTCGGCCCCGAGGAGTATCGCCTGCTGCCGTGGCTCGCCCGAAACCTGCAGGCGCTCGGAATCGAGGACGAGTCATCCGCGCGGCTTCGCGGCATCGCCAGACGCGCCTGGTACTCCAACCAGCTGGCGCTGCGGATCGTGGCCGAGAGCATCGCCGCACTGAGCGGTGCGTCAATCGACAGTCGGGTGCTGGGAGGAAGCCTGGCGATGCTCCATCACCAGGCCGAGCGCGGACCATATCCGATCGACGGCGTCGATCTGCTGATCCGAGCCGAAGCCCTGGATCGCGCCGTCGCCACGCTGCGGGACCTCCAGTGGTCGGTCGTCCGGCGCGCGGGGCGCGCGCTCGTCCTGAGGCGCGACGATGTCTTTCTGGCGCTGCACCCTGACAAGGAGGCTGAGGAATCGCGAACCCCTTCAGCAGGCGCGCGCGATCATGCGTGGCTGCGGCCGCTGGTCATGCCGCTGGCCGACGCCAGCGCGTGGTTGATCAATCCCGAAGGCCAGCTGCTCGAGATCGTCGAGCGTCGGAGCGACAGCCCCTCGCACCAGCCTCTCCGATGCCTCGCCGAAGCCGCGGCGCTGCTCACGAGCGAGGTCCCGATGGCGTGGGACGACCTGCTGGCGGAGGCGCGCGCGCGGCGCGCCGGCACGGGGCTGCTGATCCTGCTCCAGTCTGTTTCGGATTACGCGAGAGGCGGCGTGCCACAAGAGGTCCTCGACGAACTGACCACATCCATCGGCGTCCCCGAGCAGCCCGCGCCCGCGAAGGCGCCGCGCTTCGTCTGGCGGCGTCTGAATTGCGCGTGCGGCAGCCTCTGGCGCTCGTACGAGCGCGCAGCGAGCGCCTCCTCGGCGGCGGTCACGGCGCGAGGATTCATCCGATACCTCGTGCAGCATTGGGAGCTTCGCTCAGCCTGGCGCCTGCCATGGGCGATCGGCGCGCGTGTGTGGCGCCTCGTGCGCGCGTCCGGCCTCGACTGACTTCTGCGCCGGCCCGCGCACGTCGCGACCGGAAGCCTGCGGTGGCCGGCCGCAGGCCGATGGCCGCTCAACTCCAGCCGAGGATGGACGTATAATCGGCGAACACGCTCCACCTCCCGCGCCGCGCTGATGTCCCAACCAGGCTCGAGTTCCAGCCCGAAGAACACCGGAAACGGTTCCCGTCGCGGCACGCAGGCCCTGGTGTTTGCCATCGGCATCCTGCTCGCCGTGGTGCTGGGTGGAACCGTGGGCTACATGGAAATCGAAGGCTGGAGTGCCTGGGATGCCTTCTACATGTCGGCCATCACCGTCACGACTGTCGGGTACCGCGAGGTGCACGAGATGTCCACGGCCGGGCAGGCCCTGACGGTCGTGCTCCTGTTCTTCGGCGTCGGGTCCGCCCTCTACGTCTTCACGCTCATGGCGGCGCTCGTGGTCGAAGGCGGTCTCCCGCAGCAGATTCAAAAGCGACGGCAGGCTCGAATGCTGAACGAACTCACCGATCATTTCATCGTCTGCGGCTACGGACGGATTGGCAGCATCATCGCCGCCAAGCTGCGTCAGCAGGGCGTGCCCTTTGTGATTGTGGAACGCGACGCCGAGCGCCTCGAGGCCGCCATGATGGACGGCTGCATCGCGGTGCAGGCGGACGCCAGCCACGAAGACGTCTTGAAGCGCGTGGGTGTCGACCGCGCGCGGGGCCTCATCGCGGCTGTTGGCACCGATGCCGAGAACGTCTACACGGTGCTCAGCGCCCGCGTGCTGAGGCCGGACCTCTTCATCGTCGGGCGAGCGGAGGGCGATGACGCCGCCCGCAAGCTGATGCGCGCAGGCGCGAATCGAGTCGTCTCGCCGTATCAGATCGGCGCCGCGCAGATGGCGCAGACAGCGATTCGACCGGCCGTCGTGGACTTCGTTGAGCTCGCGACCAGCTCCGACAACCTCGAGCTGGCGATGGAGGAGATCACCATCGCCGGGGCCTCGTCGCTCGTGGACCGCTCGATCCTCGACGCCAACCTGCGTCAGCGGTTCGGGGTGATCGTCGTGGCGATCCAGCGTCAGGATCGCCACATGGACTTCAACCCGGAACCGGACACCGCGATACGTTCCGGAGACAAGCTCGTCGTGCTCGGCCGGCCGCACTCGCTGCGGCGCCTCGAGGTCGAAGCCGAAGGCTGATGTGCCGGCCGCCGACACCACGTCGACGCTGAGACGTGGCTGCCTGAGGGCGAGCGGCCGGCAATCGGATCGCTAGAGACTCGTGGTGAAGCCCAGATAGAACGAACGGCCGATTCCGGGCACGCCCGTGGCCCCCGTCTGATCGCCGATCCAGTAGCGTCCCCCCAGCGGCAGGACGTATTTCGTATCCGCGAGGTTGTCGATGCCGAAGTCGACGCGCACCGCGCGGAACTGGTAGCCCGTGCGGACGTTCACGAGCGTGTAGCCTGGCGTCGCGAGCTCGTTCCTGACAGCCTGCACGCGGTTCTTCGCCGCTACACCCTGGAGCATGACGGAATTGCTCCAGTTGTTCAGCCTGTGGTCGAGCGTCAGACGCACGTCGAGCGGCATCAACCGGTAGACGTTGTCGCCGGTGTCCAGGATGCGGCCGCGCACGTAGCTGACCACGCCGTTCACGTCGACACGGCCAACCCGCGGCGAGCGACCCAGCGGGGTGCGGCCCGAAAGGTCGAACCCGTAGAGCCGCGAGTCGTGGTTCGCGAACTGCAGGTTGACGAATCCACTCGTGGCTGTCAGCTTCGCGGCCGTGCAGCCGTTGCTGCCGGCGATCGCCGCGCAGCGGTCCACGTCGATGAAGTCGTTCACGTAGGTGAGATAGGGAGTAAACGCGACCTCTCGGTCGCGGTCTCCGGCGCCGTGCCATCCGGCGGTCGCGCTCACGGTGTGCGCCACTTCCGGCTTCAGATCGAGGTTGCCGACGTAGCCGTTGGCGTCGCCGAACCAGCCGTTCATCTGGACGGCCATGTTGCTCCGCTTGACCCACAGATAGCGCTCGTAGAGGTTCGGCGAGCGCGTCTTCCGCGCGTATCCGAGCTCGAAGGACGTTGTCGGCGTCGGCGCCACACGGGCGAGCGCGGTCGCATCGACGTTGCGGTCGGTCCTGGCGTGATCGCGGGCGTTGAACTCCGCCGCGTCCGCGGAGTAAGCCGCGCTTCCCGTGGCGGTCGTCGACGTGTTGTAGCCGGCCACGTTGCCGGTGTTCATGGACACCACGTCGCTGCGGAGACCGACGAGCGTCGTCCACGTCCCGCGATGCGCCTCCCATTCGCCGAACGTGCCGAGACGAGTGCGGCGTCCGTTGTTGATGTTCTGCAGCGTGTCCGGTCCCATGCTGCCGACCATCGCCATGACGGGCGGCCACCAGTCGTCGAGCGCGAAGCGGTGCAGCTCGGATCCGACCTTCACGACGTCGCGCTGACCGAGCCGCCTGTCGAAGCTGACCGTGTAGCCCGCGTTCGAGCCTCTCGTATTCATCGGCATGTTCATGCCCGGGATCTTGTCGCGCAGGATGTTCATCTCGTGGCTGGTCCTCTCGAGATACGAACGGGCGTCCAGGTGCCCCCAGGCGGCGGTCTGCTCGTACCGGACGCTGCCGAGCGCTGCGTCGTTGCGTGTCATGTCCATGCGCGCGTTGGCGAACCCCTGCTCGGGGATACGCTGCATGCTGACGTCGGCGGTGAGCGACCGGGCTCCGTGCGTCATCGCCATCTGCACTGCATGGTTGGACGACGTGTAGAAGGTGGACCGCACCATGTCGCCGCCACCCGCCTTGTAGTTGTTCGAGTCGACGTAGGAGCCGACGTAGCCGAAGCGGAGGTGCTCCGTTGCCGCCGAAAACGAGGCGTTGCCTCCGGTCGTCCCGCCGTTGCTGCGGCCGTAGACCGACGCGCTGCCGTGCACCGCGCCGCCCGACGAGGCGAATTCCGGCTTCGCCGACTCCACGGCGACGCTGCCGCCGATGCTGTCGCCTCCGGCGCTCACCGGGGTGATCCCGGCCATCACCGTCATCGAGCCGACGTTCGCCGGGTCGATATACGACAGCGGCGGATTCATGTGGGTGCTGCAGGCCGAGGCGAGCGTCATGCCGTTGATGGTCAACTTCACGCGGTCGTCTGCCAGGCCGTGGATCGCCGGAATCCTGGAGACCCCGCCGTTGCCGGCGACGCTCAGGCCCGGCAGGCCATCGAGCAGTGACGCCGCGTCGTTGCTCCGCGGCCGCTCACGCTCGACGCGCGCTGGCGACGCGGCCAACCGGCCGGTCACGGAAACGCTGGCCGTCTGCGTGGCAACGGGAAGCGTGAGCGCGAGCTCCCGGTCGGCGCCGTCGCCGATCGACGCCGTGATGGCCACCGACTGGAACCCCGGCGAGCTGGCCGTGACCTCATAGCGGCCGGACGGCAGGGCGTCGACCTCGAAGTGCCCACGTTCGTCGGTGATGAGCGCACGCGTCGCGCCGCCCGTCGTCTCGCTGATCGTCACAGCGGCTCCCGGCACGACTGCTCCACTCTGGTCCAATACCACGCCGTGGAGCCGTCCGTCCGCCCACGCGCGGGCCGGCAGCGCGAGCATGGCCACCGTCAGAAGTGTGAACAGAGGCCGGTAGAGAAGCTTGTTGGTCATGGTGTCCTCCCGAAAACCGGAATCGCGAGACGCCGGTGCTTGCTGGCGATGCAAGATGCAGCACCGATGACCGGTCCGGGCGGGACGAAACGTGCCCGGTGGACGGGCACAACTGCAGCGGGCGGTGCGGCCGCGCCGGCAGGCGGTGATCGCGCATGATGTCGCGCCGGCATCATGCAGCGAGCGGCGCGAATTCTGCAGCCAGTGAGAAAGGCCGGGGCGAAAGATCCAGCCCAGAGGTATATCGTCAACGCTGGGTGGGCGATAGCGCCGGAGATCGACGGCGCCGATCGGGAATAATGCCGCGCCCCCGTGGGAGAAATCGCATGACACGTACACGTTCGTTCACGCTCGCCGCACTCGTCGCGTTCGGCGCGTCGGCCGCTCAGGCGCAGCAGGCCGGCGGCGGCCACATGCCGGACCACATGGAACACAGCTTTGCCGACGCGGATCGGTACGCGAAGTCATTCGACGACCCGGCTCGCGACGCCTGGCAGATGCCCGATCGGGTCATCGCGGCCCTCGAGCTCAGGCCGGGTCAGGCGGTCGCCGACATCGGCGCCGGAACCGGGTATTTCTCGGTGCGGCTGGCCAGAGCCGCTGGCGCTCCGAGGGTGTTCGCCGTCGACATCGAACCCAACATGGTGGAGTACATCCGGCACCGCGCGATGCGCGAGGGGCTCACGAACATCACCGCGGTCAAGGCTGACACCGACAGGACCAACCTACCCGAGCCGGTTGACGTTGTCCTCATCGTCGACACCTACCACCACATCCCGAACCGCGTCGCGTACTTCACGGCGCTCAAGTCCTCGTTGAAGCCGGGCGGAAAACTCGCGATCGTGGACTTCAAGAAGGACGCACCGGGCGAAGGACCGCCGCCGGAGTTCCGCTTCACGCCCGATCAGATCAGCGGCGAGCTCGGGAAGGCCGGGTTCACGCTGTCGGCGCAGCACGACTTCCTGCCGCGTCAGATGTATCTGATCTACACGGTCAAGTAGCGGCTCTACCCGGTCACGTAGCGGCGCGCACACTTCTGCGCGCCGTTCCCGCCTCCCTGGGTATATCCTCTGCAGAGCTCATCTGTATCGTCCGATACCGTGTAGAGAGTTCGATACCCGCTGTAGAGAATCGCCTCGCGACACCTGCCCCCCGTGCCGCGACCGGAGGAAATGACATGTCGCACTTCGTACGAAAACGCGGCGCGCCCTTACTGTTCATCGCGGCCGTCGTCGCCCTCTGGGCGAGCATCGGCGATCAGGCATCGACCCAGGGACGGTCGAACCGGCGCACCATCATCGTCAACGGACACGAAGCGGTGGAGGGCGAAGTCCTCGTACGCTTCAGGGGTCAGCTGTCGAGCGGAGAACGGACGCAGATCGAGTCCCAGATCGATACGGAGGAAAGCGAAGCGATCGCTCCGACGACGCGCCGCTTCCGTTCCCGCTCGTACAACGTCCGCACGCTGGTGGACTACCTGCGTACGCGCTCGGACGTGGAGGTCGCCGAGCCGAACTACCTGCAGTACGCGCTGGCGACGCCGAACGACCCCTACTTCGGCACGCTGTGGGGGCTGCTGAACCTCGGGCAAACCGTGAACGGGGATCCCGGCACGGCCGGGAAGGACATCAACGCCACTCAGGCCTGGGATGTCACCACCGGATCGCGGGCCAACGTGGTGGCGGTCGTGGACAGCGGCGTCGACTACAACCACCCCGACCTGGCGGCCAACATCTGGTCTGCGCCGACGTCTTTCACGGTGACGCTCAACGGCGTGACGATCACGTGCGCGGCGGGCACGCACGGCTTCAACGCCATCAACAACACCTGCAACCCGATGGACGACAACAACCACGGCACGCACGTGTCGGGAACCATCGGCGGCGTCGGCAACAACGGGACGGGGGTGGCGGGCGTGAACTGGATCGCCAGCATCATGGGCGCCAAGTTCCTGAGCTCCTCCGGCAGCGGCTCCACGAGCAACGCCATCAAGGCGATCGAGTTCACCATCCAGGCCAAGCAGAAGTTCGGGGCGGCGGCCAACGTCCGCGTGCTGTCGAACAGCTGGGGCGGCGGCGGGTACTCCCAGCTGCTGCTCGACGAGATCAACAAGGCGAACACGAACGACATGCTGTTCGTCGCGGCAGCCGGCAACGCGTCCACGAACACGGATTCCACGCCGAGCTATCCGGCCAGCTACTCGGCGCCGAACGTCATTTCGGTGGCCGCGACGACCAATGACGATCTGCTCGCCAGCTTCTCGAACTATGGCGCGACATCGGTCGACCTCGCCGCTCCCGGGGTCAACGTTAGGTCCACGATTCGAAGCAACGGTTACGCCTACTACAACGGCACGTCCATGGCGACGCCCCACGTCTCCGGCGCGGCGGCGTTGGTCCTGTCCGTCTGCTCGCTGACCACCGCGCAGCTGAAGGACGTACTCCTCAGTCATGGGGTCGAGGCGGTTCCCGCTCTCGCCTCGACGGTCGCCACCGGCGGGCGCCTCGACGTGAACGCGGCGGTCCGCTACTGCAGCGCCCCCCCGACCACCCCCCCGCCTGCGCCAACAGGTCTGACGGCGACGGGGGCGAACGGCAGCGTCACGCTCAAGTGGACGGCGTCGAGCGGCGCCACCAGCTACAAGCTTCTGCGGGGCACGTCGGCCGGCACCTACAATCCGACGCCGATCGCCACCGGACTGACGTCGACCAGCTACGTCGATACGGCGGTCGTGAACGGCACGACCTATCACTACGCGGTCGTGGCGACCAACGGCGTCGGCGACTCGAGTCCGTCGGCGAATGCCTCCGCCACGCCAATTGCACCGCCGAGCGCGCCGACAGGCGTGACCGCGACGGGTGGATCGCGGCAGGTAACAATCAGCTGGAACCCGTCGGGTGGCGCGACGAGCTACACGGTCAGGCGCAGCACCTCGTCGGGCGGCAGCTACTCCACCGTCGCGAGCAATCTCACCGCGACGACGTACACGAATACCGGTTTGCAGCGGAACCGCCGGTACTACTACATCGTCATCGCGGTGAACGCAGCCGGCTCGAGCCCGAACTCGGCCGTGGTCAGTGCGCTGACGAGATAGGTCCAAAAACATCCGCGACAGGCTTCCGGAGCATGGGGTGAACGGCGGACAAACGGCCGCCGTTTACCCCATGACTGCACGGCGCGCCTCCTCCACACGTCCCCTCTCGTCCCCCTGACGCGGAGCGATCCACGGTCGACCCGAGATTCCTGCCGCACGCCGAGGATCAGTTCCACTGACGCTGAACGCCTGCCTCGCGGGCAGAATGTCAATGTGATACGCGGTCGGCAGTCCAAGCGCCGCTGGTCATGCGCGCCCATATGCCTATGAGAAGCGAACGACTGACCATCGAAGTTCATCCCCCGAGAAAGACCGAGACGCTGTACGAGTTTCGGGTGGACATTCAGGGGCGTCCGCTCACGTGGGGGGCGGTGGCCGAACGCGCCAAGGCCGTGGCCTCTGGCTACGGCTCGCCCTTTCGCACCACGGAGCGCTTCGGCTTCCGCGCAGTGAACTACAGGATTCAGCACGCGGAAGTGTGGGACAGCATCTTTCCGCTGTACGTGCTGACGCGCAACCACGGACCGCTCTACAAGAAGGGCTTCGACGCCGCCGTCATCCGGTTCCGGTATCCGATTCTCGAAGCCGTACGGCAGTTCTATGTTCGTCGCGCGGCGAAGTTCGGACTCTCGGTCGAGGTGCAGGCCGACACGTTCGAGCGCACCTACGACATCCGCGGGCGGGGCCATGTGATCTCCTTCGGCAACGGAAAGGAGAGCCGGCTGCTGCTGGGGCTGCTTCGCGAATGCGGCGTGCAGGTCCGGCTGTGCACCGGAGGCGCCCAGGACCGCGCCTTCGACCTCGACGTCGAGTTCTCCGAACTCCTGCAGGGTTCACCGAGCGAGCGCGTCTTCCCTGGATGGATGACCGGGGCGGCCCACTACTACTACGGGAGCACTCTCACGGAGGTCCACTACACACAGCCGTGGCACCAGTACTACGACCGATCGTCTCCGCAGGGGCAGGCCGAGTTCAATGCGCTGCTGCATTCGCTCGGCGTGAACCTCACGGCGTATTGCCCGCTGGCCGTGCTGCCGCCGAACCTGGTGCAGAAGATCCTCTCGGTGCGCTACCCGGATCTCTCCGCCCGTCAGCGCAGCGTGAGCCCGCGCAGCGGGTCAGAGAAGCAGCTCAAGCTCGCGCTCATCCACCTGTACCACGGACTCGACATGACCGCGCACTGCGCGCCCGATCTCTTTCGAGCAACGCTGCGCCGGGTCGTGGAGTCGATGCTCGCACGACCGGACGACTTCGGCTACCACGGGAGTCGGGAGTTCAGTCGCAGGGAAACCCAAGCCCTCCTGTGGAAGGTGCGCGACCACCCACTCGTCCGGGACGTCCGCCCGCAGCTCCGGCCTGAGTGGGACGGCCGCTGGATCGACCACCTGCACCGCTACGTGCACCCGGCCGTGCAGCCGGAGATGCTGGCGATCCTGAAGGAGCACTCGACCGAGTACGACCCGCAGCCGGGCGAGCTCAGGGTGCCCACTCCACCCGCCGACGGCACTGAGACGATCGGCCGCCGGGAATCGGGCAGGGACTCGACCTGAGAGCCCCTGCCCCGGACATGCGACTGCTGACGCTGCCAGCGGAAGGGTGACGCCGCTTCAGACCGCCGCGTAGACGCCCTGGCCCGCCGCCGGCGGTCCGTCCGCGCCTCGCGACGAAGTGAGATCGAACCGGTCGAGATTCATGACCTTGTTCCAGGCGGCGGCGAAGTCGCGCACGAACTTCTCCTTCGCATCGTCACACGCGTAGACCTCGGCAATCGCGCGAAGCTCCGCGTTCGCCCCGAAGACGAGGTCGACGCGGCTGCCGGTCCACGCGGCCGCTCCGGTCGATCGGCTGCGGCCTTGGAACGTATCCGCCGCCTCTGACGTCGGCCGCCAGTCGATGTCCATGTCGAGGAGGTTCACGAAGAAGTCGGTGGTGAGCGTGCCCGGCCTCTTGGTGAAGACACCGACGTCGGACGGCTGGGCGTTGGCGCCAAGCACACGCATCCCACCCAGCAGGACGGTCAGCTCCGGAACGGTCAGCGTCAACATCTCCGCCCGCTCGATCAACAGCACTTCCGCGGGCAGCCGCTGTCCTTCACCGAGATAGTTGCGGAACGCGTCGGCCTTCGGCTCGAGCACGGAGAACGCGTCGACGTCGGTCTGCTCCTGTGTCGCGTCGGTGCGCCCGGGCGCGAACGGCACGTCAAGGTCGAACCCCGCGGCCTTCGCCGCCTGCTCGATCGCCGCGCAGCCCCCAAGAACGATGACGTCGGCGAGCGATGCGGTCGTCCCATTCGTCCGCGCGGCGTTGAACGCCTTCTGCACCCCCTCGAGCGTCGTCAGCGCTTTCGCGAGCTCGGGCGGATTGTTGACGGCCCAGTCCTTCTGCGGGGCGAGACGGATGCGCGCACCATTGGCGCCGCCGCGCTTGTCAGTGCCGCGGAACGACGCTGCGGACGCCCAGGCGGTGGAGACGAGCTGGGAGACGGACAGCCCGGAGGCGAGGATCTGGCTCTTGAGTGCGGCGATGTCCTCGGCGCCGAGCGGATCGCCCGCGAGCGGCGGAACGGGATCCTGCCAGAGCTGTGGCTCTGAGGGGACCAGCGGGCCGAGATACCGTGAGATCGGACCCATGTCGCGGTGGGTCAGCTTGAACCACGCCTTGGCGAAGGCATCCGCGAACTCCTGCGGGTTCTCAAGGAACCGGCGCGAGATCTTCTCGTAGATCGGATCGAACCGCAGCGCGAGGTCGGTGGTGAGCATCGACGGAGCGTGACGCTTCGACGGATCGTGCGCGTCGGGCACCGTCGCGGCGCCCATGCCGTGCTTCGGCGTCCACTGATGCGCGCCTGCCGGGCTCTTCGTCAGCTCCCACTCATAGCCGAAAAGGTTCCAGAAGAAGTTGTTGCTCC
>JBFXAT010000024.1:0-59392 GCA_050183995.1 Vicinamibacterales bacterium
AGGCGGCGAGCGGCAGCTCTATATCCTCGATGAGCCGACCACCGGCCTGCACTTCGACGACATCGCCAAGCTGCTCACGGCGTTCCGAAAGCTGCTCGAAGCCGGGAGCACCCTGGTCGTCATCGAACACAATCTCGACGTCATCAAGACCGCGGACTATATCGTTGACCTCGGCCCGGACGGAGGTGAGGATGGCGGCATGATCGTCGCCACCGGTACGCCGGAGCAGGTCGCTCGCAACGAGGCGTCTCACACCGGCCGGTATCTGCGCACGACGCTCGCCGAGGGGCGCTCTCACGCGTATTCGCAGCAGGCGGTGTTGGGAAAATAGGGGAGGGTGCGGATGATTCGATTGGCGGCACTTGGCGTAGTCGTGGGCCTGTTGGCCGCGCCCCAGCTTTCGGCGCAGCGCACGGTCTCGTTCGAACAGGTGGTCGGCGATCTTGGCAGCGACCGCGTGGATGTCCGCCTGGCGGCGGTTCGCGCGTTGAAGGCCTCTCCCTATCCCGAGAGCGCCGTGCCGCTCTCGCGCGTCGTCGTGGACCCAGACGATCTGGTGCAGATGGAGGCGATCGGGGCGATCCTGAACATCTATCTCGCGGAGAAGATCGTGCCCTCGAGGCGGGTCGGACTGATCGTCGAGGTGCGCAGCCGCGTTGCCGCCGAGGCGGCGTTCGATGCCGGTTCGTCGGCGGTGGAGCCTCGGCCCGTTCCCGACGAGGTGCTGGCCGCGCTTCGCACCGCTCTTCAGGACGAGCACCCACGCGTCGCGCTCGAGGCGGCATATGCATTCGGCATCCTTGCGCCTGAAGTGAGCGGACCACAGCGCGCCGGCGTGCTGAGGGCGTCTGCCAACGAACTGGCCGGCCGCATCGGCAGCCCCCGGCCGGACCTGCGACTCGCCGCCGTCCGCGTGATCGATCGGCTCTATGCGGTCAGGCCAGGCGATCCTCCCGTGCCGGAATCGGTGGGCGACGCGCTCGTCACGGCCCTCAACGACACGTCGGCGGCGACGCGCGTGGCGGCGATGAACGCACTCGGGGCCCTGCGGTATGCGCGGGGATTGCAGGCGCTGACGGATCTGGTGAACCACCATGAACGCGGCCAGACCGCCGCGATCGCACTGGATGCCCTCGCGCGCATCGGCCATCCGTCGAGCGTCGCGATCTTCCAGTCGAACCTGGCGTCGAAGGATCCGCTGATGCGCCGCCTCGCGGTCGAAGGCCTGGCTCGGGCCGCGCGGCGCGACGACGCGCCGCGCATCGGCGCCGTCATGGAGACCGAACGCAACGAAAGCGTACTGCTGGCGGGGCACTTTGCCGCGATGCTGCTCTCCAATGGGTCCGTGGACGGACTAATCGAAGGGCTGACCCGCAAGGCGCTGCACGATCAGGCGCGCGGTTATCTTCTCGAGGTGGCACACGGCCGCGGCCAGATGCTCGGCGTGCACCTCCAAGACCCTGACGTCGGCATCCGCGTGGACCTGCTCGATGTGCTGGGCGCGGCTGGCGAGAGCCAGGCGCTTCCGGCGATCGAGCGGCTCGTTCGTGATTCCGACCCTGTGGTCGCCCGGGCAGCGGCACGCGCGGTCCTCAGGATTCGCGCGGCGGCGCCGCCGACGCAGTAGTGTCGCCGGCGCAGTGATCCTGCCACGCGAGTTCTATGGCCGCCCGACGCTCGAGGTCGCGCGCGATCTGCTCGGCAAGGTCCTCGTTCACCGGCGAGGCGGCGCGGTCACGTCCGGCGCCATCGTGGAGGTGGAGGCTTACATCGGGGAGTCCGATCCGGCGTGCCACGCGGCTCCCGGCCGCACCGCGCGCAATGCCCCCCTCTACGGTCCTCCCGGGTACTCCTACGTCTATCTGAATTACGGCATTCACTGCCTCGTCAACGTCGTCACCGAGCAGGAAGGGTGGCCAGCTGCGGTCCTGATCCGGGCGCTCGATCCGATCGATGGCGTCTCGACGATGAGGAGGCGGCGCTCGCGTGCGGCGAAGGGACGCCGGGCCGTGGCGGTCGACGCGCTGACGACCCACGCGTTGTGTCGAGGTCCGGGCAATCTGACGATGGCCATGGGCATCACGCTCGAGGAGAACCGGATCGACCTGTCAGGCAGCCGGATCTTCATCGAGGAGCGTGGGCTGGTTGTCGGCGGCATCTCGTGGGGGCCGCGGATCGGCATCCGGGTCGGCGTCGACAGACCCTGGCGCGCGTGGATTGCGGGTCACCCCGCGGTCTCGGCGATACCGAGGCCGGCCGTTCGAAGCGCCTGACCGGAATTCACTGGCGCTCGCGGCGAGCGTCGAGCCACTGCGTGACCGCCGGCGTGCCCTTCTCGCGGAGCGCGACACAGCCGTCGATTGTCTCGAGCGTCTGCTCGAGCGCGCGCGAGGCCCGTGGCAGCTTGTGTTCGGTGAAGAACCGGCGGATGTCGCGCCGCGCCTCCGCCGAACAGAAGCCGCTCAAACTCTGGACCAGGCCCGAGTCTCCGCCGGCGATCGTGATGCGGGGCTCGAGCCGGGCCCAGTTGCGCTTCACGAATGCCCACGCTTGTGCCGTCGCCGCCGGGTTGCGCAGGAACCGGCCCAGGAATCGCGCCGTGTCCTGCGATCGCACCTCGTCGCCAAGCGAGAGATCGAGCCCCTGCGCGATGAGGTCCGGATCGGTGAACTGCGTCAGTGCAAACAGGTAGCGCTCGCGTTCGCCTGGCGACTGTGCTTCACGCGCGGCGGCCACGAGCGCGTTCCAGAGGGTCGCGTCGCCGTTCGAGGCGGCGACGGCGATCATCGCGTCGGCCGCCGTCGGTTCGAGGGTCGTGTCTCCTCGCAGCGCGGCCTCGAGCGCGGCGGTCGCCTGCGAGGCCACCGCGGCATCGCCGCCGTAGCGGCCGAGCGCGCCCACGAGGGTCGCCCGGCTGGCCAGCGTCTCGCTGTCGTCGCCCGGCGCCGCTCTGACGCCGATCTCACTCAGGAGCGGTTGGAGCAGCGACCGCACGAACGTTTCGAAATCGGCGCGAGTGGACGGCGTCAGCATGTGATCGTGTATCGTGCCGAGACGGCGGGCGAGCTCGTCGAGCACGCCGGCCGCACGCTCGCGCGTGAAGCCGGCGGCGAGCGTCAGGTAGTCCGCCGCGGTGTGGACTCCCGCCCGCACGAGCGCCCACTCGTCCCCCAACAATGCCAGCCGCTCCGGCGCGCTTAGATCCGCCACGCCGGCGGACAGCGCCCGCAGCGTCGGCCGGTCGTAAGCGGTGCGGTAGTAGCCTTCCGCGCCGGAGTTCAGGAACAGCGGCTGGGGACCCGGCGCGCACGCGCGAGTGTCGGTGCGTGACGCGAGCACGTCACACGTGGCTGTTGCCCCGTCGCCCTTGGCGCAGAGCGGCACGCGCCAGAGCGGCCGCAGCACCGACGGGGACGCGGGCGGCTGCAGGAAAAATCGGCTCTGCGTCACCGTGACCTCGTCACCCGTCTCGCAATCGCCGGCCACCGAGACGAGCGGTACGCCGGGGCTGTTGACGAACGTCGCGAGGACGGCGTCCACGGGTTTGCCGGACACGCGAGTCATGGCCGCCCAGAAGTCCTCGGCGGTCGCATTGCCGTAGGCATGTTGTCTCAGGTACTCGTTGACGCCTCGGCGGAACGCGTCCTCGCCGACCCACCCTTCGATCATCCGGAGAACCGCCGCCGACTTCTCATAGGTGATAGCGTCGAACGCGCTCTCGATCTCATCCGGCGTCTCGACCGGCGCCCTGACCGCGTGCGTCGAGGCGAGGGCGTCCAGATTCATCGCCATCTGGGACGCGGCGACTTCGTCTACCTCGATGTTCCACTCGGGCTTCAACGCCGCCAGTGGCCGCGTCTCCATCCAGGTCGCGAAGCCCTCGTTCAGCCACAGGTCGTTCCACCACTGCATGGTGACGAGGTCGCCGAACCACTGATGCGCCATCTCGTGAGCCAGCACCGACCAGATGCGCTTGAGGTTCGGCACCGAGGCCGTCGCGGGATCGGCGAGCAGGTCGACCTCGCGGTAGAAGATCGCGCCGGTGTTCTCCATGGCCCCGGCGGCGAAGTCGGGCACGGCGACGATGTCGAGTTTGCCGAATGGGTAGGGGAGCGAATAGTAGCGGTTGAGGTAGGGAAGGATTTCCCTGGCGGCACTCATCGCCACGCCGCGCAGGTGTTCCTTGCCCGGGGTCGCGCAGATGCGAAGCGGCGTTCCGTCCGCTTCGTCGGAGAGACAGGTGAAGTCCCCGACGGCCATGGCGACGAGGTACGACGACATCTTCGGTGTCGTGTCGAAGACCAGCGTGTGACGGCGGCCGTCTGCCGCGGGAGTGTCGGAGACCACTCGGCCGTTCGAGATCGCGGTGTCGCCCTTGTCGATCGTGAGCGACAGCGCGAACGTCGCCTTGAACGCCGGTTCGTCGAACGCCGGGAAGGCGCGCCTGGCGTCGGTCGACTCGAACTGCGTGACGGCGTAGCGGCGTTCGTTGGCCGTGCTGAGGTAGAAGCCGCGAAGGCTCCGGTTGAGGTCGGCACGATACCGGATGCGAATGTCGGCGGGACCAGCCGGAATGGGCCGCGGCACGGTGAGCGCCACAGTTTCGGTCGGGCGGTCGAAGGCCCACCTGGCGGCCTGTGTCGAGCCGGCGGCAGCGATCTCGACCTGTTCGAAGCGCAGATCGACGGCGTTCAACACGATCCGGCGCTGGGGCGCCGAGAGCTGCACGTGGATGGTTTCGTCGCCGCTGAACCGCGCCCCCGCGAGGTCCACGTCGAACGCCAGGTCGTAATGTTCCGGCTGCACGGTCGTCGGCAAACGTTGGGCTGAGACCGGGGCAGCCGAGCACGCGAGGCACAGGAGGATCGCCGCCGAGGCGCGCGTCATGCAGGAACCCACCATGGCGCCCAGTGTACCGGGAACGGGCGGACGCGTCCCCGATCAGACGGCTGACTTGACCAATGGGCGCCTAAGGTTGTACTTCTATGTATCGTGATCAATCGTGTCTGCGGCTGTTGCTGTTGTTGCGTGGCGGATAACGCCCTCCGCGCCAGCCGTCCAGGTCCGTGGTCATCCTGAGCAACACCGATCAGCACCGTTCCTGAACGATCCGGCCCGGGAGGCGTCAGCTTCCCGGGCTTTTTTGTTATGCGTGAGCTTCTGCCCTTGTTCCTCGATCTGCGCGGCCGACGCGTCGTGCTCGTCGGGGCCGGCCCGGTGGGTGCGAGCAAGCTGACCCAGCTGCTCGCCGTCGGCGCCGACGTTCGCGTCGTTGCGCCGCAGGTGCACCCCGGCGTGCGCGCGTCCGGGGTGCCAGTCGCCGAACGGCCGTTCGACCCGTCGGACCTGGACGACGCGTGGCTGGTGGTGGCCGCGGCCACGCCTGAGGTGAATCGAGCCGTCGCGCAGGCAGCGGAGGCACGGAGGGTGTTCGTGAACGCTGTCGACGATCCGCCGAATGCGACCGCATATTTGGGCGGCGTCGTGCGGCGTGGGGGCGTCACGGTCGCCATCTCGACGAGCGGCGAGGCTCCGGCACTGGCGGGACTGCTGCGCGAGGCGATCGACGATGTGCTGCCGTCGGAGCTGGACGCGTGGATGGACACGGCGCGCGACACCCGGATCGACTGGCGCCGGCGCGGCGTTCCGATGGAGGAGCGGCGCCCGCTGCTGCTCGCGGCATTGAACCGCCTGTACGGGAGTCGCGGCGACGCGGGCGCGCGCGACCGCGCAACGGCAGAGGGGCAGCCGCGTGAAGGGGCCGAGGCCGAGGGCGTCACGGTCGCCTCCGCGGTGCGCCAGCGGTGAATCGGGCAGCGATGACGAAGCGATGAAGAAGAGCGGAGTGAAGAAGGCGGGGCACGTTTCGCTCGTGGGCGCCGGGCCCGGCGACCCGGCGCTGCTGACGCGGAAGGCCGCCGCCGTACTGCGGTCCGCGGACCTGGTGCTCTACGACGCACTCGTCGACGAGCGCGTCCTGGCGATCGCCCGGCGTGCCCGGCGGTTCTACGTCGGGAAGCGCGCGGGACGCCATGCGCTGTCGCAGCAGGAGATTCAGGCGCTGCTCGTGAAACAGGCGCGGCGCGGACGGCGCGTGGTCCGTTTGAAGGGCGGCGACCCGTTCGTGTTCGGCCGAGGTGGCGAGGAAGCGCAAGCGCTCGAGCTGGCCGGCGTGCCGTATGACGTGGTGCCCGGGATCAGCAGCGCGATTGCGGCCCCGGCGAGCGCCGGCATCCCGCTCACGCATCGCGATCACGCGTCTGGCTTTCTCGTGGTCAGCGGGCACGACGAAGCGGTGTTCGCCGGCGCAGTGAACGCGCTGAAGCCACAGGGCATCACCCTGGTGGTGCTGATGGGGTACGCGCGTCGCGCGGCCATTGGCGCGCAGTTGCTCGGCGCCGGCTGGGACGCGGCGACTCCGGCGGCCATCGTCGCCGACGGCACGTTGGCCTCGCAGCAGGTGTGGCGCGGCACGCTGGCCGATCTGGCGGCCGGCGGCGGGACGGCGGCCAGCGGCGGTCCCGCGCTGATCGTCGTCGGGGCGGTGGCGGCCCTGGCGCTGAACGGCGCGCACGCGGGGGCAACGGACCTGCACGCCGCATCGAGTTCGGCGGCGGCGCCTGACTCGAGCGAGAGCACGACGGAGACACACGGTCGACGGGCGCGAACATAGCGGCCACGCGAGGACAAGAGGACATAGATGTCAGCACATCAGACTCTGAACACCCACGGGCGCACGAGGCTCTCGTTTGCGAACGAGGCCGATATCGACGAGTTCGTCTCCGTCCTGGAGAAGTACGAGCGCGGCGAGATCACGCCGGAACAGTGGCGATCCTTCCGCCTGCTGCGCGGCACGTACGGCCAGCGGCAGTCGTACGACGCGCAGATGATGCGCATCAAGATTCCGCAGGGCGTGATCTCGGCCGATCAGATGATGGCGCTGGCCGACGTGGGCGAGCGCTACTCGCGCCGGTTCGGGCACATCACGACGCGGCAGAACATCCAGTTCCACTTCGTGAAGCTGCACGATGTCGAGCCGGCGATGCGGCTGCTCGCAGACGTGGGCATGACGACGCGCGAGGCGTGCGGGAACTCGGTGAGGAACATCACCGCGTGCCCGTATGCCGGAACCGCGGCCGACGAGCGGTTCGACGTCACGCCGTACGCCGACGCCGTCACCCGGTTCCTGCTGGGACACCGGCTCAGCTCGACGCTGCCGCGCAAGTTCAAGATCGCCTTCGAGGGATGCCCCGACGATCACGCGATGATCGCGATCAACGACCTTGCGTTCAAGGCGGAGATTGGGCCGGACGGGACGCGCGGCTTCAAGGTGTTGGCGGGCGGCGGCACCGCGATCATGTGCAAGGCGGCCGGCGCCATTCACGAGTTCACGCCGGTGACGGAGCTCTACCGCGTCTGCGAGGCCGTGCTGATCGTGTTCAAGGAGCACGGCGACTACGAGCACCGCCAGCGGAACCGCATGAAGTTCATGATCAAGCAGCTCGGATGGGACCGGTTCGTCGCCGAGTACCAGAAGGCGCTCGCTTGGTGCGTCGGCGAGGGGCAGGTGCCGCAGCTGCACATCGAGGCGGCGGAAATGGAGTCGGTGCCTGAATGGACGCGGAGTGAACCGCCGTCGCCGAGCCTGATCGTGTCGCGCGTGTCGGCGACCCCGCCCAACGGACCGGGGATCACGCCGACGATCGTTCCGGTGCTGCTGTCGACCGACGAGCAGTACCAGCGCTGGCGTCAGACCAACGTGCGTCCGCAGAAGCAGTTCGGATTCGTGATGGTGACGGCCACCGTGCCGCTCGGAGACATGACCAGCGAGCAGATGCGGGTGATCGCCGAGTTGTCGCGCGCGTACGGCGACGGCACCGTGCGCATCACCCCCGAGCAGAACCTGGTCTTCCGCTGGGTGCCGGTCGGCGAGGTGCGGGAGCTGTATCGGCGGCTGTCGGCCGCGAGCCTGGGCCTCGCGGAAGCGGCGACGGTGGCCGACGTGACGAGCTGCCCAGGCGCGGAGTCCTGCCGGCTGGCGGTCACGCAGTCACGGGGTCTCGGCCGCCTGCTGGAGGACACGCTGCGCGGGCGCCCGGATCTGATCGCGAAAGCCGATGGCGCGCGGATCAAGATGAGCGGATGCCCGAACGGGTGCGGACAGCACCACATTGCGACGATTGGGTTCCAGGGGAGCGTGCGCCGCATCAACGGCCGCGCCGTCCCACAGTATTTCGTGATGGTCGGCGGCGGCACCACCGCCGCGGGCGCCAGCTTCGCGCGCACGGTCGCGAAGATCCCGGCGCGGCGCGTTCCGGAAGCGCTGGAGCGGCTCATTCAGTTCTACGACCGCGAGAAGGGCACGGGCGAGTCGGCGCCGGAGTTCTTCCAGCGGATCGAGCTCCCGCGGGTCACGAGCGAGCTGAACGATCTGCAGCAGCTGACCGCCGATCAGGCGAGCCCCGACGACTTCATCGATCTGGCCGAGACCGGCGAGTACACGCCGGAAGTGATGGACGGCGAGTGCTCGGCGTAGCGCGCCTGGCACGGTCGTGGCGGGCCGGCCCATTGCGAATCTACTGATGTAGATGCGTCGATAAAAGTTGTTGCCTCGCGTTTTCGGCGTCTGGTATAACGCGAACGTGGGGCTCAACTCGTTCCAGACATCGGGCAACAGCCCGGGGCATGCCGATCGCTGTCGCGTCGGCATCCTCGGCTTCGGCGCCCACGGTGCCGCGGTGGCCCGCCGCCTCACCGCTCCAGACCGCCCCGGCGCGGTTGCCCTCAGCCTCATCTGCGATCGGCGCGCCCGCGAGCAGCGCAGCCGCCAGCCCGACGCGATCGCCGAGCTCTCCTGGACCGACCGCTTCGACGACCTCCTCGCGTCCGACATCGACGTCCTCATCGAAACGCTTCCCGGATCCGAGCCCGCCGTCGACTACGTTCGCGCCGCACTGCTCGCGGGCAAGTCTGTCGTGACCGGCAGCAAGCAGGTGATCGCGCATCACGGGCCCGCGCTGCTGTCGCTGGCCGAGCGGCAGGGGCGTCAACTCCGGTACGAGGCCGCCGTCGGAGGCGCGATGCCGCTCGTGCGCACGCTGGGCGAGAGCCTCGCCGGTGACCGCGTGCTGCGCATCGACGCGGTCTTGAACGCCACGAGCAACGCGGTGCTGTCGATCATGGAGGCCACCGGGTGCTCGATCGACGAGGGAATCGCGGAAGCCTGCGCGCTCGGCATCGCCGAGGCCGACCCGTCGCACGATCTCGACGGCGCCGATGCCGCGGCCAAGCTTGCGATCGTCTGTGCGCTCGCGTTCGGCGTCCGCGTGCTGCCGGCCGCGATCGAGACGCGGACCACGGCACGGGTGGATGCGCAGCAGTTGACGGCCGCGCGCCTGCGCGGCGGACGCATCCGGCAGGTGGCCCACGCCGCGTACGACAGCGGGCAGGGGCGGCTGTCGGCGTGGGTCGCGCCGATCGTCGTCCCTCAGGAATCGCTTCTGGCGCGCGTGGACGGACCGCAGAATGCGGCGGTCGTGTCGTGCGCCCATGCGGGCGACCTGACCGTGACCGGCCGCGGCGCCGGTGCCGATGCGATCGCCGTGGCGATACTGGGTGACGTGCTGACCATCGCCAGGGATCGCGCCGCCATCGTGCCGGCCCCCGTGCTGGCGCCGCCGCGCACGGTCACGGGTTTCTCGGATTCAGAGCTAGCGGAGGCTGTGTGAGCGCTCTTCTCGGACTGCAATGCCATCTGTGCAAGGCCACGTTTCCCGCCGAGGCGACCTACGTCTGCGAGAAGTGCCTCGGACCGCTCGAGCCGTTCTACGACTACGCGGCCATCAACCTGACGCGGGAGCGGATCGCCTCGCGCCCGAAGAACATCTGGCGCTATCGCGAGCTGCTGCCGATCACCGGCGAGCCGCAGAGCGGATTCCATTCGGGCTTCACGCCGCTCGTGCGCTGCACCCGCCTCGCCGAGCGCCTCGGCCTGCGCGAGCTGTACGTCAAGGACGACTCGGTCAACCATCCGACCCTCTCCTACAAGGATCGCGTCGTCTCGGTCGCGGCGACGCGGGCGAAAGAGCTCGGCTTCGACGTGCTCGCGTGCGCGTCGACGGGCAACCTCGCCAACTCGGTCTCCGCACACGCGGCGCGGCTCGGCATGGAGTGCTGTGTCTTCATCCCCGACAACCTGGAAGCGGGCAAGCGCCTCGGCTCCGCGATCTTCGGCCCGACGATCCTCGCCATCGCCGGCAACTACGACGATGTGAACAGGCTGTGCACGCAGGTGGCGGATCGCTACGGCTGGGGCTTCGTGAACATCAACCTGCGCTCCTACTATGCCGAGGGCGCCAAGACGATGGGCTTCGAGATCGTCGAACAGCTCGGCTGGCGGTATCCGCAGCATCTGGTCTCGCCCGTGGCCGGCGGGACGCTTCTGCCGCGCATCGCCCGCGGACTGCGCGAACTGAAGCAGGTCGGGCTCGTCGACGGTGAGCTCCCGAAGATTCACGCGGCGCAGGCCGCCGGCTGCGCGCCGGTCGTCACGGCCATCCTCGAGGGGGCGGAGTATCCGGAGCCGGTCAAGCCGGACACGATCGCCAAGTCGATCGCCATCGGCAACCCCGCCGATGGATATCAGGTGATCCAGACCGTGAAGGCGACCGGAGGCACCGGCGCGGCGGTGGACGATCGGCAGATCGTCGACGCGATCCGCCTCTTGGCGGAGACCGAAGGCATCTTCACCGAGCCGGCGGGCGGAACGACGCTGGCGGCCACGATCGATCTGGTGAAGCGCGGGGTCATTCGGCGCGACGAATCGGTGGTCGTGTGCGTCACGGGCAACGGCTACAAGACCGCGGAAGTCGTACAAGGCCAGCTGAACGAACCGGTGCACCTGAGTAGAGCGTTCAAGGACTTCCAGGCGTGGTGGGAGAGCAAACCCCAGACGCAGACGGCCGCCGCACTCTAGTCACGGAGCGATGTCGAGCCGGCCGCATCAGCGCCGGTGGTCTAGCGCGTCGCGGCGGAGCTCATCAACGCGATCGCGCACGCGTCCTCTCGATTCGCGTCATCCGTCCGGACGTCCCGTGGACGTCGAACGGCGGACCCGGCGTTTGAAAACGAAGAGACATCTCGACGGGAGCAGAAGCGATGCGATGGTCTCGAGGGAATCGCGACAACATCGAAGACGTGCGCGCGCGGCGCGGCATGCGCGGAGGCGTTCCGATCGGTGTCGGCGGCGTGCTGGTGCTGTTGGTCCTCAGCTGGGCCACAGGGACGGATTTTCTGTCGCTCCTCAGCGACAGCCCCGGGGCGCCCTCGTCGTCGGTCGGTGATGCGCCGGCCGACCTGCGTACGACACCGGACGAGGAGCGGATGGTCGACTTCGTGGACGCGGTCGCCGGAGATACGCAGCAGGTGTGGCAGGAACTGCTGGGGAGCCGGTACCAGGAGACGCGGGTCGTGTTGTTTCGCGACGCCATCCGGTCGGCGTGCGGGTCGGCCGAAAGCGAGTCGGGGCCCTTCTATTGCCCGGTGGACGCGAAGGTCTATCTCGACCTGGGATTCTTCTCGGAGCTGGAACGCCGATTCGCTGCGCCCGGCGATTTCGCGCAGGCCTACGTCATCGCCCACGAGTTCGGCCACCACGTGCAGAATCTGCTCGGGGCGAACGAACGTGTGGGGCGCGACCGCGTCGGGGCCGAGAGTGCAGGAGTGGCGCTGGAGCTCCAGGCCGACTGCTACGCGGGCGTCTGGGGACACGTCGCGTCGCGCGGAGGGCGGTTCGAGCGCGGCGGCGTGGAGCTCGAGCCGGGAGACGCCGAAGAGGCGCTCGCGGCGGCCGCGGCCATCGGGGACGACCGCCTGCAGCACGAAGCGACCGGCCGCGTCATGCCCGAGCGTTTCACGCACGGGAGCTCGGCGCAACGCGTCGAGTGGTTCCAGCGTGGGATGGAGACGGGGGATCCCCGTCAGTGCAACACGTTCGACTGAGGCCGCGGCGCTCCGGTCACGAGTGCGCGCGTCGAAGGGCGCTCAGAAGCCGAGCCTGATGCCGACCTGGAGCGTCCGCGGCGGCTGAATCGCCGTCGGAATGCGGACATCGACCGCTCGGGCCACGTCCTCTTCGACAGAGTTCGACATGTTCAGCACGTTGTAGCCGTCGAGAAACACCGCGACGCTGCCTCGCCGAAGCGCGACGCGCTTCTGAACACGAACGTCGAGCGTCCCGATGAACATGAAGCGCGAGTCGCCGCTCGCGAAGCCGCGAATCGCCTCCGCGCCCTGACGCAGGTCGGTGAACACGCGGACGCGGGAGAAAGGCTGCCCGTCCTGGTAGCGTGCGATCAAGCCGACCCGTACGTCGGAGGGTAGCGCGACGATCGCCGCGAGCTTGCCGGTGTAGGCTCGGTCGGTGAAGAGCCGTCCGCGCGCGAGCGTGGCCGCGTTGGGATTGGCGAACAGCTCGCCCAGTATCGTCTGGTCGTTCTCGAGCGGACCGAATCCCCGGCTCGCGCCGGACCCCTCGGCCATGCCAGCGGTGCCGCCGCCGAGCAGCGTGAAGCGATCGCTCGTGTAGCCGAGCGTGATCTCGAACCCCTTGAACGCGGCGTCCTGCCCCGGATTCGTGAGGCGGTACCTGTCCAGGCCGAACGAGGATGGTCGGCGATCGTAGATCGTCAGCACCTTGTCGTCGCTGGCGTCGAGCGCCTTGCCGCCAGGGTCGGTCACTTCGAAGGTGTCGTACGCCGCCGCGGTCACGCCGGTGTTGACGAGCCCGAGCAGGTTGTTCTGCCGGCGCGCCACCCCGGTGAAGCGAAGCAGCATGTGTTCGCGCGGGCGTGCCTCGATGCCCACCAGGAACTCGTCGGTCGTCGGACGCCGCAGCGACGGGTCGATGGTCGTGAACGACGGGTCACCGCCGGTACCGGGCCCCCAGCGCGACACGATCGCGCCGAGCGAGGTGAGCGACAAGGCATCGGGCGCCGTCTGCCAGTCGCGTGCGGTCGCCGTGGAGGCGGCAGGGTCCCCGATGGCCAGGTAGTCGAGTAGCAGTCTGTCGCCATAGCGCGAGTACGCGCCGAACGCGGAAAGGCGGCCGTCCTCGGTGAGCGCCAGGCGGGCGGCCGCGTGCGGGAGCAGGTTGGTCCACGAGATGCCGTCGGCGGCGCCGCGTGCCGATCCGCTCAACGATTCGATCCGAAGGCTCGCGTCGACGCTCACGCGCGGGCCGATCGCCACGCGATCGCCCACCGTCGCGCCGAACGTCGTCGAGGCACGGCTCGACTCGACTCCGGCCGGCGCAAAGCTCCAGACCCGAGCGGGGACGCCGTCGACCAGTTCGCCGACGACGCCCTGGAAGGATTGCGGCGTGCGGACGGATGCCCGGAGGATGTCAGCGCTCGCGTACACGTCGTGTGTGCGGTCGCCGACGACGAGTCGGGGCGCGTACGTGGCGCCAGCGGACCACAGGCGGACCGTCTGGTTCGACAGGAGCGAAAATGCCTGCGGCGGGCCATCGACGAGCCGCTCCATGATGCCGTTCTGCGCCAGCGCGCCGGTGTCGACCGTACCCGAGCGCTGAGAAAAGCTCGTGTGCGCGCGGATGGACCGCGCGGCGCTGCGCCGCTCCCAGACCGCTTGCGTGTGGAGGCTGGTGAACGTGGTGCCGGCGTCGGGCAGCCGCAACACGGCTCTCTGGTCGAGCGGGGCGTCGCGCCGCTGGATCCAGCCGATGGCCCGGAGCTGATCCTCCGAGGTCAGGTCGAGGCGCAGGCTGCCGAAGCCGGAGACCTGGCGTCCGGTCGCCGCGGGCTCGCGGCGGTCGACACGCGAAGCGGTCGCCCCGGAGATGCCCAGTACCGCACCGCCTCGTCCGGCGGCGAGCGGGCCGGACGCGACGAATGAGCTTCGATCCCACGTTGTGGTGCGCGCCAGCGTGGGCGCTCCGGTGGCCGGGCCGTCGGTGGTCAACGCGCCGCGCGCCGTGCCAGCCTCGAACAGCCCGCCCCATGCGTTCCCTGACGCCACCGGTGCCAGGTCGACGGACAGCCCTGACCAAGGTTCGCCGCCGCTCATCATGCCGGTTCTGACGCGCATCCGTCCGATGAAGGCGAGGTCAGGGAGAAAGAGCGGCGCGCCGATACCGGTGGGGTCGGTGACGTTGACGCCGTCGATCTGAAACAACGTCTGCGTCCAGGAGGGCAGGAACCCTCCGACCCGTGCGGGCTGTCCCACTGACAGTCCGCCGCCGGTGAATCGGTCGGTGATGAGCGTCGGCTGCAGCACTTCGAGGACGGAGAACAGGTTGTCGCCCGAGGGCAGATCCTGCAGCAGCTGCTGCGAGTAATCGTTGACAAGAGGGCCGCCGAGCTCCGGCCGAGCGGCCGGCTGCTGCGCGTGCAGGGGCGACGAACAGATCAGGAGCAGGACGAGAGGAACGGCGAGGCGTGTCATGAAGGAACGTTATTCTCCGGTGACGAGCACGTCTCGCGCGGGTGTGCGTCCGGCGACGTGGCGGAATCGCACGCCGACCACCGCGAGCGCGCAACAGAGGGCGAGCGCGCCGCGAAACGTCCAGGTCCACGCGAAGTCGACCGTGGCGGCCGGCGGGGTCAGATGCTGCCCGTCCCAGCGGATCACCGGATTCAGATACAGCACCGTTTGCGGCGACGTGATGACCGTGCGCACGTAGGTGTCGCCGCCCGACAGCGTGTATTCGGCGTGCAGCGCGTCCTTCACCCGCTTGCGAATGGAGCCGCCCTGGCCGACGAACGCGATATGCGCCGGGGCGCCGGCAATGGCGACCCGCAGCGTATCGCCGTGGACCTCGACGGACTCGAGCCTGGTTATTCCACCGGCGTCGATCGCCCCGGTCCGGAGCACGGCGTATGAGCGGCCCATCTTGAGCGCGGGCAGGATGTCGTCGCGCGACGGCGTCGGTGCGTTGATCATCGTCCAGCCCACGGCTCGCCGTTCCAGATCCTCCAGGTCGTGCGAGTCGTCGTTCGCCATGCCCCAGACCGGGTGGCCCGAGGACAGCGCTTCGTCCCAGAGCTCCTCGGCCGTGAACGGACCGTTGGCGACCTCGATGAGCTGGTATCCCGTCAGGACGCGAAGGGCCTGGTTGCCGTAGGCGTCGCGGGAATTCGGGTGGTTGAGGCCGACGAGCTCGGACTTGCGCGCCACGCGATCGATCACGTACTGCAGGTGATGGATGGACTGCCAGAGTGGGAAGTCGAACCAGTCCACCTCGCGGGCGCCGATGGCCAGCTGATGGTGTTTGCCGACGTTGTACCCGTGTTCGTAGAGCGGCACGGTGGGGCTGGAGCCGAGCCTGGTGATGGCCTGGTAGTTCGAGATGCCGGGGACGCTGTAGCCCATGCTCCGGTATCGCGCCTCGACTTCGGCGGACGGTTGCACGCCGTTGGTCAGGCCGCTCCAGGCGCGCCCGTGGGCGTGGAGATTCGCGCGCTGCCAGGTGCCCGCGAGATCCGCGTAGGGGTTCCAGATGCGCGGCCCGGAGAACGCACCGGTGTCAGGGAAGCGGTAGATCGGCCCGAACGCATAGGGCAGCGCGAGGAGCACCGCCCCGGCCAGCAGGGCCTGATTGAACAGGCGTACCCAGCGGATGCTCGTGGCCAACGGTTAGGATTCTACAGACACACCGACGTCTTTTCGAACCAGCGCGTATTCGAGGCTGTCGACCAAGGCCTGCAGGCTGGCTTCGACGATGTTGTCGTTGACGCCGACCGTGCCCCACTCCGACGTGCCGTCGCCAGACTGGATGATGACGCGTGTGCGCGCGGCGGTGCCGCTGCGCGAGTCGATGATGCGAACCTTGTAGTCGGTGAGCGTCACGTCGTGGAGTCCGCGATAGTACCGCACGAGCGCCGAGCGCAGCGCCGCGTCCAGCGCGTTCACCGGACCGTCGCCTTCGGCAACGCGATGCTCGGACTCCGCCCCCACTCGCACCTTCACCACCGCCTCGCAGCTGGACGACGGGCCGTCGCGCCGCACCGACACGTGGTACGCGTCGACCACGAACGGCGGCGGCGACTGGGTCAGCGAGCGCCGGATCAGGAGGGCCAGCGACCCATCAGCCGATTCGAACTCGTAGCCCTGGTGTTCGAGCTCCTTGATGCGGTCGAGAATCTGGCGCAGCTGAGGTGTGCTGTTGCTGATGTCGAATCCGAGCTCCCGCGCCTTCATCACGACGTTGCTGCGTCCAGCGAGGTCGCTGATCAACACGTGCCGGCTGTTGCCGACCAGGGTCGGGTCGATGTGCTCGTAGCTGCGGATGACCTTCTGCACGGCGTTGACGTGCGCGCCGCCCTTGTGTGAAAAGGCCGAGCTCCCGACCCACGGCAGCCGCGGATTGGGACGCAGGTTGGCGGTTTCGTCGACGAATCGCGAGAGCTCCTTGAGCTGGGAGAACGACTCGGCCGGGATCGACGCGAGATGCATCTTGAACTGCACGATCGGCATGACGCTCGTGAGGTTGCAGTTCCCGGTCCGCTCGCCGTAGCCGTTCAGCGTGCCCTGCACGTGCGTGGCGCCGGCCTCGATCCCCGCAAGCGCGTTGGCGACGCCGAGGCCGATGTCGTCGTGCGTGTGGATGCCGAGCTGCGTCCCGACGTGCGCCCGCGCGAAGCGGGTGATCTCGGCAATCTCCTCGGGGAGCGATCCCCCGTTGGTGTCGCAGAGCGTGATGCAGTCGGCGCCGGCCTGCGCCGCGGCCATCCAGGTGGCGAGCGCGTATTCGCGATCCTCCTTGGTGCCGTCGAACGAGTGCTCGGCGTCGTACACGACGAACTTGCCGTGCGCCTTCAGGTGCCGGACGGTATCGGCGATCATCGCCAGGTTCTCGTCCGGCGACGTCTGCAGCACCTCGCGCACGTGCAGGAGCCAGGTCTTCCCGAAGATCGTC
This sequence comes from Vicinamibacterales bacterium, assembly GCA_050183995.1. Classification (GTDB taxonomy): domain Bacteria; phylum Acidobacteriota; class Vicinamibacteria; order Vicinamibacterales; family CAVVIG01; genus CAVVIG01. Next base: position 16,937 of record JBFXAT010000024.1, read on the forward strand.
ACGACCGGTGTGGCCGCGTCGATCAGCAGGCGGACCTGATCGTCGGCCTCGACCTTCACGTCCTTCCGCCGGGTCGACCCGAACGCGGCCAGCCGCGCGTGGTGGAACGTGCGGTGTCGCGCCTGTTCGAAGAATTCGATGTCCCGAGGGTTCGACCCCGGCCACCCGCCCTCGATGAAGTGCACACCGAAGCCGTCCAGCCGCTCCGCGATTCGGAGCTTGTCCGTCACCGAAAACGTGACGCCTTCGCCTTGGGTGCCGTCGCGGAGGGTCGTGTCGTAGATCTCGACCTCGGGAGCCATGGCTTCAATTCTACTAGGAGCGGGCGGAACGTACAAGAAACGCGAGGGGAGAAGGGGGGGTGGAAAGGGAAAGTGAGGAGGGCGCGTCTAGGGGGCAAGCGTGCGGGCGGCAATCGACGCGTCCAGCAGTTCCACGATGTGCAGGACCCGGAAGTCGCGGCCGGTTTCCCGGGCGGCGGCGCGGATCTGCAGGATGCAGCCGGGATTCGAGGTGACGACCACGTCCGGGGCTCCCTCGGCGAGGTGGCCGACCTTCCGGCGTCCGAGTGTCGCAGCCATTTCGGGCTGCGTCAGGTTGAAGATGCCGGCGCTCCCGCAGCAGATCTCGCTCTCGGCGACCGGCACCAGCGTGAGCCCAGGAATGTCCGCCAGCAGGTCGCGCGGTTCGCGGCGAACGCCCTGCGCATGGCCCAAGTGACAGGCGTCGTGGTACGCCACGCGCGCGTCGATCCGGTGCCGCGTCGCGCGTGGAGGGCCGAGCTGCGCCAGCACCTCGGTCACGTCCTTGACCTTTCGCGAGAACGCCTCGGCGCGCCCGGCCCACTGGGTGTCGTGCCGGAGCAGCTGACCGTACTCCTTCATGGCCGATCCGCATCCAGCGGCGTTGACAGCGACCACGTCGACTTGTGCACGTTCGAAGGCGGCGATCAGCTGGCGCGCGAACTGACGCGCGCGGTCGGGCTCACCCGCGTGAAGCGCAAGCGCGCCGCAGCAGCCCTGATCGGTCGGGGCCGACACACCGCAGCCTTCCGCCGCGAGCACGCGCGCGGTGGCCTGGTTCACGTCGCCGAAGAACGCCCGCTGCACACAGCCGGTCACGAGGCCGACACGCAACCGCTCCTGTCCCACCGCTGCGGTGAAGCGCGGCGTCTCGCGCACGAATGTCGCGGGCGTCACCTCCGGCCCCAGGGCCATCAGCATCCGGAGCCGCTCCGGCAGGAGACGCATGACGCCAGAGACGCGCCGCAGGGGCTGGAGGATCAGCAGCGGCAACGACAGGAGGCGCAGGCGGCCCGGATACGGCAGCAGCGCGAAGAGCGCCCGCCGGAACCATCGCTCGGTCGCCGGACGTGTGTGGTGCTGCTCGATCGCGGCGCGTGTCTGTTCGATGAGCGGCGCGTAGTGAACGCCGGACGGACAGGCCGTTTCGCACGCCATGCAGCCGAGGCAGGTGTCGAAGTGATCGACCACGGTCGGCGACAGCGGAATGCGCTCCTCGATCCCGGCGCGCATCGCGTAAATGCGCCCGCGCGGCGAGTCGGTCTCGCGGCCGAGCAGCAGGTAGCTCGGACAGGTCTGCAGACAGAATCCGCAATGGACGCACTTGTCCATCAACGGTTCGAGGGGTTCGAGCGAGGTGAACGGGTTCTCAGCCACGCGAAGCTCGGGGCCAGGGATACGGGAGTATCCCGGCGGGATCGAAACGCAGTTTCACCGCTTCACCAACCGCCGCCGCAGATCCGGATCCATCGGCGAGGGCTGCGACCTGGGGGGCGAGCGCGTCGCGTGCGCCGGCCACTTGCAGATGGCCACGAACGTCGTGCACCGCTGCACGGACGGCTGTGGCGAAGGCGATCAGCGATTCGGAGGTGCCGTCCGCGGCGACTCTGAAGACCCCGAGCGCCGCCCGTCCGACCACCTTCGAAGAGACGCCGTGCTCGGCCGCCGCGCGCTCGATCGCGTTCAGCACTGTCGCGGAGGCGGTGGGCAGCAGAGCGATCTGAAGCGTCAGCCCCTCCGCGCCGCGCCCCTCGTCATACTCGCGCCAGAGGCGCGCCTCCGCCTCGCCGGCGACCTTTGCGACGTCCCGGCTCGCGGGCGCAAGAATGGCCGCGGCAGCCTCGGCCATTCGCTCCGTCGCACCGGCGGTCGACTCGAAGCGCACGAGCAGGCTCGGCTCCGGCGACGAGAGCTCGATCGTCGACGGGGTCAGCGGCGAGGCCGCGAGCTGGAGCGCCGCCGATACGGCGTCCGCGGCGCTGCCGAAGCGGGCCACGACCGTACAGGAGGCGTGGGGCATCGGAGCGAGCTTGAAGGTGACGCTCGTGATCATCCCGAGGCTCCCGCGCGACCCGCAGAACAGGCGCGCAAGATCGTAGCCGGCGACGTTCTTGACGACCCGTCCGCCTGCGTGGACCACGGTGCCGTTGGTCAGCGCGACCTCGATACCGATGATGAGGTCGCGCGGCGCGCCGTACCGCTGGCGCCGCGGACCGCTGTCGTTCGCGGCAACGATTCCTCCGATGGTCGCTTCCGCCGCAAACGGGGGGTCGAGCGGCAGCCACTGCCGTTGGGTCGCCAGCGCGGCGTTGACGTCGTGCAGCCGGGCGCCGGCAGGCACGGTGGCCACGAGGTCGCCGGCGTAGTGCGCCAGGCCGGTGACCAGACGCGCCGAGCTGAGCGGCAGCGCGTCCGGGGCGATCGGCATGCCGCGCATCTTGGTCCCGCTCCCGGCGGGCACGATCTGTCGGGCCTCGCGCGCGGCGTCGGCCAGCATCCGGGCCGCCATCGCCGCATCCAGTGGTTCGAGAGCCGTGGCCACCATCACAGACGCTCGGCGAGACCCAACCGCTCGACCGGATGGGCGCGGTACGGACCGGGCACCTCGCCGCAGAGGCGCGGTGTCGGGAACACCTTGCCAGGATTGCAGATGCCCGACGGATCGAACGCGCACCGCAGCAGCTGCATCGCGTCGAGGTCCACGTCGGCGAACATCTTCGACATGTAGCCCTTCTTGTCCGCGCCGACGCCGTGTTCGCCGGTGATGGCGCCGCCCGCCTCGATGCAGTACTGGAGAATCTCCGACGCCACCTGCTCGGCGTGTTCCGCCTGGCCAGGAACGGTCCCGTCGTAACAGATGAGCGGGTGCAGGTTGCCGTCTCCCGCGTGGAAGACGTTCCCGATCCGGAGGCCGGAACGGGTTTCGAGATCGCGAATCCGCCGGAGCACCTCGGGCAGTTTGGTCCGCGGGACGACGCCGTCCTGGACGTAGTAGTTGGGCGAGACGCGTCCCATGGCCGCGAACGCCGCCTTCCGCCCCTTCCAGATGCGCTCGCGCTGTGCGGCGTCGCGGGCGACTTCGACCGACAGCGCCCCGGCATCGCGGCACACCCGCTCGACGATGTCGAACAGCTCGTCGACCTCGACTTGAGGACCGTCGAGCTCCACGATGAGCACCGCTTCCTGGTCGGGAAAGTTCGGATGGACCGCCGCTTCGGCGGCGCGGATCGTCAACCGGTCCATCATCTCGACCGCGGCGGGCACGATGCCGTGCCCGATGATCGACGACACCGCGCCTCCCGCCGCGTCGATCGAGTCGAACGCGGCCAACAGCGTCAGCACCGCCTCGGGCTTGCGCAGGAGCCGCAGGGTGGCCTTGGTGACCACGCCCAAGGTGCCTTCCGAGCCGATCACCACGCCGAGCAGGTCGAGGCCCGGGGCGTCGAGCGTGGGGCTGCCGACCTGCACGAGATCGCCGTTGGGCAGGACCATCTCGACGCCGAGCACGTGATGAACGGTGAAGCCGTACTTCAAGCAGTGGGCGCCGCCGGAGTTCTCGGCCACGTTGCCGCCAATCGAACAGACGCTCTGGCTCGACGGATCCGGCGCGTAGTAGCACCCGTGCGGCGCGACGCGCCTGCTGATCTCCAGGTTCGTGACGCCGGGCTCGACGGTGACGCGCAGGTTCGGGATGTCGACGTCGAGGATCCGGTTCAGCCGCGAGAGCACGATCAGCACGCCGTCGGGATGGGGAAGCGCGCCGCCTGACAGCCCGGTGCCATGACCCCGCGCGACGAACGGGACTCCATGCTGGTGGCAGAGACGCACCACCGCCTGCACCTCGGCCGTCGATCGGGGCAGCACGACGGTCCCGGGTTTCGAACGCAGGTGGACGAGCGCGTCCGATTCGTAGATCAGGAGCTCCGACGCGTCGCGGACGAGGGAGTCGGGGACGAGGGAAGCAAGCGTGTCGAGAAACCGCGGGTCCAACGTGGCCCCTATAGTAGGCCAAGTTGGACCGCCGGATCACGGGCGACGATGACGCGGGCGGGCAGTCGCCCCAGCTTCGCGCGCGTGACAAATCCGGCCCCTTGCCGGAGAATCACCGGATGAGCGGGCACGGCGGCATGGGATCGACCACTCGTCCACCAACCGTTCCATTCGTATTCCCACGGAAAACTCGCGTTTCTGGCGCGATTGACAGGAGGTTCGACGTGCGCACTTGTGTGTCGCAGGCTGCGGCAGCTCTCATCGTCCTGGGGCTGACCTCGCCCCTTCACGGCCAGGCCGTCACGTCGCCGGGACCATCGGCCCCGGCCACGCTACAGGCCCCTGGCCTTACCGAGAGCGTCGAGATCGTGCGCGATCGTTGGGGTCTCAACCACATCTACGCGAAGAACGAGCACGACCTCTTCTTCGCGCAGGGGTACGCGGCCGCGCGTGACCGTCTGTTCCAGTTCGAGATCTGGCGGAGGCAGGCAACGGGCACCGTCGCCGAGATCCTGGGCCGCAAGGCGCTCAAGCGGGATATCGGCACCCGGCTCCACATGTTCCGCGGCGACCTCGACGCCGAGCTGAACTGGTACCATCCCCGCGGCAAGGCCATCGTGACGGCCTTCGTGGACGGCATCAACGCCTACATCGACGAGGCGCGCCGGCGGCCGGACGACCTTCCCATCGAGTTCAAGATGCTCGGCATTCAGCCGGAGCATTGGACCACGGCAGCCATCATCTCGCGCCACAACGGCCTGCTCGGCAATCTCGGCCAGGAACTGAACATGGCGCGCGCCGTCCATGCGATGGGGGCCGATGCGGTGAAAGACCTGTCCTCGTTCTACGGCGGCGATCCCCAGCTGGAGATCGACCCGGCGATCGACGCCAGCCTGCTCACCACCAGCGTGATCGAGCTGTACAACGCGTTTCGCGAGCCCATCGAGTTCACGCCTGACGATCTGCAGCCGGCCTACCGCGGGCCAGGCGCGGCGGCCCGGCTGGACGACGCCGTCCACACGCCGACGGCCGAGGATCTCAGTCAGCGCCGAGAGGACATCGGGAGCAACAACTGGGTGGTGAGCGGCCGTCTGACCCAGACGGGCAAGCCGCTGCTCATGAACGATCCGCACCGGGCGCAGGGCGCGCCGTCGCTGCGCTACTGGGTGCACCTGGTCGCGCCAGGCTGGAACGTCATCGGTGGAGGCGAGCCGATGCTTCCGGGAGTGTCGATCGGCCACAACGAGTTCGGCGCGTGGGGGTTGACGATCTTCGGGACCGACGGCGAGGACCTGTACGTCTACGACACCAACCCGGCCAACCCCACCCAGTACCGGTACCGCGGCGGCTGGGAGGACATGCGCATCCTGAAGGACACGATCGCGGTCGAGGGTGAATCGCCCGTCGCCGTGGAGCTCAAGTACACGCGGCACGGACCGGTTCTCTACGAGGACACCAAGAACCACAAGGCGTACGCGCTGCGCGCGGCGTGGATGGAACGAGGCGCTGCCCCATACCTGGCGAGCCTGCGCATGGACCAGGCTACGACCTGGGAGGAGTTCCGCGAGGCGTGCGCCTACAGTCGCATTCCCGCCGAGAACATGGTCTGGGCGGACACCCAGGGCAACATCGGCTATCAGGCCGTGGCCATCACCCCCATTCGCCGCGGATGGAGCGGGCTCGTGCCCGTGCCGGGCGACGGCCGCTTCGAATGGGACGGCTACCTGCCCATCAAGGCGTTGCCGCACGTGGAGAACCCGGACAAGGGCTACTGGGTGACGGCGAACAACTACCTGTTCCCGAACGACTATCCGTACGCTGAGGCGCAGCATCACACGGGAACCGATCCCTTCCGCGCGTCGCGTATCTCGGAACTGCTGGCCTCGGGTCAGCTGCACACCGTGGCGGACATGATGCGCCTGCAGAACGACGACCTCTCGCTGCCTGCGCGGTCGCTCGTTCCGCTTCTGCGCGATCTCCCCCTCTCGGATGCCGCCGTCGTCAAGGCGCAGGAGGCGCTCGTCGGGTGGAATTACGTGCTCGACAAGAACTCGGCCGCGGCGGCGATCTACGAGATGTGGCAGCGGCGGCTGCTGGCCAACGTGCGGGATCGCCTCGTGCCGCCCGCGGCGAGGAGCGCGTTCGGTGCGGTGGGCATGAAGGTGCTCATCGGGATGATGCTGGCGCCGGACGGGCGGTTCGGGAAGGATCCCCTCGGCGCGCGTGACGCCATCCTCGGCACGAGTCTCGCCGAAGCGGTCGCCGAGTTGACGAAGAAGCTCGGGCCCGACATGGCGACGTGGAAGTACGGCCAGGCGGCGTATCACCACGCCCTCATCCATCACCCGCTGAGCGGCGCGGTCACGCCGGAGATGCGGACTCAGCTCGACGTGGGGCCGGCCCCGCGCGGCGGCGACAGCTACACGGTGACGGCAACCGGAGGCGCCGACAACCAGACGTCGGGCGGGTCGCTGAAGATGATCGCCGACCTCGACGACTGGGATCGCTCCGTCGCGCTCAACAATCCCGGTCAATCCGGCGATCCGCGCAGCCCGCACTACCGCGACCTCTTCGATCTCTGGTCGCGCGGCCGCTACTTCCCGATCTTCTACTCGCGTCCGAAGGTCGAGTCGGTAGCGGAGCAGACGATTACGCTTCAGCCGGGAGGCACGCTCTCCTCGCAGCGGTAACGCTGGCCCTGCGGGGTCGACGAGCTCATGGGCTCGCGGCAGCGTTCACGCTGCCGCGATGCCCTTTCACCCAAGTCGGAACGGGGCGCGGGCGGGCATTCCGCCCCCGCCTCGACACCGCGCCTCGACGCTCCTTTCACTCGGCTGGCGTCGACTTTCACGCGACTGGTATCGACGCGACCACGTCACCGTTCGACCGGTTCGCTGTTCGACCGGCCCTCCCTGTTCAACCGGCCCTAGCGCGCCCGCCCTCCCACGACACGCTCGGTCAGCCCGGCCGCGCGATCACCTCCGATGCCCACACGGTAGGCCTTCGACTGCCGATCGTGGCGCGCTGACGCCAATCTCGCCGGGAGGGTTGCACGCCAAGTGACCGGCGTGCGGCGGCCGGTCGCTACGCTCATGCTCCGCGCTCCGGTGGTACGGGACATGCTCCGATGCCAGCCGCCCATGCGCTCGTCCGACTCCTCGACGAGCGATTCCAAAACAACTTGACAGGCCTTCTTCGATAACAGCTCAACCATGGCGAAATCGTCACGTTCTCCGAAAGCACCGAAGGCGGGAAGCGCCGTGCGCAACAGCCGCACAACCGTCAGCGGTCCGGCCGACGCAAGCACGAATGACCACGGCGATGTCGCCGCGGAACGACTGGTCGTTACGCAGGACGTTGCGGCCGCCTTTACGTTCAATGCCATCAAGGCGGCCGAGTACGACCCTGATGCGGCCACCGACCCGCCGCGAGGGCCGGCTGTCAAGGCTCGCGATCCGATCGCGGGCGCGAGCACGGTCAGCGAGCTGAACGGGTCGGACAAAGTCGGGAGTGGCGGTGCGATCGTCGGCCTGAACGCGACCGTTGGCCCGCTCGACCGCGTGCGTGTCGACTCGACCGACCGGCCGTTGACCACGAACCAGGGCGTCGGCGTCGCCGACAACCAGCACTCGCTCAAGGCCGGCCTCCGTGGACCGACGCTGCTCGAAGACTTCATCCTTCGGGAGAAGATCACCCACTTCGATCACGAGCGCATTCCCGAACGCATCGTGCACGCACGCGGGTCGGCCGCGCACGGCTTCTTCGAGTGCACCAAGGCGCTGGCGGATCTCACGCGCGCGTCGCTGTTCGCCGAAGCTGGAAAGCAGACGCCGGTGTTCGTCCGCTTTTCGACGGTGATCGGCGAGCGCGGCTCGACCGACACCCCGCGCGATGTCCGCGGCTTCGCCGTGAAGTTCTACACCGAAGACGGCAACTGGGACCTCGTCGGGAACAACATCCCGGTGTTCTTCATCCAGGACGCGATGAAGTTCCCGGATCTGGTTCATGCCGCGAAGCCCGAGCCGCACTTCGCGATGCCCCAGGCCGCGACCGCGCACGACACCTTCTGGGACTTCGCGTCGCTGATGCCCGAGATCACGCACATGTTGATGTGGGCGATGTCCGATCGCGCCATCCCGCTCAGCTACCGGACGATGCAGGGCTTCGGCGTCCACACGTACCGGCTCGTCAACGACGCAGGCGAATCGCATTTCGTGAAATTCCATTGGAACCCCACGGCGGGCACCCATTCGCTCGTCTGGGACGAGGCCGTCAAGATCTCAGGAGCCGACACCGATTTTCATCGCCGCGACCTCTGGGAGGCGATCGAGGCGGGCGCGTATCCAGAGTGGGAGCTGGGCCTTCAGATCTTCACCGAGGACCAGGCCGAAGCTTTTACGTTCGACGTGCTCGACGCGACGAAGATCGTGCCTGAGGAGCTCGTGCCGATCGTGCCGGTTGGGCGTCTGGTCTTGAACCGCAACCCGGACAACTTCTTCGCCGAAACCGAGCAGGTGGCGTTTTGCGTGGCCCACGTCGTGCCGGGCATCGATTTCTCGAACGATCCGCTGCTGGCCGGCCGCATCCATTCATACGTCGATACGCAGATCTCCAGGCTCGGCGGTCCCAATTTCCACGAGATCCCGATCAATGCTCCGATAGCGGCGGTGCACAACAACCCGCGCGACGGCATGCATCGTCAGGCGATCAATCGCGGGCGTGTGTCGTACGAGCCGAATTCGCTGGGGGGCGGGTGTCCGTTCCAGGCCGGTCGTGCGGGGTTCGTGTCGTTCCCCGAACCGCGCTACGACGGCGACCACAAGGTTCGCGGCAAAGCCGAGCGTTTCGCGGACCACTACACGCAAGCCACGCTGTTCTGGAACAGCCAGACCGCCGTGGAGCGGCAGCACATCATCAACGCGTTCCGGTTCGAGCTCTCTCGCGTTCAGGTTGCTGCGATCCGGGAGCGGATGGTGTCCGGCCTGATGAACGTGGCAACGGAATTGGCCGAAGCGGTGGCTGCCGGACTCGGCATGCGCGAGCTTCCGGCGCCGATGCCGAAAGTGATGACGCGCGACGTGACGCCGGAGGTCGCGGTGTCGCCCGCGCTGTCCTTGTTCGCGCGCCCCGGCGACGGCAGTATCCGAACGCGTCGCATCGCCATCCTGATTGCGGACGGATGCGACGGCGCGCCGCTCACCGCGCTGGCGGCACGGCTGACGAACGAGGGCGCGGTACCGCGCTTCGTGTCGACCAGGCTGGGGTCCGTGCAGCCCTCGGGCGGGGATGCGATCGAGGTCGACGTGAGCCTCGAGGCGGCACCTGCCGTACTCTACGACGCTGTGGTGTTGCCCGACGGCGCGGCCGCCGCCGCCGCCCTGAGAGCCGACGCCCGGACGCTCGAGTTCCTCAAGGATCAGTATCGTCACTGCAAGCCGATCCTCGTCCTGGGAGCGAGCTCCGAACTCTTGGCAGCATGCGGGATAGAGCCCGCCTTGCCCGACGGTCAACCCGACCCCGGACTGATCGTCGTGGCCACCGGGGAACCTGACCCGGCTGACTTCATCGCGGCCGTCGCGAAGCATCGACACTTTGCGCGCGAAAGCGATCCGCCGCGCGTCTAGCGCCCCCGCAGAAGCGCCACGGTGTTGATCAGCTCCTGCTCCCGACGACAGGCGCGGCCCCCGACACCGTGGCGCTCCTCGCGCAAACCCGTCGAAAACTGGTCGACGAGTTCAGCGGCGTGACCGCCTATGTGCGCGCACCCGGAAAGGGCGTGTGATCGCGCGTGACCTCCCGCCGGGCGCGGACGTAGAATCCGGCAGCATGCGATACACGAGGAGAGGCGGCGCCCCGTGCACGATCAGGGGCGAGCGCCAGTGACGCCGCGTGCCGGAGTCAGCCGCAGGAACTTCCTGCGATTCAAACCGGTGGACCGTGGCCGGACCATTGAGCTGTCGCTCAGATCGCTGTTCGCCGAGGCCGGCGACGCGGAGAACGTGCTCGACGATGTCCTGCTCGATCTCGGGCGCCAGCTCGAAGGCGTGCGCGTGCTGAAGCTGTTCGAGCCCGAGTGGCTCGAGAGCCTGGCCGGCGCGGCGCGCGTTCGGACGGTCCTGGCGGACTTCGAAGCCCGGGGCGGCCGGGTCGAGGAGCAGTGGTAAGCCGTACAATCGTCCGGTGGATCCCTTCCAGGCTCTCGTCCGCATCATCCCGTTCGCGTTCGCGTCTGGCGTGAACCTCTACGCGACGATTGCGGTGGCCGGCGTCTGCGCGCGCTACGGCCTCATGGAGCTTCCCGAGCAGTTCCGCGGTTTCGGCCACCCGATGGTGATCGGGGTGGCCGTAGCGATGTACCTGGTCGAGTTCGTCGCGGACAAGGTGCCCTGGGTCGATACGTTGTGGGATGCCGTGCACACCGTGATCCGACCGGTGGGCGGTGCGCTGGTCGCGATGGCGGCGCTTGGCGACACAGGGCCCGGCACCCAGGCAATGGCTGCGCTGCTCGGCGGGTCGGTTGCGCTCACGAGCCATATGGCGAAGGCCGGCACGCGCGCGGTCGCGAACACCTCCCCCGAGCCGTTCACGAACTGGGGCCTGAGCCTGGCTGAAGATGCGTTCGTGATCGGGCTGACGTGGTTTGCGGTGGAGCATCCCTACGCCGCGACGGCCGTGGCGCTCGTCCTGATCGCGCTCATCGTGGCGACGGCGTCGCGGGTCGTCAAGGCAGTGCGCCGGCGCTTTGCCGGTTCGAAAGTCACGTTATGAAGATGCGGATCGCCGGCCTTGCGGCCGTGGTCGCGAGCGCTTTGACGCTTGCGTGTTCGAGCTGGTTCGGTGGCGAACCGATGTTGGTGGCGCGAAGCGGCCTGGCGATGGGCTCGTCTGTCACGCTGATGGCGTGGACGCCCGATCAGGACCTGGCCAACCGGAGCTTCGACGCGGCGTTCGCCGAGTTCCAGCGGCTCGAGGGGCTGCTGAGCACCTGGAAGCCGGAGAGCGACATTTCGAAGCTGAATGCCGCCGCAGGAAACCATCCCGTCAAGATGAGCGCCGACACGTTGAAGGTGCTGTTCGAGGCGCGCGACGTGTCGGACCTGACCGGCGGGAAGTTCGATGTGACCTTCGGTGCGCTCAGCGATCTCTGGAAGTTCGATCAGGACCAGGACAACAGCGTTCCCGACGCATCCGCGCTGCAGGCCAGACTGCCGCTGATCGACTACCGCCGCCTCGTGCTCGACCGCTACCTCGGCACGGCGTTCCTCCAGAAGTCCGGCATGCGCGTGAACGTCGGCGGCGTCGGCAAAGGCTATGCGGTCGACCGCGCGGTCGCCCTGCTTCGCGATGCGGGGCTGAGCGACTTCTCGGTGCAGGCCGGCGGGGATCTGTACGTGGCGGGAAGCCATGGCAATCGGCCGTGGCGGCTCGGCATCGCCGATCCGCGCGCGCCCGACGGCGACGTCTTCGCGCGCGTCGAGCTCACCGACAGCACCTTCAGCACCTCGGGAGACTACGAGCGTGCCTTCGTCAGGGACGGCGTCCGCTATCACCACATCATCGATCCCGACACCGGGCAGCCGGCGCGCCTGGCCCGCAGCGTGACGATCGTCACCGGCCGGGCGGTCGTCGCCGACGCGTTGTCGACCGGCGTGTTCGTGCTCGGGCCGGAGAAGGGCATGGCCCTGATCGAGCGGCTGCGCGACGTGGAGGCGGTGATCGTCGGGTCGGACAACCGCGTCCACGTATCCGACGGACTGAAGAACCGTGTGTCGGTGCTGCGCACCCCAACCGACGGGATCTGACTTCGAGGCGTCACGCAATCGAGAGGAGCACGTATGGTGGATCGTATGAGACGCAAGCTGTTGAAGACCGGGGCAGCCGCGGCGGCGGTCGCGGCGACACCCTCGGTTCTCGCGCAGCAGAGCGCCGGCGCTGGTGGCGGCCGCTTCTACCAGCGGGGCAACGTCCGGATTGCCTACGAGGAAGCCGGATCGGGGTTTCCGCTGTTGCTCATCGCGGGCGGCGGCCTCAACGGGTCCACGATGGCGGGGATTCGCGGCAGCAACCCGTTCAGTGCAGTCGAGGCGTTCAAGGGCGAGTTCCGATGCATCTACGCGGATCTGCGTAACTCCGACGGCCAGTCGATCGGGCCCGTCGAGGTCGATCGACCGTGGGATGCCTTCACCGACGATCACATCGGTCTGATGGACCACCTTGGCATCGACAAGTTCATGGTGCTCGGCTTCTGCATCGCCGGCCCCTTCATCTGGAACATCGTCAAGCGCGCGCAGAACCGCGTGGCCGCGGCGGTGCCGGTGCAGCCGGTCGGGTTCCGTCCGGAACTGCCGAACGCGATGTACGAGAGTCAGCGTGCGAGCTGGGGCGCTCAGGTGGTCAAGCGACGGCCAGAGATTGCGAGCGCGACCGTCGACCAGTTCCTGAGCAAGATGTTTCGCGACAAGCCCGACTTCCTGTTCACGGTCACGCGCGAGTTCGTGAAGAGCTGTCAGACGCCCGTGCTGGTGCTGCCCGACGACACGGCCGGGCATTCACTTGCTGTGGCGATCGAGAGCGCGATGCTCGCGCCGAAAGGGCAGCTCAGCATGTACCCGTGGAAGGACACGCCGGAGAAGATTCCACTGGCCGTGCGGCACATCCGAAGCTTCCTGCTGTCGAACCGGACGGTGTAGGCGTCCGGGCCGCTAGGTTCGCGGCTCCGGCGCACGTGTCACCGTCAGGAACAACGGTGCCACGCCGATGAACAGCAGCATCAGACTCCAGATGCCGCGGCCCGACGTGTTGACGGTGGAGAAGTGCACCAGCTCGCCTGGGGCCGCGTCGAATTCTTCGGTCTTCCAGAAGAGGGTGTTGTGCACCCGCAGCCGGTGCCGGCCCGGCGCGATCGGGCGGTCGATACGCTCTCCGAAGAGGATGTCGCCGATGCCCGTTCCGTCGAGCGACGCGAAGATCTGACGCTGGCGGACGTCGGCGTCGTTGTCGCGCGTGATGAGGAGCCGGGCGGCAGGTCGTTCTGAAGGATGGTCGGTCACTGAGCGAGCGTGACCGAAATAGTCCGGATTCTCAAGTCGCTGGACCTTCCGCCCCGCCAAGAGCGGGGCGGAAGGTCCCCATAGGGTGGCGCATCAATACGGATATCCCGGAAGCCGCCGCGTCCCTGGTCTCCACTCGGGCAGGTGCGCGTACCCGTCGCCGAGCGGCATCTTGATCATCGGCAGGTTCTTCTCGTCGAGCACCTGGTCCTCGGGGATCACCTGGTTGATGAAGAGCAGATAGGCCGTGAGCGCGTAGACCTCGTCTGGCGTCAGCGTCCCTTCGTTGTTGAGGGGCATCCCGCGATTGATGTAGTCCCACACGATCGTCGCAAACGGTGCGCGCACCGGCAGCACCCGCCCGCGCTGCCACGTCTCGGCCTCGGGGCCCAGCCGCGCCTTCAAGATCGGTGCGCGGCCGCCGGTGCCGCCCGCGCCGTGGCAACCGGCGCACCCCTTGGCCCGATACACACGCGCGCCTTCAATCGCGCTTCCGCGACCCGGCGGGAGTTCGCCTCCGGTCGGCCCAATCGAGATGTCCAGCGCGCGGAGCTCTTCCGCGCTCGGCGCCCGCCCGACTCCGTACGTGGGACCTTGCGCCAGCACGGTGGTCGCCGCGAGCAGCACGGAGAAGCCGACGAGCCACGTCCACGCGCGATGCTCAGGCGCGCCCATTGTGCACCCCTCCGTCGCTCGCGATGCGCCACGGGAAGACCGTGTTGTCCAGCCCAGGCACGCTGAACGACGGATCGAGCGGCACATTCCAGTGCGCGGCCACCTGTGCCCGCGTCGGCTGAACCTGCCCCACGTCGTCGGTGCAGCGCGACATGATGACCGTCTCGGTGCCGTCCCAGTTCCACGGGAGGCCGAACCGCGTGTGCGCCATCCGCTGCGGCGTCCCCTTGATCTCCGCCTTCTGCCACGTCCTGCCGTCGTCGGTGGAGACCTCGACGCTGCTGATGGCGCCGCCGCCGGACCAGGCGAGGCCGCTGATCTCGTAGAAGCCGCGCCCTGGGAGCTGCTGTCCGCCGGACGGGAAGGTGATGACCGACTTGGGTCCGATCTGGTAGTCGAGCGCCGCGACGTGCGACTCCCGATCGAGATGACCGTAGTCGTTGTAGTTCATGTAGTAGCGGTCCACCAGCTTGATGCGGCGCAGCCACTTCGTGTGGAAGATGCCTTCGAAGCCGGGCACCATCAGCCGCAGAGGAAAGCCGTTCTGCGGCCGCACGGCCTCGCCGTTCATACCGTAGGCGACGAGGCAGTCGTCCATCGCCTTGGCGATCGGCATGCTCGACGCGCCCTTGACCTCCTCGGCGCCCTCTGCCACGAACCAGGTCGCCGATCCCTTGACGCCGCATTCCTTCAGCAGCGTCGAAAGGAGCACGCCGGTCCACTCGGCGCAGCTCGTCATGCCGTGCGTTTCCTGCACCGTCGTGTGCCTGGGGTTGGCCCGGTTTCCCGCGCACTCGATGAAGTGCAGGCGGGTGACCGACGGCAGGCGCTTCAGGTCCTGCATCGTGAAGGTCAACGGACGATCGACCAGCCCGTGGATCGTCAGCGAGTGCGTCTGCGGATCGATATCCGGGAGGAACGCGCCGCGCGTCGTCGCGTAGTAGTGGAGCGACGAGGGCGTGATCACGCCGACAGAGTCCTGGAGGGGCGAGGCCACGTGGAACGTCAGACCGAAGGCGTCTGGCGAGGGGCGGCCTCCGTGCGGGATGCGCACCGAGGTCACGTGCTTGGAGCGTCGGCCGTAGGCGAGGATCTCCTCGTCGTCGCCCTTGATCATGGGCGGGGATGCGGGCGCCTGGGCGAGGGCGGAAGCCGCGGGCCCGATGGTCATGCCACCGGCGAGTGCGGCGCCTGTCTTGAGGAAGTCCCGTCGAGCCGGTCGTCTGGACGCCATGGCTCTCTCCTTCAGAATGGAGGTGAACGAAGGAATCGGTTCCCCGGCGGCCGCAGTATAGCGCGCCGTACCGGCGTCGTAACGCACATCATGCGGGCGGCGCGAGCTGGACGAGAAAGAGCACCACGACGTCCCAGACGAGGTGGGTGGCGATCGTGGCCGGCAGGCTGTCGGTCCAGAGGCGGACGAGTGCCCAGCAGAAGCCGGCAACGAGGCAGGTGAGGACGAGCGCGACCGAACCGACGGGGAGGTGGGCCGCGGCGTAGAGGAGCGTGCCGAGTCCACACGCCGCCAGTCGGCCCGCGCGGGCGCCGAGAATCGTCTGCACTGCTCCGCGCCACACGATCTCTTCCGAGGCGACGATGATCGGCAGCAGAAAGGCAGCGGGGAGCAGCGGCTGCTGGGCCAGAAGCCCATAGAGGCGCGAGACGTCGCCGCGCAGCGAGGGCGCCAGGTGCATGGCCGGCTCGAAGACGACTACTGTGATTGCGGCCATGGCGAGGCCGGCAAGGACGCCGGCGATCGACATCCGGACGT
This sequence comes from Vicinamibacterales bacterium, assembly GCA_050183995.1. GTDB lineage: Bacteria > Acidobacteriota > Vicinamibacteria > Vicinamibacterales > CAVVIG01 > CAVVIG01. The sequence continues at coordinate 32,725 of JBFXAT010000024.1, forward strand.
GGGAGCCGCGGCCGACGATGACGCGGCCGACGGTCGACCACGCCGCGGCGGCGAGGACGATCGCGGTACCGCCCAGCGCGAGCCAGATGCCGGCCCAGTGCGAAAGAACGGCGCCGAGCATCCAGCACACGACGATCGTGCCGACGACGGGACTCATGTCCTCGCCGCCCCCGCGCGCCGCCATCGCTCGATCGCTCCCCAGATACCGCTCACTGCGGCATCGGACGTCTCGGCGTGGAGGGCTCGGCGGGCCGCCTCGTCAAATGGCACGCGTGTGCGATGCCCGATGATGTCCCAGAATCGGTCGTCGGCCGCGAGCAGGTCCGTCTGAAGACCGACGACGACCTCGCGGGCCACCGCCCATTCGGCGCGCGTGACGAAACGCACCCAGTGCGACGACAGACGCGGCGAGAGAAACGGGACCTCGATCATCACCGGCCGTCGGACGCCGAGTACGAGTGCCGTGCGCTCGAGAATCTCACGCCCGGAGAGCACCTCGGGGCCGGGAACGTCGAACCAGCGGTTTGCGGCGAGCGGCATGTCGAGTCCGCGGCTCAAGGCCACGACGATGTCGTCGATCGCAACCGGCTCGGTTCGGCTCTTCAGCCAACTGGGGAGGACCATCACCGGAAGGCGGGCGGCGAGGTCGCGGACGATGAGCCAGCTGAGACTCCCGTGGCCGACGATCATGCTGGCGCGCAGTTCGACAGTCGGTGTCGAACCCGACCGCAGGATGTCGCCCACCTGCTCGCGGCTGCGGAGGTGTTCGGAGGCGCCCTTCGGTGGGGCGACGCCGCCGAGGTACACGAGTCGGGAAAGACCGGCGCGTTCGGCCTCGCGCGCGACGCACTCGGCCTGTGCCAGTTCGGCGGCGCGATAGGTCCCGTCGTGCGCCGACATGCCGTGCACGAGGTACGCCGCCGCGGCGCAGCCGTCGAGAGCGCGACGCACCGACACCGGGTCGCCGACGTCGAGCGCGACCCAGTCGCGGCCGGGCCAGCGCGCCGCGGCACGGGCCGGGTCGCGCGTCGCGCATCGAACGGTCCACCCGGCCTGGACGAGAGCGCTGTGAGCGGCGCGACCCACGAACCCGGTCGCGCCGGTCAACAGCAGCGTACGTGTCGCCTGCCTCTTAGGCATGAGCCTCACTGACACTTGATCGCGGTCTGGCTCAGTCGCCGGGGATGATCACGCTGTCGATCTCACCATCTTGGCCGACGACAGCTTCACCACGTCCGCGGCCATGACCTTACCACTGGCGACGTGACAGGTGAGGATGCGCTGCAGGCGTGCCGTGTTCTCGGGCCTCAGCAGGTCCTCGACGGTTCCGGCGGGCAGCTTCGCCTTCCGCCCGCCTGTCCTCGCGATATAGTTACGCGCTGGTTGCGAGTCCCTGATGGCCCCGGGCGAGCCTCGGGTCGCTGCGGGCGCTCGTGCATGAGGAGGGTTTGTGAAACATTGCATCGTCGCTCTCTTGTTGACGCTGTCGAGCGCGCCTGCGTTCGCGCAGACAGCCGCCCCCGACATCCCGTTCGACGCGGTCGACTTCCTGAAGATGCCCGCGGACATGTACATGGGCGAGGCCTCGGGCGTCGCCGTGAACTCGAAAGGGCACGTCTTCGTCGTCAACCGCGGTGGCACGGTATCGACGGCCTTTCAGTCGGCCGCGTCGCAGCTCCTGGAGTTCGGGCCGGACGGCAAGTTCATCCGGGAGATCGGCAAGGGGCTCTATGCCTGGTCGTATGCGCACACCGTGCGTGTCGACAAGGACGACAACGTCTGGGCGGTCGACAAGGGCTCGGACATGGCGATCAAGTTCAACCCCGAAGGTCGGGTGATGATGGTATTCGGCCGCAAGCCGGAATCGCCCCACCCGTTCAACGGTTACGACCGCGAGGGCACGCAGGAGGAACTCCGCAAACGCTACCCGCACGTGGACGGGCTCTTCCGTCAGCCGACCGACGTCGCGTGGGATTCTCGGGGCAACATCTTCATCAGCGACGGCTACGTCAACTCCCGCGTCGCGAAGTTCGACGAGAACGGCGACTGGGTGAAGTCGTTCGGTGAGCGCGGCGCGAAACCGGGCGAGTTCAACACCGCGCACAGCATCGCCATCGACGCGAAGGACAACGTCTACGTCGCGGATCGCACCAACCGGCGTATCCAGGTGTTCGACGCCGATGGGAAGTTCCTTCGCATCATCACGTCCGACGCTCCGCTGCCCGCGGACGCGAAACCGGCCAATGGCAACATGCCGACGCCCCAGCAGGCCGCCGAAACCAATGGCGCGCCGTGGGCGATCTGCATCACGCCTGGGCCGAACCAGTTCCTCTATTCGGCCGACGCGTTTCCAGGCCGCATCTACAAACATTCCCTCGACGGGAAGCTGCTCGGCGTCCTCGGCAAGTCAGGGAAACAGCTGAAGCAGTTCGGTTGGATTCACGAGATGGCGTGCCCGTCTGAGAACGAGCTCTACGTCGCGGAGCTCCTCAACTGGCGCGTGCAGAAGCTCTCGCTCCACCCGCAGGCGGCCAAGTCGTCGTCGGGCGCAAACTAGTCGACCGCTCGTCGAGCGCCTCCGCTCAGTCTGAAGGTCCGAAAATCTCCGAGATGGAAACGACGGGTCAGCTCCTCAAACTCTTTGAGGAGCCGACCCGCCGACTCCGGCGTCGGGGGGCGGCGACGCTGGCGAGAATCTCGTCCAGCGTCGTCGTCGAACGCGCCCTCGGCGAGGGTTTCGACGCCCTTTGCCTACTCGCCGATTGGCGGGGCCTGTTGGGCCGGCACGTAGCAGCGACTCGTCAGGTTCTACGGAAGCTGCTCGATCGGGAGCGGTTCGTGTTTCGCCGCAGCAGGTCGGGAACGAGCGCTGGTGCGAGCTGGCGGTCAGGCCGTCGTTGGAATGGTTCTTTGGGATTTGCCGCTGCTGAAAAAGGTATGGCGTCCCCACCGGGATTCGAACCCGGGTTTTGGCCTTGAAAGGGCCACGTCCTAGGCCTCTGGACGATGGGGACGCGTGACGTGAGCCCTTAAGGTTACCACGGCCGAACCGCTGCGTTGAAGATGCCCCCTCTCCCGAATTCCGCGACCCCCTCTCGGAATGCAGCGACGCCGCACGCCAGCCGATAACTCCTGCGTGCGGCCCTTCCGCCGCGCCTCGAAACGCACCCATGCGCAATCCTGTTTGCCTCCGCCTCGCCGCTAGCGTCGTCGCGCTCGCCGCGTTGGGAGCGGCGCTCGCCGCCCAGTCCACACCCGCCAACAAACGCCGCCTCGGACCTGAGGTCAATACCGAAGAGCTCAGGGAGGGTGGTCCGATCGTCAGCGCGGACGGATCGACCCTCTACTTCCTGCGGGAAGACCAGGGGCAGGCCCTTGCCGCGTCGATGAACGCCCAGGCCGACGCCGCACTCGCCGACTTCGAGAAGGCCCTCGCGCTCGTCGACCCCGCGACCCGCGCCCAGATGGAAGCGTCGCTCCGCGAGATGCGCCAGACGCGCCAGCAGCCGGTCGCCATCGGAGGCTTCGTCCATCAGACGCCGTGGGTCAGTCGCCGCGGTCCCGATGGCCGCTGGCAGCCGGCGGAGAAGCTGCCGCCGCCTCTCTCCGACGATGTCGCCACGGTGTGGATTGGATCGGTGCTGCCCGACAACAACACGCTGCTCGTCGGCGGGGACGTGGCCGGCAACCTCCTCGACCGGTTCAAGGACATCGCCGACCGCGGCGCGCGCTCGGACAGCGTCGAGGGCTTCCTGAGCGCGCTGGCGAAGCAGTCCGGCGGCGACACCGCTCTGTCGAGCAGCGGAGAGACGAGCCAGGTGTTTGCCTGGTCGACCCGGGCGCAGACGGGGTGGTCGTCGCCAACGCCGCTGCGCATGCGTCAGTTCGAGCACAACGCGTCGCGGCTCGAGATCATGCTGGCCCCGGATGGGCGCCATCTGCTCCTCGCCATCCGGAACCGCGACGCCAACGGCGAGCACGACCTGTTCGTCTCCACGCTTGGATCCGACGATGTCTGGTCGAAGCCGGCGAACCTCGGCGCCAACGTCAACTCGCCCGCGCGCGAGTGCTCGCCCTTCATGGCCCCGGACGACCGGACGCTCTATTTCTGCAGCAATCGTCCAGGAGGGCTCGGCGGGTACGACTTCTACGTCACGCGGCGTCTGGACGAGTCGTGGCTGAAGTGGAGCGACCCGGTGAACATGGGCGCGGAGATCAACACGCCGCAGGACGACATCAGTCTGAGCGTGGATGCCAGCGGACGCTTCGCCTTCATGGCGATCGGTCCCCTGATGAAGGAGGACATCTACGAGTTCGAGCTGCCGCCGGCCCTGCGCCCGCGGCCGGTGGCGTTCGTGTGGGGACGCGTCACGGATCCCACGGGCAAGCCGCTGCCGGCGTCTGTCGTCTACGAGTTCCTTCGTACGGGTGAAGGCGCCGGCCAGGCAGCCGCACAGGCCGGCGACGGCAGCTATCAGATCGCGTTGCCGATCGGCGAGGACTACGGGTTCAGAGCGTCCGCCGCCGGATACGTGGCGATCAGCGATCGCCTCGATCTCACGGCCGCCAAGGACCAGCAGCGCATCGAGCGCAACCTCGTGCTGGTGCCGCTCGAGGTGGGACGCCCGATCCGGCTGAACAACGTCTTCTTCGACACGGCGAAGACCGAGCTCCGGCGCGAATCCGAACGCGAGCTCGATCGCCTCGTCGCGCTCATGAACAGCATGCCGTCGCTGCGCATCGAGGTTCGCGGTCATACCGACTCGGTGGACGACGACGCGTTCAACATGACGCTGTCCCAGGGGCGAGCCGCGGCCGTGGTGAACTACCTCATTGCCGCCGGCGTCGCGGCCGGACGCATGGAGGCGCGGGGATTCGGCGAGACGTCGCCCATCGGGACCAACGCGACCGAGGAAGGGCGTACGTTGAACCGCCGCGTCGAATTCGTGGTGGTGGCGCGATGATCGACGCCGTGCGCCGCCATGTTGTCGTGCCCGGCCTCGTCGTGGCTGTCGTGACCATTGTCTCGGGGCAGCCAGGACCGACGCTGCGACTGGATCGCACGCAGGTGACAGCGGGGGAGACGGTGACAGCGACGGTCCGCGCGCCGGCGGGGAGCACGATCGCCGTCCGAACGGACGCTCCCGGCGTCGCCCCGCAGACGGTCGCCGCCACGGGCGGGGATCAGGCGGTGCGTCTCGGTCCGTTCATGCGCGACGGCGACTACCGCGTGACGGCGTCAGCGGGCGGCGCGGAGTCGACCGCGCAGCTGCGGGTCTCGTTTCCGCGGGAAACGTCCAGCACGCCGGTTGGCCGGGACGCGGCGGGAGCATCCGGGTCACCCGGAGCACCGGGCACTCCGTATGCGGATGCCGCGAGCGCACTCGTCGACGCGTTGAACGGTGCGCGCACGGCCGTCTCTCGCATGCCGGATCGCGAGCCGACCATTGCGGAGACGAAGTTGGCGATGGACGCACTGCAGCGCCAGCTCGCGGACATCCGTCGTGCCGCCGACGAGACAGACGAGGCGTTCGACGCGGTTCGCCGGCAGCTCGCCAAGGATGAAGACCTCAGTCGCGAAGCCAAGGATGACTTCGCCCGGCTCGAACGCGAGATCAACCAGAACCTGGCGGAGCAGGCGCGCCAGGTTCGCGAGTTCGGGCGCGACGCCGAACAGCCGCCCGTCGACAGCTGCGCCGCGGCGATAAGCGCGGCGTCGGTTCTGCAGGGGCAGCGCGCCACCATGCAGGCGATGCGCGGAGGCGTCTCGGATCTTGCCGCCGGACACGCGCGGCGGGCGAGTGGGGCATCGGCGGCCAACGCAGCGGCGTGGGCGGCGATCAAGACGAAGATCGAGGATCTCGTGCGGACCGGCCAGGCGGGATCGTACGCGGAGGCGGAACGGTCGATTGGCCGGGCCACCGGAACGAGCGGCCTCGGTGGCTATACCTCGCGCCAGTGCGACAAGTTCACCGGCGAGTGGTCCGGCACCACACACGTCGAGGCGCTCGAGAAGGGGCAGCCCTTCTACGGCCTCTCGAACGACTGGTCGGCGCAGGTCGAGGTGGTCGCGGCACGGCTCGACGGTGCCGCCGCCAACGTCGATCGTCCGATCCGCGGAACCGTGTCCGGTTCCGGAAGCCGCTTCAAGGTCGTCAACCAGCTTCGCACGCTCTACGCCGGCCGCCCCGCGCAGAGCATCGAGTTCCTCACCGCCGACCCCAGCGCGGCACAACAGTCGAACGCGACGTTCGTCGCGGCCATCGAAGGCTTCATCCGCGGCAGGCAGATGACGCTGAAGGTGCGTCCCGGCGGCGTCGACTACGCGGGCCGGGTCACTGGAAAGCTCGCCGCCGTGGTCATCCCGATGGGGTCGCCGGTCCCCCTTGTGCAGACCTTCGACGTCGTGTTTCAAGGGGGAAACTGGCAGTTGTCGCGCGCGATCGGCCCCAACGGCATCCCGGAACGCCCATTCACGATGACCGAAGGCAGCGGCAAGCGGATCGTGCGCGAGAGCTACCCGCGTACGCTGACGAGCGCCGGGGCGCGCGGGCAGTTCACCATCAACATACAGCTCTGCGCCGGCTGCGATCAGCAGTAGGCTACTTGTCAGCCTCGCGCCCGGCTGGGGCGCGCCCGGCGGCAGCCAACTTCTACAGGAGGGACGTTTATGGGAATTGTCGAGCGCGTGAAGAACATCTGCGTGAGCCCGAACGCGGAGTGGCCCGTCATCGCGAGCGAGCCCGCGTCCACCGGCTCGCTGATCAGCGGCTACGCGGCGCCGCTCGCCGCCATCGGCGCCGTCGCCGGTCTCATCGGCGGCACGGTCGTGGGCCGCAGCTTCTGGTTCGGCACCGGCGTCTACCGCGTTCCGCTCGTGACCGGCATCGGCATCGCCGTCTTCGCGTTCGCCATGGCCATCGTTGGCGCGTTCGTCCTCGCACTGGTGATCAACGCGTTGGCTCCCACTTTCGGCGGTCAGAAGGACAGCACCCAGGCGCTGAAGATCGCCGTGTACTCCTTCACGCCTGCGTGGGTCGCAGGCGTGCTCCAGGTCCTTCCGTCGCTCAGCAGCCTGGCGCTGCTCGGGGGACTCTACGGCCTGTATCTCCTGTACCTCGGCCTCCCAGTGCTGATGAAGGCGCCCCAGGACAAAGCGGTCGCCTACACCGTCGTGACGATCCTGTGCACCATCGTGATCACCGCGGTGCTCGGCATGGTGGGCGGGGCGGTCGTGGGAGTGGGCGCATTCGGGTCAGGCATGCTCGGCTCCGGCATGGCATCGTCAGCCCCGGCGTCGGAGGTGACCTTCGACGCGAACAGCCCCCTCGGCAAGCTGCAGGAGCTTGGCAAGGCGATGGAGGAAAGCGGCAAGAAGATGGACGCGGCAGAGAAGGCCGGCGACACCGGCGCGCAGACGGCTGCCGCGATGGAGGCGCTCGGCACGCTGCTCGGCGGCGGCCGGCGCGTCGATCCGATCGCGCCCGATCAGCTCAAGCCGTTTCTGCCGGAAACGTTCGCCGGCATGCCGCGCACCAACTTCGAGAGCGAGAAGAGCGGCATGGTCGGCGTGATGGTCTCGCACGCGCAGGCGACCTACGACGACGGAGCGGGCCGGCGCGTGCGCCTCGAGATCTCGGACTCGGGCGGCGCCAGCGGCCTGATGGGGCTCGCGAGCTGGGCGGCCGTGCAGACGTCGAAGGAAGACGACAACGGCTCTGAACGCACGACGACCGTGGATGGCCGGCTCGTGCACGAGAAGATGTCGAAGAGCGGCGACGATGAGTTCAGCGTCGTGCTCGGCAAGCGGTTCGTGGTCAGCGCCAAGGGCACCGGCGTGCCGCTGGACCATCTCAAGACCGGAGTGGGTGACCTCGATCTCGGCAAGCTCGAGGAGATGAAGGACGTCGGGGTTCAGCCCTAGCGTCGACCCCTGCGGATTCCGAGGGGGCGGCGGCTCGCGATCGCCGCTCCCTCGCTCACCTCGCGCCCGCCGCCTGGCGTTCGCTCACCTCGCGTTGCGTCGATCGCGGCGCGGTCGTACCCGCAATCACCTCACGGCTGCATCGGCAACACCGCCAGCGCCGCGAGCGGATCCACACGAGCGGCGTCGAGCCGCAGCGCCCAGTGCAGGTGCGGTCCCGTCACCCTGCCTGTCGCCCCCACCAGCCCGACGATCTCGCCGCGCTCGATGGTCGTGCCTTCGCGCACGTCGATGCGCGAGAGGTGCGCGAGCGTCGAGAACAGGCCGAGCCCGTGGTCGATTACCACGGTGTTGCCGCTGAAGAAGAGATCGCGTGCGGCGACGATGCGTCCGCCCGCCGGGGCGTGGATCGGCGTCCCCGCGCCGCTCAGGAAGTCGGTGCCGGTGTGCGGGCTGCGCGGCTCGCCGTTGAACACACTGCGCGTGCCGAAGCTGCTGTTGGCTCGCGCATCGACGGGGCGGCGCAGTCCGTTCGCCCAGGCCGCCTTGCCGTCCGACATGGTGAACACGTCGCGGAGAAACGCCGCCTCGCGCGTGATGCGTGCGAGGAGATCGGGCGACGGGTTCACGTATTGCGGCGCCACTTTGAGCACCCGTCTTGGAAAGTCGCGGCGTGCGACGCGAAGCACGTCCTCGTGGACGAGCGGGGAATCCGAGCCGGTCGTCTCGACCGTCAGGTCGTAAACGCCGGCGGCCCGGTCGAGATCGATCCCCACGAGCCCCCGCCAGGTGACCTCGTCGACCCTCACGACGGGCCACTGATGATCGAACGCGCGAACGTCCACCCCGGTCGTCGCGGGCGGGGCCGCGACCAGCACCGACACGACGTCGCCCGCGCGCGGAGAGGCCGGCTCGAGCGCGACGTCGAGGCGCTGAGCCTGGGCTTCAGCGGACGGCACGACGAGCCCCACGATCGTGACGAGCGCGATGACGGCGACGGCGAACCGCCGCGCTGCGCGTGAACCGCGCGGGATCAGCCGGGGCCGCGGAAGGGGCGATGCGGCACGAGCACCAGCACGAGAGCAGCACGAGCGCACGTGCAAGCAGGTCCAGCCCATGGACCGATTGTGCCACGCAGACGATGGATGAGGTGGGTCGCGCGGGGACGATTCGAACGTAGGCAGCACCCAGGTGCTCCTGTTATCGTTCGAGAGCTGCGGACTGTCCGGAGCCGACCAACCTGAAGTGGAGGAGCGATCGATGCCGAGAGTTCAGGTGCTTGCCCTTGTGACCCTGCTGCTCGTCCCCGCGAGCCCAGTCGTGCCGGAGGTGGCCGCCCAACAGGTCATCGAGTCCAACACCGCGCGGCGCGACCGCGACGTGATCTTCGTTCCCACCCGCACTCCCGTGGCCGAAGCGATGATGAACCTCGCCAACGTCACCGACAAGGACGTGGTCTACGACCTCGGATGCGGAGACGGCGCCCTCGTGATCGCCGCCGCACGCCGCGGCGCGCGCGTCGTCGGCGTGGACATCGATCCGGAGCGAATCAAGGAAGCCACCGAGAAGGTGCGCGTCGCCGGCGTCGGGGATCGCGTGACGCTGATTCGCGGCGACATCTTCGATCCCGCGATCAAGATCGGGGAGGCGTCGGTCGTCACCCTGTACCTGCTGCAGAGCCTGAACGAGAAGCTGGCGCCCCGTCTGAAGTCGGAGCTGAAACCGGGCTCGCGGGTCGTGTCGCACGCCTTCACCATGGGCGAGAGCTGGCCGCCCGAGAAGACCCAGACGGTGGAGAGCACGGCCGTGTATCTCTGGACCATCAAGTAGTCGCGGGGGCAGAGGCTTCCGCGGTCCCGCTCCCGCGCGGCGCCGCGGCTGGGTGCTCCTCCGTCTTCGGATGCTCATGCCTCCCCGTCCGGATGCCGTTGTCGTAGGAGCCGGACACAACGGTCTCGTGGCGGCCATCGCGCTGGCGCGCAGCGGCCTCTCCGTCGTCGTCTGCGAGGCTGACGCGGTCGTGGGTGGGGCGGCGCGGACGGAGTACCCGTTCACGCGGGCACCGGGCGTCGGCGCCTCGTCAGGGGCGTACCTGCTCGGGTTGATGCCTCCGGAAGTTCTTCGGGCGACGGGCTTGCGGCTGCCGTTGATCCGCCGCGACCCGCACTACTTCCTTCCGACGACCGGGCGGGCGCATCTCCTCTTCGGCTCCGATCGCGCGTCCACGCGGCGGCAGTGCCTGGAGTTCTTCAGCGAACGCGATTGGCTGGCGATCGAGGCGCTGGGCCGCGAGATCGGCGAGTTGCGCGACGATCTCGCCCCGAGCTGGCTCGAGGAACCGGCGCCGATCGAGCAGATCGCCGACCGGTACGTCCGTCCCCACTTGCGGCGCGTGTTCCTCGATCTGGCGCAACGTCCGGTGGAGGAATACCTCGCGAGGTTCGGCTTCGAGAGTCCGCTGATCCTGGCCATGTACGCCGTCACTGACGGATTCTCCGGGCTGAGCGCGAGCTTCGGCATGCGCGGAACGGGGCTGAACTTCCTGGTCCACAACATGTGCCGGCTGCCGGGATCCGCTGGGACGTGGATGGTCGTGGAGGGCGGCATGGGCCGCGTCACGCAAGAGCTCGCGCGCCTCGCGGCAGAGGCCGGCGTTGGCATCCGGACGTTCGCGGCGGTCAGCCGCATCGACGTGCGCGCTGGCCGGGCAGTCGGCGTCACCTTGGCGGATGGCAACGAGGTCGGCGCCTCGGTGGTCGTGAGCGGCACGGATCCGTTCACGTTGCGCGCGCTGGTCGGCGCGCAGCGTTTTCCAGAGGCGTTCAACGCGAAGCTCGAGCGCCTGAAGCGAACGGGCACGACGCTCAAGGTGAACTTCGCGCTCGACGATCTACCACCATTCCGCTGCCTTCCGGAGCCGCGCGGCCAGTACCGCGCCACGATTCACCTGCTGCCGCAGGTCGCGGACGTCGTCGCGGAGCTGAGGCGTGCGTTCGACTGTGCTCAGCGTGGCGAGCTTCCCGAGTGGCCCGCAATCGAGTGGTACACACATACCGCCGTCGATCCGACGCTCCAGGACGAGCGCTCGCGACACAGCGGCGCGTTCTTCGTGCAGTGGGTGCCGTACGAGCTGCGCCGGGGGAGCTGGGACGACCAGGAGGCCGCGTACGCACGCACGCTCTTCGAGATAGCGGACCTGTTCGCCCCCGGTTTCTCGCGTGCCATCGTCGATGTCGACATCCTGACGCCGAAGACGATCGAACGGCGGTTCGGGATGACGTACGGGCACATTCATCACGTCGACAACACGTTCGGGTTCGACGAGCGCATGCCATACGCCACGCCAATCGACGGGTTGTATGCGTGCGGCGCTGGCTGCCATCCGGCCGGCTCCGTCATCGGCGCGGCGGGGCTTGTCGCCGCCCGTCGGGTGCTCCGCGACATGGGTTGGGAAGGCCACGGCTCCCGGCTGGCTTGAGTTGCGCGGGAGGACCTGAGCGGGACCACACCTCCTCGCGACCCATGCCCCGGATTGCGCCACGCGCGCCGGGACGCCGAGGATCATCGGTCCGCCCGCCGGGCCCTGCCCTATACTGCGCAGTGAATCCACAGACGGAGGTGAGCTGGTGAAGAAGGCACTGTTGGTTGGCGCCGCGATGGCGTGTGGCGTGGGGGCGGTGTTGTCGGCCCAGCAGCCCCCTGCGGGCCCGCCGAAGACGCAGGTGCTGATCGTGACCGGGCAGAACGGCCACGATTGGCGAGGTACGACGCCGCTGCTGCGCAAGGCGCTGGAGGACACGCAGAAGTTCGAAGTGCGGGTCACCGAAGAGTTCCGCGGCGCGGGACCCGAAACGCTCGCGCCCTACGACCTCGTGGTCCTCAACTACTTCGAACGCGGCCGCCCCGAGCTGCGCTGGGGAGCCAAGACCGAGGCGGCGTTCCTGGACTGGCTGCGCGCCGGCAAGGGGGTCGTCGTCTATCACTTCTCGATGGCGGCATTCGACGGCTGGACCGACTACGAGAAGATCTCCGGCGGCAACTGGCGGCCCAACAACGGCCATCACTCAGCGAGACACGACTTCACCGTCGACATCCGGGATCAGGAGCATCCGATTACCAGGGGGCTCAAGCTGTCGTTTCCGCAGACCAACGACGAGCTCTACGGCAATCTGCGCTGGCAGCCGTCCGGCAGCTATCACGTCCTCGCGACCGCCTACGACGATCACGAGCTCTACAAGGCGAGCCGGACCGACGCCCGCGCGCCACAGCCGCTCGAGGGCGCGGGTGCCCACGAGCCGATGCTCTGGACGACCGAATACGGGCAGGGGCGCGTCTTCGTCACGGCGCTCGGCCACGACGGCGAGGTCGTGCAGACGCCGGCGTTCGTCACGACGTTCACCAGGGGAGCGGAGTGGGCGGCCACCGGCAACGTCACCATTTCCGTTCCTCCCGCGATGGCCAAGTAGTCACGGAGCATCACCATGAACAGAATCGCGCTACGTTCCCTGCGGCCGGCCCGGACCAGAGCGGCGGTCGTTCTTGCGTTCGCGCTCGTCGTGTCCGCGTGGTCGGGAACGGGCACCGCCGAGGCGGCGCCGGCGAAGGGGACCGAGATCCTCTGGGACAAGTGGGGCATTCCGCACATCAACGCGCCCGATCATCCCAGCCTGTTCTACGCCTACGGGTACGCCCAGATGGAAGCGCACTCGGAGCTCCTGCTGCGCCTGTATGCGCAGGCTCGCGGTCGTGGCGCGGAGTTGTACGGCGATCAGTTCCTGGACGATGACAAGTGGGTACGGACCAACGGCATTCCTGCGCGCGCCAAGGAGTGGGCGAAGGGCCAGACGCCGGAGTTCGGTCCGCTGATCGCAGCGTTCGTCGACGGACTGAACGGATGGGCCGCCGAGCACCGGTCCGACTTGAGCGCGCCGGCGAAGGCGATGCTGCCGCTCTCGGTCGAGGACGTGTACGCGCACTGCCTGCGCGTGATTCACTACGACTGGATCATCAGCCCGTCGAAGCTCGCGTCGCGGCTGGCGCGTGCCGACGCCGACGTCCACGGCTCGAACGAATGGGCAATCGCGCCCAAGTACTCGGCGTCCGGACACGCGATGCTCTTGAGCAACTCGCACCTGCAGTGGGGCGACCGGCACACCTACTTCGAGGTGCAGCTGACTGCCCCGGGCGTCAATTCCTACGGCGCCGTGTGGGTCGGCTTTCCCGTCCTGCGCCAGTGTTTCAACGACTATCTCGGTTGGACGCAGACGACCAACAACCCGTCCGAATCGGACCTGTACCGCCTGACGCTGCGCGACGACGGCTACGTCCTCGACGGACGCGTCAAGCCCTTCGAGACCAGCCGCGAGGTCATCAAGGTTCGGGGCGCGGACGGCGCCATGCGCGAGGAGGTGCTGAACGTCAGGCGCTCGGTCCACGGGCCCGTCGTGGCGGAGCGCAACGGCAGTCCCATCGCCTTGCGCGTCGCGGCGATCGATCGCCCACGTCTGTTCGAGCAGTTCTGGCGCATGGGGCTCGCGCACGACTTCGACCAGTGGCAGGACGCGGTGCGCATGCAGCAGCTGCCGCTCTTCAATACCGCGTACGCGGATCGCGACGGCCGCATCGCCTACATCTACAACGCCACGCTTCCCGAACATCCGACCGGCGACTACCGGTTCTGGCAAGGCGTGGTGCCCGGCGATCGGTCCGACCTGATCGCGACCTCGATCGTGCCCTATTCCGGCGTGCCCAAGGTGATCGACTCGCCGACCGGCTGGGTGCAGAACTCGAACGACATGCCCTGGACGTCGACCTATCCGATGATTCTCGACTCGACGAACTTCGCGCCGGGGTTCGCGGCGCCGCAGGGCATCACCACGCGCGCCCAGCGCGGCATCCGGATTCTGAGCGGATTCACCGGCAAGAAGATGACCTTCGACGATGTGAAGGCCGGCAAGCTGTCGACACGCCTCGAGACCGCGGATCAGTTCGTGGACGATCTCGTGTCGCTGGCGCGGCGTGGCGGCACCGAGCGTTTGACGCGTGCCGCCGACGTGCTCGAGCGGTGGGATCGACAGGCCGAGTCGACGAGCACCGGCATGCTGCTCTTCTACAAGTTCTGGCTGGCCGCCGGCGCGAACTTCCAGTCGATTGGAGGCTTCGCGGTGCCGACCGACGACACGAAGCCGCTCGCGACGCCGCGCGGCTTCATGGACCCGGCCACGGCGGTGGCGGCGCTCGACAGGGTCGCTGCCGACGTCGAACGGGAGTACGGGCGACTCGATGTGCCGTGGGGAGAGGTCCTGCGCTTTCGCCGCGGCAACCTCGACGTGCCCGGTAACGGCGCCCCGTCGGCGCTCGGCGCCATCCGAACGGTGAATGCGGGACCCTTCAAGGACGGCAAGACCGAAGGCATCGGCGGAGACACCTACTTCGCCGTCATCGAGTTCTCGACGCCGGTGCACGCCGAGGCGCTCTTGAGCTACGGCAACTGGTCGAAGCCGGGATCGCCGCATGTCGAAGATCAGATGCGGCTGCTGTCGCGCAAGGAGATGCGTCCGGTGTGGCGCGACCGGAAGGACATCGAAGCCAACCTGGAAGCGAAGAAGGTGTTCTGAGCCGTGCGGCCGCGTGCCATTTGACACGCCTGCCCGTTTCGCCTATTGTCCCCGCCAACGTGAGGTCGTGACCGTACTCGTGAGTACGGTCACGATCGACTGGCTCGTCTCGATTCCTTCAGCCACTCCTGCGTCATTCCGACGGAGCGCTGCGGTCACGGTCGAGGCGCGTCTTGACATCCTAGGCGATCGGCGGAGGGCGCTCCATGCAGGTAATCTCGGTGGCGGCGGTCCGGCGGCGTGGCTTCGGGACGACATCACGGCGCGATGCGTGGTGGGCGACCCCGCTCGTGGTATTTCTCGGTCTATCGGCGTTCGTGGTCTACGCGACCTGGGCCGCGTTTCAGGGCGAGCACTACACCTACGGGCCCTATCTCTCGCCGTTCTACGCGCCTGAGCTCTTCGGCGATTCGCCGCACGCATGGTTCGGTCCGAGGCCCGGCTTCTGGCCGGCATTCGTGCCGTTCTCGCCGGCGCTCCTCATACTGCCGTTTCCCGGCCTCTTCCGGTTCACCTGCTACTACTATCGCGGCGCGTACTACAAAGCCTTCTGGGCCGACCCGCCCTCCTGTGCCGTCGGAGAGCCGCGCGCGTCCTACTGGGGGGAACACTCCTTTCCCCTGATCCTGCAGAACGCCCACCGCTTCTTCATGTGGGTCGCGCTCGTGTTCATCGTGCTGCTGGCCTACGACGTGTGGGTCGCGATGTGGTTTCCCGATCCGGCCACGGGCGGATACCGTTTCGGCATCGGGCTCGGCACGATCGTGCTCGCGGTCAACGTGGTGCTGCTCGCCAGCTACACCTGGGGCTGCCACGTGCTCCGGCACGTCGTCGGTGGGCGAATGGATGAAGTCTCGAAGTCCCGCATGGCCGACACCTGCTACTCGTGCGTCACCGCGCTGAACGTGCGTCATCAGCTCTTCGCCTGGTGCAGCCTGTTCTCGGTGGCGTTCGCCGACATCTACGTGCGCCTCTGCTCGATGGGCGTCTGGACCGACCTGAGGATCCTCTGATGGCCGCTGCGAGCTCATATTCGTACGACGTCCTCATCGTGGGGGCGGGCGGGGCGGGCCTGCGCGCCGCGATCGAGGCGGCGGGCGCCGGTGTGTCGGTCGGCCTGATCTGCAAGTCGCTGCTGGGAAAAGCGCACACGGTGATGGCCGAGGGCGGCATGGCGGCGGCCCTGGCGAATGTCGACGACCGCGACAACTGGAAGGTCCACTTCGCCGACACGATGCGCGGAGGCCAATACGTCAACAACTGGCGCATGGCCGAGATACATGCGAAGGAGGCGCCGGACCGCGTTCGTGAGCTCGAGGCGTACGGCGCGGTCTTCGATCGCACGCCGGACGGACGGATCCTTCAGCGCAACTTCGGCGGTCACCGCTACCCCAGACTCGCGCACGTCGGCGACCGCACGGGGCTGGAGCTGATCAGGACCCTGCAGGATCACACGATCCACCTGGGCGTGACGGTCCACATGGAGTACACGGTCATCGACCTGCTCCTGGACGACGGGCACGTCGCGGGCGTGCTGGCCTACGACCGCGAGCGCGGCCGCTTTCACGTGTTCGCGGCCAAGGCGGTCGTGCTCGCGACAGGCGGGGTGGGGCGCGCCTTCAAGGTCACCAGCAACAGCTGGGAAGGCACGGGCGACGGACACGCGCTCGCCTATCGTGCCGGCGCCGAGCTGATCGACATGGAGTTCGTCCAATTCCATCCGACCGGGATGGTCTGGCCCCCCAGCGTCAAGGGCATCCTGGTCACCGAGGGCGTGCGGGGCGAGGGCGGCATCCTCAAGAACAGCGAAGGGCGCCGCTTCATGTTCGACGACATTCCCGACAACTACAAACCGCAGACGGCGGCCGATCCGGACGAAGGCTGGCGCTACACGCAAGGAGACAAGAGCGCCAGGCGTCCGCCGGAGCTGTTGACCCGCGATCACGTCGCGCGGTGCATCAACCGCGAGGTGAAGGCGGGCCGGGGCAGTCCGCACGGCGGCGTGTATCTCGACATCGCCTGGATCAAGGAGAAGATCCAGAGCTCGGAAGAGCACATCAAGCGGAAGCTCCCGAGCATGTACCACCAGTTCAAGGAGCTGGCCGATCTCGACATCACGAAGACGCCGATGGAGGTCGGACCGACGACGCACTACATCATGGGCGGTATCCGCGTGAACGCGGATTCGCAGGAGTCGTCGATCCCGGGTCTCTTCGCGGCGGGTGAATGCGCGGCCGGCATCAACGGGGCGAATCGTCTTGGCGGCAACTCGCTGTCGGACCTGATCGTCTTCGGCAAGCGCGCGGGCGAATACGCGGCCGCGCACGCGCGTGGCCGCGCGCAGGGGCGCATCGACGACGCGACGGTCACGCAGTCCCAACAGGCCTCGCTCGCGCCATACGAGCGTGGCGGCGGAGGCGAGAACCCGTACAAGGTGCAGCAGGATCTGCAGGACACGATGCAGTCGCTCGTCGGCATCGTCCGCACCGAGACGGAGATGCAGGAGGCGGTCGGACGCCTGGCGCAGCTCCGCGATCGCGCCTCGCGTGCCGGCATCGAGGGGCACCGGGAGTACAACGCCGGCTGGCACACGTGCCTCGACTTGAGGAACCTGATCGACGTGTCGGAGGCGATTGCCCGCTCGGCCATCGAGCGGAAGGAGAGCCGCGGCGGCCACTTCCGCGAAGACTACCCGGAGAAGAACCCGGAGTTCGGCACGTTCAACATCGCGGTCAGGCGCGCGGCGGACGGGGGGATGCAGGTCGCCCGCGTGCCGCTGCCGGAGATGCCGGCCGAGCTCAAGCAGATCGTCGAAGAGCAGAAGCAGTAAACCGCGCGGAGCCCAACGGGAGCTGACATGGCGCAGGCGACCTTTCGAATCTGGCGGAGCGAGCCGGGACAGCCCGGTGGGTTCAAGGACTACCCGACCGAGGTGTCGGAGGGCATGGTCGTCCTCGATGCCGTGCACAAGATCCAGGCGGAGCAGGCGCCGGATCTCGCATGCCGCTGGAACTGCAAGGCCGGGAAGTGCGGGTCGTGTTCGGCCGAAATCAACGGACGGCCGCGGCTGATGTGCATGAGCCGTCTGAACAGCCTCGACCTGACACAGCCGGTGACCGTCGAGCCGATGCGCACGTTCCCGTTGATCAAGGACCTCGTCACCGACGTGTCCTGGAACTTCGGCGTCAAGAAAGGGCTCAGACGGTTTCGCCCAAGGCCGGCTGACGCCGCGGACGGAACGTGGCGGATGGCGCAGCGCGACATCGACCGCGTTCAGGAGTTCAGGAAGTGCATCGAGTGCTTCCTCTGCCAGGACGTGTGCCACGTGCTGCGGGACCATGGGAAACATGCCGAGTTCATCGGACCACGGTTCTTCGTCTATTCGGCGGCCTTGGAAATGCATCCGCTGGACACGGATGACCGCGTGACGGATTTGAAGAAGGACAACGGCATCGGCTACTGCAACATCACGAAGTGCTGCACGAAGGTGTGTCCCGAGCACATTCACATCACCGACAACGCCATCATTCCGCTCAAGGAGCGTGTCGTCGATCGCTTCTACGATCCGGTCATGCGGATGCTCCGCGTGATCACCGGCTGACCGCATCCACCGGCCCACTGCCGCCCGGAGGCAACGCCATGTTCGAGCTGAAGCCGCTGTCGTCGTCGGCCATTCCCGCCGCGCTCGCGAAGGCTGAGCGCTACCGTCTGCTGAACGAGCCCGAAGAGGCAGAGAGCATCTGTGAGGACATCCTGGCCGCGGAGCCGCACAACGGGGACGCGCGCGTGACGCTGCTGCTGGCGCTGACGGACCAGTTCACCAGCCAGTCGAGCGGCCTCGTCGCCAGGGCGCAGGCGCTGGCCGCCACGATCGAGTCGGACTACGAGCGCGCCTACTACAACGGCCTCATCTCGGAGCGCAGTGCGCGGGCGGTACTGAAGCGGGGAGGGCCGGGTTGCTCGCTCACCGCCGGTGATTGGCTGCGGGACGCGATGGCCTGGTACGAACGGGCCGACACGCTCCGCCCGCCCGACAACGACGACGTGCGGCTGCGCTGGAACGCGTGCGTCAGGCTATTCGGATCGCACCCGCAGCTCCACGTCACCGACGAAGAGCGCGCGATGCCGACGATGCTCGAGTAGGCCGGGCGGCGTCCTGGGCGCGGGGCGCATCCAGCCGGGCCGCGATCGCGGCGGCGAACAGGATCAGCGCCGCCCAGGTCGAGTTCGACGCGTGCCTCGCGATCTCGAAGCCGGACAGCCCCATCGTGTTGCGCGAGACGCCAGAGGTCAACACCAGGGCCACCCAGAACAGCACCCGCACGCGACCATCCCGGCGATACCGCTCCGAGTTGTAGACGGTGAAGAACGCCGGGAACATCAGCACCCAGTAGTGATCCCACGCGATAGGGGACGCCAGGACCGCGATCAGGGTCAGGAGCGCGAGGTCCGCCGCGGCGCGCCAGCGGGTCGTCGGATCGACGGCACCGCCTCCGGCGTCTGCAGCGTTGCCGGGCCCCGCATCGGCCGGAGCTCCCGCGCCCGGCGCCCGCGCTGTCGGCCCGAGCCCTGTCCCGCCGCGATCGGATGCCGCCCACGCGAACGCGCCAAGAAGCAGCAGGACCGACGCCGCGTAGAGTGGCGTGACGAGGGGGCTGTTCAGTCCGACCAGCCGCTCGATCATGGCGACGAGGGACTGATTGTTGCCGACGTCGGGCCATCCGCCCGCGGTGCTGAACGCCAGCCACTGCTCGAACAGTCCGGCGAGCCCTGAGGGGCCGTACACGATCGCGGGCAGCAGAGACAGCGCCGCGGCCGTGATGAGCGCAGCGGCCAGCCCACGCCACGCGCGACGATAGACGAAGTACAGAAGCAGGAGTCCCGGATACGCCTTGAGCGCCGTCGCGGCTCCGATCAGGCCGCCGGCCCAGCGTTCGCGGCCGGTCCGCAGCGCGTAGGCAGCCGCGCCCAGGCACGCGAGCAGCAGCGGATTCATGTTCTGGTGCTCGAAGTTGGTCTGGGCCGGGAAGAGGATGGCCAGCAGGGGCACGAGCACCGACGCAGATCCAAGTCGCGTCCAGAAGCGGCGGCTCGTGCCTTCGGACGCGCCGGGGCGGTCGAGTGCGGCAGACCAGATCGCCACACCGGCCAGCAGGGAAGCGAGGCCGACGGCATACCAGGCGACGCGCGCCATCGGCATGCCCACGGCGGCGATGAGCGCGAACGGCGCGAAGAACAGTCCCTGAAATGGAGGGCCGACCACGCCGACTCCGGCGCTGCTCCCTTCGTAGAGCGGAAGCTGCTCGAGCACGCGCCGCCCCGACTCGACGAAGACCTGGAAGTCGCCCCCCTTGTTCAGCGCGTTGATCAGGTTCGCAACGGCAAATCCGAGTGCGGCGAGAACGAGGAGCGCAGGGCGCCAGGGTGGGAGCGAGGAGCGGCTGGCGGTCATGGCGGCGGCGGGAGCGAAGCGCGAGGGCCCCCTCGCGTTCACTGCGCGGGCAGGAACGAAAGGAGGCCCTCCGCGGGCGTGATCAGGGCTTGAGCGTCAGCTTGTGCGCGGTCAGCTTCTCGACCGCCGGTCGCGAGGACGGGATCGGGAAGTACTGCCCGTTTGCGAGACGCTCGCGGGAGTTGCCGTAGTACTCGCTGCCCGGCTGCGCGGATTCACCAGGCGCGTTCGTGGCAACCGAGTTGTCCGGGTTCTTGAGGTCGACGATGCGGCGGAAGTTCGCGCCGGTCGCGTTCACCGTGTTGAAGCCGCCGGGGCGTTCGACGGGCGGCAGGTTGAAGGCATCGATGAACATGTGATCGAGCTTGCTCGTGTTGATCCGGCCGTAGCGCCACTGGCTCCAGTCGGCACCCCAGTCCTTGTTCAGCCGCTCGAGCGCCTGCTCGAGACCCTTCTCGACGAGCTGCTGGCGTTCGGCTCCCGGCTTGGCCTTCTCGGCCTTGGAACCGGCGTCGGTGCCGGCCCAGCGGACCCAGATGGCGCCTGGCGTCGTCTCCTTGGTGAGGATGCGATCCCAGCCCTCGATCATCGCGCGGGCCTTCTCGACATCGGCGTTCTTCGAGGTCCAGCCCTTGAAGAGCGGCTGATCCTTCTCGGCGCGGAGCGAATACGCGTCGTGGTGCATGCGCTTCAAGTCCTCGATCGAGAACGGACCGCCCTTGTCGAGCATCTGCCTGATGCGCGCGATGCGCGAGACGTCCACGTCGATCGTCGACTTGTAGAGCACCGGCCGGCCCTTGTACCCCGGTGGGTGCGTGTTGTCGTTCGCGGTGGCGATGTAGCCGCGCTCAGGGTTGTACTCGCGGGGCAGGTCGTCGCGGAAGCCGCGCCACTCGTACTTGCCCGTTCCGGGCACCGGCAGCCGGCCCGTCCAGCCATCGCGGTCAGGCGTCAGCGCGCTGACCTGCAGGGCGATGTTGCCGGCGCTGTCGCCGCAAATCAGATTGTGGGCCGGCAGCTTCCAGTACATCGCGCGATCGAAGAAGTCCTCACAGCTCTTCGCCTGCGCCAGCTTCAGGCTGCCTTTGTAGGGCGCAGTACCCGGTTCCTGGTTGATGGACTTGGCGACGTACGCGCGGTGGTTGACGGTGTCCTCGTAGAAGACCGGTCCATGACGGGTGAACTTCAGCTCGACGACGCGAGGCTTCTCTTCGCCCTTGACGACGATCTCCTCGCGAATCGTGCGCATCGGTTCCCATGCACCCTTGTACATGGTCTGGTTCGCATCGGCGGGGTTGGTCTCCTCGACGAACGTGTCCGCGACGTCGGTGCCGGCGAAGGTGAAGCCCCACGCCATGCTCTCGTTGCTGCCGGCGTCGACGCCCACGAACGGAGGTTCGCCACCGCCGATGACATTCCAGCCCGGTGCGTTCAGGTGGACGAAATATCGAAGCGCAGGCATCTCGATGGTGCGGTGCGGATCGTTGGACAGAATCGGCACGCCGGTCGACGAAAGCTTGCCGCTGATGACCCAGTTGTTGCTGCCGTCCATGTCCTGCAGCTCGGGCGCGACGCGGGCGGCCTGGACCGGCGGCACGAGGTCGCGATACTGAGCGACGATCTCGAGCGGCGGAAGCACGCCGGCCGCGAACGGGTCGCCGTCGCCCTTGCGCGCGGCGGCGAGCAGATCGTCGGGGAGGATGCTCAGATCGAGCCCTTCCGGTACTTTCAGATCGTCATAGGGATCCGGCGCGGCGCGGCGATTGGCCTCGGCCGCGCCGAGCTTCTTCACCTGCTGCGCGAGCTGGATCTCGTTGACGGGGTGCCCGCCCGTGCTCGAGATGCCAAGCTGTGCCCAGCGAAGGACCACTGTCTTCGCCGTCCAGGGCTCGGGCACGACTCCGGTGAGCTTGAACTCGACGGGAAGGTTGTCGGCATTCTGCTTCACCCAGGTGTTGAACCCGTTGGCCCACGCCGTGAACAGCCGCTCGGCGTTCGGGTGATAGCTCGACCACTCCTTCTCGTCCCACGGACCGCGGAACATCGTCAGGCGGGCGCGCGCGTCGAAGTCGAGCGCCTTCGGCCCGTAGATCTCCGCCAGCCGCCCTTCGTGCCAGCGGCGCCACATCTCGAGCTGCCACAGCCGGTCCTGCGCCATGACGTAGCCCTGCGCGAAGAACAGGTCCTCTTCGTTCTTCGCATAGATATGGGGAACGCCTTCCTTGTCGCGGATGATTTCCACGGGCTCCTTCAGGCCTGGAGCCGAGAGCTCGCCATCGAGACGGGCGAGCGATTGATGCGCCAGCTCGTCGAGCGAGGATGGCGTGGCGTCCGTCTTCGCCTGCGACGAGGTGCAAGCGGACGCAAAACAGGCCAGGACGACAGCCGCAAAGGCTGGAACGGATCGTCGAGCCACAGACATTGTGAAGCCTCCGTAATGAAGCCGGGCGTAGAGCGGGCACGATGATGACCCCGGAGTGTTTCGCTGTCAAACGTTTGGTGCAGCCGCGGTAGGGACCGGGACGCGCAGGCGATCGTGGACGAGTGCCAGCAGGGCCACACACGCAGTGTCCGACCGGAGTGTGCGGGGACCGAGTCCGATCGCCGCGAACCCATGAGAGCGCAGCAGCTGGAGCTCGAAGTCATTCCATCCGCCCTCCGGGCCGACGGACAGCAGAACGCGACCATCCGGCTGGGACGCCGCTGCGGTGCCGATGCCCTCCGGCGACGCCGGGTCGGCGACGAGGCGCTGGGAGGCGTCCGACAGGTCCCCGAGCTCGTCCTCGACGAGGACGCGAAAGCGCCGGTGGATCGACACCTGCGGTACTCGCGTGTCGCGGGCCTGCTGGAGCCCGTCGAGCAGCAGCGGCCGCCAGTGCTGTTCGTGCAGCACGTGCGCGTCGAAGTACGCGCGCTCGACGCGCTCGGCATTCGTCAGGATGACGCGTCCCACGCCCAAGGCGGCAATCTGCGGCCAGAGACGTCGCATGACCTTGGGCCGCGGTACCGCCAGCAGTAGATCGACAGGGGGCCGTTCGGGCACCACGGCTTCGAATTCGCAGCGCAGCGTCACGCTGGCCTCGGCGATGGCCACGACCGCCGCGTGGCCGAGGGGCCCGTCGATGAGGCCCACGCGGACCTCGCGGCCGGCGTCGACGTTCAGGACGGTCAGGAGGTGACGGGCGCGATCGCCCTCGAGATGCACGTGCTGACCGTCCCGCAGCTCCGCCGGGTCGATGAGCACCAGGTTCATCGGCCGGCCGCCGTGGCGGGCGGACCAAATGGAGCGGCCTGGCCGGATAGAATGGAAGAACACAGCCGAGGAGTGTTTCGCATCGTGCGGTTTCGGATTGATCAGTTCGTTCTCTGCGCAGTCATCTTGATTGTCGCCACGTCGTCCGCTCGGGCCCAGCCGCCCGCCGCACCCCCAAAGCCCACGAAGAGGTGGACGCAGACCACGAGCGCCGGTCTGGCGCTGACCAGCGGCAACAAGCACACGTCCACGATCAATGCGGGCTTCGAAGTGATGTACGACGCGGGGCGCCGGAATCTGGTCAAAGGCGACGGCCTCTTCTTGCGAGGCAAGTCAGAAGGAGAGCTCAGCGCCGACCGGCTGGGTCTCAATGGACGTGACGAGTTCAGGCTGACCGACGGCCTGTACGCGTTCGGGCAGCTGCAGTACCTCCGCGATCAGTTCAAGGACGTCGCGTACCTGGTCGCTCCGACGGGGGGCCTCGGCTATCGGCTCGCCGAAACGCCGTCGACCCGCGCATCGATAGACGCGGGCGTCGGCACCGTCTGGGAGAAGCGCAGGCAGACCAACGATCTGCAGACGTCCGCCGCGCTCAATCTCACCGAGAAGCTCTCCCACACGCTGTCCAGCGCGGCCACGCTGACCCAGACGCTCTCGGCGCTGCATCGCCTGGATGATTTCGCCGACGCGCTCTACACGCTGAACGTGGCGTTGGCGGCCAGCGTGACCACGCGAACGCAGCTGAAAGTGGAGCTGCTCGATACGTTCAGGAACCAGGTGGCGGCGGACATCCAGAAGAACGACGTCGCCGTCATTGTCGGCATGGTGTTCAAGCGCTGATCGTCAGCGGTTCATCATCATGCCCGCACCGGCGAAGGCGGCGCTGACGATCCCGAGGATCACGCCGGCAACCACCGCGCAGACGACGATCACGATGGTGTAGCCGACGGCCTTGTCCCGCGGCGCTTTCATGAGCTGCGGAAGCCCGAGGTAGAGCAGATACAGGCCGTAGAGGCCCGCAATCAGACCGACCAGCGCCCCGAGCGCGGGCAGGACGCGGAGCGCGCCGGCCAGCAACCCCGGGGTGTACGAGTAGACCGCGACCTTGAAGGCCTGATTGCTGTCCTGGCGTCCGCCGAAGGTCGGCGCGAGCGCGTTGATGATGAACCCGAGCAGGAAGCAGAAGGCGATCGTCAGGACGAACATGAACACGGCCGAGACGACGCCGCCGGCGATCGGCTGACGATAGGTGCCGACGAAGGGCAGCGTCGTGCCGATGATCGATCCCCCGACGAAATTCGCGACGGCGCCAATCGCCGCGAGCGGGGCGAGATAGCCGGTGGCGAGCTCCGCGGGCGGCGTCGATTCCTGCTCAATGACCGGCCATTCGCTATTCGGGCTGATGCAGATGTTCTTGACACGCTCGGTCAGGTTCATGGGAGCCTCCGGTCCGTCACGGCGTCGAATGGCGACAGGTGTGTGCGAGGATTCGCGGCGCGTACGAGCACCGCGCCGGATGATAGCAGAAGAGGCGCGGCATGGCTCGCTATCGTCCGATAGTGAGTCCGACGGTCAGCGCCGAGCGGTCGACGCGCTGCGTCGCGCTGTAGCTCACCGTGCCGTGAGCGCCCGCCAACAGCGCGAGGGTCCAGTCGCTCCACGCGTGCGACAGGACGACCTGACCGCCCACCGTCAGCGCGGTGGTCCGATAGACGAGCGTGCGACCGGGATATTTGTCGGGAAGCTCGATCGCCAGCCGGTAGATCGCCGCCGGGGCGACGTCAGCATTCGCATCGAGGCGCCACGCCGAACCGATGGCGTGTCCGACACGCGCGCCGACGTAGATCTCGTGCCGCTGCGCCGTCGTGTACTCCCGCGTCGTGACGACGGTCCGGTCCGCCAGTACTCCGTTTCGGAGGACGGTCCGGTCGCCATCGAGGAAGTCGGCACGGTCGACGCGAAGCCGATAGCCCCCGGTCAATGCGACCGGGCCGGCGCGTCCGAGCCGCAGCGCCTGACTGACCCGCCACGACCGCACCCGGGCGTCCCCGGTCGTACCCGAGACCCAGACTACCTGGCCGGGATTGAAGAACGTGTCGTAGTCCGTCGCAAGGGCCTGCGTCTGCGGTGTCGCGCCAATCGAGGTCTGCAGGTCGATCCCCAGGCGGTAGCTCGCGCTTGCGGTGATCCACACATTGTCGAGCACGTAGTGCTGTTCGAAGAAGTGAGGCACCAGGTCCGGCGTGTTGAAGGTCGAAGGGTTGTCGAAGTGATAGGTTGCCCGCTCGCGTGCACGCTCCGCGCCGGCGGTCATCCGGGGCTGCGCCGCCGCTGAGACCACCGCGAGAAATGTGATGGCGGCGAGCACGCCGGCGGTGCGCACCATGGCGCCGCGCATGACGGCGGCACGCCCCGCCCGGAGCGATGCCTGCATCAGCGAAGGCCCGGCGTCGCCCCTGCGGCAGCTCGCTCGATATCGGGCTGCTCGGGGCTGATGCGAATGCAGCGGGCGAAGTGCGCGGGCGTGACTTCGACCAGTGCCGGTACGACGTCGCCGCAGGTGGGCACGGCCCACGGGCACCGCGTCCTGAAGCGGCAGCCGGCCGGCGGATCGATGGGCGACGGGACGTCACCCTGCAGGACGATCCGCTGCCGCCGGGACTCGACGACCGGATCCGGTACCGGAATCGCGGAAATCAGGGCCTTCGTGTATGGCATCAGCGGACGGCGGTACAACTGGCGCGCGTCCGCGATCTCGACGATCTGCCCGAGGTACATCACGGCGATTCGGTGTGACGTGTGCCGTACGGCGCGCAGATCGTGCGAGATGAACAGGTAAGTCAGCCGGCGCTCCCGCTGCAGCCGGGCCACCAGGTTGATGATCTGCGCCTGGATCGACACGTCCAGCGCGGAGATGGGCTCGTCGGCGACGATGAAGTCCGGCTCGGTTGCCAGTGCGCGGGCGATGCCGATCCGCTGCTGCTGCCCGCCCGAGAACTCGTGCGGGAAGCGATTGAGGAATCGATCGCTCAGCCCGACGGTGCTCATGAGCTCTCGCACGATTGCGTCTTTCGCGTCGCCGCGCGCAAGATCGAAGGTCTCGATCGGTTCGGCGATGATCTGGCGGACGGTCATGCGTGGGTCGAGCGACGCGTACGGGTCCTGAAAGATCATCTGCATGCGGCGTCGCTGGCGGCGTAGATCGTCCGCGCTGAGGGAGGCGACGTCCACGCCCCCGACGATCACGCGGCCGCCGGTCGGCTCGATCAGCCGCAGAATCGCCCGCCCCAGCGTCGTCTTGCCGCAGCCGGACTCGCCAACCAGCCCCAGCGTCTCGCCCTGCTGGATGTCGAGCGACACGCCGTCGACGGCACGGACCACCCGCCGTTCGCCGGTCCCACGGATGCGGAGATCGGAAGAGC
>JBFXAT010000025.1:0-55822 GCA_050183995.1 Vicinamibacterales bacterium
CGATCGCCTGCTCATCGACGGCCTCGACTTCACGCTCCCACGCGGCGGCATCGTTGGGGTGATCGGGCCCAACGGCGCGGGCAAGACCACGCTCTTCCGCATGATTTCGGGGCAGGAGCAGCCGGACGGCGGCACGTTGAAGATCGGCGAGACGGTGCAGATCGGATACGTCGATCAGAGCCGGGATGCGCTCGATCCCGAAAAGACCGTCTGGGACGAGATTTCCGGCGGTCAGGACGAAGTGGAGCTCGGGAAGCGGAAGGTCGCCTCGCGCGCCTACGTGTCCTGGTTCAACTTCAAGGGCGCGGCGCAGCAGCGGAAGGTGGGGGCGCTGTCGGGCGGCGAGCGCAATCGGGTGCATCTCGCCAAGCTGCTCAAGCGCGGCAGCAATCTGCTCCTCCTCGACGAGCCGACCAACGATCTGGATGTCGACACGCTGCGCGCGCTCGAAGAGGCGCTGCTCGGATTCGCGGGCTGCGCGGTCGTCATCAGCCATGACCGCTGGTTCCTGGACCGCATCGCGACGCACATTCTTGCCTTCGAAGGTGACAGCGCGGTCGTCTGGTTCGAAGGCAACTATCAGGACTACGAGGCGGATCGAAAGCGCCGGCTGGGCGCGGACGCCGACCAGCCGCACCGGATCAAGTATCGGAAGCTGACCAGATAGCCGGAAGCCGACCAGAGAGGTGGGGCGGCGGGCTACGCGACTTTCTGCCGGAAGTAATCGATCGTCCTGACCAGCCCGTCCTCGAGCTGCACGGCCGGCTCCCAGCCGAGCAGCGTGCGCGCGCGCGTGATGTCGGGCCGGCGCTGCTTCGGGTCGTCGGTGGGCAGCGGCTTGTAGATCAGACGGCTCGTCGAACCGGTCATACGGATGATCGTCTCGGCGATTTCCTTGATCGTCATCTCGCGCGGGTTGCCGATGTTGACCGGATCGTTCTGATCCGAGTGCATCAGCCGGATGATGCCGTCCACCAGATCGGTGATGTAGGTGAAGCTTCGCGTCTGGGACCCGTCGCCGAACACCGTGACGTCTTCGTTGCGCAGCGCCTGCGACATGAACGCGGGGACCGCGCGTCCGTCGTTCACGCGCATGCGGGGACCGTAGGTGTTGAAGATGCGGACGATCTTGGTGTCCACCCCGTGATAGCGGTGGTACGCCATTGTCATCGCCTCGGCGAAGCGCTTCGCTTCGTCGTAGACGCCGCGCGGACCGACCGGGTTCACGTTGCCCCAGTAGGTCTCCTTCTGCGGGTGTTCGAGCGGGTCCCCGTAGACCTCCGACGTCGACGCGAGCACGAAGCGGGCCCCCTTGGCCTTGGCGAGTCCGAGCGCCTTGTGCGTGCCGAGCGCCCCGACCTTGAGCGTCGGGATCGGCAGCTCGAGGTAGTCGATCGGACTGGCGGGACTTGCCCAATGCAGGACGAAATCGACCGGCCCCTCCACGTAGATGTAGTTGGTGACGTCGTGCTTGATGAACAGGAAATCGCGGTTGGCCAGATGCGCGATGTTGGCCGTGTCGCCGGTCAGGAGGTTGTCGATGCCGATGACCTCGTAGTCGCGGTCGAGCAGGGTCTCCGAGAGGTGAGAACCGATGAAGCCGGCCGCGCCGGTGATGACGACTCGCTTTTTCATGACTGGTGCGCCGGAATCAGTAGGCGTGCTTGTGAAAGAAGCCCCGCAGCAGCGTGAGCCAGATGATCTTGAGATCGAGCCGGACGGACCAGTTCTCGATGTAATACAGATCGTACTCGATGCGCTTCTCGAGCGGTGTGTTCCCGCGCCAGCCGTTGACCTGAGCCCACCCGGTGAGGCCGGCCCGCACCTTGTGACGAAGCATGTACTGCGGAATACGGTGCTTGAACTGCTCGACGAAGTGCGGCCGCTCGGGCCGCGGACCGACGATCGACATGTCGCCGCGAAGCACGTTCCACAGCTGAGGCAGCTCGTCGATGTTCGCCCGGCGCAGGAAACGGCCGAGGGGCGTGACACGTGGATCGCCTGCCACCGCCCACACCGGCCCCGTATGCCGCTCCGCATCGTCGAACATGGAGCGGAACTTGACGATGGTGAACGACTTGCCGTCGAGGCCCATGCGTTCCTGCCGGTAGAAGATCGCCCCCTTGGAGGTTGCCTTCACGAGGAGGGCGACGAGGGCCAGCGGGATCGCCAGGACGATGAGCGCGCCAAGCGCGGCGGCAACGTCGATGGCGCGCTTGACGATCGCGTTGAATCCCTGGAGCGGCACGTCGTTGACGTTGATCACGGGCACGCCGTCCAGGTCCTCGAGCCGGGCGCGAAGCGCGATCACCTGGAGCAGGTCGGGCACGACCTTCACGTCGACCATCTCGCGGCTGGTGCTCTCGAGCAGCGCGAGCATGCGCATGTGCTGCTCGGGTGGCAGGGCGACGTACAGATGATCGATCGCCTCGCGCACCGTGATCTCGGCCGCCTCGTCGAGCGTGCCAAGCAGCGGCAGGCCGCGGTAGCCGAGGTGATCGCCAGCGGCCCGATCGTCGACGAAGCCGACAATCTGGTAGCCGAGCTCCCGGTGCTCGAGAATCTTGTCGGCGACGAGCCGCCCGAGGTCGCCCGCGCCCGCAATGAGGATCCGCTTCAGGCCGATGCCGGCACGCCAGCGCCGCTCCAGCACCTCGCGCATGAGCTCGCGAGACGAGTAGGTGAGGCCGACGTTCAGGATCAGGAAGATGCCCCAGACCAGCTGCGAGACCTGGTACGCGCCGATGTCGCGCGCCGCTTCACTGGCCAGGTACGTCTGCACGTAGAGGGTGCCGACGACGCCGAAGACGACGGCGAGGATGCTGCCGACGAAGACGGCGAAGAAGTCGTCGACGCGGGAACGGCCCCGGCGAAGCCGATACAGTCCCTGCAGGAAGAAGCCGAGCGGGACGACCACGGCGATGAACGGCAGGACGTTGATGTACTGCCGCAGCGGGGGGATGCCGCGGGGCGTCGGAATCAGGCCGGTGTGGAAGCGGATGGCGTACGCCAGGATGAACGCCGTCAACCCGAGCAGCGCATCCGAGAGCACGTGGAACGCGACCAGCAGGCGGTTGTGGCGAATCATCGGTCCGGTGTCGCGGGTGCGGTCTGGATCAGGGCCATGAGATCGTCGGCGAAGCGGGATCGGCTGAAACGCTCGGCATGTGCTCGGATGGCTCCTGAATCGTAGCGGGAGTCGAGCGCTTCCGCGATACCTTCTCCGAACGCCTCGGCCGAGGGGTCGTCGACCAGCACGCCCGTGGTGCCCGGCAGCACGGTTTCCAGCGCGCCGCCGCGTTCGAGGGCGACGACGGGCCGGCCGCAGGCCTGGGCCTCCAGGGGGACGATTCCGAAGTCCTCCTCCCCCGGAAGAAGGACGACCCCGGCGCGGCGGTAGAGCATGCGGACGTCTTCGTTGGACACGCGGCCGAGGAACTGGGCCCGCCCGCGCGCGAAGCGCTCGAGTGCCTGCCGTTCGGGGCCATTGCCGACGATCTTCAACGGAACACCGGCGTGCGCGCAGGCGTCGATGGCGATCTCGATCCGCTTGTAGGGGACCAGAGCCGAGACGATGAGCGCGAAGCGTTCGGGCACGGTGTCGTCAGGCCGGTAGAAGTCGGTGTCGACAGGGGGATACACGACTGACGCCGGGCGATTATAGTATCGGCTGATTCTCCCCGCAACATAATGAGAAATAGCCACATAGCGGTCTGGGCGGCCCGCGGTGTCGCGGTCCCAGCGCGCGAGGCGGGCCATGACCGGCCGCATGACCCGGCTGCCGACCGGCCCGATTCGGTCCGCGCCGAAGTAGGCGTCGAACTGATCCCAGGCATAACGCATCGGCGTGAAGCAGTAGCAAACGTGCGGAACCCCGGCCGTGACCGCCGATTTCGCGACGCAGTGGCTGAGGCTCAGTACCCGGTCGAACCGCTCGAAGCTGAATCGCTCGATGGCCTTCGGAAAGAGCGGCAGGTAGTGCCGGTACGCCCCGGCGACCCTGGGGAGCCGCTGAATGAACGAGGTGTGGATCGTCCGCCGCTCGATCACCGGCGCGACCGAGCCGGGCACGTGCACCAGCGTGAAGAGCTCCGCGTCGGGGTAACGCTCGCAGACCACCTCGAGCGCCTTCTCGCCCCCTCGCATCCCGGTGAGCCAGTCGTGAACCAGCGCGAGCTTCACGGGACCGGCACTCCAGTCCTGTCCTCCGCGGCGGCCTGCGGCTGCGGCGTGAACGGCACGCCGACGACCTGACCGTAGATCTCCCGCACGCGCCTGACGGACGTCTCCCACGAGAACTGGCGGGCGCGGGCCAACCCGCGCCGCCGCAGGTCGCTGCGCAGGTCGACGTCCGTGATCACGCGGTAGATGCCCTCGGCGATGGCAGCCGGATCGTACGGGTCGACCAGGACGGCCGCGTCTCCAGCGACCTCGGGCAGCGACGACACGTTCGAGGTGACGACCGGTGTGCCGCTGGCCATGGCCTCGAGCGGCGGTAGACCGAAGCCCTCGTACAGCGACGGAAACACGAACACGCCCGCGAGGCGGTACAGGACCGCGAGCGTCGCCTCCGGCAGATAGCCGAGAAAGCGGACGTACTTGTGGAGTTGATACTGGTGCACCGCACGCCGGAGCGACGCGTATTTCGAGATGTCGTCCCCGATCATCACGAGCTTCAGGTTCCCGAGCCCCCGGCCGCGGACGAGGTGGAACGCGTCGATGAGCCGCTCGAGGTTCTTGTGCGGCTTGACGTTCCCCGCGTAGAGCACGAACTCGTCGTGCAGCTGGTACCGCTCCCGGACGCGCACGACGTCTTCCTCGTTCGGCTCCACGCCGAATCGCTCGTCGAACGCGTTGTAGATGACGTCGATCTTGTCGGGATCGGTCCCGAAGAAGCGCATGATGTCGTTCTTCGACGTCTCGGAAACGGTCAGGACGCGCGTCGCCCGCCGCGCCGCGAGCGCCATCGAACTGCGCGCGTAGGCGAGCGCCAGCCGGTTGGGCAGGTACTGCGGAAACATCAGGTGGATGCAGTCGTGGATCGTCACCACGGATCTGCACGACACCAGGAACGGCAGCACGTAGTGCGGCGCATGGAACAGATCCACCTGTTCGCGCCACAACGCCATCGGGATGCGGAACTGTTCGGATACCGAGTAGTTGCCCGCGCTCTCCACGACCGGACGGAAGTTGGGCCCCAGCCTCCGCAGGGATGGGACGTCGTTGGGCCGGCACAGCAGGACGTACTCCGTCTCGGCGTCGATCCGCGCCAGGTGCTTGAGCAGGTTGCGGATATAGGTGCCGATGCCGAAGTCGTGAAGCTTGCGCGCGTCTATGCCGATCCGCACGGGCTGATCATAGCGCGAGGATCGAAGCAGGGTGCCGGAGCGTTCACGCGCGCACGCGCCAGGCGCGGAACAGTCTCAAGGCGGCCGCGAGCCAGGGGTGGTGCTTCTCGTAGAAGGCCAGATGGCTCCGCTCGTACGCGGCCCGGGTCGCCCCTGGTGCTGACGCGCCAGACCGCCCGCGCAGGTGCACGATTTCCACATCGGGCACGAAGAGCACGCGTCGTCCCAGACGCCGGATGGCCGCGCAGAAATCGACGTCCTCCGTGTACATGAAGTAGCGTTCGTCCAGCAGGCCGACGGCCTCGGCATCGGTTCGCCGGACGAGAAGGCAGGCGCCGGTCACCCAGTCGGGCGTCTGCTCCCGGCGCGTGAGCGCCTCGACCCTCGCCACCGCCGACCGATCGCCGCGCGCGAGGGCTCGGGCGAGCCGCGATCGCTGCCATTCGGTCCAGGGCGTCAGCATCGATCCGAACGACAGTTCGGCCCGCCCCGCGGCGTCGACGAGCCGCGGGCCGACGATCCCGATTGAGGCGTCGCCGCGGATGCGCGCCAGCAGGCGATCGATGGCGCCGGCCGGGACGATCGTGTCGCTGTTCAAGAGCAGCACATGGAGACCGCTCGTCTCACGAATCCCCACGTTGTTCGCGGCGGCGAACCCGGCGTTCGTCGGCATGCGGAGGACGCGCACGTTCGGCAGCCGTGCCGCCATCTCGGCGCTGCCGTCGATCGAGGCGTTGTCGACGACGACGACTTCGTGCGAGGCACGCGGAGGTGCCGCCGCGATCGACTCGAGGCAGCGCCGCAGGTCGGCGGCGGCGTTGAAGCTGACGATCACAATCGACAGGTCGATCACGCGGCGCCCTCGATGACCGCGAGCGTTTCGCGCGCCGAGACACTCCAGTCGTATCGCGCCAGCACCGACGGCGCCTCGAGCAGCAGCGCACGCCGCGTGCCCTCGTCGTACAGCAGCTGCGTCAGCGCGTCGGCGACGCTCCGCGCGTCGCATGCCGGCACGTAGAGGGCGCTCGGGCCACAGCTTTCGCGCGCGACCGGCGTGTCGAGCAGCAGCGGAGGCACACCCGCCGCGAGCGCCTCGAGCGGGGTGAGGCCGAGCCCTTCGTATTCGGAAAGGAAGACGAACGCATGCGCCTGGCGATACAGCTGGCGCAGCTGTCCCTCGCCGACGTAACGGTGCCAGTGCATACGGGACGCGGTCGACCGCGCCGCGATCAGCCGGGAGATGTCCTGATGCGGGTGGCTCCGGTTGTCGCCCACCATGTGCAGCGAGGCGTCGGCGTGTGCGAGCGCCACGAGATCGAACCCCGCGATCAGATCGGGAATGTGTCGCCGGTTGAAGATCGAGCCCACATACAGAACGTGGGTCCCCTCGGCGTGTCCGGAGGGGGTGACCGGTGACGGCGGGTCGATGCCGGGTGGCACGACGTGGACCCGCTCCCGCCGGACCCGAAGACGATGGACGATTTCGTCGCGCGAGAATCGGGAGATCGTGACAATCGCCCGGGCCGCGGCGGCCGACGCGCGAGCCAGGAATCGCCGGCGGACACCCTCGCGCAACGCGAACCACTCAGGATGCGCGACGAACGACAGGTCGTGGAGTGCGACGACACGGGGAGTGCGGGTGAACAAGGGAGTGCTGTACGCGGGAGAAAAGAGCACGTCGGGACGATCGGCGGCGAGCGCCGCCGGAAGGGTGCGCTGCTCCCACATCGTGCCGCCGGATCCCGGCAGCGTCCGGATCGTGCAGGGCCACGTGGACATGCCGTCGGCCTGGTGCGTATAGAGAAGGAACTCGTGGCCGTGGCGCGCGGCCGGGGCGGACCACTCGCGGAGCAGGCCGGCGAGATAGCGCCCGACACCTGTCGGTCTGCCGGTCAGTTCACGGGCGTCGATGGCGATGCGCATATCAGGACGCCCGCCGGACGGCCGTCTGTGATCCGACCGCGGCACGGTACGCGTCAAGGGTCGACAGGGCGCAGCCGTGCCAACTGAAGCTGGCGGCGCGCGCGAGGCCCCTGGCGGTCATGCCGGCGGCCAGCGCCGGGTCGTCGAGCGTACGCGCGAGCGCCTCGGCGATCGAATCCGGATCGTGTGGGTCGACGAAGAGGGGCGCGTCGCCGCCGACTTCCGGCAGTGCGCCGGTCGCGGCGGCGATCACTGGCACGCCGACGGTCATGGCCTCGAGGAGCGGAATGCCGAATCCCTCTTCGAACGACGGCTGAACGAGCACGGCGGCCCCTTCGTACAGCTCT
Source organism: Vicinamibacterales bacterium (assembly GCA_050183995.1). GTDB lineage: Bacteria > Acidobacteriota > Vicinamibacteria > Vicinamibacterales > CAVVIG01 > CAVVIG01. The sequence continues at coordinate 7,619 of JBFXAT010000025.1, forward strand.
CGGCGTGTGTCGGGATCGACATATCCGAGGTGCGTGACCACCGCGTCGAGCGGCGGCCTCGCGATCCGTTCGAGCCAGCGGTTCGCGTGCGGTGTGGCGCGTCCGGCGAGGAGCAGCCGTGGAACGGCTCGGCGGCGCCCGATCAGGATCTCGTACGCATCGAGGAGCGCGCCGACGTTCTTCCGCGCCTCGAGCGTCCCGAGAAAGAGGACGTAGCCGTCGCGCGGGGCGTGGGCCCGAGCGGGCCATGCCGGTGCGCCAGGGGAGCAGACGGAGATCTTCCCGGCGGGCACGCCGAGCAGCGTCTGGACCTGCGTTGCGGTGAAACGCGAGACGACCACCACGCGGTCCGCGCGATGTGCGTGCGCGCGCGCGAGGGCAGGGTAGTCGCGGCGGATCTCCGCCTGCGTGCGCTCGGGATGCAGCAGGAAATTGAGGTCGTGAATCGTCACGACATGCGCCGCCCGCCGCGCCGGCATGATGAGCGGGTGCAGCGAATGACTCACGTCGATCTCGCTGCCGACGAGCGAGTCGGCGGGGGGCCAGCCGAGACGGTGCCAGAGCAGGTTCAGAAGGCGGACGGGGATGTGTCGGTCGACCAGCCGCGCGCCGCCCAAGGCGGGATCCGGTCGCAAGCGGTCGCGCGCGGAGCTCGAGAAAAGCGTCACGGCGAGATCCGGCTGCGGGGCCGTCACGGCGGGCAGCGCCAGCAGCGCGCGGACGAGCTCGTAGACGTACTCTCCGACACCCGATCGCTCGCGTAGCGCAGCGCGGAAGTCAATAACGAGGCGCACTTGTTTAAGTCTTTCCGACTCAGTATCTTATTGTGAAATGAAAATCGCCGTCGTAGGTACTGGATACGTCGGTCTCGTGGCGGGCGCGTGTCTCGCCGAAAACGGGAACGACGTCATGTGTGTGGACAACGTCGAGGCCAAGATCGCGATGCTCGAAGCGGGCGGCATGCCGATCTACGAGCCGGGTCTCGAGGAACTGGTGCGGCGCAATTACGCCGAGTCGCGGCTCACGTTCACGACCGACCTTGCGGCCGCCGTGAAGGCGTCCGAGATCGTGTTCATTGCGGTCGGGACCCCGCAGGGCGAGGACGGGTCGGCCGATCTGCAACACGTCCTCAGCGTCGCGCGCGGGATCGGTCGCGCGCTCGAGAAGTACACGGTCGTCGTCGACAAGAGCACGGTGCCGGTCGGCACGGCCAAGAAGGTCCGCGAGGCGATCGCGGCTGAAACGTCCGCGCCCTTCAGCGTCGTCAGCAACCCCGAGTTTCTGAAGCAGGGGGCGGCCATCGATGACTTCATGAAGCCGGATCGCGTCGTGATCGGCTGCGACGATGAACGGTCGGGCCAGCTGATGCGGGATCTGTATGCGCCGTTTACGCGAACCGGCGCCCCGATCATGGTCATGGACACGGCGAGCGCGGAGCTTTGCAAGTACGCCGCGAACGCCATTCTCGCCACGCGTATCTCGTTCATGAACGAAATCGCCAACGTGTGCGAGCGCGTCGGCGCCGACGTCGACGCCGTTCGCCTGGCGATTGGTTCCGATCGCCGCATCGGCACCTCGTTCCTCTTTCCCGGCGTCGGATACGGCGGGAGCTGTTTCCCGAAGGATGTGAAGGCGCTCATCCGATCGGCCTCCGACGTCGGCTACGACTTCGAGATCCTCCACGCCGTCGAAGCCGTGAACGTCCGGCAGAAGTCGAGGCTCGTCGAGAAGATGCAGGCGCACTTCGGGGACTTGAAGGGGCGCACGATCGCGTTGTGGGGGCTCGCCTTCAAACCGCGGACCGACGACATGCGTGAGGCGCCGGCGATCACGATCGTCAACCGGCTGCTGGAGATGGGCGCCGCGGTCCGTGCGTACGACCCGGAGGCCATCGATACGGCTCGCCGGCTGTTCGACGACCGGATCACGTTCTGCGAGCACAGCTACGAGACGCTCTCCGGCGCCGATGCGTTGGCGGTCGTCACGGAGTGGAACGAGTTCCGCGAGCCCGACTTCCAGAAGATGAAGCATCTGCTGCGGTCGCCCGTTGTCTTCGACGGACGCAACATCTACTCGCCTGAGCAGATGAAGGGGCTCGGCTTCACCTACTTCTCCATTGGCCGCTGACCGACGCCGGGTCCTCGTCACGGGCGGCGCCGGCTACATCGGCAGCCACGCGGCGAAGGCCCTCCGCCAGGCCGGCTACGAGGTGGTGGTTTTCGACAACCTCGTGGCTGGCCATCGCAAGGCCGTGCGGTACGGCAGCCTGGTCGTCGGCGACATCACGGATCTTGCCGCCGTCCGTCGCGCGTTGCAGGACCATGACATCTGGGGCGTGATGCATTTCGCCGCGTACCTCGACGTGGGCGAGTCGGTTCGCGAGCCCGCCAAGTACTATCGCAACAACTTGACCGGCGCGTTGACCGTGCTCGAGGCGATGGCGCTGGAGGGAGTCCGGCACTTCGTGTTCTCGTCGACGTGCGCCACCTATGGCGAGCCGATCGAGACGCCGATCGTCGAATCGCATCCTCAGCATCCGATCAACAGCTATGGCGAGTCGAAGCTGGCGGTCGAGCGGGCGCTGCCGCACTTCGAGCGGGCTCACGACATCCACTCGGTGGCCTTGCGGTACTTCAATGCCGCGGGCGCCGATCCCGACGGCGAGATCGGCGAGGACCACTCCCCGGAGATCCATCTCATCCCCCGCGCGATCGAGGCGGCGACCGGGGGGCGCGCCCTGCAGGTGTTCGGAGACGACTATCCGACGCCGGACGGCACGTGCCTTCGGGACTATGTCCACGTGTCCGATCTGGCCGATGCGCACGTGAAGGCGCTCGAGGCCGTGGCCGAGACGAAGCGGTCGACGGTCTACAATCTGGGCACGGGCCACCCGCACTCGGTGCGAGAGGTCATCGAGACCGTCAGCCGCGTCGTGGGACGCACGGTTCCCTGGAGTCTCGCTCCGCGTCGCCCGGGCGATCCGGCCGTACTGTACGCGGCGCCGCAGAAGGCGCAGCGAGAGCTGCACTGGACGCCGAACATGCCCGACCTCGACAGCATCGTGCGGACCGCGTGGCGATGGCATCGCCAGCAGCCGCACGGGTACCGCTCCACACCCACGCCGTGACCGGATCTTCTCCGCTGGTCCGCCTGTTCACCTACGCCCGACCCTACCGGGCGCGTCTCGGGTGGGCCGTCGTGGCGATGGTCGTCTACGCGATCGGCTCTGCCGGCCTCGCCGCGCTGATCAAGGTCATCTTCGATCACGTCCTGCAGGACCGCTCGCAGCTCGCCTTGGTGGCGTGGGCCATCGTCGGCTTCAACATCCTGAAGGGGTTCGGCTCGTACGGGTCGTCGTATCTGATGGCGTGGGTCGGTCAACGCGTCGTCATGGACCTGCGAAACGCGTTGTACGGGCACATCCTCGGCCAGTCGGCGAGCTTCTTCGCCTCGCACTCCACAGGCGAGTTGATGTCGCGGATCACGAACGACGTCGGCCAGGTGCAGCAGGCCGTGTCGGAGACAGCCGGGGACCTGGCCCGCGAGACGCTGGCGCTCGTGGGGTTCGCGGCGCTCCTGTTCTATTACGACGCCTGGCTGGCGATCTTCTGCATCTTCAGCGCGCCGCTGGTCGTGTATCCCCTGATCCGGCTGGGGCAGCGGGTCCGGCGCACCACGCGCCGGAGCCAGGAGGCGCTGGAGCAGCTCTCACACATCAGCGTCGAGGCGTTCACCGGTCAGCGGATCGTCAAGGCGTTCGGCAACGAGCGGAAGGAGTCCGATCGCTTCGCCCGCGCCGGCGCGCAGCTCTTCCGCGTGAATATGAAGGTCACCGCCGCGCTGTCGAGCCTCCCGCCTCTCATGGAGCTGCTCGGCGGACTCGGGATGGCCGGCGCGCTCTGGTACGGCAGCCGGGAGATCGCCAACGGCCGCCTGACGATCGGCGAGCTGACGTCGTTCATTGCGACGCTCTTCCTGATGTACGGCCCCGCGAAGAAGCTGAGCCGCGTCAACGCGAACCTGCAACAGGCCATCGCGGCCTCCGAGCGCATCTTCGAGATGCTCGATACGCACACCGAGGTGGAGGAGAAGCCGGGCGCGCCGGACCTCGCACCGCTTTCCGAGACAATCGAGTTCCGCGACGTGTCGTTCGCGTATGACGAGAATCGGCGCATCTTGCGCGGCGTCTCGTTCGGCGTTCGCGCCGGACAGATGATCGCCATCGTCGGACGCAGCGGAGCCGGCAAGACGACGCTGGTGAACCTGCTGCCGCGCTTCTACGACGTGACGGGCGGCGCGATTCTCATCGACGGCGTGGACATCCGCGACGCATCCTTGTCGTCGCTGCGGCGGCAAATCGGCATCGTCACGCAGGAGACGGTGCTGTTCGACGATACGGTGTCGAGCAACATCTCCTACGGTGCGCCTCACGCGTCGCCCGCCGAGATCGAGGCCGCGGCGCGGGCCGCGAACGCACACGACTTCATCCTTGCGCTGCCGCGCGGCTACGACACCATCATCGGCGAACGTGGACAGCGCATCTCCGGAGGGCAGCGTCAGCGGCTCGCCATCGCGCGGGCGCTGCTGCGCAACGCGCCGATGCTGGTGCTCGACGAGGCCACCTCGGCGCTCGATGCGGAATCCGAGCTCCTGGTGCAGGAAGCGCTGGCCAACCTGATGATGAACCGGACGTCGTTCGTCATCGCTCATCGCCTCTCGACGATCCGGCGCGCCGACGCGATCGTCGTCCTGGAGCGCGGGCGGATCGTCGAGATCGGGAAGCACGAGGAGCTCTTGTCGCGCCCGGGCGCGTACGCGTCACTCTATGAAATGCAATTGCTGGAAGGCCGGCGCGCCGAACGACGGATGGTGACTTCGTGATTACGTCGATGACCGGCTTCGCGTCGGCCCGCAACGAGAGCGAACTGGCGACGCTCAGCGTCACGATTCGGACCGTCAACCACCGACATCTCGATCTCCAGCTTCGCGCGCCGCAGAGCCTGGCGGCGGCGGAAGCCGACATCCGCGCGCTCGTGTCCGGCCGGCTCGCGCGCGGGCGTGTCGAAGTGAGCATCTCCGTCCAGGCACGACAGGCGCCCGGCGTCGAAGTCGAATTGAACGAGGAGTTCGTCCGCGCACTGGAAGAGGCCCTGGACCGCGCTCGTGCGCGCAACCTCGTGAGCGGCGCGTTGACCGCGGGCGATCTGGTCCGGCTTCCTCAGGCGTTCACGATCCGCGACGCAGCAGAGCGGGAGGAGACGACGGCCGCGATCGCCGCCCAAGCGAGGGCCGCGGTGGACGCCGCGCTGGTCGATTTGGCGCGCATGCGCGCCACGGAAGGCGAGCATCTGCGCGCCGATCTGGATCGCCGCCGCGTGCTCGTGGCGGACCTGGTCGAGCGGATCGCCGTCGCCGCCGACGACGGCCGCGCGGCCATGGAACTGCGGCTGGGGGAACGGGTGGCGCAGCTGCGCGTGGAGCTGCAGGCGGACGAAAACGCGGTTGCAGCGGAAATCGTCCGGATGGCGGCACGGTCGGACATCAGCGAAGAGCTGGCACGCTTCCGTGCCCACGTGTCCCACTGGGTGACGCTGGCGGATGCGCCGGAGCCGTGCGGCCGAAAGCTGGATTTCCTGCTCCAGGAGATGAACCGGGAGGTCAATACCATCGGCTCGAAAGCCGACGGCCTGCGGGTGTCCGAGCTGATCATCGCCGCGAAGGCGGAGCTCGAGAAGATGCGGGAGCAGGTCCAGAATGTGGAGTAACGGCCGTGGTCGCCTCTTCATCGTGTCGGCGCCTTCCGGCGCCGGCAAGACGACGCTGGTCGAACGGCTGGTCGAGCAGGTGCCTGCGCTGAGGATGTCGCGTTCGTACACGTCGAGAGCCGCGCGTCCGGGCGAGACCGACGGCGTGGACTATAATTTCGTCAGTCGAACGCGCTTCGAAGAGATGATCGCCGCAGGCGATTTCCTCGAGTGGGCGGACGTCTTCGGCAACTTGTATGGCACGTGCGCGTCCGACACGGCGCGGCTGCTCGCCGACGGCAATGACGTCGTGCTGGTGATCGACGTCCAGGGAGCCAGACAGGTGCGAACCGCGTGCTCGGCCGCGACGACGATTTTCGTGATGCCGCCGTCCTACTCGGTTCTGGAGGAACGGCTGCGGCGCCGGAGCAAGGACAGCGAGGCGGCCATCCTTCGGCGGCTGCAGGTGGCGCGCGACGAAGTGGCTTCGTTCACCGAGTACGACTTCATCGTCATCAACGACGAGTTGTCCTCGGCCGTGGATCGGCTGCGGGGCATCGTGCTCTCCGAGCGGGCCAGGCTCCAGACCATGGGCGCGGAAGCCGAACGGATCGTGGCGACCTTTCGCTGAACCGGGTCGCGCAAGCCCAGCGTACGGCGCGTCGGTGTGGTTGCCTGCGGCGCGGGCGTCGCAGGACGCCTGCGACGGGCGGCGTTCCAGAGAGAGCAGCGTTCTACAGAGAGTGGCGTTGTCGATGACGGGATGGGCGTTGCCCGATTACAGGAAGTTGAGGGTTGGTTGAGATGATCGATCGTTCCAAGCTGCCGAATACGTTCGAGTTCGTGGTCACGGCCGGTGCACGGGCGCGCCAGTTGCTCGCGGGGTCGGTGCCGAGAGTGACGGCGGGCGATCACAAGAAGACCACGATTGCGGCGCGCGAAGTGCTGTGCGGCGCCGTGGAGAAGATCGACCCGGCCACGGTCGTCGTCGACGTCGCAGAGTAGGCCGATGCTGGTCGCGCTCGGCGTCTGCGGCGGAATAGGCGCGTACAAGGCCGTCGAGGTCGCGCGCGGACTGCAGAAGCGCGGCCACGACGTCGTCGCGGTGATGACCCACTCCGCGACGAAGTTCGTCGGCCCGATCACCTTCGAGGCGATCACGCGGCGGCGCGTGATCACCGATCAATTCGAAGCCGGGGCCAACGCGGACATCGAGCACATCGCCCTTGCCTCGACGATCGACCTGCTGCTGATCGCTCCGGCCACGGCCAACACCCTGGGCAAGCTGGCCCACGGAATCGCCGACGATTTCCTCACCACGCTCTATACCGCGACGCGCGCGCCCGTCGTCGTCGCGCCGGCCATGAACACGCAGATGTTCGAGCACGAGGCGGTTCGCCGCAATCTCGAGATGCTCGCGTCGCGAGGCGTCCGATTCGTGGAGCCCGGGGACGGCTATCTGGCGTGCGGCTGGATTGGCAAGGGACGGCTCGCCGAGCCGGACGCGATCGTCGACGCCGCGGAGGCCGTATTGCGGCCGGCTGGGCCGCTCGCGGGCCGGCGGGTGCTCGTCACGGCCGGGCCGACCTATGAGGACATCGACCCCGTGCGCTACATCGGCAATCGCTCGAGCGGACGCATGGGCTATGCGCTGGCCGGCGAAGCGGCGCAGCGCGGCGCCCGGGTGACGCTCGTAAGCGGCCCCACGAGCGTGCCGGAGCCGCCGGTGGACGAACGAGTTCGCGTCCGACGGGCCGTGGACATGTACGACGCCGTGCTGAGCCGGACCGAGTCCGCCGACGTGGTGATCATGGCCGCGGCGGTGGCGGACTACATGCCGGAGAGCCCGGCCGCGCAGAAGATCGCCAAGACCGACGAACGCCTGACGCTCGTGCTGAGGCGCACGCCCGATATCCTGGCCGAGGTCGGCGCGAAGCGCCGGCAGACCGGCCGCCCGGCCGTCCTGGTCGGATTTGCCGCCGAGACGGGGGACGTCGTCCAGAGGGCGAGCGCGAAGCTCCACGCCAAGCACGCGGACCTGATCGTCGCCAACGATGTGTCGCGTGCGGACGCAGGGTTCGATGTCGACACCAACGCGGTCACGCTCGTCTCGGCGCACGACGCCGAGGATGTCCCGCTGCAGTCCAAGACGCGCGTCGCGTCGGCGATCCTCGATCGGATCGAACGGTTGCTGCTCGAACAGGAAGCCCATGGATCGAACGCAGCTGATCGAACATCTGAAGTTCGCCGCTGAGCTCGGAGTCCGCGGGACGAGCCGCGATCAGGCGTGGCGCGTGCGCGAGAACGCGCCGCAGGGCGCGCCTGGAGAAACCGCAATAGGGGCTGCCCAGCCCGACGCGATCGCCAGCGAGGCGAGCGGTGAGCTGCCTGATGGCGCCGCCGCAGACGCGCAGCCGCTGACGCTGGTCCGCACCGCCACTGAACGGCTCGACGACATTCGGCACGAGATCGGTCCTGCCTGTACGCGATGCAAGCTGCACACGCTCGGCCGGCAGCAGGTCGTGTTCGGCGTCGGCAACCCGGACGCCGATCTGATGTTCGTCGGCGAAGCACCCGGGGCCGACGAAGACCAGCAGGGCATCCCGTTCGTGGGCAGGGCCGGCCAGCTGCTGACGAAGATCATCGAGGCGATCGGCTTGCGGCGCGACGAGGTGTACATCGCGAACGTGATCAAGTGCCGCCCGCCGCAAAATCGAAACCCGGAGCCCGACGAGGTCGAGACGTGCGAGCCCTTCCTGTTCCAGCAGATCGACGCGATCCGGCCCACGGTGATCGTCGCGTTGGGGAAGTTCGGCGCGCAGACGTTGCTGCGGACCCTCGACCCGATCTCCCGTTTGCGCGGCCGGGTGTTCGAATTCCGTGGCGCGAAGCTGATCCCGACCTTCCATCCGGCGTACCTGCTCAGGAATCCAGCCTCGAAGCGCGAGGTGTGGGAGGACATGAAGCTCGTGCGGCGGCTGCTCGACGAGGCGTCGTGAGCCCACGGCCTTCCGGGGCCCCTGCCGCCGCCAAGACAAGGTTTCTGACCCGTCCTGTCACGGCTGTCCGGTAGGCTCGTCCGGTGTTCGTCCGCGTCGCCGTTCCCGTTCCCACACTCGATCTGCTCACCTATGTCGTGCCCGACGGGCTGCCGCCGCCTCCGGTCGGCGCCAGAGTGGTCGTGCCCGTCGGCACGCGCTCGCTCACGGGGATCGTCACCGAGGTGTCAGCGGCCGCGGATCGGCCGGACGGGGCGCAGATCAAGGCGATCGGCCGCGTGCTCGACAGCGAGCCGTTCGTGCCGCCAGACGTGGTGGCACTCGCCCGTTGGACGGCCGAATATTACGCGGCCGGCGCTGGCGCGGCCATAACGGCGGTGTTACCGCCGAAGACACGCGGCGAGCGGGTCGATGCACACAAGACGACGAGGGTCGTCACGTTGACTGCGGCGGGTCTCGAGAGCGCATCGCGCCTGACGGCGCGGCAACGGGAGGTCGTCGACCTGTTGAGCGGTGCGCCTGGCGGCCTGACTGCGGTTGCGCTGGCGCAGCGGGGTGTCAGCGCGGATGTGCTCGCACGCTTGTCGCGCGCGGGTGTCGTCAGCATCTGCCGCGAGCGTGTCGACCGCAGTCCGTTCGACACGGCCGCCTCGGCGCCGGCCGGTCCGGCCGGCACAGCGTCTCCGCGGCGGCTCACCGTCGAGCAGGAATTGGCGCTCAACCGGCTGGTGGATCTCGCATCGGCGGGCGGATTCCGTACGGCGCTCCTGCACGGCGTCACCGGGAGCGGGAAGACGGAGATCTACCTCAGGCTGGCCGCGTCGGTACGGGCGAGCGGCCGGCGTGTCCTGATGCTGGTGCCCGAGATTGCCTTGACTCCGGTGGTCACCGGCCTCTTTCGACAGGCCTTTGGAGAGCGCGTGGCCATTCAGCACAGTGGACTCTCCGATGGCGAGCGCCACGACCAGTGGCAGCGCACGCGGCGTGGCGATGTCGACGTGGTGGTGGGCACGCGGTCGGCCGTGTTCGCGCCGATCGGCGATCTGGGGCTCGTCATCGTGGACGAAGAGCACGACGGCTCGTACAAACAGGAAGAGGCTCCGAGGTACCACGGACGCGACGTGGCGATCGTGCGGGCGCAGCGCGCGGGCGCGCTCGCCGTGCTTGGATCCGCGACCCCGTCGATGGAGACGGCGTTCAACGCGATGTCCGGACGGTTCGACCGTATCCTGCTCGAGCGGCGTGTGCTCGACCGGCCGCTGGCGGCCGTCACGATCGTCGACATGCGCGAGGAGTACGCCGAGGCCGGGCCTGACGTGATTCTGAGCCGGGCCCTCGTCGAAGGACTGTCTGCGCGCCTCGAGCGCCACGAGCAGAGCGTCGTGCTCCTGAACCGTCGGGGCTTCGCCACCGCGATCTTCTGCCGTCAGTGCGCCGGCACCATGGACTGCCCGAACTGCAGCGTCTCGCTGGTGATCCATGGGCAGGGTTCGGCGCGCCGGGCGCGGTGCCACTACTGCAACTATCACCTTCGCGTGCCAGGGGCCTGTCCGACGTGCAAGGCGCCGTATCTGGAGCAGATGGGATACGGTACGGAGCGCGTCGAAGCCGAGATTCGCCGCTTGTGTCCTGCGGCGCGCGTGGCCCGCCTGGATCGCGATGCCGTGCGCCGCAAGGGAGCGCTCACCGCGCGGCTGGCGGAGTTTCGCGACGGAAAGATCGACGTCCTCGTGGGCACGCAGATGATTGCCAAAGGGCACGATTTCCCGCGTGTCACTCTCGTCGGTGTCGTGTCGGCCGACGTCGGCCTGGGGATGGCCGATTTCCGTTCGTCGGAGCGGACGTTTCAGCTGTTGACGCAGGTCGCAGGGCGGGCGGGCAGGGGAGAGCAGGCGGGCGAAGCCATCGTTCAGACGATCTATCCGGAGCACTACAGCATCCAGCTCGCCTGCAAGCAGGACTACCGGGCCTTCTACGAACGCGAGCTTCACTTCCGGAAGGCGATGCGGTACCCGCCACTCGTCTCGCTCATCAACGTGGTCGTCCGCGGCCGCACGTTCGTGAGCGCGATGGACGATGCGGCGGCGGTCGCGCAGCGGTTGCGGGAACGGGACCCCGAGCTGCGAAGCTATCGCGTCTTGGGTCCGGCGCCGGCCCCACTGGGCAGGCTTCGCGGAGAGTATCGAGCGCAGTTCCTGGTGAAAGGCACGCACCGCAAGACCATGCGGGACGCGTTGACGGCGGTGCTCGCCGCGCGCCCTGACATCGCCCGCCGGACGACGGTCGACGTCGATCCGCTGAGCGTCCTCTGAACCATGGGCCTGCGCGGCGGCTACTTGATCAGCTCGAGCGGCTCGATGGGCGCCGGGGTGAAGCAGAGGACGAACATCGCGAGCGCGAAGAGCGCGAGGAGCTTGCGGCCGCCGTCGAGCGGGATGTCCTCGTCGAACGTGCGGGGATGGTGCCGGCCGAACGCGAAGAGCATGACGATCATCAAGATCGTCCAGACCAGCCAGCTCATCGAGAACCACGTCAGCGCGACCGCGCACCCGATCATCAGGAGCGTCACGTGGGAGGAGCGGCGGCCGAGGACAGCGTACGAGATGTGTCCTCCGTCCAGCTGTCCGATTGGAAACAGGTTCAGTGCCGTGGCCAGCAGGCCGAACCACGCGGCGAACGCCATCGGGTGCAGGTTGACGGTGTAGCCCTCGGGCGTCACGCCCCAGATCAGCCGCGACACGAACTGAAACAGGAGCGGCTCGCCAAGCGACAGGCCGTCGAGTCCGGGCGGAAAGACCACGACGCGCGAGAGCAGCAGCCCGACGATCAGCGCGGGGACGGCGACCAGGAACCCGGCAATCGGTCCAGCGATGCCGATGTCGAAGAGCATGCGCTTGCTGGGAATCGGCTCCCGAATACGAATGAAGGCGCCCAGCGTGCCGGTCAGCGGAAGCGGCGCGGGCAGAAAAAACGGCAGAGACGCATCGACGTCATAATAGCGGCAGGCGAAATAGTGCCCGAGCTCATGACAGCCGAGAATGGCGAGGATGGTGCCGCTGTACCAGAAGCCCCGAACCACCAGCGTTTGGAATGGGACGCCGACCCGATTCGCGCCGAAATCGCTCGCAAACGATTCGTAATGCGCGGCGCCCACGAGCGTCGTCGTGGCGATCGTGGCGACGAGAAGGAGCAGGTGAACCCACACCCGGTCCCGAAACTTGGGGCGGGGAAGCCAGACGAGCTCCGGCGGGAACGGCAGAGGGTCGCGAGCGGGATCCAACCGAACGATTATCCGATGTTCTGGAGGTCTTTGCCTGGTTTGAAGCGGATCGTCCGCCCCGGGGGAATCCGGACCTCTTTTCCCGTCCGCGGGTTGCGGCCGATCCCCCGCTTTCGGGGCTTCACTTGGAAGACCCCGAAGCCTCTCAACTCGATGCGCTCCCCTCGCTGCATGGAGGTCCTCATCGCGTCGAACACCGCGTCGACCGCCACCTCGGCCTTGACCTTGGTGATGTCCGCGATCTTCGACACTTCGTTGACGATGTCGACCTTGATCATGCTTAGGGGCTCCTGAAGGCTTGTAACCATCATAGATTGTGTCACTTACGCTGTCAAGGCTGAGGCTAAGTGATCGTGGACCGGCTCTGCTGAATGCCAAGAACGCTACCGTCTGTCGTGCTCGTGGGGCGCCCGAACGTGGGGAAATCGACCCTCTTCAACAAGATGATCGGCTCGCGCCGCGCCATCGTTGCTCCCGTTGCGGGGACGACGAGGGATGCGCTGGCCGATTCGGTGACGTGGGCCGGTGCCACCTTCCGTCTGACCGACACGGGCGGCCTCTACGGCGCCAGCGAGGATCCCCTCCACGACCTCGTCGTGCAGCAGGGGCAGCGCGCCATTGTCACCGCCGACCTCCTGGTCTTCGTGGCCGATGGCCAGAGCGGGCTCGCCAGCGGCGACGAGACGATTGCGCGCGAGCTCAGGGCCACCGGGCTTCCCGTCGTTTTCGCGGTCAACAAGACGGACGACAAGCGGGCGCTTGCCGGGGTGGTGGAGTTCTATCAGCTTGGCTTCGAGCCAGTGTTCGAGGTGTCCGCCGAGCACGGCACGGGAGTTGGGGACCTGCTCGACGAGATCGTCCGGCGCCTCGGAACCACGGCGGACGGCGGCACTCGAACCGGGGCAGCGGATTCCGGAGGGCACGAGGGGGAGCAGGACGCTTCCGGCGATCCGTCCTCGTCCGCCGGCGACGGGCTGTCGCCGGTCGAGACCACGATCGCGATCATCGGACGGCCGAACGTCGGGAAGTCCTCCCTGCTCAATCGCTTACTGCGCGAGGAGCGCGTCATGGTCAGCGACGTGCCGGGAACGACACGCGATGCGATCGACGCCGTCCTCACCTGGCATCGGCGGCAGTTCCGGATCGTCGACACGGCCGGCATGCGTCGCCCGGGCCGCGTGCGGAGCGGCGGCAAGGTCGAACTGGTCAGCGTGGCCGCGGCGAAGAAGGCGATTTTCGATGCGGATGTCGTCGCCCTGCTGATCGACTCCGCCGAGGGGGCGACCGATCAGGACGCCGCGATTGGTGGTGAAGCCGATCGAGCCGGCCGCGGCGTTGTCATCGTCGCGAACAAATGGGACCTCGTGAAGACCTCCGAGTCGGGCTTCGTCAAGGAGTTCGACGAGGGGGTGCGGCGGAGGATGCGGTTCCTGGACTATGCGCCCATTCTGCACATCTCGGCGCTGACGGGCGAGCGGGCCCCGAAGGTCCTCGAGACGATCGACCGCGTCGCCGCCAACCGGCGCAAGCGGGTGCCGACGCCGGCCTTGAACCGGTTCGTCGAATCGATCGTGGCGGCGCATCCGCCGGTCAGCCCCGAGCGGCGTCACGTCAAGATCATGTACGTGGCGCAGATCGGCGTCGCCCCGCCGTCGTTCGTCTTCTTCACGAACGTGGCGACGACGTTCCATTTCTCCTATGAGCGCTTCCTGGTGAATCAGATCCGCGAGCACTTCGGTTTCGAGGGGACGCCGATTCGCATCCAGGTGCGGCGCCGGGCGCGGTCGCAGGCCGGCGGACGGACCCGTCGCCGAACGCCGGAGGCCTGACGCCGGGCTGCCGGAACGCCGCAAGCCCGATGCTATACTCCGGGGCGGCGGCGCCCCCTCACAATGGCCGAGATGTCCGAGCCGATCGAGATTCCCAATCGCCCGCTCTTCAAAGCCGCGGAGGTGTGCGAGCTGCTGAAGGTGCAGCCGTACGTCCTGCGCACGTGGGAAGCGGAGTTTCGCGATCTCGGCGTGTCCCACGGCACGAGCGGCGCACGGGTGTATCGGCGCGAGGACGTCGAGCGCGCGCGTCGGATCAAGCACATGCTGCTCATCGAGGGGCTGACGCTCGCCGGCGTCAGGCGCAAGCTCGAAGAGGAGCTGGAGCCGCCGCTCGAAGGGACCCTGCTGCCGGTCACTCTCGGCCCTGATGCACGTGAACGCATCGTGGCGGTAAAGGAAGGCCTGCGCTCGCTTCTGGGGATGCTCGAGGCGGCAGGTCCGCCGCCGCATCGCCTGCGTGCTCAGGTGCGCGGCGACGACGCGACCGAGCCAGGGGAGGACTTCTCGCTGGCGCCGCTGGGGCTCTCGGAGAGCCACGCGCGTTCCGAACGCGGTGACAGCGCCGATCGCGAGAGGGGCCGCTCGCCACGTCGCAAGCGTTCGACGTAGAATGATCGGATTCGGGATGTAGCGCAGCCTGGCTAGCGCACCTGACTGGGGGTCAGGGGGTCGTGGGTTCGAATCCCGCCATCCCGACCAATTTTGCTAACGACAACGGCCACCTGTGAGGGTGGCCGTTGTCGTTAGGTAACACATGGGTATCACCCAGCGGTCGTGGAGGGCACAGGAGCAGGACCGCTCGCCATCGTGCCGGCAACTGCAAGTAGATCACGTTCGATGTCTGTCCACGGCTTTGCGAGGTCGATAGTCGCGACTCGGATGTCATGACCCTGGACTCGCATACGCTCGTCAATGATCGACGATGTCGTTGGATAGAGAAGGATGCCTGGACAGTTCCGAAAGCGGTCGCCTCGATGCTCCTGTGTTCGAAGATACGCGTAGAGCTGATAAAGGTGAGCCGAGTGGAACTTCTCCACGCTGTCATATCGACTCGAGAGCGCGTGCGCGTAGTACTTCGTATCGATCACGAGCCGCGTATCAGTCGCCTTGTGCTCGATGGTGATGTCAGTCCGCATCCGCGGCGCGAAACGTGACCCGACGTCGTCGTGCCACGATAGGGTCTCGCTAGTGACGGTGGCGTCGGGTAGGGCCTGCTTGAGGAAAGCCCGGACGAATCGTTCAAACAGGCTGCTGAACACGATCTCGTCCCGCACAAGGGCCCCCATTACTTGGTCCCCTGGGGCCTCAGTTGGCATTTCACATCTGTTGATCAGCCGGCACAACTCCAACGGCAACCGATAGGAGTCGTCGTTTCTGCCCAGTTGGACGGCGTTGAAGTCGGCCGCCTGGATACGAATCGACGATACGCCTTCTAGCTTGCTCAAGAGAGCCCGGATGTCGTGCCGCAGCGCCAGAACGTGCTCCCGGCTCGAGCCGGCTTCAACCCGCGGATCTGTGAGGAGCATGTCCAGCGTGGCCCGAATCAGCCGATTGCGGTTGGTATCCACGGTCAACTCGGGAAACGCGCAGACCGATCGGCCGGAGATGAAGCTCATCCTCTTCAAGCTCGTCGCGAAGTCGATGCGGCCTCGGATGCCGTTGGTCTCTCTGACTGCAACCTGATGGGATCGAGACAGCTGCCGTCGCAGAAGGTCGGAGGTGCACTCGACTAGCACACGAGCGAGGAGGCCTAACAGGTTCGGTGCGCTCTCGGGGCTCGCGTTCCACCGATCCTTCCAGCGGGCCAGGTCCCACGCGTACAGGAGTAGATACCAGGCGTTCCTCACCGGTATCTTTCCCGCATCGACCACGAAGCCTGCAGAAGGGAGCATGCGCTCAGAGCGTCAGCAGCGCCGCGGTAGCCGAGCCCACCTTTTCAGGTTGTCCGTGCCAGTACTCTTCAAGCAAAGGAATGATCTCCGTCTCGACGACCCGCCGATACCACTCCACCGTCAGCCCGGAGAAATCGTCGCCTCTGGGGCAGAAGAAGCTGTGGCCGATTTGGTACTCTCGCCCGAGCTGCCGATCTTCGGTGATCGTTGCGTTCAGTGCGTTCATCCGATCGATCACGTGCTGGATGAGATCGTCTGGCATGCCTCTTCCAGAGAGCCACTTACGGAACGCCGGGTCGCTGAAACGCGGCGACAAGGCGATGAACGCGAATCGGCGGCGAAGCGCATAGTCCACGAGCGCGAGGGAGCGATCTGCGCGATTCATCGTGCCAATAACAAACAGATTGCGCGGCACCGCGAATCGCTCTGTTCTCGACCGTGGGTACAGAAGCGTGATCCCGGGCTTCATGTCACGCTTGTCGGTCTCGAGCAACATCAACAGCTCCCCGAACACTTGGCTGGTGTTGGCCCGATTGATCTCGTCGATGATCAGCACGTGACGAAGATCGGGCTGGGCAGCCGCTGCGTGGCAGGCGTGCAAGAACGGCCCGTCGACAAGATCGAACTGCGCCGCAACGTTTGTCGGTCGAAAGCCGCGAACGAAGTCTTCGTACGAATACGACGGATGGAACTGAACCTTTGTCACGCGGCGCCAGTCAGCCGCATCCATCAGAGCGTAGGCGAGTTTCTCGGCAACGAACGTCTTTCCGACGCCTGGAGGACCTTCCACGATGATGTTGCGTTTTGACTCCAAACGCTCCAGGGCCAGGCCAAACTCATCGCGGGACAAGAAGACACCCTCGTCGATCGCCGTATCGACGGAATACGGAGGGGCGTCGGGCACTCCTTCAATGAGAACGGGCGCGACCATGTCCACGCCTGTGTCGGCCTCCACCTCAGGCACCGCGCCCGCGTCTTCATCCCACCACTTGCTGGTGAAGTACTCGTAGTCCTGCGGTTGATGCAGGAACACGAACTGTATCAGCCGCTGGGCGAAGTCGTCGTCCTTGCGAAGGCGCCAGACCGTGGCACGCCCCGTGTAAAAGTACCAGCTTCGCGGCTCCGCCGGCAGGGGATCCCACTCGACATCGACGGTGCGCCCATCGCCGTGATTGCGGGTGATCGTGCCGGTCGCCTTGATCAAGTTGCGAGACACCGTCTTGCCTCGCGCATCGAACGGCAGGCCGTCTCGTTGGGTCGAGGCGGCCTTGATTGCGATCCGATCACCGACCTTCATTTGGCTCACGAGTTCGTTGAACTTGTCCACGTATCCGTTCTGCCAGATGCCTTCTGTGACGAACGTGTCGGTCTGGTCCTTCGGCTCTCGGTCGTCCCAATACGCGCCGACGAGCCAGTAGTCGACCGACAAGTCAAAGGACGATGACGGGCTGGACGCCGTCAGCGGCCTGTTGGTCGGGGACTCATCTCGCCCGGCCAGCCATGCCTTGTACGACAACTCCGTAAACGGAATCGGAAGCCGCCGCTGGACATCCTTGAGGATGTCAAGGTAGTCGCGAAAGCGAAGGCCGGTCGGGGGCAACTTGATAGCGGCAAAGGCTCTCGTGAAGCTGTCGAGGCTGATGAATAGCTCTGGCCGGATCCAGAACAGCCCCATCGTCAGATTGACGTTGACTCCGCGAACGTCCAGGGCCCGGTCGAAGGTCGGGCCGAAGTCCGCGAGAGTGAACGGGTCTGGCTCCAAGGCCATCCGGAAGAGGCGCCAGAGAACGGGGACATCATCCGGGCGGCGTTTCGCGGCGTACGAAAAGAACCACGACTGCTGGTTGTTCAAGATCGGAAGGCCAGTGAAGTCACGAGGAACGGCGATCGGCAGGTCGAAGAACCGCTTGACCTCCTTCACAATTTCTTCCCGGTTCTCGTTAGTGATGCCTCGATTGAAGACACCGTAGAAGGTGAAGGGGTCGATCTCACGGAGCATGAACCGATTGCCGACTTCATCCTTGTCCTGCAGCGGCGTAATGGGAAGGCCCTTCGCACGGAGACCGTCAAGAAGAGTGATCAGCTCCTGCTGTCGGTCTGCGTACTCGACGAGTGCGCGCGCCAATGGCGTGTAGAACGATTGCCATGAGAAGAGAATGCCGGGCTGAGTCGATGTATTTGTCATTGCCGTCTTGTGTGTCCCTGCTCGGTAGCGCGCAGGTGGCCAGAGCATCGTGGGGATTGTAAATGCTGAGGCTAGAGCGGTCGCAACTTTCGAGTGATGCGAAGACGGTTATGAGTGCGAGGAGGCGAGCAGGCCACGCAAGATCGTGCGTCGGACGCACTAACTGCGGGCTCTGTGACGTCGCCTGATCGGAAGGTGAGCCTTGGCCATTCGCGCTCCGGGGGCCACTGCTGCGGCGACGTCAGTCTTGCGCGTCGCGGTGTAGAGCCTCTCGATGTTCGGTTCCGCGGCGGAAAGCAGCAACGACCGAGCATTGGCGTTCGAGCGGCGTGGCGAGAAGAACTCGTCACGCGCGCCGTAGAGGACCCACACTCGCAGGACGGTCTGGTCGGCGCGGTAGTTCACGACGATGTAGTGCTCACCCATCACGCGTTTCGACTGATTGATGGTGAGGCCGGAGTCCTTGCAGATCTTCACCTCCCACGCCTCGCCACCACGGGACAGATCGCAGTGGCCCTGACCCTTGGTGAAGGAGGGGCAGTGCTGCACGATCGACGTTTCGATCTTCTCGGAGAGGTCGCGCGCAATCACGCCGGCGGACGGCGGCGTGAACCCGTAGCGCGCGATCACCGGTGCAATCTCCCGATACATGTTCCGAAGCTTTGCGAAGGCCGACTGTACGGCGAGGACGATGCCGTCGCGTTCGGCGGCGGTGAGCGAGTGATCCTCCCGTGCCTTCATGAGTGGAGCGGTACCCTAGCAGTACTTTCATGAGCTGCAGCGCGGCGGCGCGCGATCTGTGTGCAGTGGCGGGCAGGCGGCCCTCCGGACTCTGCAGTCTGACAGGGCGCCACGACAGTGCACCCCTATGTCCGACGCTCGGCGACGGTGACCCGGCTAGAGGTCGATGTCAGCGCTCTACTCCCACCGCCGCCTGGCCCGAGAAACTCGCGCGTTGCTCGTCTTCGGCCGGACGGACGACGAGTTCATAATGGCAACGCCCAACAGATGGTCGAGAACGTCCTCGGCGCACCGATCGTCTACTCGAACCAGTATCGGTGCCGACTCGCCAACAGTGGCATCGCGTGGGCGACGATGCTGGAAGGGCTCGCTCGCGGACCCGCGCGGGGCGTGGCGTTTCCCGAATGAACATCCAACTCGCCGAACCTGCGCCGCGTCAGCGCGGCAGAACGTCGATCGCCACGAACCGGGCCGCGAGACGGCGATTATCGTTCGACAACCCGAGCTCCCGCGGCGATCGCGCGTAGGCAAAGCGGAATCCGACGCGCAGGATCCCATCGGCGGGCGTGAGCCTGTCCGGGATCTCGACCTCCTGCTGCGAGAGGCCCCCAGGAAGGGGCAGCGTGGCGACGACTGCGTTGCCGACGAGAACGTCCACCATCTGAGGCGGCGCGTCTGGCCATACGAACGGCTCGGCGACGAAGCTCACTCGATAGGAGCCGGCTCGCACCCGAACCACCATCACGGCCTCTGGATTCGCCGCCCAGCGGAACGTCCGGCGCCCATCAGTCTCCGGTTGCAGCCAGGATCCGGTCAGATACCCGTCGTCGGCGCCGCCGCCGATGTCGACGTGAATGCGGCGGAACTCGGCTGCCGGCATGGTGTCATAGAACGACAGCGGCACACGGTGCCGCCACGCAACCCACAGCGCAGCCGGGAATCCAAACGGATTCCCAACGCGCGAGCCGACGACTTCTGCGACGCGCCTGAACGGAACCGGCTCGCTGAGTGTCATCGCACCGCGGCGCGCGGCGTCGACGAGGATCAGGTTCGTGGCCGCAAATCCGAACAACAGCGCGCACACGGGCAACAACGGCCGCCGTCTCGCGACGTCCACGGCGGCTGCCGTGCCGAACGCAAAGGGCATGGCAAGGTCGACGAACCGGCGGGCGCCGAAGGAGGCCCCGGCGTTCCAGCCGAGTGACATGCCTCCAGCGAACACTTGCAGCGTGACGACCGCCAGGAAGGAAACGCCCAGCAGGCGGTCCCGGCGCATCAACGCCAGCAGACCAAGCACCGCGAACGCGAGCACGGGCGAGCTCGAGATGAGCCCGTGGTGGGGCGAGAACAGCTGGTCCCGAATGCGCCAGTCGGACACCAGCCGCTGGCGTGCGAGGTACGACGTTGCCGAAGCGGTGTCAGCAGTGTCAGGGGGGGCAGCGGCACCAGCGGAGTGAGCGGCGCCTCCATGCAGTTCATCGACAACCGGCGCGCGCGCCGGCAGCAGCATCAGTCCGATGACGGCAGCGGCGGCGATGATCGGGACCGCGGAGGTGGCCGTTGCGCGCAAGACCCGCGTCGCGGACCGTTCGCGACGCCACGTCTGCCAGGCCTGTTGTGTGGCCTCGACGGCCAGGACGACCAGCACAAGGGCGTCCTGCGGTCGCACGCTCGTTACGAGGGCGGCGAGCAGCGTCAGCACGATCCATTGAGTACGGCTGCGGCGGTTCCTGCTCTCGAGCCAGACGAACAGAAAGGCCGAGACCGCGAACAGCGCCGCACCGTGGGACATCGATGCCTCGACGGCGAGATACCAGACGACGGGAGTCGCGAGGACGACCGCCGCCACGGCGATCGTCGCCGCCGCCGCGTCGAAGCTGCGGCGCAGAGAGCGGGCGATCCAGTTGACCGCCAGAAAACCGTACACGAAGCTGCCCAGGCCGACGGCTCGCTGATACGGATTGAAGAATCCATCGCGCGGCCACGCGCCTCCGAGGAGATTGAGCAGTCCGAGCCAGAGATGGGCGGCCAGCAGGAAAGGCGACCAGAGAATCGCGGTGCCGATCGGGAATGCGGCATCGCCCGGCCGTGCGCCGAACGAGGCGATCTCCCGGGCGATGTCGAGGTCGTGATCGATGACCATCGATCGAGCCTGCACGAAGTAACCGCGCCCGTCGCTGGCGGCTCGCTGGTAGCCGATGTTGAACAGGAGCAGCAGACAGGAGAACAGCGCGAGCGTCGCCCAGAAGGTCCCGGCACGGCGACTGAAGTGGCGCGGAGAGGTGGCGACGGGGGAGCGCTGGTCCTTCCGCTCGACGGCGAGAATGGCGCCCGCGACACACCAGGCGGCGACGATCCAGATTCCCAGCTTCCACGGCGGGCTCAGCGCCTGCTTCATCAGAATCAGGTGCCAGATCCGAAGCATCACCGCGGCGAGGACCGCAACGAGCCACCACCAGAGGGCCCGCGGAGTTATGACCGAGGGCTTTTCGCGTGGCACGGCTTCGCTGACGCCAGACGAGAAATGAGGCGATTGGCCAGACGGCGGCGACGAGGTCGAAGGGGCGTTCGAATGCCTCATCGTCCGGGGCATGTCGTCATCGATGCGGAGCGAGATTAGCACGTCCGTTCGGGCCCTGCGGGCATCCCGACAGAAACAAGGTCGCAGCGGAAACGTGGATCGGGGCCGCCAAACGAGCAGTCGCCAACCGACACGGGCACGCGCCAGGCGCGCAACGAGAACGGCCCAGCTCGGGCGGACGGCTCCAAGCTCTCGCTTCGTGGTCGCCCGCGGCGGACCGCACACCAGGGCGTCGGTACTCGAAGAACGGCTGACCTGCGGCGCGCGCCATACCCCATGGCCCATCTCCTGCATCGCGGCACCGCCACGATAGCGGCCGCGCGAGAGCAGCGCACATAACGCACATATGGAGGATGGCTGGTGGCCCGAGGACTGTTCCTACACGTGAGACGTTGGTCGGTGACCTGGATGCCGATCCTGGCCTTCATCGCATGTTTTCCCGGCGAGTCCGTAGCGGCGCCCGAGATCGCGGTTACGGGAGGTTCCCTCCGCCTCTCTCCGGCATCGGGGCGGTTGCTGCTCGAAGGCGACCGCGGCTTCACTCTTGACGCGAGCGTATCGGCTGCCGGCGGTGTATTCGAGCCGTACAGCGTGTGCAATCTCCTCGGAGGACCGTGCAGCCCCGGTGATGCGCTGTCGCTTCGGGCGCTCTGGACCGGAGGAGACGTGAGAGGTTCTGCGACACTCGACGGTGTGGCGTATCCGGCACTTGGCGGCGACGCGGCGAGCGTGAGCGTGGAGCTCTCCGGCTCCGCGCTCCTTCCGCCGCTTGCGGCGTCGGCCGAGGTCGTGGCGCCATTTTCGCTGCGTGGGACGTTCTTCCGCGCCGAAGGGGCGGAGTCGCTGCGCGGCCGCGGCATCGCAGTGATCGCGCTCGTGCCGAACGCGGGCGTGCCAGGCCGATGGCAGATCGAGGAGGTCCGATACGAGATCGGAGGAGCGCTGCCGGCACCGTGGGTCTCGGCCGACATCGGCTCGACCGGTGTCCCGGGGAGCGCGGTCTTCGACGCCGATCGTTTTGCGGTCAGCGGCGCGGGCGCCGACATCTGGGGCACGACCGACTCGTTCCACTTCGCGTATCGCGCCGGCGCCAATCTGATCTCCGCGCGAGTCCTGTCACAGGGGCACACGCATCCGTTCGCGAAGGCTGGCGTGATGCTGCGCGAATCGGTCGATGCCGACGCGGCGAGCGTTGTCCTGGACGCCAAACCCAACGGCGAAGTCGAATTCATGATCCGGTACGCGCCGGGTGATCCGACCATCTATGTTGGAGGTGCCGTCGCCGTCGCGCCCGCTGTGTTCCTGCGTCTGGAGCGCGGTCCTGGCAACACGATAGTCGCGTCTCAGTCGGCGAACGGAACGACGTGGCGGGAAGTGGGAACGGCCATCGTTCCCTTCGCCGGAGCGGACATTCTCGGCGGCCTCGCGGTCACGAGCCACGACCGCAGCGTTCTGAACGACGCGCTGTTCGATCACGCGAGCACGGTGCTCGCGGGGAGTGGAAGCAATCTCCTCGCGCAGGGGGACTTCGAAGGCTACAGGCCACCAGCCCTTGGCCCGCCCGGGTGGATCTCCGACCACGCCGTTCGACAGGTGCCGGCCAAGTCCGAGGCACACCAGCCGCGCTCCGGTCTGAGGAATGGCGCATGCTGGACCTCAGAGCCGCTCGATTGCGGGCTCTACCAGGAGATTGTCGCGCCGGCGACAGGCCTCTACACGCTTCGCGTCCATGCCACCTCGGATCGGCCCGGCGGGCTCGTGGGCGCGAACGTGAACGGAAGGCTTGCCGCCTCGGAGACGGTCGCGCCGAGAGGTTTCGCGGCGTACGGCACCCCCTACGTCATGACGCTCTCCGCATCCCTTGGCGACATCATCAAGGTCTGGATGTATTCGCCCGCCTCTCCCGGATATGTCGTCGTCGACGACGTCAGCCTCGAGTTGTCGGCGGCAGACCTGTCGAAGTAGTGCGGTCGGGCGCTTTCGGAAAGCTGGAGAGGCCCGAGACCGGCCGGAGCGCTCCGCAGCCGAGCCGGTGACAGCGGCGGCGTCCTCGACTAATCTGATCCGGCCCCGCGCGACTGCGCGTCGCGGGGCTGGATGGGACGCAGCCCGCATTGACCATTTCCGAGAGCATACGAAACGCAAAGCCTGGAGCGCCGTACCCACTCGGCGCGACATGGGACGGCAGCGGGGTGAACTTCGCGCTGTTCTCCGAACACGCCACCCGCGTCGAGCTCTGCCTCTTCGAGGCGGCCGATGCCACCGCTGAGTCCGGCCGGGTGACCATGGCCGAGCAGACGGACATGGTCTGGCACATCTACCTGCCGGGCCTGAGGCCGGGACAGCTGTACGGCTACCGGGTCACCGGGCCGTACGAACCGGAGGCCGGCCATCGCTTCAATGCCGCGAAGCTCCTGCTGGATCCGTACGCCAGGGGAGTGGCCAGGCCGAGCGGCTGGCGCGAGGAACTCTGCGGGTATCCAGTCGGCGATCCCGCCGGCGATCTCGTTCGCGACGAGCGCGACGATGCCCCGTACGCGCCGCTCGGCGAGATCATCGATCCCGCCTTCGACTGGGGGGACGAGCGTGCGCCCGCCATCGCCTGGAACGAGACCGTCATCTACGAAGCGCATGTCAAAGGACAGACCATGCGGCATCCGGATGTGCCGCCGGAGCTGAGGGGGACCTATCTCGGGTTGGCGCACCCTGCCTCGATCGCGCACTTCAAGCGGCTCGGCGTGACGGCGATCGAGCTGATGCCGATCCATCAGCATGTCGACGAGCGGCACCTCGTCGAGCGCGGGCTGTCCAACTACTGGGGCTACAACACGATTGGATTCTTCGCCCCCGATCTGCGGTTCGCGACGGAGCAGAAGGCGCAGGTCGCCGTTGCCGAGTTCAAGGCGATGGTGCGTGCGCTCCATGCCGCCGGCCTCGAGGTCATCCTCGACGTGGTCTACAACCACACCGCGGAAGGGAATCATCTCGGTCCGACGCTGTCGATGCGCGGCATCGACAATCGCGCGTACTACCGGCTCTCTCCGTGGCAGGCCCGCTACTACGTCGACTTCACCGGCTGTGGCAACACGATCGACACGCGGCATCCGCGCGTCCTGCAGCTGATCATGGACAGCCTGCGTTACTGGGCCGTGGAGATGCGGGTGGACGGGTTCCGCTTCGACTTGGCGAGCGCGCTTGCACGCGAGCAGTACGAAATGGATCGGCTGTCCTCGTTCTTCGACGTGATCCACCAGGACCCGGTGATCTCCCGCAAGAAGCTGATTGCGGAGCCCTGGGACGTCGGCGAGAACGGCTACCAGGTCGGCAACTTCCCGGTGCTCTGGTCCGAGTGGAACGGGCGCTATCGCGACGCCATCAGGCGGTTCTGGCGAGGGGACGGCGGCACGGTCTCGGAGTTGGCCACGCGTCTGGCTGGCAGCGCCGATCTGTATGCGCTCAGCGGCCGGCGCCCGTACGCCAGCATCAACTTCGTCACCGCGCACGACGGGTTCACGCTCGAGGACCTCGTGTCGTACGAGCGCAAGCACAATGAGGCGAACGCCGAGGGCAACCGCGACGGCGAAGAGCACAACCTGAGCGCCAACTACGGCGTGGAAGGACCGACCGACGATCCCGCGATCCGGCGCGTGCGCGCGCGTCAGAAGCGCAACCTGCTCGCCACCATGTTCCTCTCACAGGGCGTGCCGATGTTGGCGAGCGGCGATGAGATCGGCAAGACACAGCACGGGAACAACAACGCTTACTGTCAGGACAACGAGATCGGTTGGCTCAACTGGGATCTCTCGGCGGAGGATCGCGCCTTCTTCGAGTTCACCTGCCGGATCGTGCGATTGCGCCGGCAGCATCCGGTGCTCCGCAGGCGCAAGTTCCTGAGAGGGCAGCACGCGCCAGGTTCTCCCGTCCGCGACATCATGTGGCTGACGCCTCTCGGAAACGAGATGAGCGACGCCGAGTGGCAGGCGGATCAGGTGCGGTGCCTCGGCGTGAGGCTGGCGGGACTCGGGATGACCGAGCTCGATCAGAACGGCAACCCGATCATGGGCGAGACGCTGGTGTATCTGTTGAACGCGGGGCCGGGGGACGTCGATTTCCGCCTGCCAGGATTCGAGCCGGGAATCGGGTGGATGTGCATCCTCGACACGTTCGACGAACAGCGGGAAGGCCGGCAGATCGCCGGCGGGGGGGCCTGGGCGCTGGCCCAACGCTCGATCGCCCTGTTTCTGGCCGTGCCAGCGTGAGCGGCTCCGGCGTTCGCGTCCACGAACGCCGGCCGGGGCGCCTATTGGTCGCCTTGCGCGACGAGCGTCCCTTCCGGGACCCGATCCAATTTCGACGCGAGCTGGAGCAGCGCGACGTCACGCGCCGTGTCGAAGGCCGGTCGCAATTCGTTTGGCAGCGGAACACCGGGCGGGAGCTTCGCGTGTTCGCGCACCGGATCGACGAAGACGCCGTCCTTCGACAGCCGGTAATCGAGATGCGGGCCGGTCACGACTCCGGAGGCGCCGACGGCGCCGATCGTCTCCCCCTGAGACACGCGCCCGCCTGCGCGGACCGATTTGGCGATCGATGAGAGGTGCAGGTAGTAGCTTCGATACCCTCCGCTGTGGCGGAGCTGCACCATGCGTCCGGAGGCGCCGCTCCAGCCCGCCGACACCACGGTGGCGTCGGCCACGGCGCGGACCGGCGTGCCTGACGGCGCTGCGTAGTCCACGCCCAAGTGTGCTCTCGGAACGCCGTGCACCGGATGCATGCGGCTGCGCGAGAACCGTGAGGTGACGCGGGGCGTGAAGGGGAGCGGCGACGACAGGAAGAACCGCTTGGACGAACGGCCCTCCTCGTCGAAGTACTCGACCGTGCCGTCCGGCTTCTCGAACCGGAAGGCCTGCAACGTCCGCGAGCCGTTGTGGAGCGTCGCCGCGAGCACGGCTCCGTAGCCCGAGAACTCCCCCTCGCGCGTGTCCCGCTCGAACAGCACCTCGAATTGGTCGCCGGGTTGCAGATCGGCGTTGAAGTCGACCTGGCCGCTGAAGATCTCCGCCAGTCGGAGCGCGAGCTCGATGCGCTCGCCGGCGCCGTTCACGGCCGAGATCATCGAGGGGTGTGTGTGGTCGACCAGTCCCGCGATCGCGGCGATCTCGCGCTCCTTGGGTGTCGGGAGGATCGCCGCCGTCAGCTCGATGTCGCGACCCACCGGAGTGGTCTCGTCAGGCCCCGTGACCCGCAGGAAGCGGTCGTTGTCGATTTCGTATTCGAAGGCCTGGAACAGGCCGCGCAGCGTGACAATCCGATACGGCTGCCCCACGCGAATGGCCTTGAGGTTGAACGTCGACCGTGCCGCGGAGATGATGGCCTGCGCGACATCGGTGCCAACCTGGTGTGCGCGAAGCAGGCCATCCAGCGTCGCGTGCAACGGCACGCGTCCTTCGATCGTGTGATGCAGCGCGGCTGGAAGCACGATGTCGCCGCGCACCTGCTCCACGGTGTCCTCCGGGGGAGCGCTGCAGCCGAGACAGAACGTGGCGAAGAGCGCGAAGGTTGCACTGCAGGTCCAGTGCGCGGGACTGTGACGATGGAGTTGAGGTCGAATCACCTGGTTCCTCGAACGGTTCGTGGAGCCGGCAGCCGGTCGGCCGGTATGCCGAGCGCGAGCGCGATCGATCGGAGTGACTGCTGAATCCCGCGCATGTTCTCAGGCCCTGTGCGGAGGAGTTGCCGCTGTGCCGCGGTCAGCGACTCCAGATTGGGATCGGCGAAGGCGTAGCCGACACCGCCGGCCGGACGCAGGGCAATGTTCCCTTCGGCCACCGGCGTCTCGAGCAGTTCGACGATCGCGGTCTCGACAGTGCGATCGAACGGGGTGTCCGGATGCCCGAGGTCACGGTAGGCCTCTTCGAGCCGTGGTTTGAAGGTGGAGTAAAGCTTCGCGGCGCCAGCCGGATCGATACCCTCGACCGCGGCGGCGACGGTGTCATACCGCTGATAGCTGCGCGGGTCGATGACCGGTCCGCGTCCGGAGTCGACCACCTGGAAACCGGTCGTGGGGCGGATGGCCCCGAGATGCACGCTCGGACTCGCGCCGTCGGCGACATTCGCGACGACGACCGTGAAGTTACGGAGCAGCCCTTCGGTCGTCAACCACGCGGCCACGCTGGGGTGCGAGGTCAACTGCCGGACCATGTCCCGCACGAGCGCGTCAGTCTGATCGAGCGGTGGGACGTCGACGGCCGCGCCGTCACCGCCGAGCGGCGCCGCAGGCGCAGGCGCTGACGCCGCAGAAGGCGCAGCCGCCTCGTTCTCGGCGGGCGTGGACGGCTTGCGGAGAAGGAAGAAAGCCGCGGCAAGTGCTGCCACAATCAGAATGCCTGCGGCGATCCAGGGGCCCTTGGGTCGCTCGGACCCGCCGAACCAGTGGGGATCCGAATCCCCCCGGATGTCGAGGTCCGGCACATCGTGCAGCTGATCCGGGTCGGCCATCAGTGTTGTGTCATCCGTTCCGTGGTCACGAGCGGTAAGTCGGCGCGTCGCTCGACGCGTGCGGGGGCGCAGACGCGGGCGCGAACGGAGATCGCACGCCGCCGCGGGGCCCCGAGGAACCGGCCATGCTGCCGTGCGCGGGCGCGGCAGCGGGAACGACACGCTCGCCTGGGGGAGAACGCGAGCGTGACTCACGAAGACGACGAGTGCCCGTGCCGCCCTGGTTCGACGGCGCCGGGAAGAGATGCGCAGCCGCCGGTCAGGGCGGGAAGCGATCTCATGACTCATGACCATAACGGGAAGCCGGACTACTGTCAACGATCCGGGCTCGATCGCGCTTCGGGCGAGAACCCGGATCGTGAGAGGAGACAGCCGGGGTCCGGATCGATCGGGATGTCAGGAAGGGAAGAAGGGCAGGTCCGGCGGCTGCCGGACCTGCGGGGAACGGATGAAAGCGCCTCCGGCCAGAGCCGGCAGCGCCCCTAGTAGCCCATCGCGTATCCGGTCCGGCGCGGATCACCGCCGGCCGTGATCGCTCCGGTCTTCTGATCGATACGGATCGTCTGCATGTGGCCCAGGCTGCCCCAGCCGGGCAGCACCTCGACCTTGTGACCCATGGCGCGCAGTTCCGCGATCGTGGATGCGGGGACGCGTCCTTCGATCTCCACGGTCACTTCGGCGCCCGGCTTGTAGAAGTTCGGCTTCGCGTTCAGCGCGAACCTCGGATATTCGATCGCCTGCTGCACCGGCATGTCGAAGTCGATCAGGTTGACCAGCACCTGGAACTCCGTCTGCCCGATGGTCTCGCCGCCCGGCGTGCCGAACACGAACGCCGGTTTGCCGTCCTTCAGCACGACGACCGGGGAGTTGTTGAGGATCGGAATCTTGCCCGGGCCGACGTAGTTGACGTCGGTCGGGTAGGGCGAGGTCGAACCGAGCCGCATGCCGTTGTTCAGGAGCACCCCGGTGTTGCCGACGACGACGTTGTTGCCGAACAATCCACCGTTGGTCGGCGTGCAGCCGACCGCGTTGCCGAAGCCGTCGACGATCGAGAAGCTGGTCGTGTGCTGGACCGGATCGTAGTTCTCGTCGAACAGCCGCGCCTGCTGGCCTGCGCCGCCGGTCGCGCTGGTGGCGCCGGCCGGCGCGCCCGGATCCGGATACGGGTTCGCCTTCGCCATGTCGATCAGCGCGCGGCGGCTCTGCGCGTACGGCTTGGCGAGCATGCCCTGGGTCGGGACGCTCGTGAACTTCGGATCGGCGACGTAGCGATAAATGTCCGACTTGGCGACCTTGATCGCCTCGATCTCTGCGTGCAGACGCTTCGCCGAGCTCGGTCCGAAGGATTTGAGGTCGAACCCTTCGACGAGATTCGCCTGCATCAGGACCTCGAATCCGCCGCGCGACGTCGACGGATTGCTGTAGACGTCGAAGCCGCGGTAGGTGGTGTGCAGCGGCTCGGTCCACTGCGGCTGGTAGGCCGCGAGGTCCTCCTTGCGCAGGTCACCACCGTTCTCCCGGAAGAATCGATCGAACTCGTCGGCGATGTCGCCCCTGTAGAACCGATCGGCAGCCGCCTTGATCGCGGCCGCGCGCGTGGCGCCCTTGGCTTTGGCCTGCGCTTCGG
Source organism: Vicinamibacterales bacterium (assembly GCA_050183995.1). Taxonomy (GTDB): domain Bacteria; phylum Acidobacteriota; class Vicinamibacteria; order Vicinamibacterales; family CAVVIG01; genus CAVVIG01. The sequence goes on from JBFXAT010000025.1 coordinate 36,995, forward strand.
CCTCGACCATCTTCTTCAGCGTGGCCGCGTAGTCGGGGTTCCTCAGAATGTCCCCGGCCTTGAGCGGCTGACCGCCGGGCATGTAGATCTTCGCCGTCGTCGGATACTTGCTGATGGTGTTCTTGCCGCGTTCGATCGACTGCGCCAGCATCGGGTCGATCGGGTATCCCTTCTCGGCATACTCGATGGCCGGCGCGAAGACCTCGGCCACGGTCATCGTGCCGAACCGTTCCAGCGTCGACAGATAGCCGCCGAGATTGCCGGGCACGATGCCGGCCTTCATGCCGGCGTTCAGCGTCTCGGGCGTCATTTCCGCGGGCTTGAGCAGCTTTGGCGCCGCGCCGGTCATCGCCAGCGACAGCACCTTCCCGCTCTTCTTGTCGAACACGGTCATGAAGCCGTTGCCGCCGATGCCGTTCATCTCCGGTTCCGCCAGCCCGAGCATGGCGCCGACCGCGACGGCGGCGTCGAACGCGTTGCCGCCCTTCAGCAGCATCTGCAAGCCGGCGGACGATGCGATCGGGTGACCCGCGGCGACGACGCCGTGAAGGCCGGTCACGGCGGGGCGGGTTTGCAAGCGGATGTCGCTTGCCGGCGCTTCAGCAGCCTGCTGTTGCGCACGCAGGAGAGCGCTCCCGTTTGCGAGGAGCGACAAGACCAAAATCGACGTGAACAGACGTGGCAGTTTCACGATTACCTCCAAGCGGCAAATTATACGGATTCGCGGCACGCCAGCGTCCAGGAATGTCTGTATCCCAAAGGTCGAGCCTGTAGCCCGCCACGAACGGGCACGCGATCGACGTGTGAGATAAAGAGGTTGTGACCGACATCGAAGACTACGCGCTCATTGGGGATTGTGAGACGGCGGCCCTGGTCAGCCGGTCGGGTTCGATCGATTGGCTGTGTTTCCCTCGTTTCGATTCACCAGCCTGTTTCGCCGCGCTCTTGGGCACGCCCGAAGAGGGACGCTGGCTGCTGGCTCCGGTGGCGGAGGTGACGCAGGTGCGGCGGCGCTACCTCGGCGAGACCGCCGTCCTCGAGACCGAATTCACGACGGCCGACGGCGTGGTTGCCGTGATCGACTTCATGCCGGTCCGCACCGCGTTGCCCGACGTCGTCCGCATCGTGGTTGGGCGCCGCGGGCGGGTACGCATGCGGATGGACCTGAGCATCAGGTTCGACTACGGCAGCATCGTGCCGTGGGTCCGGAAGGTCAACAACGGCATCATCGCCGTCGGAGGGCCCGACAGCCTGCTTCTGCAGACTCCGGTCGAACTGCACGGCGAGGCATTCCACACGGTCGCCGGCTTCGAGGTCGCGGAAGGCGAGCGGGTTCCGTTCGATCTGACGTGGTTCCCGTCGCACCGGGCGCCGGCGCGCGACATCGACGCCGAGGAGGCGCTGACACAGACCGAGCGCTGGTGGACGGAGTGGAGCGAACGCTGCGCCTACGACGGTCCATGGCGGGAGGCCGTGGTCCGCTCGCTCGTCACCCTCAAGGCGTTGACCTATCTTCCTTCTGGCGCGATCGTCGCGGCGGCGACGACGTCGCTCCCGGAGCAGTTGGGCGGCGTGCGCAACTGGGATTACCGGTACTGCTGGTTGCGCGACGCCACGTTCACGCTGCTGGCGCTCCTGAACGCCGGATACACGGAAGAGGCACGGGCCTGGCGCGAATGGCTGCTCCGGTCCGTCGCCGGCAGGCCGGATCAGATCCACATCATGTACGGCATCCTCGGCGAAAGGCGCCTCACGGAGCTCGAGCTGCCCTGGCTCAGCGGCTTCGGTGGATCGCGGCCGGTCCGCGTCGGCAACGGCGCATTCCGCCAGTTCCAGCTCGATGTGTTCGGCGAGGTGCTCGACGCGTCGTATCACGCCTGGAAGCTCGGCACCCGTCACGACGAAGAGGCGTGGCACGTCGAAGAGGCGCTCGTCGGCTATCTCGAGTCCGCGTGGCGCGAGCCCGACGAGGGGATCTGGGAAGTGCGAGGTCCGCGGCGTCACTTCACGCATTCGAAGGTCATGGCGTGGGTCGCGTTCGACCGGGCGGTGAAGATCGTCGAGCAACTGGGGTTCGAGGGGCCGGTCGATCGCTGGCGCGCGCTGCGGGACGAGATTCACGGCGAGATCTGCACGCGCGGGTACGACGCCGAACGGCAGACCTTCGTGCAGTACTACGGCGGCCGGACGCTCGACGCGAGCCTCCTGATGCTGCCGCTCGTGGGGTTCCTGCCGCCGACCGATCCGCGCGTGCAGGGCACCGTCGCGGCGATCGAACGCGAGCTCACGCACGACGGCTTCGTGTCGCGCTACCAGACCGTGCCGGAGGTGGATGGCCTACCGGAAGGAGAGGCGTCGTTCCTCCTGTGCAGCTTCTGGCTGGTGGACAATCTGGTGCTGCTCGGCCGCCACGATGAAGCACGGGAACGGTTCGAGCGGTTACTCGACGTGCGCAACGACGTCGGGCTGCTCGCCGAGGGGTTCGACACCCACCGTCGTCGCCAGGCGGGGAATTTTCCGCAGGCTTTCTCACACGTCGGACTGATCAACAGCGCGATGAACCTGTCGCGTTGGCTGTCGCCGGCTCGCGAGCGCGGCACCAAGTAGTCGATCTCAGACGGCGTGGTCGTCGGGGGCCGGAGCCTCGTCGCGTATGTCGAGCAGCCGCGCCTGGACGAACGTGGCCGCAAGCAGCGGCAGCTGTGCGTGGCGATCCGGCTTGCCTTCCAGACGACGCACGAAGCCGCGGTGGAGATCGGGCGGGTCCGGCTCGGCGAGCAGCTCGTAGAGCGCCTGCCGGCGAGCGAGGTCGGAAACCATGGCGCGCAACTCCTCTCGTGGCTGCAGGAGCAATCCTGCTGCCAGGGATCGTGCCCGATTGCGCCATCGATGACCGCGTGTTTCCGCTCGGAATCTCGACGCATTCCCACATCGCGCATCAGGAGCAGACGGAGCCGTAGCAAAAGTTGACGCGGTCGAGGCGGAGGCGGTCGCAAAATCCAACGAATCGCAAATTTTTTCTATTGGTCTATGATGTAGCGGCTGCGGGGCACCCTGGCCCGCGTCAATCAGTCACCAGTAACGCACCACTTCCGCGACTTCGCGCGCTACAGGTCTGCCGTGCCCTTGACGATTGGAGTGCCCAAGGAGATCTTCCCCGACGAGCGGCGCGTGGCCGCCACACCGGCGACGGTCCATCGCCTTCGGAAGCTCGGCCTCGAGGTCCAAGTCGAGGCAGGGGCGGGTGACGCCTCCGGGTTTGCCGACGCGCTGTATCAGGAGAGCGGCGCGACGATCGCGGTAGACGCCGCCACGATCTGGCGCACGTCGGACATCGTCATCAAGGTGCGGCCGCCGATGACGATCCCGGGAACGGACGAAAACGAGGCGCAGCAGCTCAAGGAGGGGGCCGCGCTCGCCGGCTTCATCTGGCCGGCGCTGAACAAACCGATTCTCGACGTGCTCGTCGCGCGGCGTGCCACGTCGCTCGCGATGGACGCCGTGCCGCGCATCACGCGCGCGCAGAAGATGGACGCGCTCAGCGCCACCGCCAACGTCGTCGGTTATCGCGCGGTGATCGAAGCGGCCGAACACTTCGGGCGTTTCATTCCCGGCCAGATGACCGCCGCCGGCAAGGTGCCTCCCGCCAAGGTGTTCATCGTCGGCGCGGGTGTGGCCGGTCTCGCCGCCATCGCGGCCGCCAAGAGCCTCGGCGCGCAGGTCCGCGCGTTCGATACCCGTGCCGCCAGCCGCGAGCAGGTCGAAAGCCTCGGCGCGCAGTTCGTGGAGCTCGAGTTCACGGAGAGCGGGGAAGGCGAAGGCGGCTACGCGAAGGAGATGAGCGAGGCGTTCCTCGCCGCCGAGCAGGCGCTGCTCGCCAATCACGCCAAGGAGTGCGACATCGTCATCACGACGGCGCTTATCCCTGGGAAGCCGGCGCCGAAGCTGATTACTTCGGGAGCGGTCGTCGCGATGCAGCCTGGGTCCGTGATCGTTGACCTCGCGGCGGAGCAGGGCGGCAACTGCGCGCTGACCGAGCGCGGGCGGGTGGTCGAGCGGTTCGGCGTGACGATTGTCGGTCTGACCGATCTGCCGAGCCGCATGGCGCGGCAGTCGAGCACGCTCTACGCGACGACGGTCGCGAACCTGCTCGCGGAGTTCGTGTGCGAGGGGCAGTTCTCCATCGACATGGAGGACGAGATCCAGCGCGGCGTGCTCATCACCCACGAAGGCAAGGTGACCTGGCCGCCGCCGATCAGGCCCAAGCCGCGCAGCGGCGAACCGCAGCCGGAACTCAAGAAGGCTGTCGTCCCGGCGTCGGAGTCGTCCGGATCGACCTCGGCGATCATGGGCGGGCTCGTCGCCCTGCTGCTCGGCGCCGCGGCGCTGGTGTCACCGCCCGGGTTCCTCGGGCACCTCACGGTCTTTCTCCTGGCGTGTATCGTCGGCTGGCACCTCATCTGGAACGTGACGCCCGCGCTGCACACGCCGCTCATGAGCGTGACCAATGCGATCAGCGGCATCATCCTGGTGGGCGGCATGCTCGTCATGGCGGGAGCCGGCCTGACGCCGGCTGCCATTCTCGGCGCGGTGGCCGTACTCGTGGCGACGATCAACGTGGCCGGCGGTTTCCTCGTCACGCAGCGGATGCTGCGGATGTTCCGGAAATAGGTGACCGCCATGACCGCCATTACGCATCCGGCCATCTCGCTCGCCTGGCTCACCGCCAGCATCCTCTTCATCCTGAGCCTGCGCGGACTGTCTTCGCAGGAGACGGCCCGGCAGGGAAACCTCTGGGGCATCATCGGCATGGCCATCGCCGTGGTGGCCACGCTGGCCGCGCTGGTCATCGGCGGAGACGCGACCGGCGTGTCCGGCGGCGCGATGGGACTGCTCGCGGTCGTGGTCGCCGTTGGCTGTGCCATCGGCGCGGTTCTCGCCGCCCGTGTCGCCATGACCGCGATGCCCGAACTGGTCGCGGTGCTCCACAGCTTCGTCGGCCTCGCCGCCGTCCTCGTCGGCTTCGCGAACTATCTGGCTCCGGGAGGTGGCGGAGAGATGTCCGCCGTCGAGGCGACGGGCCACGGGGTTCACCTCGGAGAGATCTACATCGGGGTGCTCGTGGGCGCCGTGACGTTTACCGGCTCGATCGTGGCGTTTCTCAAGCTGCGTGGGTCGATCGGCAGCCGGCCGCTCCTGCTGCCGGGACGTCATGCCTTGAACGGGCTGATCGTGCTGGCGTCGATCGTCCTTGGCGCGATGTTTGTCAGTGCAGAGGGCACGGACGGGCTGATGTCCCTCGGCATCATGACCGTTCTCGCGAGCGCCCTCGGCGTGCATCTGGTCATGGCCATCGGAGGCGGCGACATGCCGGTGGTCGTCTCGCTGCTGAACTCGTATTCCGGGTGGGCGGCGGCCGCGGCCGGCTTCATGCTGTCGAACGACCTGCTGATCATCACCGGAGCGCTGGTCGGATCCTCAGGCGCGATCCTGTCGTTCATCATGTGCCACGCGATGAACCGGTCGATCTGGAACGTCGTGTTCGGCGGCTTCGGCGTCGAGTCCGGCGCCGCGCCGGCGCCAGGCGCCGCGCCGGCGGGCACGATCCAGGAGACGAGCGCGGAGCAGGTGGCCGACCTGCTGCGTGGATCGCGCTCGGTGATCATCGTGCCGGGCTACGGCATGGCGGTCGCGCGTGCGCAGCACGCCGTGCGCGATCTCACCAACGAGCTCACGAAGCGCGGAATCAAGGCGCGCTACGCGATTCACCCGGTCGCCGGTCGGTTGCCCGGCCACATGAACGTGCTCCTCGCCGAGGCCGACGTCCCGTACGACATCGTCTTCGAGATGGAGGAGATCAACGAGGACTTCCCGGAGACGGATGTCGTCCTCGTCATCGGCGCGAACGACATTGTCAACCCGAGCGCGCAGACCGATCCGAACAGCCCGATCTACGGCATGCCGGTCCTCGAGGCCTGGAAGGCCGGCAAGGTGATCATGCTGAAGCGCGGCATGTCGGCCGGGTACGCCGGCGTGGACAACCCGCTGTGCTACGAAGAGAACACGCTGATGCTGTTCGGTGACGCGCAGGCGACGGTCACGAAGCTGCTGACGTCCCTGCGCGCATAACTCGGCCCTTCGCGCGTTACAACGCGGCGACACGGGTCCGAGCCGATCAGATCCCTTCCTTCAGAAACGCGATCAGCGGCGGGAAGGTCTTCTCCGGGGCCTCGATGTGCGGTACGTGCCCGAGCCCTGGCAGGAGATGCACCCGCCCCTTCCCGTTCGGCACCGAGGCGGCAATGAACCGCATCCGGTCCTGAAAGAGCGCCGCCGAACCGGGAAGGACATCTTCGGCGCCCCCGAACGCCAATGTGGGGGCCTGGATGTGCGACCAGTCGTCGACAACCTGATCCTGGTAGAGCATCTGGCCGATCAGCGCCTGCGCCAGGGCCAGGCGCGGCCACTCGGCTCCCAGCGTCCACGCGTATCGGATGCGCGCATACGTCTCGAATTCGTCGTTCCAGGCTGCGGGCTTGTGTGCGACGTACCGCATCAGGCTCGCCTTGACCGACTCGTACGTCGCTCCAAGGTTCTGCTTGTACGACTCGTCGACGTCCGGCGCGGGCCTCGTGAACCGCCCATCCACGACGCCAATGGGGTTGTACAGGACGACACGTTCGGTCATCGAGGGGTTCTGAGTCGCGAATCGCGCCGCAGCCATCCCGCCCATCGAATGGCCGACGACCATCACCTTGGTGATGCCAAGACTCTCCAGGAGCCGGCGCGTGTTGCGCGCCATGTCGGACAGGTTGTAGGGAATCGCCGGTTTCGATGAGCGGCCGTACCCGATCTGGTCGGGTACGACGACGCGAAAGCCTTCCTTGCGCAGGGCGGCGATGGTGCTACCCCAGTAGAACCCCGCGAAGTTGTTGCCGTGGAGCAGCAGAACGGTATGGCCGTTGGACGAGCCTTCGGGCGCGACGTCCATGTAGGCCAGCCGGACCTGCTGGGTATACAGGGTGAGCGGCAGGTAGCTGCTGGGATACGGATAGGGGCAGTCCTCGCAGCTGATGCTGCCAGGCCTGACGTCGGGCGGGGCAGCGCCCGCGCGGGAGCTCTGAGCGTCGACGCGGGTCGCCAGAAGCGAGCCCGCGACTGCGAACGCAAGCAAGACTCGGTGCCTCATGGGCGGGAGTGTAAACCGAAACCCGCGGCCTGACGGGAGGTGGTCCTGCAGCGAGGCGTTCCTACAGCGCCGATTCGAGGTGACGGCGAACGAAGCGGTCCGCTCCCTCCTGCGACATGAGTCCCACCCGGGAGAGGCCTTCCAGTACCGTCCGGCACATCGGCTCGGCCAGTCCAGTCAGCCGGGCCGCGTCGCGCGGTTCGAGCTCGTCGCCCGCGCGCATGGCCAGCAGCAGGCGCTGGAGCCGATCGAACGCATCGTTCAGGGGTGCATTTAGCCCATTCATTCGTACCTGCCTGGCTGGGTGAATGACCCGGCTGGAGCAACCGCCGTGCCGGAGAGTCCGTAGACATATCGCCGAAAAGCCCTGGAAATTCACCAGGGCCGACGGCTTCCGTCACTTCTGTCGCAGTGTTCGCGAACGCTGCCGTGCAGTTTCTACAGACCCGGTCCGCTCGACAGCGAGGCCGAGGCGCCGCAGTGCCGGTGAACGACGCTCAGCAGCGCGTCGAAGTCGATCGGCTTCGAGAGCGTTGCCACGGCCCCGAGTGTGCGCGCCCACTGGGCCGCGTCTTGCGCGCCCGACAGAATCGCGACGGGTACGCCATTCACAACCGGGTCGATCAGCTGAGCTCGCCGGAACTCCGTCCCCCCGAGCCTCGGCATGTTCAGGTCCAGCAGGACGAGACAAGGGACCGCTGGCTCGCAGTGCCGCACCGCGCGCAACAGATGAAGCGCCTCGAGTCCGTCCTCGGCCGCAACGGCATGGAAGCCGGCCTCGGCGAGCAGCGTTTTCAGCATCTCGCGTGTGGCGTCGTCGTCTTCGACGATGATGACGTGGCCTGCCCGGTTCACAGTCCACGTCATGTTCAAACACCGTGCCCTCGCCTGGTGATCCATTTCTCGCGGGAAACGTGTGCTGCCGGTCTGAGCGTGTAGCGGATTGGCGGTGCGCGGACGCGCGGTGACGCGCCTTCAGACGCGAGCGTTCTACTGATCGCGCGCGTCAGAGTCCAAGCGTGCGCAGCAGTGTCGTGTCCCTGCGGGGTTCCACCTGCGCGAAGGTGCACTGTTCCGGCATCTTGTCCGGACGCCAGCGCAGGAACTTGGTGCCGTGGCGGAACCTGCCGTCGGCGTAGTGGTCGTATCGCACTTCGCAGACGAGCCGCGGGTGCAGTGGTACCCAGTCGGTCGTGCGTCCGGCACTCCAGCGGCTGGGACCTCCCGGCGCCCGGCCCGTGAAGCCGGTTCCTCCACGCAGCGGTTCGACGACCTGAGCGAGCGCACGCCGCTCGTCGGCGGTGAAGCTGGCGGTGAATCCCACGTGGTCGATCGCCCCCTGCGCATTCATCAGACCGAGGAGCAGCGAGCCGATGCCCGCACCCGACTGTTGATACCGGTAGCCTCCGACGATGCAGTCCGCGGACCTGAGGCGCTTGACCTTCACCATGCCGTCGCGTGTGCCGCTTCGATATGGGAGCTCCTGCGCCTTGGCAACGACGCCGTCGAGTCCGGCGCCGCCCAGCTGGTCCATCCACCGTGTTGCGACCGGCAGCGACGAGGTCCAGACGGACATCCGCACGTCCGGCGTGGAGAGCCCGTCGAAGAATGCCTCCAGCCGTGCGCGGCGGTCGCGCATCGGCATCCCGGCGAGGAGGCGTCCTCGCGGGTCGACGAGGAGATCGAACGCGACGAAGACGGCGGGGGATTCGACCGCCAGTCTGCGCACGCGACTCGCGGCGGGATGAATCCGCTGCAGCAACTGGTCGAACGCGAGGCGGCCTTCGCGGACGACGACCAGCTCTCCGTCGAGCACGAAACGGGTGCGGGGCAGCCGTTCGAGCGCCGAGGCGACCTCTGGGAAATAGCGCGTGAGCGCCTGGCCCGCTTTCGATTGGAGCAGGACGGTTCCGTCGTTCTTGAAGGCAAGGCATCGGAATCCATCCCACTTCGGCTCGTACGCCCAGGCAGCGCCTTGGGGCAGAGCAGGGGCCGCCGCCGCCTCCATCGGCGCGTATGGAGGCGCGATCGGCAGGTCGATCGACGGGAACACGGCGGGAAGATCGTCGGCTGGGCTGGCGCCGGCGGAGACGCGGCGGGACGGCATGGGACGATTCTAGAAGAGGCCGCGCGGCGGTGAGGAACTGTTAAGATCGCGCCATGCCGTATCCCGAATTTTTCGTCGCCCCGATGAGGGCAGAACTGACCCAGATTGGTTTCGAAGAGCTGCGGACCCCGGACGCCGTCGATGCGGCCGTGAAGGACACGCCGGGCACGCTCCTCGTGGTCGTGAACTCGGTGTGCGGATGTGCTGCCGGAAAGGCGAGGCCGGCGCTCGCGCTGGCGCTGCGTCATGGTGCCAGACCCGACCGGCTCACCACGGTCTTTGCCGGATTCGACACAGAGGCAACCGATCGTGCGCGCCAGTATTTCGTGGGCGTCCGCCCGTCGTCGCCGTCCATCGCGATGCTGCGCGACGGGAAGCTCGTGTACGTGATGGAGCGCCATCAGATCGAGACCCGCAGCGCGAGCGAGATCGCCGCCGACCTGCAGGACGCGTTCGCGAAGCACGCGAGCGAAAACTTGACGGTCTAGCCGCCCCTGGTGTGCATCTCGAGGTGCGGATTCCGCTTCAGCGTCGAGACCGGAACGAACGCGCGGCGGTCGCCCAGCGCCAGGCGCGTCTCCGCACCGGCATCGGCTCGGGCCAGCCACGCCGATCGAATGAGCGCGGCGAGCTCGTCGGGCGTCGTGTTTCGACGTAACGCTGCGCGGAGGTCGAGCCCCTCCGTGGCGTAGAGGCACAAGTACCACAACCCGTCGGCGGTGAGACGGCTTCGATCGCACGAGTGGCAGAACGGCTCGGTTGTCGATGCGATCACGCCGAACGTGGTGCCGTCGGAGAGGCGATAGCGTTCGGCGGGAGCCGACGTGTCCTCTCGCATCGCTTCGGCGGCGCCGTAGTGCGTCGCGAGCTGCCGCAGCATCTCCTGCTTCGAGACAACAGCCGAGGGTGCCCAACGCGTGGCGCCACCGACGTCCATGTATTCGATGAAGCGGACCTCCGCGCGCATGCGCTTCCCGAACTCGACGAGGTCCACGAGCTCATCGTCGTTCACACCCGCCAGTACGACCGTGTCGATCTTCAGCTGTCCGAAGGTCTCGGCCGCCGCGGCGATCCCGGCCTTCACGCGTGCGAGCTCGTCCTGGCGGGCGAGTGCCACGAAGCGATCGGCGCGCAGTGTGTCGAGCGACACCGTGACACGGCGGAGTCCCGCGGCCTTCAACGCGTCGATCTGATCGGCGAGCAACACGCCGTTCGTCGTCAGCGCGAGATCGGCGAGGCCAGGCTTGCGCGCCAGCATCTGCACCAGTGAAGGAAGATCGCGGCGGAGCAGAGGCTCTCCTCCGGTCAAACGGACGCCGCTGGCGCCGAGGCCGATGAACACGTCCACCAGGCGGCTGATCTCCTCGAAGTGCAGCAGATCCTCGCGCGGCAGCCAGGCGTAGTCCGCCTCGGGCATGCAATATTGACAGCGCAGGTTGCACCGGTCGGTCACCGACAGCCGGAGGTTGCGAAGCGGACGGCGGAGCTGATCCAACAACATCGGACCAGTCGATTCTACCTGTGCTGAGTCCGGGCGCATGGGCAAGCTGCCCGCAACCCTGACCGCGTCGCCTCGGGCCAGCGCAGCCGGACCTTGGGCGGCTCATGGGCGTTGGCGCTTCTTTGGCACGCGTGTTGAGAGGTCTTCAGGCGTGCGGCAAAGGCTTGCTGGAGTGCTTGGCCTCGTATTCGGACTCGTCCTCGTGACCGGCTCCCAGGGGCTGCTCGCTCAGGTGTATCGTCACCAGCCAGCCCCTCCTTCCGTCACGGCTGAGCGGTCGGCCTGGCAGCTTGCTGGTGATCCGCTGTTCTATGCGGGTGCGTTCTACGACCCGAGTGGCCCGACAGTATTTTTCGACGGCGGCGTCATGGTCCGCACGGGCAGCTACGAGGGCGTGCCGCTGTTTCAGGACGTGACCCTCGAACCCTACAGCATCGTATACGTCCCGGTGAGCGGCGCCCTCATGCGTCCGTACGAGCGCCGCCGCGAGGGGCCGTTGGCAGGCACCGTCGGCTCGCGCGTCCCGTCGCGGCCCATTCCGCTCGACGTCGACTCGGCGCCGGCGACGAGCCCCCTCATCGTCGGCACATCAGGCACCGGCGGCGCTGCGGAACAGGACGAATGGGTGACGGTACGGCGCGAGACCCTCGAGCGTCTTCTCGAGACTGCCGGTCAGGCGATAGGGCCGGCGGCTGACGCAGCAGAGCCGCGCGCCGCGGAATCGATTCCTGCACCGCGGTCGAACGAAGGGCTGTGGATCGAGTACGCCGGCGGACGGTGGTTCGCGGGCGGAGCGGCCGTCGCGTACGAAGCAGCGGCATTTGAGCGCGTCGGCACCTATCACGCGACGCCGGTCTATCGGGAGCGCCGTCCGCCGGGATCGCGCAACACCCGCGAGATCGACGGCCGCATCTTCGTCGCCCTGACCACCGGCGGGCCATTGACCCCCTTCACGCGCCGCTGAATATCCACTCACGCGCCGCTGCATATCCACGCGCGGCGGCCTCGGCGTCCGAGCGAGTTTCCTGTGGCGTGCCCGGTTGATTAACATTGATCCCGCGCATGCCTCGCATTCTCGTCACCAACGACGATGGGTATCGTTCGCTCGGCATCGTGGCCGTGGCCGACGCTCTGGCGGCGGTTGGCGACGTGACGGTGGTTGCACCGACCGAAGAAGCCAGCGCGATCGGGCACGCGCTCACGTTGCGCCGCCCGCTTCGGATCGAACACATGGGCGACAACGTCTATGGCGTCGACGGTACGCCGACCGATTGCGTCAACGTGGCGATTACGCAGCTGTTCGGCGGACAGCTTCCGGACATGGTGGTCTCGGGCATCAACAAGGGTTGGAACCTGGGCGACGATGTGACGTATTCGGGGACCGTCGCGGGAGCCATGGAGGGAGCGCTGCTGGGCGTCGCCGGCATCGCGGTGTCGCTGCAGTTCACGGCGGGCCCGTACGACTTCGGGGCTGCGGCGCGTGTCACGGCGGCGCTCGCAGCGGGGATCGTGCGGCGGCCGCTGCCGGCGTGGACGTTCCTCAACGTGAACGTGCCGCGGGGCGTGCCTCGAGGCGTGCGGACGACGGTGCAGGCGAAGCGAAACCATGTGACGTCGGTGGCGAAGCGGGAGGACCCGAAGGGGCGACCGTATTTCTGGATCGAAGAGGGGCAGAACGAATGGGAGCCGCACGATCAGTCGGACTACCAGGCCGTTCGCGACGGGTACGTGTCGGTGACGCCGCTGCATCCGGACCTGACGGCGCATCATGCGCTGGCGGCCGTGGCCGAGCTGTCCATCGAGGCGGAAGCTGAGGTAAGATAGGCGTCTTGGCGCACGCGGCTACCCGGGCCGCGGTTGGTGGTGCCGATTTCTTACGCCTGTCGGGGCGTGGCTCAGCCTGGTAGAGCACTCGGTTCGGGACCGAGGGGTCGGAGGTTCGAATCCTCTCGCCCCGACCACTAAGTCGCTGAAAGGCCTGCGGAAACGCAGGCTTTTTTCATGTACGGGTCGGGTCTCCATCGGTTCTTTTTCGGCTCCTTTGGGTGGTTCAGGTTGGACTTGAGCACAATTCGAGCACGGTCCAGGGCAAGAGCACGTGAGGACATCTCTTCTCCACGGTAGTCGGGCAGGGGAGTTGGACGCCTCGGTCATCACCACGAGGCGCGCAGTACGAGCGCCGTCCATCCACCGCGCTCGCGGGACTCCACGTCGAGCATCCCCAGCCGGCGGTACGCACGTCTGACGTCGGTTGATACGCCCGCCCCAATCCCTGAGAGCACCAGCACGCCGCGGCTCGACACCCGCTGAACCAGCGCCGGCGCCATCTCGATGAGCGGCGCCGCCAGGACGTTGGCCACAACGAGCGGCCAGGACCCGCGCACCGACTCCGCCCCTCCCGCAACGAGCCGGAATCGTTCGGACAACCCGTTCAGCCGCGCGTTTGCGGCGGCGACTGCCAGAGCCGCGCGATCGATGTCGACGCCCACGGCGCGCGTGACGCCGACCGTCAACGCCGCGAGCGCTAACACGCCGGAACCCGTGCCGACGTCAAGGATGCCGCGCGAGTCGGCAGCCCTCGCGTGATCGTCGAGGATCGCCAAGCACAACGCGGTTGAGGCGTGCAGCCCCGTTCCGAACGCCGCGGAGTCGATCAGTTGAACCGCTTCAGGGGCCGCGGTATCTGACGCAGGAACGATCTCGATCCGTCCCACCCGCACCGGCCGCAGATTCAGCATCCACACCGACCCATCGTCACGCCCGATGGCCGGGGAGACGATGATCCTTCCGTCGCGCGCGGCCCCAGATGCAGCGGCCGGTTCGACGTGGTCGGGAAGCAGTGCCGCAACGCCTTGAGTCGTGATCTCGACGTCGAGCGCGTCCAGCGCAACCAGCCGCTCGAACGCGTCGTCAGACGGTTCCCAGATGTCGATTCGATAGGGCATGGTCGGCGGCCGGTTGAGTGGTCAGCAGCAGCTCGACGGCCAGACCTGCCGCCGCGATGACGATGATGGCGAACAGGATGTTCGCGAGAAAGAGATGACGGATCAGGTCCTGCACGCCTTCGGCGCCGATCTCCACCACTAGGTCGAGCGGCACGGCGAGCGACGCGACCATGCCGACGGCAGCAAGGTCGGCTGCGATACCGCCGCGGCGCGCGCCCGTTCGCCACAGCGGGACGAGCACCAAGAGGAGCAGCACGGCCAACAGGCCGCGGGGAAAGACGTGATACTGCAGCGTGGACCAGACGTTCAGCGGCCGACCCGATCTCGCGCCCCAGAAACGTGCCGCGGCAGGTCCTTCGATCGCCGGCCGGCTGGGCACATGCGCATTGCCAGCAGTATCGTCAGCAGTATCGGCAGCCGCCTCGATGCCATACCACTCGATGGACAGATCGTGAAGCGACGCAAAGCCGATGAACAGCTGACGCATCGCGACGAGCGGCTCCCGTGCAAGGACGCTCACGGTCGACAGCGGGGTGACGCGATCGCGGTAACGCTGATAGCAGTCCGCGCCGACGCCGAAGAAGATCGGCTGGCCGATGCAGGGTGAGGCCTCCGGCATGCCGAGCCGTGTGAGGTGTGCCGCTGGATTGGCGCTGGCGAGGAGCGCGCTCGAGAAGAGGCTGTCCCACACCGTGGTGCGGTTCGTGTAGTCGGACGTGAGCCTGAGCGCTCCCGCTGACAGCATCGCGATCACCATCACGCAATACAATCCGCGTCGCCAGGTGAACCCGCTCGTCGGTGCCGCGAACACGAGCGGCGCGCCGATGAGCCCCCAATACACGTTGCTCGGCTTGGCCGACATGAGGAGCGCGAGCAGGATGAGACACAGTCCGGCGCGCGGAGAGGCGCTCGGAGAGGTGCTCGGCCGAGCCCGCAGCCACAGCAACGACGCGATGAACGCGAAGAGGTACACCGCCGACGCGGCTTCGCGATAGAACGTGTTGATGTACGCCACGACGTCGGTGGTCGACACCAGCAGCGCGAACGGTACTGCGATGACGGTCGTCGATACCAGCGGTCTGACTGCACGACGTTCGATCCAGGCGAGGAGCAATCCGATCAGCACGAGCAGCGCAATCTTGATCGGCGCACCGAGAAGCGGCATCCAGAGCACGCCCGGCGGCATCATGGCAGCGCTCAGGCCGGCTCCAGGGATCCACAGCAAGACGGCGGACGTCCTTGGGGATTCCAGCGGCCAATCGAGTCGCCAGTACGGCAGCCAGTGCGAGAAGAAGCGCCGCGACCAGTCCGCTGTTCCCGGCTCCGGCCAGTTGGCGGTGATGCCGATCGGACCACTGGTGATCGTCCCCATGACACGCGTGTAGTCGCCGTTGTCGGCCAGACCGATGTTGCGCTGCGCCACGAACGAAAAGGCGAGCCACGCCATGACGGCGGCCTGAACGACGCGGAGCGCGGCTCGGCGGGTGGCCGACCGACCGTGGCGCAGACTCATAAAATCTCCGGACGGATCCAGGCCGCGACCTCACGGGCCACGCTGCGGCTTCGGGCCAGGCGGGCCACGTCTTCGAGTCGTTGTGCCACGGCGTCACGCACGTCGATAGCATCCTAATCCGTACCCGGGCCAGGCGAACTTTCATGTGTCTCGCGTCACCGTGCGCTATATTTCCGCAGCAGGAGGCTGACATCATGTCGTCGTTGGACCGCCGCGACTTCGTTCGGACGCTCACCGCGGCCGGGCTTGCCTTGAACGCGCCGGCGATCGGTGCGCAGCAGCCGGCGCACGCCGACGCGGACTCCGAGGCACCGCAGGCGGCCCCGCCACCGGCGACCCGAATCCTGGCTCAGTACATTGTGTCGGCCACGTTCGACGAGTTGCCGCCGCCGGTTCGCGCGGAGGGCGCGCGCACGCTGCTCAACTGGGTCGGGTCGGCGCTCGGCGGTGCGCGGCACGAGACGGTGGACGCGGCGGTCGCCGCGCTCACGCCATTCGTCGGAAGGCCTCAGGCCTCGGTGCTCGGCCGCCGCGAGCGCATGGACATCCTTCATGCGGCGCTGATCAACGGCATCAGTTCACACGTGCACGACTACGACGATACGCATCTGGAGACGGTGATCCATCCCGCCGGCCCTGTCGCGGCCGCCATTCTCGCCCTTGCGGAATACCAGCCCGTCAGCGGATCCGATTTCCTGAACGCCCTCGTCGTCGGCGTCGAGACCGAGTGCCGCATCGGCAATGCCGTCTACCCGGCGCATTACGACCGAGGCTGGCACATCACCGGCACCGCCGGCGTGTTTGGAGCGGCGGCGGCCTCCGGGAAGCTGCTCGGCCTGACGGAGCAGCAGATGGTGTGGGCGCTCGGACTCGCCGCGGTGCAGCCGGTCGGACTGCGCGAGATGTTCGGCTCGATGACCAAGAGCTTCCACCCGGGCCGCGCGGCGCAGAACGGCCTCACTGCCGCGCTTCTCGCATCGCGCAATTTCACCTGCGCAGACGCCGGTCTCGAGGGCAGGAGCGGCTGGATGCACGTCCTGAGCACGGAGCAGAAGTACGGCGAGATCACCGAGAGGCTCGGCAGCTCGTATGAGATCTCGCTCAACACCTACAAGCCGTTCGCGTGTGGCATCGTGATTCACCCGACCATTGACGCCTGCATTCAGCTTCGCAACGAGCACGCGCTGACCGCCGCGGAGATCGAGCGCATCGACTTGCGGGTCCACCCCCTCGTCCTCGAGCTGACCGGCAAGAAGACGCCTCGCACCGGCCTCGAGGGGAAATTCAGCGTCTACTACGCGGCAGCGGTCGCGATCGTCCGCGGCGCTGCCGGCGTGCGCGAGTTCAGCGACGAGATGGTGACGACACCCGAGATCGTCGCGCTGCGCGATCGCGTCACGGCGACCATCGACCCGGCCATTCACGAAGAGCAAGTCAGGGTCGTCGTGGTACTCAAGGACGGCCGGCGGATCGAGCGCTTCATCGAGCACGCGGTTGGCAGCGTGCAGCGGCCGATGACGAACCAGGACCTCGAGTCGAAGTTCCTGGCGAACGCCGAGGGCGTCCTCCCCGAGGATCGCGCGCGAACCGTCATCGACCGGTGCTGGCAGGTGGCGTCGCTGACGTCCGCTGCGCAGATTGCCCAGGCCGCACGGATCTGACATGGCCGTCGATCCGCGCGTTCCGCCGCACCCCTGTGTGATACGCCCGTCGGAACACGCGACGTGGCGCCCCGACGGCATGGGGAAGAGCACCTTGTACGAGTCGCCCCGCGTGCTCGTCGGTCTCAACGCCTTCGAGCCGGGCCAATCGCACGCGCTCCACGCTCATGCCGGCATGGACAAGGTCTACCTCGTGATCCAAGGCTCCGGGGAGTTCCTGCTCGACGGCGCCGAGCTACCGATGCAAGCCGGCGATCTCCTCGTGGCGCCTGAAGGCATTCCCCACGGCATCCGGAACAGCGGCCAGGCGCGTCTGCTCGTGATGGCGCTGCTCGCCCCGTTCCCCGGAGCGCGCACCCGATCGAGTACCATTGAGGCCCCGTGAACCCGCTGCTGTCACGCCTTCAGCCCTATCCCTTTGAACGTCTGCGCGCGCTGTTCGCCGGGGTGACGCCTCCGCCACTCGCGCCGATCCGGCTGTCCATCGGCGAGCCGCAGCATCCGACGCCGGCGCTGATCCGCGAGGCGCTCGTCGACCATCTCGACGGCCTCGCCGTATACCCGACCACCGCCGGCCTCGACGCGTTGCGGGAGGCGATGGCGGCGTGGTTCGGCAGGCGGTACGCCATGCCAGCGTTGGAACCGGCCACACAACTGCTCCCGGTGAACGGCACCAGGGAGGCGATCTTCGCGATTGCCCAGGCCGTCGTCGACCGGACACGCACCAGCCCGCTCGTGATCTGCCCGAACCCGTTCTACCAGATCTACGAAGGCGCCGCCCTGCTGGCGGGAGCCGACACGGCCTTCCTGAACCAGACGGAGGCGAACGGGTTCGCGCTCGAGTTCGACACGATTGCTGATGCCGACTGGGCTCGCGCGCAGCTCGTGTACGTCTGCTCGCCGGGGAATCCCACCGGGCGCGTCATGACGCTGGACGAATGGCGCGTGCTCTTCGAGCGCGCCGATCGCGACGGGTTCGTCATCGCGTCGGACGAGTGCTACACGGACATCTACGACGACGAGGCTCGACCACCGCTTGGAGGACTGGAAGCGGCGCACCGCCTGGGTCGGACCGACTTCAGGAACCTGGTCGTGTTCGTCAGCCTCTCGAAGCGCTCCAATGCTCCTGGAATGCGGTCTGGCTGCGTGGCTGGGGACGCGCGGATCATCGAACGCTTCCTCCTGTACCGCACCTACCATGGCGGTGCGATGAGCCTCCCGGTGCAGCACGCCAGCCTCGCCGCGTGGCGCGACGAAGCGCACGTCCGTGAGAACCGCTCGAAATACCGGGAGAAGTTCCGGGCCGTGGTGCCGATCCTGAACCCCGGGATGCACGCGCCCAAGCCCGATGCGGGCTTCTATCTGTGGGCCGCCGTGCCGGGCGGCGACGACGAAGCCTTCGCGCGCGATCTGCTCGGCGCGGCCAACGTGGCGGTACTGCCAGGACGCTACCTCGCTCGGGACGCACATGGCGGCAATCCGGGCCGTGGGTACGTTCGAATCGCACTCGTGCCCGAGCTCGAGGCCTGTATCGACGCCGCCGAACGCATCGCCAACTTCTGCCGCTGACGCGACACATGGACACACAATCTCTCCAAGCGCTCATCGACGCCGCGTTCGAGCGGCGGGCCGACCTCGGTCCGGCATCAATGCCCGCAGATCTGAGCGAGGCGCTCGACCACGTGCTCGCGGAGCTCGAGGCCGGACGGCTCCGCGTCGCCGAGAAGGTCGGCGGCGCGTGGCTCACGCACGAGTGGCTCAAGAAGGCCGTGCTGCTGTACTTCCGGACGCACGACAACCGGATGATCGCCGACGGTCCGTTCGCCTACTTCGACAAGGTTCCCACCCGGTTCCGCGGCTACACGGACGAGCGCTTTCGTCAGGAGGGCTTCCGGGTGGTCCCGCCTGAGAT
>JBFXAT010000026.1:0-50250 GCA_050183995.1 Vicinamibacterales bacterium
CCCACGGCAGGCGGACGGACGGGGCGGGGGCATCGGGACAGCGGCTGTCCATCTTCAACGGTCCCGTCTTCCGCGCCACTGACAGGCTGCACCGCGGTCTCGCGATTCCGCGCGAAGATTGGAAGCTCATCGTGTACCGCACGTCGGACGATCCGCCGGCCATTCGCGCGGCCGCATTCGTGCTGAGTCAGGAGAGCTTGATCGCGAACCTCCCGCTCGAGGAGTTCGTCGCGGGACCTTACCGTCCGTACCAGGTCGCCGTCCGCGAGATCGAGGCGCGAACGGGCCTGGACTTCGACGTGGTGCGGAGTGTCGATGCGCTCGCCGCCCGTGCGGGCGGCGCCCTGGAATCGCGCGTCGCGCCGCGGGCCATCGAGTCGCTCGGCGATATCGTTCTGTAGCGCGCGAGCCTCCTCGGGGCGCGGAGAGGAACGGCGCCGGCCAGCCGTCGCCCTCGTGCGCCCTTGTCAGGCGCAGCGCCGGTCCGTCCACGCTGTTTTTCGCCTGGCCTCGGTGCTACGTCGCGAGGCCGCCCCGAAGCCCGACGACCAGCGCCACCCACCCCGTTCCCTGTTCCATGTGGCTGCACGTTGCGACGAGCGTGGGGCTCAGCGTCGGGGCCAAGAGCAGCCGGGCCAGGACTGCCGCGCGCGTCCCGATGAGCGTCATCGCGAGATCTCGCTCGATCGAGGTGCGTGCGTTCGCCAGCGCCGTCGCCGATTCCCAGGCGCTCTCCCGCGCCACCTGCAGCGAGAAGAGGCTCAGCATCTCGTCGATCTCGCCCGCTCCCGCATCCAGGCCGGTCAGGCCTGGGGCATAGAGCTCCGCGAGCCGCCTGGTGGCCCGCTCGGTCACCGAGGCGAGGACCTCGTTGACGCCGGCGTGATCGCGGTATCGTCGCGGACGATCGGGCTCGATCGACACGCCGTCGAGCGCGTACGGCAGGTCGTGGTTCACGTGTGCGTTGACGCCGAGCAGGAGGTCCGTCAACACGAGCCCACCCCCGCGAGCCGCCGCGTCGAAGCAGAGGCGCCAGGCCTTCGGTACGCGATCGAGGCGTCTGGCCTCGTAGTCCTCGAGCGCCCGCGCGTACAAGTTGGCGAATGCTACGGCGTACCTGTGCACCCACTCGGGGTCGACGAACGCCCCCTGTCGGACGCGCTCGCGCATCTCCGCCGACACCACGCCGTACAGCGTGAGGAACACGCACCGGCGATCGCCCCGCGCGCGGAACTCCGACTCCCACGCCGCGAATCCGCCGACCACATCGTCGAGCGTCTTGAACGTCGTCATGCGTCGAGCCTCGCAAATGGGCTGTCCGTGGTCAGGAACTCGGGCTGGGGTGCGGCGACTGTCCGCTCCAGGGCGGCTGCGCCCGCCGCCAGCGGCTTGAAGGCCGAGTACCGGCCGTCCTGGTAATAGAGCCGCGCCGCCTGGAACCCGAAGACCAGCGGAATTTTCCCCTCGTAGACGATCTTGCCCTGCGCCCCTCGCGCGGGCGAGACGGCGATGCTCCCGCCGACGATGTCCTGAATGAGCGGCACCTTCAGATCGAGCGACAGGCCGTCCTGTCCCTTGGCCTCGACGATGAAGGTCGTGCTCTTGATGACCGACGTGGTCACGTAGACGGCATCCGCTTCGAGCAGCTGCGCGACGTGGCTGCTGAAGGGGCTGACGTCGGCGCCGGACAGATACTGGTCCACCTCGACCAGATCGACGCGGTCCTCGAGGACGTTGGTGAACTCGAATGACGCCGAGCGCGCCTGCTTGTATCCCGCGTCGAGGCCGATGGTGGTCCCGCCCATGGCGCCGATGATGCTTCCGAGGAGCGTCAACCCGACGCCGAGACTCAAGTCGCGCGTCTGCTGGCCGGTGATGTTGGCGGCGGGCAGGTTCTCCTTCAGGGCGGGCGGCGGCACGTCGGGGCCGGGTTCGAGAACGGCGGTCAACTCGCCGAGCCTCGACAGCCGCGTGTCATGCTTGATGAACAGCTGCATCGGACGGATGTCGGTCCTGGGCAGCCGGACGACGCTGTAGCCGAACGATTTCAGATATGTGAGGAACGGATCGGAGTTGCCCACGGTGGCTCCTGGCGTATGCATGAGTGCGATGCGCGTCGGCTGAGCTGGCCGCTGCCGCAGATCGCGATAATCGTGATCGACATTCTCGGGTACTCTACGCGCAACACAGGGTACTCTCTCACTCGCCAGTATGATTCTTTCGGGACCCCAAGAAGCTCAGTTGCACGCGGCGCTGGTCAAGGCCTTTCCGAACCGCTTCGCCGTCGAACAGCTCTTTCGGTACGGCCTCAACGAGAACCTCAACGCGGTCGTCGGCGACGTTGGCCTGAATGAGGTCGTGTTCCGCGTCATCGAGTGGGCGAAGACGGGCGACCGCATTGGTTCGCTGATCGAGAAGGCCCGGCTCCAGAATCCGGAGAATGCGGCGCTGAAGGAGTTCGTCGACGAGCTCTCGGTCGCCTGCCCCGACCCCGTGATCGCCGCCGATCGGCCCGAGCGTGCGCAGACGGCGGCGCGGGGCCTTCAGACGCTCGAGCGCCTGATGCAGAACCCCGACGTCCGGGAAGCCGTCGCCGACTTCCAGGCGGACTTCGAGGGCGCCGCGAAGCAGATCGAGGTCCTCGCCTTCTACAAGGACATGCACGACCTGCTGCACACCCTGCAGTTCCAGTGCTACCGCGGCATCACGCAGGAGGCCAAGCGTTTTCCGGACGACGCGACGTCGCGCGAGATCCTCGCCGATCACGAGATCACCTTCGACGGCCTCGTCCGCCAGCTGGACGACGTGGCGCTGCGCGGCGTCGCTCAGGAGGCTGAGCTGATCTGGCTCCGCGACCTTCGGGAAGCGCACGCCGAGTTCCTGAAGGCCATCCAGACCGACGCCGTGAAGTCGCTGACGCGAGCCATCTGGCTGATGGACCGCGTGCTGGCGGTGCAGCCGTCGCAGATCAACACCCGGCTGAACGCGGCGGCCCGCGCGCTGCGGCTCGAGGCCATCGTCGACGCGCTGACCCTCCTGCTGAACCGCTTCACCGGGGGCGGTCTCGACCCGGCGAAGGTGCAGACCTTCAGCGAGAGTATTCGCAGTCTCGAGGCGCTGCAGCAGAACCTGACCGCGCTGGTTCTGGAGCACGATCGGTGGCAGGCGCTCGACCTCGACTTGCGTCGGATTCAGCAGAACCTGAAGATCGACACGCTGGAGCTCGAGCTGTCGTGGGAGCGCGTGCACATCATGATCGTCCCGCTCTGCGGCGCCGACGAGCCCTGGGCCAAGGCGCTGACGGCCACGTGTGACATGGTGGGGCAGAGCCTTTCCGCGGCGGACGCGACCAAGCAGCGCATGGCGTTCCAGCGCCTGTACGCGCAGGCGGCGGAGCGGTTCTATCGCGTGGACACGACGCTCAAACGGATGTGCGAGAGCCTGCGCGCCATCGGCGATCCGCTCAACACTCTGCTGGGACTGATCAAATGAATGCTCTTGAGCCGCTTCCCGACGACCTCGACGAGGCGGGACGCTTCCGCTCGTTCGCGGCGATGCGCCTCTCGCATACCGCGCTGCTCCGGCTGTATCGGGCCATGGGCGCTTCGCCCGAACTGCTCGAACGGGCGCAGGCGTTCGTACGATCCGGCGCGGCTACCGGAGCGATTCTGCAGTCCGAGGACGAACGGCTGGCGAGCCAGAGCCTCCTCGACTACTGGGCCGCCGTGCTGAGCCGGGCGGAGCACCAGATTGGCGACGCGCTCCTGGCGGACTTCGAGCCGGAGCTCGTTCCCGAGCTTCCCGATGCCCTCTGTCCCTACGTCGGCCTCGAGTCGTTCAGCGAGTCGCACCACCAGCTGTTCTTCGGGCGGGACCGGCTGCTGCGCGAGATGACGTCGCAGCTGCAGACCACGGGATTCCTCGCCGTGATCGGCGCCCTCGGCAGCGGCAAGTCGTCCCTCGTCCTCGGCGGTTTGATTCCCGCCCTGAAAGCCGGCGCCATCGACGGCAGCGTGGCGTGGCGCTACTGCCCGGTGGTCGTACCCGGTTCAGACCCGATCGGCAACCTCGCGCGTGCTTTGGAGGTCCCAGAGAGCCCTCCCACCCCCGCGGGGATCGTCCGGCACCTCGATGCCGGCGACCAGCCTGGCGTGATTGTCGTCGATCGCCTCGAGGAGCTGTTCTGGGTGTGTGGCTCGACCGACCGGCGCGACGCCTTCGGCGAAGCGCTGTTCGGCCTGGTCACCTCCTCCGGCAAGCATCGCGTCGTCGTGATTCTTCGAAGCGACTTCGAAGCGCAGGTCGCCGCCGTTCCGAAACTCGACGAGCTGTTCAGCCGCTCTCCCTTCCGGATTCCGCCGTTGACCCCGGCGGAGCTCCGCGATGCGATTCTTGCTCCGGCGGAGCGTGTCGGCCTGAAGTTCGAGGAGGGGCTCGTCGATCGCCTCGTGAAGGAGATCCTCGGGGAGCCCGCCGGCCTGCCGCTGCTCCAGTTCACGCTGCTCAAGCTGTGGAAGCTCCGCGAGCGCAACACGATCACCATGGAGGCCTACCGCCAGATTGGCGGTGCGCGCCGGGCGCTCGCGCAGGCGGCCGACCGCATGTTCGAGAGCCTGTCGGCGGGCGATCAGGCCACGCTCAAGACGATTCTCCTGACGATGGCGAGGCCCGCGGCCGGACGCGAGGTCGTCAGCAACAGCGTGACGGTGGCCGAGCTCTCCGAGAAGGCGGATCGCGCCAGCGTCCTGCGCGTCGTTCAAGAGCTCATCGACGCGCGCCTGGTGCGGATCGTCTCTGGCGGCGAGCCGGAACAGCGCCGGCTCGAGTTCGCGCACGAGGCGCTCTTGTCGAACTGGCCCAGGCTCGCCGAATGGCTCGACGAGGAGCGCGTATCGACGCGCCGGCGGGTCCGTCTGACGACCGCGGCGGAGCAGTGGATGGCGCACGGCCGCGATCCCGGCGGACTGCTCGGCGGCTCGTTGCTCGAAGAGGCCCGGGGCTACGTCGACCTGACTCCGTTCGAGCGCGAGTTCGTCGAGGCGAGCCTGGCGGCCGAGGACAGTGCCGCCGCCGAGAAAGAGCGGCTGCGCCAACGCGAGCTGCAGCAGGTACAGCTCCTCGCCGAAGAGCAGAAACAGCGGGCGGACGAGCAGGCGATGGCCGCCGCGCAGCTCGCCGCGAAGAACCGGTACCTGCGCATGTTGAGCGCGCTCGTCGGCGTCCTCCTGCTGATTGCCGCGACAGGATGGCTGTTCGCCGAGCGTGCGAGGCGTGACGCCGACCGCAAGCGCCAGACGGTCGAGGCGCTCATCAGCGGCCAGGGGGTGGTCGTCGAAAAGCGGGATGGCGGTCCGGCGCCAATCAGTGAGGGGCCGGCCGGCTCGGGGGCGCCTCCGCCGACGGTCGCATCGCAGCCGTCGGATTCCGCCGCGGCGCCCGCCGCTTCATCTCCAGGCGGATCTCCAGCCGGGCTGTCGACCCCGCCGCCCGCCAACCCGACGATGTCGGCGGCGTCGGCGTCCATGTCCGCGGGGAACGCCTCCGCGTCGCTGGCGTTGCCCGGGCCGTCGGCCGCGGCAGCACTGCCATCGCTGCCACCTGGTTCGGCCGCCGCTGCGGCGATCGGGTCCGTGCCCTACACGCCCCTGTCCGCAGTGCGCAGCCAGCCCGCCGTGCTGTCACAGCTGCAGCTGCGTGCAGACCGCCGTCCGCTCGGCCGGCTCATTCAAGGGACCGAGCTGCCGGCCTACAACTTCAGCGCGTGGGTCGAAGGCCCCGAGGATGTCCTCGCCCAGATCGAGAGCGTGCAGTACGAGTTCAACCATCCGACCTTCCAGCAGAAGGTCCAGGTCGGGCGCGAACGCTCGCGGGGATTCCGCGTCGGCTACACGGGGTGGGGCTGCCTGTCCTCGGTCGCAGTGTCGGTGAAGCTGCGCGATGCCACCGTGCCGATGCCCCACATCGACTTCAACATGTGCGACGCCATCGCGTCCGAAGCGGCCTCCCGAAAGCGATAGGCGTCACCGCTTCTCGTACACGCGCGTATCGTTCGCGTAGGGCTGGCCGCCACCGGACCGGCCCGACGCCACCATCGTCATCGTCCGGCCATCCTCGGAAAGCTGTATGCGACGCTTGACGGTGATCTCGCCGTTGCGGCGGGTATCGGAGTCGATCGTGCGCCGATCGGTACGCACGAACGACAGCTCCCGCTGATCGCCGCCTTCGGTCCCGTGGAACTGTCCGTCGAAGAGATAGTGATGGACCTCGACGTTCGTCCCGCGCGCGCTGACGATGGTGTTGGTGCTCGTGAACCCTCCGGGCTCGGGCACGTTGACGATCGTTTCACTCTTGGGAGGCGAGCCGCGCGTGATCGAGGACCTCTCGAGACTCATGTCCCACGTGCCGAGGAACGGTTCGTCCTGTGCGGCGGCCCCCGTGCCGAACGTGAAGCCGATGGCCAGGACGACCGTGACGAGAGCGAGCAGGAGTGAGCGCCTCACGTGAACCTCCATGTGTGGGTCGTCGGTCGAGTGGCTGTCGCGCTGATTCTAGCCCGATGCCGGGATGCGTCCGCGCGGCAAGCCGCGCGTCGCCGCGGCCATGGCCGATGAGGTTCAGCTACAATTGCCCGGTTTCGCCTTTTCCAGGAGTGGAGATGCGTACGAGGATCGTTGCCGCCCTGCTTGCGTCGGCTGCCGTGGCCCTATTCGGCACCGCCTACTCTGTTGGCGCCCAGGACGGGACCGGCGATGGCCCGGATCTGCAGTCGAATGGGCGGCTCGCGTTCCCGTCGAGCTACCGCGAATGGATCTTCCTCAGCGCGGGACTGGGCATGAACTACGGACCGAGCGCGCCAGCGGCCGGACAGCCCCAGTCGTTCACGAATGTCTACGTGAACCCGTCGTCCTACCGTGCGTTCATGGCGAGCGGGCGGTGGCCCGATCGGACGATGTTCGTGCTCGAGGTTCGAAACTCGAAGAGCGAAGGTTCGATCAACAAGACCGGTCATTACCAGACCGACATCCGGGCGATCGAAGCGAACGTCAAGGACGAGCGCTTGCCGGGGGGATGGGGCTTCTACAACTTCGGCCGTACCACAGAGACGGTCGCGCCGCTTCCGCAAACGGAGCGCTGCTACACGTGCCACGCGGAGCAGACCGCCGTCGAGCACACCTTCGTCCAGTTCTATCCTTCGCTCATGGACGTCGCGCGGCGGATGGGGACGGTCAAACCCGGGTATCGCGACGAACCCCTGAAGTAGCCGGCGACGCGGCCCCGTCGGTCGCGCCGGAGGCGGAATCAGCGCGTCCGGGGGGTGCGCACGCCCTCGATGACCACGCCGTCGGCCAAGGGGATCGTCAGCGCGACCCGGGCGTCAGGGCCGAAGTTGCGCGTAACGTGGCCCTTGCCCGTGGTGTCCTCGATCAGGTTGATGTGGCCGGGGCCGGCCGCGACATGAATGCCGCCGGAGACTTCGACCTCGGACTGTCCCGTCAGGGTGATGACGAATTGCCGGGCCGGCCCCGTGTGCCATCCGGGCCCGGCCGGATCGGTTGCGCCGGTGAAAGCCGGGTTCGCGCCGGGCGTGGGCGGCCGCACGCTGAACTCCGCGCCGGTCGCCTTGAACATCTCCGTCGCGCCGCGCGAGCCGAGGGACAGCTCGATGTCTTCGGCGTGCGACAGGCCGTCGGGCCCTGTGTAGATCCGCGTGATCACCACAGGCTTTCGCCCTTGTGCGACGGCCACGTCGCGCGCCGTGTTCTCCCGCCACGTCCAGATGAAGCCGAGCACCAGGACCACGAGCGCCAGCCGTCGGGTCGCCTGTCGCATGAGCATTCCTCCCGTGCGGGATTCTAACCGCGAGTTCGCGATCAGTGTGTCGCCGCGATCGCGCTGCCGCCGAGCGACTTCAGATAGGCGGCGACCGCCTCGGCGTCCGACTGCGTCATGCGGAACTGCAGCATTGGCGGTCTCAGCGGACGGCCGGTCCTGGAAATGCCCGTCGTGAGCGCCCGGACGACACTCTCCTCGCCGCCAGGCAGCGATCCGGCCAGCCGCGGCGCCTTCAGCATCCAATCAGGGTTCTTCATGGCTGGGAGGGCATCGACGGGTCCACCCATCAGCCAATGCGAGCGGTCCCGTTCTCCACTGCTCGTGAGCGGCGAATGGCACCGGCCGCAGAGTCC
Source organism: Vicinamibacterales bacterium (assembly GCA_050183995.1). Taxonomy (GTDB): domain Bacteria; phylum Acidobacteriota; class Vicinamibacteria; order Vicinamibacterales; family CAVVIG01; genus CAVVIG01. The sequence continues at coordinate 8,187 of JBFXAT010000026.1, forward strand.
GATGTTCTCGACGATGTACTTGCCGCGAGCCACGGGGTCGCCGGACGCCATGTCGGGTATCCCTGTCGCGGCCGGGCCGCGCTGGGCCTGCGCGTCGAGCGGACCCGCCGCAGCGAGAGTCAGCAGCGCCACGGCACCAAGCGTCGACCACACTCTGAAACGGAACATCTGCACATCCTTTCGGTTCGGTACGGGTTGGGTGTCCTATTCTCCATCGGCTCGAGGGCCGGATGCTACAAAAGGCGGAGGTTGAGTTCGGGCTTGTCCCGTCATGGCGGTCAGGTCACACTGAGCCCAGGACGAGAACCGATGGGTGTCAGAACGACCGTCGCGCTCCTCACGCTTGTCGCGTTGCTCGTGGCCGCCCCTTCGCAGGCCCAGCGTCCGCCGGCGCCGCAGTCCGCGCAGTGGCACCCTTCGATTGGGCTCCCGTTGCCCTCGATCGGCCTGGCGCTGCCCTCGATCGGTCTACCGCATCCACCCACCGGGTTGCCTCCCCTCGACACGAGGCCCCTCCTGCCTGTCGGTTCACGGCCCGCCGATTCCAGCCGTGCGGCGCGTGGGAATCGCGGTGGAGGCCGGCGGGTGGGGGCGGGCGTCGTCCTGGTCCCGCTCGTCGTGCCGTTCGTCGTCGCGCCGATGGCGGTTGCCGCGCCCGCGGGTGGACCTCCTCGCCGGACACTAGAACCCGCCTCGCCGCCGGCCCCGCGACAACAGGCCTTCGGCACCGTGTGGCTCGAGATCGAGCCTGCCGCGACCGTGCAGGTCTACGTCGACGAGTTCTACGTCGGGGAAACCGAGGGTTTGGGCGGACGGCTCGACCTCGAGGTCGGGTCACACGTGCTGGAACTGCGGACTCCGGGGAACGAGCCGCTGCGCTTCAAGGTGCAGATCGATTCCGGGCGGCCGCTCACGTATCGGGACACGTTCAGGCCGCTGGGCAACGGGAGCCCGCAGGAGGCGCACGCGGCCGGCGACAGCGCGCCGGCGCTCGATTCCAGTGCCGCGTCCGGCACAGGCACGCCGCCGACCGCAGCGCCGCCAATGACGCTCTACCTGATCCCGGGTTGTTATGCCGGCAACGTCCCGCCCGACGAGATCGTGTTGCCAGACCGGTGCGACAAGGTTCGCACGATGCGCCTGGAGCGCTGACGGACCACATGCCGGTGAATCGGCCAACGACCGGAGGCACGGAGCGGGTGATGCCGGTGCTGCAGGGCGAGTGATGCCGGATCTGCTGTCGCACGCTCGGACCGTTCTCGGCGTCTGCCTCCTCGCGGTTCTGCTGTCGCCCGTCTCCGCCTCGCTGGCGCAGGGGCCGGTCGCGTCTCCGCAGCCGCTGACCCTTCCCGGCGCTGTCACCCACGTCTACAAGACCGTCGACGGGCACGAGCTTCGTCTGCACGCGTTCCTGCCGCCGGGCGTGTCTCACGAGCCCAGGCCCGCCATTGTCTTCTTCTTCGGTGGAGGGTGGGTTCGCGGCTCGGTCGAGCAGCTCGTCCCGCAAAGCCGACACCTCGCCCAGCGCGGCATGGTCGCAATCGTTGCCGACTACCGCGTGTACGAGAGGCACGGGACGTGGGCGTTCGAGGCGATTGCGGACGCAAAGTCGGCCATCCGGTGGGTCAGGGCGCATGCGGCCGAGCTTGGTGTGGATCCCCGGCGTATCGCTGCCGGCGGCAGTTCGGCAGGTGGCCATCTCGCGCTGAGCGCGGGCATCTTCGACGATCTCGACGAGCCTGGCGAGGACCTGCGTGTCAGCTCACGACCGGACGCGCTCGTGCTGTTCAACCCGGTCGTTGACGCCGACGAGGTCGAGCTGGGTCCGAGATGGCAGGAGGGCTCTCCGCTGCACCGGCTCAAGAGTGGACTCCCGCCCATGGTGATCCTGCACGGCGAAGTCGACACCACGGTTCCGTTCCGCCGCGCGCGCAACTTCTGCAGCAGCGTGGCGGCGCTCGGCAACCGCTGTGACATCCACATGTACGAAGGGGCCGAACATGGCTTCATCAGCCCGCGCGTCCGCGGTGGCCTCTGGCATCGCGAGACGCTGCTCGAGGCGGATCGCTTTCTCACCACACTCGGCTATTTGCCGGCGCCCTCCCCGGACCGGATGCTGAATTGAGGAGCCGGATCGGCAGGCTGTTGCGGCAGCAACGGTGGCTGATAAGCTCGTGTCCATGAGCCAACCAGCTGCCGACATTCGCCGCATCCTGTTTCCGTTCGACTTCTCCCCGCAGGGTCTTCAGGCTGCGCCGTTCGTACGGTCGCTCGCCCAGCGCGTCGGCGCGAGCGTCACCGTCTTGAGCGTCGTCCCCCTGAACGTCGCGCTGATGCCGGTCGGTATGGATGACGACGTCGCGGTCTGGACCAACACGCTGCGAACCCGGCTCGACGAGGCATTCGCCGCCGAGTTCGAAGGCGTCGACGTCCGGCGGATTACCGACGCCGGCGACCCGGGCGAGCGGATCGTGGCGACGGCTCAGACCGAGGGCGCCGATCTGATCATGATGCCGACGCACGGACTCGGTCTGTTCCGAACGATGCTGGTCGGATCGGTTGCCTCGAAGGTCCTGCACGATGCGACCTGTCCCGTGTGGACCGCGGCGCACGCCGAGGAACAGGGCGTCGGCGGTCTGCCCAGGACCGTGGTGTGCGCCGTCGACGGGCGCGATGAAAGCCGCCGGCTCCTCGAGTGGGCGGACCGCTTCACCACCCGGATCGGCGCGGCGCTGAAGGTCCTGCACGTCGTCGGTCCCGTCACCGATTGGCCGTCACTCGAAGGCGAGCGGATCCTCCAGGAGCAGGAGCGTCAGGAAGCCGAAGCGCAGGTCGCCGCCATCGAGGCGGCGGCGGGCGTGGAGGCGCCGCTGCTCGCGGCTGTGGGACGCATCGTGACCACCGTGGCCGACTACGCACGGTCCGAACATGCCGACCTGATCATCATCGGCCGCGGGTCGCTGCACGAGCCGTTGGGCTGGCTCCGGACCCACGCGTTCGGCATCATCCAGCGATCGCCGTGTCCGGTGCTCAGCGTCTAGATCGTTCCGCGCGCGGCGGCCTGAATCGCCGACCGTTCAGCCGGCTGAATTCACGAGAGCCGACGCGGGACGTATGCGATAGTGGCGCCGTGTTTCCGTGGCCGAGATGACAGGCTTGCCGAGTCGACGCCAACTGACGCTGATGATTGCGGCGATCGCCGGTATCAGCGCACTCCGTTTCGTGTTCGGTCCCTTCAGCCTGCAGGGGCTGCTCTTCGTGCTCGTGACGGGCGTCGCGACGTGGCAGGTCGGCCTCTCTGCTGGCCTGTTGTCGGCCGTCCTCGGGCTCGCCTCGGCACACCTTCTGCGCTTCGCCCTGAACCCGGGGCGGGGCTCTGACCCCGCCGTTTTCCTCACACCGCAGTACGCGATGGCCGTCGGCACCTACCTGGCGCTCTCCGGGGCCGCGATTCTGATCGGGCGCCGTCATCGCGTCACCGTCGAGCGGCTCGAAGAAGTGGAGCGCGACCGGATGGTCGAGCTCGATCAGGCGCGCGATCTCGCCGCCATCGTCGAATGGTCGGACGATGCGATCGTGGCGTCCGACCTGTCGAGCACGATCACGTCCTGGAACCGGGCGGCGTCGACCATGTTCGGATTCACCGCTCATGAAGCGATCGGGCAGTCGATCTACCGGCTGCTTCCTCCCGAGCGGCATCAGGAGGAGCGCGATCTGCTGGAGAAGATCCGCCGCGGCGACGCCGTCGTGCACTTCGAGACGGTGCGGCTGCGCAAGGACGGGACACCCGTCGACATCTCTCTGACCGTCTCGCCGATTCGCGACCAACGCGGACAGGTCGTCGGCGCGTCGCGGATTGCGCGCGACATCACGCGCCGCCGCGAGGCGCTGGCTGCCATCGACGATCTGCAGAAGCGGCTGGTCGCGCTGACGGCCGCCTCGGGCGCGCTGCTGCGGTCGCCTCAGGTGGCCGACGTGGTGCCGGCCGTGTTGAGCGTCGCGCGCGACCTGCTCGCTGCCGACGCGTACGCCGTGTGGCAGCTGCAGCCCGAGCGCGGCGCGTGGCAGACGGTGGCGAGCAGCGGGCTGTCGGAGGGGTTCGCGCGCACGACCGTGCCCGTTGCCCCCGAGAGCCTCCTGCGCGAGCCGGTGGCGGTCCCGGACGCCGAGGCCGCGCCAATCCTCGAGTCGAGGCGCGAGGCGTATGCGGCCGAACGGATCCGCTCGATGCTGGTCGTGCCGATGTTGAACAACGGGCAGACGGCTGCCGCCGCCGTGCTCTACTACCGCAGCCGGCACACCTTCTCCGAGTTGGAGATGCAGGCGGCGCGCGCGCTCGGACACCTCGCATCCGCCGCCCTGACAACGGCCGAGCTCTACGATCAGCAGCGACGCAGCCGCGTCCGATCGGAATTCCTCGCGGAAGCGGGAATTCGCCTGGCGAACTCGCTCGATGCCACCGCAAGCCTGAGGGAGGTGGCCGGGCTGGCCGTCCCGTATTTCGCCGACTTCTGCGCCGTCGATCTCGTGGACGAGGCCGGCACGCTTCGATGCCTGCTCGTGGCGCACGTCGATTCCGACAAGAAGCGCCTCGCCGAGGCATACGCGAGCACGTACCGCGAGAGCGCTGCCGTGACGTGGAGCGCCGAACATGTCGTGCGTACGCGTGAGCCGGTTCTGATCGAACGGTTCGGCGACGAACAGCTGCGCGCCCACGTGCGTGATCGTCGACAGCGCGACGCCATCAAGGCGCTCGACATCCGATCGCTCATGGTCGTGCCGATGGTGGCGCGCGAGCGCGGCGTCGGCGCGATGACGTTCGCGGTCGGTTCGTCGGGCCGCGGCTACTCGAGCGAGGACCTTCGCTTCGCGATGTCGATTGCGTCGCGCGCCGCCCTGGCCGTCGACAACGCGCGGGCCTACGCCGAGGCGAGGGCGGCCGACCGCCTGAAGGACCAGTTCCTGGCGACGTTGTCGCACGAGCTGAGGACGCCCTTGAACGCCGTGCTCGGATACGCGCGCATGGCCAACTCCGGCATGTTCGAAGGTGATCGGCTCGTCAAAGCGCTCCGGACGCTCGAGCGCAACGCCATGGTGCTCACGAGGCTCGTCGAGGACGTCCTCGACGTCTCCCGTCTCGTGAGCGGGAAGGTCGTGCTCCAGCTGCAGCCCGTGATCCTCCGGGCGGTCGTCGACGAGGCGCTGGCGTCGATCCGGCCTGCGGCGGAAGCGAAGGGGCTGCGCCTGCGCGTCGAGTCGGACGCCGCCCTGCGCGTCATCAGAGGCGACTCGGGCCGACTGCAGCAGATCGTGTGGAACCTGCTCTCGAACGCGGTGAAGTTCACGTCGCCTGGCGGCGAGGTGCACGTGACCGTGACGTCGGCCGGTGTCGATGCGGAAGTGATCGTGCGCGACACCGGCTGCGGCATCGCTCCCGATTTTCTCCCCCACGTCTTCGATCGCTTCCGGCAGGGCGACGGCCGCTTCTCGCGCGAGCACGGCGGCCTCGGTCTGGGCCTGGCCATCGCGCGGGATCTCGCCGAGATGCAGGGCGGCCGTATCAGCGCCTCGAGCGACGGACCCGGGCGTGGATCCACGTTCCGGCTCGTGCTGCCGCTCGTGACCGCAGGCGCCGGCGACGGGACCGCAGTTGGACATGCCCCTGGCGAACAGGCCGCCGGCCAGCAGACCCCCGGCGAACAGGCCGCCGGGGGCGCGGCAGCGGCCGTGTCGCCGCCGTAGGCGTCTCCGCCCGGGGAGACCCGTATCTCAGAGGAGGACTACCAGGAGCCGCTGAGCAGGCGCGAGGTCGAGGTGCTCGAGCTGCTCGCCGAAGGACTGCCGAACCGGCGTATCGCCGATCGACTCGGCATCAGCGATCAGACCGTGAAGTCCCATGTCGCATCGATCTTCGGCAAGCTGGGCGCGGCGAACCGTACCGATGCGGTCCGCCGTGCGGCGTCGGGGCGTGATCGCGCTGTGAGCAGCACCGAGGCGCCTCAGGCCGCGAGATCCTCGAGCGGCCGGTTCCGCGTTTCGAGCATCAGCAGGCCGGCCAGCGCGCCGACGACGCTGACCCCGGCGAACATGAGGAACACCGAAGGGATGCCACCGCGCGCCACGATCGTGCCGACGAGAATCGGGGCGAGCGCGGACGCGAGCCGCAGCCAGCAGGTCGCGGCGCCTGTCGCGATCGCGCGCATGCGCGTCGGATAGATTTCGGGCGTGTAGAGATAGAGCACGGCGTTCGCGCTGCCGACGATCCCGTAGCTGAGCGTGACCAGCGCAATCACGAGCGTGATCGAGCTGGCGCCGGAGAGGCCGAGCAGGCCGAGCATGACCGCTCCCGCGGCGAATGCGCCGACGGTCCACGATCGTCGTCCGAACCGATCGATCAGGAACGCGCAGCCCAGGAGGACCACGACCTGCATCACGTTGGTCAGCGTGCCCGCGCGCAGCGACTGCTGCAGGTTCAGGCCGTAGATCTGGTTGTAGATGGTGGGCATCCAGTTGTTCAGGCCGTTGGTCACGAAGTAGGCGCACGACCAGAGCGACCACGCCACCAGCGTCCGCCGCAGATAGGAGCCCCTGAGAAGATCGCTCCATCGCCCCCGCGCAAGCGCGCCGGCCCCCGCGCCCCTCGACGTGCGGCCGGGCACGACCCCTGGCATCGCTCCGCGACTCGCATCCGTGGGGACCGTCTCCGCCGCGTCAGGCGAAGGGGCGTGCGCCTCCATGTCCCGCACGATGGCGGCCGCCTCCGCGATGCGGCCGCGGCTCAGCAGCCACCGGGGCGACTCGGGCAGCCGGACCAGCAGCGCGGTGATGACGAGGCCCGGGATGCCGCCGATCAGGAACATCACCTGCCATCCGAGCGCCGGCACGAGCACCGCGCCGATCTGTCCGGTCATCATCAGGCCGATCGGGAAGAGCATCTCGTACAGGAGGAAGAAGCGGCCTCGTCCCTTCGCCTTCGACAGCTCGTTGATGTAGGTAGCGGCCACAGGCATCTCCCCGCCGACACCAATTCCCTGCACGAAGCGGAAGGCGAGCAGCGCGGAGTACCCGGGGGCGAGCGCGCAGCCGAGACTCATCACCGACATGAGCGCCACGGCGCCCGCGGCCGCGCGGATGCGGCCGATGCGCTCGGCGAGTCCGCCGAAGAGGAGCGCGCCGAGGAACTGGCCGAGATACCCGGCCGAGATCAGCGACCCGATCTGTGCCGGCGCCAGCCCCCAGAGCGGGGCGAGCACGGGGAGTACGAAAGCGAGCGACAGCGCATCGAACGCGTCGAAGAACGTGGCGCTGCCGACCACCAGCCGCGGCCGGATGTGCCAGCGCGAGAATGGCACGCGCTCGATCCGCGCCAGCAGCGACGCGGCCTCTGCGGCCTGCGCGGCGGAAGCGGGCTCGGGCGGCGTCATGCCGGCGCGGCGAGCGTCGAGAGCGCCGCGGCGATCGGTGCAGGGCACTCGATCGGCGTCAGGTGTCTGGCACGCGGGAGGACCGTCAGCGTCGACTGGGGCACGGCGTCGTGAATGGCGCGCGCCATGGCCGGCGGCGTGGCCTGATCCTCCTCGCCGACGACAACCGACACCGGCATCGTCAAGCCCGGCAGCCAGCGGCGCAAATCGGCATCGCCGAGCAGGGCGCAGCTGTGGGCGTAGCAGTCGAAGTCGTTGGCGAGGAACACGCTCGTGGCGTGAGCCACCAGGGCCGGATGGCCGCTCAGGAAGTCGGCGCTGAACCAGCGCGCTCGTTGAAACTCGACGAGGCCCTTCAAGCCGCCCGCCCGCGCCGCTTCGGCGCGCGCGCGGAACTGCTGCGGCGCGTCGGGACCGTACCACGCGGTCGTGTCGACGAGCAGCAGGCCGGAAGTCCGTTGCGGGTACAGTCCGCCGAAGGCCATCGCCACGCAGCCGCCCATCGAGCAGCCGCCGACGACCGCCGACGTCCAGCCTGCGTGATCCAGCAGTTCGGCGAGATCCCGCGCGAAGAGCTCCGCGGTGAACGGCACGTCGGCACGCCGATCGGAACGGCCGTGTCCGCGGCAGTCGTAGGCGAGGACCTCGGCGTTTCGGTCGAGTCTGCTGACGACGCCGTCCCAGACGCTGCGATCGAGCGCGAGGGAGTGAATCAGCGCGACGCGCGGCGCGCCCTCCGAGCGCGCCGGGTGCCTGGTGTAGGCGATCTCGACGCCGTCGGAGGTGCGGAACCGGCCGTCCCGGGCGGCGCCGTTCATCGCGGCGTCCCGTCCACCGAGGGGCCGACAGGTGCGTCCGCGAGCGGCACGTTCCACGCGTCGTATCCGTACAACCACGACGTGTCTTCGTTGCCGCCTTTCATCCAGGTATTCGCGCTGGAGATGGCCTGGATCTTCGACGTGCGCGGCTTCCGGCTCGCCTCGTACCGCCGGAACGCACCCTCGATGTCCTCGCCGTCCATGGCTTCGAGGCAGCGCGCGAGCACCGCCGCATCCTCCATCGACGTCGCGGCGCCTTGCGCCATGTAGGGCGTCATCGGGTGGCACGCGTCGCCGAGCAGAACCACGCGGCCGTCGCTCCAGCGCGGCAGCGGCTCGCGTTCGAGGATTGCCCACTTGTGGCATTCAGGGCAGCCCTCGAGCACCGCGCGCACGTCGGGATGAAAGCCCTTGTACGCGTCGCGGAGCTCGTGCACGTCGCCCATCGCCGACCACGATTCCTTCGTGAGCCACTCGGCGGGCTCCGGCACGCTCGTGACGAAGTAGATCTCGCTGCGATCCGGTTTCGTGTAGTAGATGACGATGTGGCGATCGATGCCCCACCACTTCGTGCGCGAGGCCCCGACGTCGCGGCCGACCAGGTGCGCGGGGAAGATGGCGCGATAGGCGATCCGTCCCTTGTGAATCGGCATGTCCGGACCGACGATCAGATCGCGCACGAGCGAGTGCACGCCGTCGGCCCCGACGACCGCGTCCGCGACCGCGTGCGATCCGTCCTCGAAGCTCAGGCGGATCTGCGATCCCTCGTGATCCAAACCGATCAGCTTCTTGTCCAGGTGAACGAGGTCGGACGGGACGATCGAGGTGAGCGCTTCATGCAGGTCCGCGCGGTGCATGCACAGGTACGGCGCGCCGAAGAGGCTCTCGGGCATCGGCAGCTCGCGCATGACCTCGCCCGTGTCCCAGATGCGATTCAGGTGCGAGTAGGGCTCGAACGATCGGCCGCGGACCAAAGCCTCGATGCCGATGACTCTCAAGACCTTCATCGAGTTCGGCATCATCTGAATGCCGGCGCCGATGCGGGCGAACCGGCGCGCCTGTTCGTAGACGTGCACGGGGAATCCGGCGCGCCTGAGGGTGGCGGCAGCGGTCAACCCGCCCATGCCTGCGCCGACAATCGCGATGGCAGGTCTGCTCTGGTGCATTGCCCCTGCAGTCTACATCGGCGTATCGGCGCGGGCCATGGACGACCGGCGAACGAATGCTCCGGCCACGTCGCGCCGATTCGTCGCGGTTACGGTGCATTACCGCGGCTGTTGTCGACAAGACGGCCGGGCTGGCGCGTACAATGGCGCATGCTCACTGCCCGTCGCCTGTTGCTGCTCCCCTCGCTCGTCCTGTTGTCCGGCCTCGTCGCCGCGTGTGGTGGCGGGTCCTCGTCCGCGCCCTCCGCCGGTGCGCCGCCGGCGTCCGCACCGGCGGACGTCTGGGCCATGGTCGACGGACGCGAGATCAAGCGCGACGCCGTGGAAAAGGCGTTCCGGCGGACCATGCAGCTCGACCCGCCCCTCTCGGAGGAAGAGGCGCTGACCGCCAAGCTGAATCTCCTCGACGAGATGATCGTGGAGGACATCCTGCTCGCGAAGGCGCAGGATCTGAAGATCGCGATCCCCGAGGCGGAGCTCGACGCCGCCTTCGCCGAAGGGCGAAAGAACATCGCCGACGATGCCTTCACGAAGGAACTGCTGCAGCGCAACCTGACGACGGCGGACATGCGGGAGAGCGTGCGTCGCGACATGGTCGTGCAGAAGGTGATCGAGCGCGAGGCCACCTCGAAGGTGGCGGTGACCGACCAGGACGTGAACAACTTCTATCAGGCCAATCGCGAGCAGTTCAACCTGCCCGAAGACTCGTACCACATCGCGCAGATCGTGATCACGCCCGAAAAAGACGCCGACCTGAACAACCGGACCGGGAACGATGCCGCCACGCCGCAGGCGGCAACCGCGAAGGCGCAGATGATCATGGACCGCCTGAAGGCCGGCGGCCGCTTCAGCGAGCTTGCGATGGACTACTCGGAAGAGCCGCAGACAGCCCTGAACGGCGGCAACGTCGGCCTCGTGCCGGTGTCGGCGCTCAGACAGGCGCCGCCGCAGCTCCGGGATGCCGTGATGAAGTCGGCCCCAGGGACCGTCAGCCTCGTGAGCATCGACGGGGGGCACACCATCGTGCTGCTGGTCGCCAAACAGGCGGCGGGTCAGCGCGATCCCAGCATGCCGGAGGTGCGCGAGCGGATCACGACGCTCATCCGGGGCCGCCGCGAGATGTTGATGCGGACCTCACTGCTGTCCGCGATGCGCAACCAGGCGAAGGTGACGAACTACCTGGCGCAGCGGCTGCTCGAGGGCCAGGGGCAGGTGCCGACGCTGACGCCGGTCGCCGCACCACCTGCGAAGTAGGACGTAGGTGCGAAGTAGAACGTAGGCCGGCGGAGGCCCGCGTCAGCGCCGGGCCCTTCAGCGCACCCAGAGGTCGGCGCGCAGCAGTCCCCAGGACAGCTCGCGCCGCTTCTTCAGACGGAACCCCTCGGCGCGGAGCAGATCGTCTGGCGGCGTCACGCGGCGCGCGGAGAACCGGGTCGTCGCCCGGAAGAACGCGTACATCGACACGTGCTTGGCCTGGGCGCGCCAGCGCTTCGGTCCTCGCGCTGGTACCGCGAAGTCCCCGACGAGCCATGTGGCCCCCGATGCGGCGCCCTCCGCGAGCGCCGCGACGACGGTCCGCAGCTCGTCCCCGTCGAAGCAATCGAGGAAGAAGCAGGTCACGACCGCGTCGAACCCTCCGCGCGGCGGCCGCCATGCCGGCACGGTGCCGTGGATCCATTCCGCCGAGACCTGTGCGGCTTCGGCCCTCCGCCTCGCCCGCGCCAACATGGCGGGGCTGGCGTCCACGCACGTGAGTCGCGCGTCCGGAAACCGTCTGCCGAATGCGGTGGCGAAGCGGCCATGGCCTTCACCCGCGCTCAGGACGCGGCGGCAGCCGCGGAGATCGCCCAGCCAGATGGTCCGGGCCGTCTGCAGCAGGTTGCCGGCCGTCAGCGCCTCCATCCAGTCGTAGTGGGGCGCGAGACGGTCGAAGCTCATGTCTCCAGGATCTGCCAGGAGAGACCGGCGGTAACGGCGCCGGCGGCATAGGCGGCGACGTCCCAGACGTCGGCGGTCGCCCGCGCAAAGAGCTGCGGCGCCACGAGCTCGGCCGCGACGGACCAGATCACCAGCACGAAGGTGATCTCGCCCCAGCGCGGCATCCGATCGTCGATGCGCCAGCCGACGCGCCGCTCGAGCCACAGCCAGAGGGGGAGTCCCACGGGCACGAACAGCAGATCGGCGAAATGCGTCCGCCAGAGTGCGATGTGCAGAGCGGGCGTCAGCCAGCGGTTGGCCACGTAGGCGGCGCTGGCCGCGACGAACAGCGGGTCTCGCCAGTACTTGAAGCGTTCGGCGCGCCGTGTCACAGCAGCGCGGCGCTGGCCAGGCCGACGCCGAACGCGAGAATCGTCTTCAGGAGCAGCTCGCTCCACGTCCGTGCACGCATCAGATGTAGTGTCCCACCGTCATCAGTACCGTTGCTACAGCAATCAGAACGAGCGCGATCCGGCTCGCGACACCGACGGTCCTCCGCAAGCCCTCGGCGCGGGCCAGCAGAGCTCCGCGCTCCGCCCCCTCGGGCACCTGCATGGCTCTGCCCATGAGGTCGACGATCTGCTTGACGTTCCTGCCCACGCCGAAGAGACCGACCAGCATGGCGGTCAGGCCGGCGATCCCGCCAATGCCGAATGCCATGCCTCCGCGCGTCGCGCTCACCACGGGGTCGAAGCCGCCGGTGAAGCGCCAGTACAGCCAGAAGCCGGTCAGGACGGTGCTTCCGCTGACGCCCGCCATGAACGCCGGCAGGCCTCTCCGAACCAGGTTGCTCATGACCTGGCCGCCCGACGGCCCTGACGCGGCGAGCGTCGGCGCCAGGAGCATCGAAATGAAGAAGGCGGACCCGAACCATATCGCGGCGCTGACGACGTGCAGCGCGCGCATCAGCAGAAAGAACAGTGCGCTCATCAGTAGCCCTCGCCAGCCATGATATCGCCTGGCGCCTCGCTTCCGCCTGGCTTCCGCAGCATCCCGGGCCGGGCGGGGCAGTGCCGACACCACCCTCAACGGCCGATAGAAGGGATCACGATGAGCGGACGTGGCTGGCCTGCCGTTGCATATCCCGCCGTTGCGTGGCTGGCCGCCGCCGCGCTCGCCCACGGACTGTCGGGAGGCCATGTGACTGCGGCTCGGCAAGAGTCGGCGGGACGCCTCGTCATCCCTTTTCTCGCGAACGCCACCAAGCCCTCCGACCTCGACTTCATGGGCGTGGACTGCGACGTGACCGCCGATGGATCGGAGATGACCTGTCGATTCCGGCAAGTGTTTCTGACCACGCCGGCCATCGATCCCGCCTCGTGCGTGATCACGACCAACAGTTACGACCGCGTCTTCCGACGCGATGCCGCCCGCCGCTGGATCAGTCGCGACGCGCCGGTCGGCGCCTGTGCCGTCGTGGAGACCGCGACGTTGGAGGGTGAGGGCCGTCGCTGGACATTGACCTTCCACCGTGTGGCGTCGGTCGACCGGCCGGAGTGCCGGGGCATCGCGTTCCAACCCGAAACCTACGACACCAACGGCCTCAGGCGTCGTCTGCCCTGCGCCTTCGTTCAACCGGGGGAGCTCGAGCGTTGAGCGCGGCTGGCCGGCCGACCCGCTGGCTGGCTGGCGTCCGGCGGACCTGCTACTGCAGGCCTCCACGGACCGACGTGATCCGCTGCGTGTTGAACCCGAGCCAGTGCATGCGCCCGACGTATCGTGCGTGCTCGACCTTCAGGCAGCGATCCATCACCACGGTCAGGCCGCCTCGCACGGCGATCGCCGCCCCTTCTTCGTTGATCACGTTGTACTGGCACCACAAGGTGCCGGCGCCGATCTTCACGGCGTCCGCGGCAATCTCCGGCAACGCATCCGGCGCGCGGAAGACGTTCACCACGTCGACGGCCGTGGGCACGTCGAGCAGGCTGGCATAGCTCCTCTCGCCGAAGACGTCCGACTCGCGCGGGTTCACCGGCACCACGCGGTAGCCGTGCCGCTTGAGGTAATAGCCGACGAAGTGGCTCGCCCGCAGCTCGTTCTTCGAGAGGCCGACGATGGCAATCGTCTTCGCGGTGTGGAGCACGCGCTGGATCGTGAGCGGATCCTGGTAGCGCGACACGTCGAACCCCGTGGGAGCCGCGCTCATCGCGCCGCCTCTCCGGCCGGCCGGGTCGACGAGCCCTCGACGCTCGCAAACCCTTGCTCCAGGTCCCAGACCAGGTCGTCGACCGACTCGATGCCGACCGACAGACGGATCGTCCCTGGTCCGACGCCGGCCGCGCGCAGCTCTTCGTCGCTGAGCTGCCGATGCGTGGTGCTGGCCGGATGGATGATGAGGCTCTTGGCGTCGCCGACGTTGGCCAGGTGCGACCAGACCGTGACGCCCCGAATGAAGTCCTGTCCGGCCCCGCGCCCGCCGGTGCAGTCGAACGAGAACACGGCTCCGGCGCCACGCGGGAGGTACTTCTCGACGAGCGGGCGGTACTTGCTGCCGGGCAGACCCGGATAGGTCACGTGGGAGGCCAACGGGTGTGTCGACAGGAACGCCGCGACCGCTCCGGCGTTCTCCACGTGGCGCGCCATGCGCAGCGACAAGGTCTCGAGCCCCTGGAGGAACAGGAACGCGTTGAAGGGGCTCATCGCCGCTCCAAGGTCGCGCAGCGTCTCGGCGCGCAGCTTCATCAGGTACCCGTAGGTCCCGAACGTCTCGTGGAACTTGAGCCCGTGATACGCCGGCGACGGGTCAGCGATGACCGCGTACCGTCCGTTCGACCAGTCGAAAGTACCCGCATCCACCACGACTCCGCCGATGCTGGTGCCGTGCCCGCCGATGAACTTGGTCGCCGAGTGGACGACGATGTCGGCGCCCCAGTCGATGGGGCGGCAGAGGAACGGCGTCGCGAACGTGTTGTCGACGATGAGCGGCAGCTCGTGTTCGTGTGCGATCGCGGCGACCGTCTCGATGTCGAGCACGTTGCCCGCCGGGTTGCCGATCGTCTCGCCGTAGAAGGCCTTCGTGTTGCCGCGAACCGCGTGTCTCCAGGCCTCGGGGTCGTCGGGGTCGACCCAGGTCAGATCGACGTTCATCTTCCGGAGCAAGTGCTTGAACTGATTGACCGTGCCGCCGTAGAGCGCCGCCGACGACACCACGTGGTCGCCCGGCTGGAGCAGCGTGAAGAGCGCCGCGGCTTGCGCAGCGATGCCGCTCGCGAAGGCGACGGCGCCGCACCCGTTCTCCAGGTTCGCCATGCGTTCCTCGAACACGGCGACGGTGGGGTTCATGATCCGCGAGTAGGTGTTCCCGTACTCCTGCAGATTGAAGTAGGCGGCCGCCGACTCCGGGTCCTCGAACACGTAGCTCGTCGTCTGATAGATCGGCACGGCGCGCGCCCCGGTGTTCGGGTCCGGGCGCTGGCCGGCGTGAACCTGTCGGGTCTCGAACCCGAATGAGCGGGCTTCTTCCATGCGTACTCCGGGCGAGAGTCTATGTGGTGCGGCTCCCGAGGAACCGCTGGATCATAGGCGTCTGCCGGGCCTCCTCCAAGAGAAAGCAGTCATGTCCGTAGGGCGCCTCGATCACGTGGAGCTCGACCTGTTTTCCCCGCGCGCGCAGCGCGTCGGCGATGCGCGCGGAGTCCGCGGGCGGGTAGAGCCAGTCCGAGCTGAAGGCGATGAGCAGGGTCCGCGCGCGCACGGTGTCGAGGGCGGCCTCGAGGCTGCCGCGGCCGTGCTGCCTGGCGAGGTCGAAGTACGTCAGGGCGCGCGAGGTGTACAGATACGTGTTGGCGTCGAAGCGCTTGACGAACGACGCCGCCTGGTGGCGCAGATAGCTCTCGATCTCGAATTCGGGTTCCGTGAGGGTGTAGCGGATGTCGTCGGCGAACTGCAGACGCCGGCCGAAGCGATCGCCGAGCGACTCGGCAGAGAGGTACGTGACGTGTCCGACCATTCGAGCGACGCCCATGCCGCCGTCCGGCGCGCGCCCGCTACCGTAGTACTGCCCCCCTTGCCACGCCGGATCCGCGAGAATGGCATTCCGGGCAATCGCGTTCCAGGCGATCCCCTGCGGCTGCAGGGCGGCGGTGCTCGCGATGGCGACGATCGACTCCACCTGATCGGGGTAGAGGACCGCCCATTCGAGCGCCTGCATGCCGCCGAGCGAGCCTCCCGCGATGGCCGCCAGCCGCGCGATTCCCAACTCGTCCAGGAACGCCCGTTGGGCGCGCACCATGTCAGCCACGGTGATCACCGGAAAGTCGGCTCCGTACGGACGGCCCGTGGCAGGGTTGGTCGACGCCGGACCGGTCGTGCCTCGGCAGCCGCCCAGCAGGTTCGTGCTGACGACGAAGTACTGCGTGGTGTCGAAGGCCTTGCCTGGGCCGATCATCCCGTCCCACCAGCCGAGGCCTCTGGCCGCCGCGCCGTCACGATCCTCCGCGCCGAATCCGTCGCGTGTCGTCTCGCTCGACGGCCGCCTGGCGTAACCCGCCGCGTGCGCGTCGCCGCTCAGCGCGTGACAGACGAGCACGACGTTGTCGCGGGCCGGCGCGAGGGTGCCGTAGGTCTCGTACGCAATGCGAACGGGGAAGAGTGTCCGGCCACAGTCGAGCCGGAGCGGCGCCGGAAGGTCCAGGAACTGCGTCTCGACTGTGCCCACCGACCCTGCAGCGGTGCGCGTTGCGGGCGTGGTCATGCGGCGCATCATATCCGCTCTCGCGGTACCCGGACGGCGTTGTATCATGCGAGACTTCCGCCAGACGGCCATCTTTGGACGAAAGGAACGCACCATGACGACGACCGGCGTCAACAACGGAGTCAACGTTCAGGCCTTGTTGGATGCGCGAGAGGCATTGAGGGGAGCCCCCGAGGCCGCGCAGTTTGCGTGGCGGGCGACCTGCAAGTGGCAGAACGGGACGCATAGCCGGACGAACATCCAAGGCTTCTACGGACTCGGCCAGGAGCAGAGCCACAAGACCGAAACCTCCTTCGAAGCCGATCATCCGGAGATCTTCGCCTCGGAAGACCACGGCATCACGCCGATCGAGTACGTGCTCGTCGGACTCGCGAGCTGCCTGACCGCAGGCATTGCCGCCGTCGCGCAGAACCGCGGCATCCAGCTGCGCTCGGTCGAGTCGAAGCTCGAAGGCAAGATGGACATCCGCGGCATCCTCGGGATCGACAGCGAGGTCCGCAACGGCTACGACGACATCAAGGTCACCTTCAAGATCGACGCGGACGCGTCACAGAAGGACATCGAAGCGCTCGTCGCCCAGTCGCAGAAGCGCTCGGCGGTGTACGACGTGATCACCAACCCGGTGAACGTCACGGTCGAGGTCGCCTAGCCATCGAGCAGTTCACCACGATCGTCATCGGCGCAGGGCATGCCGGTCTCGCGGCGAGCCGCTGCTTGACCGACCGATCCATCGACCACATCGTCCTCGAGCGGGGCGAGATCGCCAACTCGTGGCGCCGCGAGCGCTGGGACTCGCTCCGCTTGTTGACCCCCAACTGGCAGAGCCGCCTGCCCGGCTTTCAGTACGATGGGCCGGATCCGGACGGCTACATGACGATGCGCGAGGTGGTGGCGTTCATCTCGCGGTACGCCGACGTCAACAACGTGCCGGTGCGGACGGGCACGGCCGTCACGTCGGTCCGGCCGGGCGGCGATGGCTACCTCGTCACCACGTCGAACGGCGAGCTCCACTGCCGGACGGTGGTGATCGCGAGCGGCGCATGCAACCGGCCGGTGGTCCCCGCGCTCCGTTCGGCCGTTCCCGACTCGATCCGCTGCCTCACCCCTTTCGACTACCGCAATCCCGGCGACCTTCCCGACGGCGGCGTGCTCGTCGTCGGCGCGTCGGCCACGGGCGTCCAGCTCGCCGACGAGATTCATCGCGCCGGCCGCCGCGTCACGATTTCTGTCGGCGAACACGTCCGGCTGCCGCGCCTGTACCGCGGCCGCGACATCCTGTGGTGGATGGACGCCTCGGGTGTCTGGAACCAGCGGTACGACGAGATCGACGATCTCATGCGCGCCAGGCGTCTGCCGTCCCCGCAGCTGGTCGGCACGCCGGAACGCGCCACGCTCGACCTGAATGCGCTCGCGTCCGGTGGTGTCGAAATCGTCGGCCGATGGGCCAGCGTCCGTGGCGGCGAGGCCCTCTTCTCCGGGGGGCTCCGCAACCAGTTCGCGCTCGCCGACCTGAAGCTCGAGCGCTTGCTCGACACGTTCGACGAGTGGGCGCGCGCGAAGGGCCGCGACGGGGAATTCCCTCTGCCGGAACGCTTCGAGCCGACCCGCGTGCCCGTGTCGTCGCGCCTGAAGATCGATCTTCGAAGCGGCGAGATCCGCTCCATCGTCTGGGCCACCGGCTTCCGCCCGGATTACAGCTGGCTGGAGGTTCCGGTGGTCGACGAGAAGGGCTATCTGCGCCACGACGGCGGAGTGGTCGGCGCCCCTGGCCTCTACGCCCTGGGACTGCCGGTGCTGCGGCGGCGCAAGTCCAGTTTCATTCACGGCGCGGCAGATGATGCGGCGGACATCGTCGGCGCGATCGCGGCGCATCTGGGAGGCTGACGCTCCACCCCGCCTCCGCCACGTCGTTACCCGCTTCCCATCCGCTTTTGCCGTTTCCGCACGGTTGGTGCAAGATACTCGCTCGTCGCACCCCTGATCCCGCCATGCGAGTGTCGCCGTTGGTCACCGCTCGTCATCTCGAGCGCGACGATCGGTTCGAGGCGCTCGCGCTTGTGAGACACCGATGATCGTACAGACCAGACAGGAAGGCGCCATCCCCGTGGTGACGGTGACGGGACGCATCGACCCGACGACGTCCCCTCAGCTGCAGGACGCGCTCGACGCGCTGTTGCCGGGGTCCGGCTATCGAGCGGTGCTGGACCTGACGGGCGTGACGTTCATCAGCAGCAGCGGCTTGCGCGTCTTCATCAGCGTGCAGAAGAAGGTCACCTCGCTTCAGGGCGATCTCAAACTGTGCGGCATGAACTCGAACGTCGAAACGGTTTTCCGCATTGCCGGTCTGCTGAAGATCTTCGACGTCGCGTCGACCGAAGCCGACGCGCTGAAGAAGTTCCCCGGCTAGTCACCGCCATGGCCTCGCCGGACAATCACCCGCTCTTCCGGAAAGCTGCCCTCGACAAGCTCGCGTCGCCCGAGCAGCTCGATCAGTTGATGCGGGTCACGAGTCCCCGGGCGTGGCTCGCGCTCGTCGGCCTGGCGGCGGTCGCCGTTGCGGTGATCGTCTGGGCGATTGTCGGGACGATTCCGACCCGGATCGTCGGGCAGGGCATCCTCATTCGAACCGGCGGCGTGTCGCAGATCGTTTCGTTGTCTGGCGGGCGGGTGCTCGACCTCGCCGTGACCGCCGGCGACGTGATCCGCCCGGGCATGCTCCTCGGGCGGGTGGTGCAGGGGGAGCTCGCCGATCGCCTCGATCAGGCTCGCACCGAGCTGTCGCTTGCGCGCGGCGGGCAGGGCGCCGCCGGTGGGGCTGCGGAAGCCGCGCGGGTCGCCGAACTGGAGACGAGGCTGGCGGCGATTCAACAGGAAGTGACGGTCCGGTCGACGGTCCTGGCCGACCGCGAAGGGCGCGTCGTCGAAGTCACCGCCGCGCCTGGACAGGTCATCGCGCCGGGCAGCGGACTCCTGAGCGTCGAGCCGCTCAGCGGCGCCCTCGAGGCGCTCCTGTACCTGTCGCCGACCGAGGGCAAGAACGTGCAGGTGGGCATGCCCGTGCGCATCTCGCCCTCGACCGTGAAGCGCGAAGAATACGGGTACATCGTCGGGCGGGTGCGATCGGTGTCGAGCTTTCCCGCCACCAGGCTCGGGATGATGCGTGTGCTCGGGAACGAGGCGCTCGTGACGTCGCTTTCGGCGAACGGCGCGCCCTTCGAGGTCTACGCCGACCTGGACCTCGCGGCCGACACGCCGAGCGGCTACCGCTGGTCGTCCGGCACCGGGCCTGACGTGGGGCTGTTCAGCGGGACGCTGTGCGCCGGACTGATCACGGTGCGCGTCCAACGGCCGATCAGCCTGGTGATCCCGTATGTCAGGGGCGCCGTTGGGCTCTAGGCCGCGATTGCGGCGCGTCGTCACGCCGACGGTCATCCAGATGGAAGCGGTCGAGTGTGGGGCCGCCGCGCTCTCCATCATCCTCGGCTACCACGGACGAATCGCCTCGCTCGAGGAGCTGCGCGTGGCGTGCGGCGTCTCGCGCGACGGCAGCAAGGTCAGCAACATCCTGAAGGCCGCGCGTACCTACGGCATGACCGCCAAGGGATGGCGCAAGGACGTGTCCGCGCTGGCGACCTTCGCCGTTCCGTTCGTCGTCTTCTGGAACTTCAACCACTTCCTCGTGGTCGAGGGTTTCGGGAAGGGACGCGTGTACTTGAACGACCCCGCGTCGGGCCGCCGGGTCGTCACCGACGAAGAGTTCGACCGCTCGTACACCGGCATTGCGCTCGAGATCACGCCATCGCCGGAGTTCAAGAAGGGAGGACAGCGGCGATCCATCGTCACGGCGCTTCGCCGCCGCCTCTCCGGGTCGGAAACGGCGGTCGTCTTCGCGGTGCTCGTCGGACTCGTGCTGGTGCTTCCCGGGCTCGTGATCCCGACCTTCACCCGCATTTTCGTCGACAACGTCCTGATTGCGAGGATGGACGACTGGATCCGCCCGCTCATCGCCGCGATGGCCCTCACCCTGGCCGCCAGGGCGTCGGCGACCTGGCTGCTCCAGCATTACCTCCTGCGCCTCGAGACCAAGCTGGCGCTGACCACGTCGAGCCGGTTCCTCTGGCACGTGCTGCGGCTGCCGATGGTCTTCTTTGCGCAGCGGGCGCCCGGCGAGATCGGCACGCGCGTCGCGATCAACGACCGCGTGGCGATGCTGCTGTCCGGAGACCTCGCGAGCACGGGGCTGAGCCTCGTCACGATTGTCTTCTTCGCCGTCCTGATGTTGACCTACGACCTTCCGTTGACGCTGGCCACGATCGCGATCGCCGCGCTGAACGTCGTGGCGCTGCGCACCGTGTCGCGCGTCCGCGTCGACGGCAACCAGAAGCTGCTGCAGGATCGAGGCAAGCTCGTCGGCGCGACGATGGGCGGGCTGCAGATGATCGAGACGCTGAAGAGCGGCGGGACCGAATCGGACTTCTTCGTACGCTGGTCCGGCTATCAGGCCAAGGTCGTGAACGGCGAGCAGGCGCTCGGTGTGCCGACGCAGATGCTGAGCGCCGTGCCTCCGTTCCTCATGTCCATGAACACGCTCGCGATCCTGTGGTTCGGAGGATTGCGCGTGATGGACGGCGCCATGAGCATCGGCATGCTGATGGCCTTTCAGTCGCTGGCCGCCAGCTTCATGGAACCGGTCAGCAAGCTCGTCACCCTCGGCTCCGTGATCCAGGAAGTCGAAGGCGACATGAACCGGCTCGACGACGTGCTGAACTACGAGTCGGATCCGCAGGCCGCGCGCGCCGAGCCGCCGGAAGACGGCACCGATCAGCTGATCAAGCTGAATGGACATCTCGAACTGAAGAACCTGACGTTCGGCTACAGCCGCCTCGAGCCCCCGCTCATCGCCGACTTCAGCCTGACGCTCAGGCCTGGCGAACGCGTGGCGCTGGTCGGCGGCACAGGCAGCGGGAAGTCGACCATCTCCAGGCTGGTCACCGGGTTGTACGAGCCGTGGTCCGGCGAGATCCTGTTCGACGGGATGCCGCGCAGCGCGATTCCGCGCAGCGTCATGACCAACTCGCTCGGCCTGGTGGATCAGGACATCTTCCTCTTCGAAGGGTCGGTGCGCGACAACCTCACGATGTGGGATACGACCGTGCCGGAGGCGAGCATCATCCGCGCGACGAAGGACGCCGTCATCCATTCCGACGTCGCCGATCGCCCGCGCGGCTACGACGGCCGGGTCGACGAGGGCGGCCGCAACTTCAGCGGCGGCCAGCGCCAGCGCCTGGAGATTGCACGAGCGCTCGTGGGCAATCCGACCATTGTCGTGCTCGACGAAGCCACCAGCGCGCTCGATGCCGAGACCGAGAAGCTGGTGGACGACAGCCTGCGGCGGCGCGGCTGCACCTGCCTGATCGTGGCGCACCGCTTGAGCACGATCCGCGACTGCGACGAGATCATCGTCCTCGAACGCGGCGTGGTCGTCCAGCGCGGGACCCATGAGCAGATGAAACACGTCGACGGCCCCTACGCCCGCCTGCTCGCGACCTGATGACGATCCTCGGATCCGACTCCCTGGCTCAGATGCTGGCGATGGCCGGCGTGGCCCGTGAAGTGGGCGGCAACACGCCCTTCTTGCTCCGCGGTCCGTCCACGGCGTGGCTGGTGCAGACCGGCAGCGTCGAAGTCTTCGCCGTCCGCGTGGAGGACGGCGAGGGTCAGGGCATGCGGCACCACTTCCTGAGCGGCACGGCCGGCGACCTCCTTCTCGGAATGGACCTCGACGCGTCGGAAGGGCTCGGGCTGCTGGCCGTTGCGGCGGTCGGGACGGTGGTCGTCGAGCTGCCGCTGGCGAAGGTGCGTGCGCTCGTCGAGGAGCCGTCACTCGCGTATGCGGCGGTGGATCTCGTGGACCGCTGGGTCGCCGCCGTCTCGGCAGGCGTGTCTCAGTACATCTACCCCAAGCCGCGCGCCGATGTGGTGGTCGACCCTGGCACGGCGCCCTCGCTCAAAGCGGGGCAGCGGCTGCGATCGCGGAAAGGTGTGACGTGGGTGCGTCACCGGCAGGGCGGCTCCTTGTTCATCGGCATGGAGCCACTCGACCCGGGCGATCCGCCCCCACGTACGCCGTTGACCCACGAGACCTGGATCGAGGCGATCGGCGCGGCCGAGCTCGAGGTCAGCGGCACTGCGGACGCCCTCGCGGACGGATCCCTCTGGGCGGCACTCGCGTCGTTCTACGGACTCGTGTTCAGATGCCAGTCCTACAACACGACGCTAGCCGCCGTCGACGAGTACAACCGGCTGGCGAAGAAGACCGAGCGTGAACGCCAGGTGCGCGAGGACTCGCTCGAGGAGCTCGCCAGCATCATCGCCCGCACGTCCGGGCCTCGCCGGGCCGAAACGCAGCACGACGATCCGCTGCTTCTGGCCTGCGCGGCGGTGGGCGACGCGATGGGGGTCCAGATCGAGCCGCCCCCGAAGGCGAGCAGCGAAAATCGCGCGGCCGATCCGCTGCTCGAGATCGCCAAGGCCTCGCGGGTCAGAACCCGGCAGGTGGTGCTCGAGGGGCAATGGTGGACGTTGGACCACGGGCCGCTGCTGGGCTATCGGGCGGACGGCCTCGCGCCCATCGCGCTGCTGCCGGTCTCGCCGTCTCGCTACGTGCTCGTCGACCCGTCGGCGCGGACGACGACCCCCGTGACCCCGGACGTGGCCGCGACGGTATCGACGACCGCGATCATGTTCTATGCACCCTTTGCCGACGACGTGGTGACCGGCGCGGCGCTGCTGCGGTTCGGACTTCGCAAGAGCCGGCCGGATCTGTGGCGCGTGGCCGCCATGGCCGCGGCCGCCGGCGTCCTCGGGTTGATCACTCCGCTCGCCGTCGGCAGGATCTTCGATACCGTGGTCCCTGAGGCGGAGCGGGGGCAGTTGCTGCAGATCGGGCTCGTGCTGTTGGTCTGCGCCGTTGCCGGCGCCCTGTTTCAGGTGACGCAGGCGCTCGCGCTGCTGCGGATCGAGGGACGGCTGGACAGTTCGATCAACGCCGCCATCATGGATCGGCTGCTGGCGCTGCCGACGTCGTTCTTCCGGCAGTTCTCGTCCGGTGACCTCGGCATGCGTACGTATGGACTGTCCCAGATGCGCCAGATGTTGTCGGGCGCGGTGGTGGCGACGGTGTTCACCGCGATCGCGTCGGTGTTCAGCGTGGGGCTGTTGTTCTACTACGACTGGCGTCTGGCGCTCGTTGCCATGGTGGTCATCGGCGCCTTGCTGCTTGCGACGGCCGTCGTCGCACGAGCGCAGCTGGCGCGTCAGCGGCGCCTGCTCGGGATTCAGGGGCGGCTGTGGGGCTTCGTCCTCGAAATTCTCACCGGGATCGCGAAGCTTCGGGTATCTGGAGCCGAAGGCCATGCGTTCGCGGGCTGGGCCAGGACGTTCGGCGAGCAGAAGCGCCTCACCTACGAGGGCCGGTCGAGTCTGAACCTGCTGCTGGCGTTTCATTCGGCGCTTCCCCTGATCGCCATGATCGCCATCTTCAGCTGGATGAGTCTGCTCGGCGGCGCGGCGGCGCTCTCGACCGGCGAGTTCCTGGCGTTCAGTGCGGCATTCACGCAGTTCCTTACCGCCGCCATCGCCCTCAGCATCTCGTGCATGGCGGTCATCGGCACGGTGCCGATGTACGAGCGCGTACGGCCGATTCTCGATGCCGCCCCGGAAGTCGACGCCGAGAAGCTCGTACCGGGTGAACTGTCCGGCGACATCGAGGTGAGCCGCGTCTCGTTCCGCTACGACGCGTCGGGTTCGATGGTCCTGAGGGAGGTCTCGTTCCACGCGAAGCCGGGTGAGTTCGTCGCCTTCGTGGGACCATCCGGTTCAGGCAAGTCGACCCTCTTGCGTCTGCTGCTCGGCTTCGAGAAGCCGCTGCGGGGCACGGTGCAGTACGACGGCCAGGATCTCGGGGCGCTCGACATCGCTGCGGTGCGCCGGCAGATCGGAGTCGTGCTGCAGCACAGCCGCGTCATGCCCGGCGACATCGCCCGCAACATCATCGGCGCCAGCCTGCTGACCGTGGACGACGCCTGGGAGGCCGCACGCAAGGTCGGCCTCGACGCGGACATTCAGCAGATGCCGATGGGGATGCACACCGTGATCGGAGACGGTGGGGGCACCTTCTCCGGCGGACAGCGGCAGCGGTTGCTCATCGCCCGCGCGATCGCGCAGGGACCGCGAATTCTGTTCCTCGACGAGGCGACGAGCGCGCTCGACAACCGCACGCAGGCGATCGTGAGCGAGAGCCTCGAGCGCCTGCAGGCGACGCGCGTCGTGATTGCTCACCGCCTCAGCACCGTGGTGAACGCCGACCGGATCTACGTGATGGTGGCTGGTGAGATCGTGCAGACCGGCACGTACGGGGAGTTGATCGAGCAGGACGGTGTGTTTCGCGATCTGGTTCGGCGGCAGTTGACGTAGCGCCAGGAGCCAGGGCGGCCCGCTGCCTCGACGCGGGCCACGATGCTGCTGTCATCCCGCGACGCGCTGCGTTCCTCCTTCCGCACGCCGATCGTCGGCGACCGTCCATCCGAGCGCACGCACGGCAAACGACGTCGTCAAGGCGGGCGAACCGGCGTAGAGCGGCAGGGTGCCGAATGCGTACAACGGCCCCGCGGGCCACGACCCGTCCGCGCTCTGGAGCGAGAGGAGCCGATGCCGCCAGGCGTCGGCCGCGTCGATCCGCTCATCGGCGATGCGCGCAGCCACGTCGGCCGCGATGAGGCGATGTGCCAGGTTGATGGCCGATGCCGGATCGGCGAGGACCGCAGTCGCGCTTCCGCGCGGAGGTGGGGCCGCTGGTGAATTGAGGGAGCCGGGCAGCGCTGGAGATCCGCCGTCGATTGCGCGCACGCGTGTCCGAAGTGCGCGGGACAGCGCGCGCGTCAAACGCGCGAACCGGCGTGGAAACCGTTCGCAGAGCAGCGCCAGGAAACACAGGAACGCGTCCGGACTCGGGTAGTAGAGCGTGCCTCCCAGAAAGGCAGCCGACTCGGCCCAGCCTTCGACAAACGCCTCGGTTGCGGCGATCACTGCGCCGCCGTCCACCTGGCCAAGCGACTCGGCGAGCGCGAGAGCGTACAGTCCGTTCACGGCGGCGACCGCGTCGAAGGTGCCATGCCTGGGCAAGGGCGTGCCCGGCGTAAGCCTGTCGAGCCAATAGACCATCAGCACGTCTTGGAGCCCGAGCAACTGCGACGAGGGGGATGCCTCGGGATTGCCAGGTACGAATGCCGATCGCGGAAGTTCCGCGGCTGCGGCGTGGAGCTCAGCGGCGGACCAGGCACCCGCCTCGAAGAGTGCCGCCGCGGCGACCGACGTGGTGTCCGTGTCGCGCGGGTGGGTGTTCGGATCGATGAAGAAGTCGAAGCGCCCGCGGTCGTGCAGCTTCGCGAATCGCCGCGCGGCGCGGGACAGGTTCGGCAGGGGTGCCAGGCTGCCGCACAACCGCAGGGCGAGCATCGTCGAGAAGAGCTCTGGCCCGGCGTCGAATCCCAGTTCGATGCCCTGGCGCCAGAGCAGCGCACGGACGTGCGAGGGCCGGACGGAGCGCTGCAGCGTCGCATCGCCGATCGTGAGCTGCAGGCCGTGATCGCGGGTTGCCGCTGCGTCGAGGGCGGCGTACGCGCGGGTCAGACGCGCGGCGTGGGGTCCGTCGGTCGACACTCGCCAGTATGATAGGCGCTCGTCCATGCATCCGCTCGGTCATCTGATCGCAGCCGTCGAACCGCATCTCAGTCCTTTGCTCGCCGGAGACGGATCACGTCGGGTCATCCGTCGAATCGGCGAGATGCTCCCGCTCGTGGATGTTGCGTTCGAGTCGCGGCTCACGCCCCGCTCGCCGCAGATTGATCTGTCGGTGCGTCTCACGCACGAGGATGTGCCGAACCTGCTGACGTTCTGCGAACGCGACGCGGTCGAGTCGGAGAGCGTGCGATGGTCCGCAGCCGGATGGGCAAGGGTCTTCCGACTGTCGGAGGCGTGGATCGCGAACGATGCGTCATGGTCGACGGTGCTCGACAGCCTCTGGATCGAGTTCGATATCGTCTCTGGAGAGGCGGTCCCGGCTCCGATGCCTTTCTTGCTGCTGCGTTCCGGTGTGGGCCTCGGCGATCTCGTGGCCCTGGATCCCATCGTTCGGTGCTTCAGTGGCGACGAGCAGACGGGCGTTCTCGCCGCCTTGTCGCCGCTGGACGCACTGCTGCCGTCACACGTCACGGTCCGTGCGATCGGACTGCTCGAGGGACGCGCCGGTTCGCCCGTGCGCGTGGCGCTCTCGGCGCAATCCGCGGGAGAGGCTGCGGCGCTCCTCGAGCGCGTCGGACTGGCTGCGCGCGCGTCCCGCGCGAGGACGCGTCTCGAGGAGACATTCGACGCCTGCGCGCTCTTTCTCGACGTGTACGAGGGGCGGGTGACACGTGCCGGGCTGGCGTATCAGAAGCCGGCGCTCTTCGCGCGATTCGACTGGCGGCCCGTTTTCGACGCGTTCGTGTCCGAGGGGCTGTGCGAGCGCCCGGTCGCTGACGCGCTGCTCGCATGGACTGGCACGCAGGCGTGCGAGACGGCATCGCCGTCCTGGCCGCGCGAGATGCGCGACGCACGCGAGTTCCTCGGCGCGCGCGTGCAGCTGGGGCTCCTGCGCGACGTCTTCAGGATCAAACTGGTGGAAGACGACGGCGTGTCGACGCTGAAGGTGTATTTCGGAGCGCTGCGTACGCTGCTGCGCCGCCGCGCCAGCTGATCCGTTACGCGCAGCGTCTGCGGGCAGCGCATGCCAATGGGATATTCGTGACGCCGCGTCCGGCGGGGGCGAAAGGGCGATGTACGGCTGTGCTAACATGCCCGTCCTCTTCAAGGAGGACACACAGCCGATGCCGTTTCGAAGCGATTTTGAGAAGCGTTTGATCGATCGTGCCAACGGGGACAGTGCATTCAAGCAGCTCCTCCTCAGCGACCCGCGACGTGCGGTCGAGAGCGAGCTGGGTATCAAGGTACCGTCCACCGCCAACGTCAAGGTCCTCCAGGAGACGCCGGATACGATGTACCTGGTGCTGCCGCTCGACAGTTCCAGCGTGGAGCTGTCCGACGAACAGCTCGAATCGGTCGCAGGCGGGACGGAGTTCTGCGTCTAGTCGCGTTCTGCGCAGTCGCCGCAACGCGCTCGGGGCCTCCGGTCGTGAGCGTGTTGCGCGCCTCTTCACCACCCTCTGCGGGCTGCCTGGTTCATGACGCGCCCCAGCTTCAACCCTCGCTTCACCGTCTACCTCGACAACGACACGCTGATCCTGCTCTCGGAACGTCAGAGCCATCTGCTGCGCGGATCCATCTATGAGCGGCTGGCGCCCCTGCTCACGGGACGCCACACCGTCGATGAGATTGCGGAGCGGCTACGGCCGGACGTGTCACCCGTCGCGATCTTCAGTGCCCTGACGGCGATGCACGAGGCGGGCTACGTGGTGGACGCTGCAGCGGCGGACGATCGACTCGAGCCGGGGGAGGCGGACTGGCGCTCGCTCGCCGCTGACGAACGCGCAACACCGCGCCGGAGTCAACGTCCTTCCGTCGCGCTGGAGGTTGTCGGCGACGTCTCACCCGAGCCGTTCGAGTGTGCGCTGCGGCGCGCGAATGTGACCATTGCCGGCGACGCGCCGCTCGTCGTGGTGCTCACCGACGACTACTTGCGTCCCGAGCTCGACGTCCGCAATCGTGCTGCGCTCGCGGACGGATCGCCGTGGTTTCTCTCGAAGCCGGTGGGCACCGAGCTCTGGTTCGGACCGATCTTCCGGCCCGGCGAGACCGGCTGCTGGGCCTGTCTCGCCGATCGGCTGAGAAGGAACCGCGACATCGAGGCGTTCTTTGCCGATCGCCCACACGCCCGGCTCCAGCAAGGGCGAGCGGCGGGCCCGGACGCCGACCACACCCTGGCGGCGGCGATCCTCGCCCGCGGCGTCGCGCGATGGATCGGGGTCGAGAGATATGTCGACCTCGAAGGGCGGATCATCACAACGGCCGACGGTCTTCACACCGGCACACACGTGCTGACGCGTCGTCCGCAGTGCCCTGCGTGCGGCACGCGGCCACGCGACAGGGCTCCATCCGACACACGTCAAACCGACACACCTCAAACCGGCACGCGTCAAGCCGGCACCCCTCCACCCAATACGCAGCCGCGCGTCGCCATAGCCGGGGCGCAGAAGGTGTTCGTGGCCGATGGCGGCCATCGAACGTGCACTCCGGAGGAGACGGTCCGCCGCTACGGGCATCTGATCAGCCCCATCACGGGCATCGTGTCGCACGTGACCCGGCTCGGCGACCGTGAAGACGGGTTCTCGATCTATGTGGGAGGTCGAGATCGCCGACGGCCGTCGCGAACGATCGGGGAACTGGTTGCGAATCTGCGCAGCTCGAGCGGCGGTAAGGGGCGCACCGACGCGCAGGCTCGCGCCAGCGCCCTGTGCGAAGCGATTGAGCGGACATCCGGTTCCTTCGACGGCAGCGAGCCGGTCGTTCGCGGACGCGCCGGAGAGATCGCCAATCCAGTGCCGCCCAACGCGATGATGCTCTTCAGCGACGCGCAGTTTGCCGCACGCGAGTCGTGGAACGCGCGCGGCAACCTCCGGTTGACCGTGCCGGAGCCGTTCGACGACGACGAGGCCATCGACTGGGCCCCGGCCTGGTCGTTGACGCGCCAGCGTATCGCGCACGTGCCTGCCGGCTGCTGCTACTTCGGCCACCCGGACCACCGTGTCTGCCGCGTGACATCGAACGGACACGCCGCCGGCAACACCATCGAGGAGGCGGTCCTCCAAGGTTTCATGGAGCTCGTCGAGCGCGATAGCGTCGCGATCTGGTGGTACAACCGGCTGCGACGGCCCGCGGTCGATCTCGACAGCTTCGACGATCCATTCTTTCATTCGGTGTTGCAGAAGCAGGCAGCGCTCGGCCGCCGCTGCTGGGTGCTGGACCTCACGTTCGACTTCGGCATCCCGGCGTTTGTCTCGGTGAGCGCGTGGCCGGATCGGGAGTTCGACGAGGTCATGGTGGGCTTCGGCGCGCATTTCGATGCGCGGCTCGCCATCGGCCGCGCCATCACGGAGGCCGCTCAAATGCGAGCGCCCGGTTTGTCGTCGCCCGCCGACAACGCACATCTGGACGACTACCGCCGTTCGTGGTTTCGGATGCGCCTGGCCGACCACTCGCAACTGCTGCCTGCGGGCCGCGCGCGGACCGCGAACGACTACGCGCGCGACTGGAGCGACGATCTGGGAGAGGACGTGCGCCGCTGTGTCGACCGTGCCGCGACGCTCGGCCTCGAGACGATCGTGCTCGATCAGACCCGGGAGGACCTCGGCATGCCGGTGGTGAAGGTGATCGTCCCGGGACTGCGTCCCATCTTCCCTCGATACGCGGAGGGACGCCTCTACGAGGTTCCTGTTCGGGCCGGGCTCCTCCATGCGCCCACCGAGGAGCGCGCCCTGAATCCGATGCCGCTGCTCATGTAGCGGGTGCCGCGTGGCAGCCTTCCTACACAACCGGCTGGCGCCACACGAGTGGAGCGCGCAATGACCTTCCGCCTCCCCGGTGAGTGCGTCCTCGAGGGCGACCTGGTTCGCCGGCACGCGCGGTCCTCGATCCGCATGCGAGATGCCGCGCGCGAGGAGGAGATCTGGTTCGGACGGCTGACGGCGCTCTGCGCCGCCATCAGATCCGAAGCCGCCGGCTCCGAGTCACGGGGCTTCCAGACAGGCGGCTCCCGCCCAGATGGTCCCGTGTCGTTCGATGGACTCTGGCGATCGGTGGCGCGCTCGGTCGTGGCGTCATGGAGCCGCCGGCCCGAGGCGCGCGCGGTCGTCGAAGGGGCGGCGTTCGATGGCCTGCGCGACGATCTGGAGCGGCGCCTGGTCACGCTCACGGAGCGTGCGCTGTGGGCCCAGCTCCACGCATTCGAAGCGGCGCCTGGCTCGCGTCCGCAGGACATCGTCGGCGCATTCGTCGAAGCGCAGCGTGCCTCTGGCCTCGCTCCGCTTCTCTCGCAGTGTCCCGTTCTCGGCAGACTCATCGGGCACGTCGTCGTATCGGCCGAGGACGCCTGGACCGAGTTGTTGACACGGGTGGCGGGAGATCGCGCCGTCCTCTCCACGGCATTCGGTGTTCCGCCGGAGGCGCACCTGACGCACATCGAGGTGGGGCACGGCGATCCGCACGAGGGAGGACGAACGGTGGCGGCGGTCGTCTTCAGCAGCGGACATCGCCTCGCGTACAAGCCGCGGCCGTTGGAGCTGGACGCCGCGTTTCAGCAGTTGATCGCTGACCTGAACGACTGGTCCACATGCCGGCCCCTCCGGACGGTCCGCACGCTGGTCCGCGAAGGCTACGGCTACGCCGAGTGGGTGCCTCGTGGTGACGAAGACGACTCAACTCTTCCAGAGGCAGCCGAAGGCAGCGGTCGCCTGCTCGCGCTGCTCCACGTGCTCGGCGGAGAGGACGCGCATCGCTCGAACGTCGTACGGTGTGGACGAGACGTCATGCTCGTCGACGGCGAGATGTTGCTCCAGTCGACCGGCCCGGCAGAGGAACGGGACGTGCGGCGGACCGGCATGCTGCCGAGGCCGCTGCGATCGAGCGAGGGCGAGACCGTCGACGTCAGTGCGCTCGGGGCGATGTTCGCATCGGTGCCGGCGGCCCGCCGGCCCAGCCTGATCGAGTCGGTGTGCGACGGGTTTCGTCTTCAGGGGCTGGCGCTTGCCGCGTGTCGGGATCGGTTGCTCGCACCCGGAGGGTCCTTCGAAGGCCTGGCGGCATGCCAGCAGCGAGTGTTGCTCCGCGCCACGCGGGTGTACGCCCAGCTCCTGTTCAGGGCGACGATGCCGGCGGCGCTAGCGGAGGGAGAGGCCTTCGCCCGGGCGCTCGCGCCTGTTGCGCGACGCTACCGGGAGGACCACGCAGACGCCGCGCGCACTTCGGACGATCTGGAGGTCGAGCTGCGGGCGCTCGAGAACCTCGACATTCCAGTCTTCCGGCGCGCCGTGGCCGCCGGGACCGGACTGGCAGACGCGCGTCACCGGCTCGCCCGGTTCGACCGCCAGGCGATCGAGGCGCAGATCGTTCGTGTTCGATCTTCGCTCGCCGCGACGTTGCCTCCCACTGGCCCGCCGCCGCCGCAGACGCGCTGACCACCGGGGTCGCTCACGGAGGAGCTTCCGGTCCTCGCCTGAATGTCCCTTCGACGCGCTGTCTTCGTGCTGTTCACCGGTTCGGTCCATCGGCTCCAGGTGTCTCTCGGGCGCGAGGCTTGCAATCGCGGTATCGCGGCTGCCTGTGCCCGAGACCCGCCCCCTCCTCACCGCGCTCAGCTCTTTCGAGCGGCTCCAGATTGCCCGGGGTCCGTCGCACCAGGTGGGCGGCGCGCGCGAGGGTGCGCAGCGCACCGCCGATTGCGAGCACGACCAGATGCCCGCGCTGACCGGCATCCGATTCGTGCTGGCGCTGTGGGTCATCGTTCACCACCTCAGCGGTCCCGGACGCATGCTCCACCCGCTTGCGAGCGCAAGCCCGGTCGTCGGCGCGCTGATCGGCGCGGCGTTCGCCGCGCTCACGGTCTTCTTCGCCATTTCAGGCTTCGTCCTCGCGAGGCGGTACCGTTCGACGCGTTGGACGCGGCCGCGCCTCCTGCGGTACGCCGCGGCGCGATTCGGCCGCATCTACCCGTTGTATCTGCTCAGCCTCGTGATCCTCGCGCCGATCATCCTGGAGGCGGCACGCAGCGGCGAGCTGGGTGGGCCGTGGAACTGCCTCTCGCTGCTGGCGAACCACGCATTGCTGCTCCAGGGGTGGGTTAAACCGGCGGTCAACTGGAACACGCCGGCGTGGTCGCTCTCGTGTGAGGTGTTCTTCTACGCGTGCGCGCCGCTCGTGGTCCGCGGCGTTCGCCATCCATCCTGGCCCCGCATCGTCGGCGTGGCGCTGGTCGCGTTCGCGGTGCCGGTCGCGCTGCGTCTTACGGTTGCGCCGCCGATTCCGAAGGTGCTGCTGTACTTCGGCGACTTCGTGGCAGGCGTCGCGGCTGCCGGCGCCTACGAGCGGCTTGGCGGGCAGTCCGGACGCCTCTCGTACGTCGGGCCGTGGCTGTCCGCTGCGGGGCTCATCGGCGGCATGGGGTTGCTGCTGTGGCGCGCGGCGTCGGGATGGTCGCTCCTGTTCGACGCCGGCGTGCGGCTCGCGAGCCTGCTGCTCGTGCTCGGGCTCGCGTCGAGCGCGGGATGGCTGGCTCGCATGCTGTCTTCGCGCCGGGCGTTGGTGCTGGGCGGCGCCAGCTATGCGATCTACATCCTGCACGTGCCGCTGCTCTGGTGGTTCGAACGGTCGACGCTGCACCGGTGGCTTCCTCCGGCTGCCGCCGGAGTGGTCTACGTTGTCGAGGTGCTCACGCTGTCGCTCGTGGTCTGGCGCTGGAACGAGCGGCCGGCGAACGAGATCGTCCGGTCCGTCGCGGAGCGGCACATCGCGGCTCATGTTCCAGGCCCTCGCGCTCTGGAATCGGCGGCCGGGTCGAGAGCGGCCCGCCAGGCACCCGCGACGGGTCGAAGTCCGGCCTGCCCGGCATCGCCCTGACGGCGGCGACCGGCCCCGGCGATTGAGCGTCGCCCGTCAGGTGACGCTCAGAATCGAACGAGGCGTGTGAACTTCACCGAGAGCGAGTGATTGAGCAGCGAGAGGCCCGGGCCGGCCGTGTTGCGTCCGTCGGTGTACACCACGAAGAGCTGGCTGCCGATCAAATACTCCCATCGCAAGCGCACGCTCGACGAGATCGTCTGGGTCGTCGGATTGACCTGCAGCAGCCCCGTGATCATCGTACGGGCCGACGGCGTGAAGATGAAGCGGCTGGTGACGAGCCGGGCGGTGAAGTCACCGTACGGCAGCTTGACCCAGTTCAGGGAGAACGACGGTTCCAGCGAGAAGCGGGGGAACGCGAGCCGTCCGGTGTACTTGGCTTCCGTCCGATCGCCGTTGTAGAACGTTCCGCGGCCGACGGTGAAGGTGCCCGACAGCGGCCGCTGCTGGCCCAGCGTGTATTCGGCCCTGGCAATCTGGTACTTGTAGCCCCCTCGAGGGACCACCACGCCTGGCGAGATCGTGAAGTCTCCCGGCAGCAGTTCGTAGTCGTTCGCGTACGAAACCGTGAACTGATCGCTGTTGTGGAAGTCGATGTCGAACGACCCGTTCCAGGTGCGGTTCTCGACCCGCGAGGCTGCGGTATTCGTGATGTAGTCGAGGCTGCCCTGCCATCGCAGCTGGCGGATGACGCGGCTCCGCCGCAGCCGCGGACTGAATCGCGCGAGCATCGTGCTGCGGCGAAAGTCCTGGCGGCGGACGAAGCCGACCTGCGGGTCGAACCCCGATGACACCATCAGGTGTTCCGCGCTGAACCCGTACCGGTCGGCGACATAGTCGAAGAGGCCGCGGTAGCTCGGAGCATAGCCGTCGCCGGCCGCCCTGGCGTTCCGCGCGACGTAGCCGAGCACCGTCACGTTGTTGGTCAGACGGAAGTTGGCGTCGGCGCCGAAGGCGACGCTCGAGGAGCCGTCGCTCCCTCCCGGCAGGCGCTGGGTGGCGATGAGGCCGATGGAACTGCGCTGGAAGACGTCGCGCTTCAGCCGCAGGGCCGTGAAGTTGGTGGATTCGGCGCCGGCCTGCAGCTTCTCGCCCGTCTGGATGTTGAGCGCGCCGACGTCGAAGCGGCCTGCCTTGCCGGTGACGCGAGCACCTGCGATCACAGGAACCGGCTGGCCCTGGTTCAGCCCGATGCGCCGGCTGAAGAAGACGATCGGGACGTCGCTGTTCCGGATGCGCGTGTCGCCGAAGGTGAAGATCCCCTGGCCCTCCAGGAAGAAATCGCGCTTCTCAGGGAAGAACAGGCTGAAGCGCGTGAGGTTCACCTGCTGCACGTCCTCCTCGACCTGCGCGAAATCGGTGTTGATGGTCGCATCGGCGATCAGGCTGGACGTGAGGCCGTACTTGACGTCCACGCCTCCGGTCAGCTTGCCGGCATTGCTCGTCGGCGTCGCCGCCGTGTTGTCCGTCGTCACCGAGGTGACCGAGTACGGCTTCATTTCGACGTTCAGGGCGTTTGGCGGTGCCTCGAGGCCGACCAGCGTCGCGGCGGCCGCCATCTGGCTGATGCCCGGCTGGCCGTACGCCGCAAGCAGCGGCGTGAGCGTGTCGATCTCGTTCTTCCACTTCACGATGCGGCGGATGTTGATGCCCCAGACCTGCCGGCCGGACCCGCGGTAGCGCAGCGAACGGAAGGGAATGGAGATTTCCGATGTCCAGCCACCCTCGAAGTAGGCGGATTTCGTGTTCCAGACGGTGTTCCAGTCGGGGTTCTGCGTCGTGTTGGAGATCGACTGGTCTCGGAAGGCGCCGATCGAGTTGGTCTGGAAGAAGAAGCCGTTCCGTCGGTCGAGGAACGTGTCGAGCACGACAGTGACGTTGTCACCCTGCGTGATGTTGTTGTTGTCGCGCCGCAGCTCGGTGGCGATGTGCCGCTCGGGTTGTGACTCGTAGCACTTGAAGGCGAGATAGAGGTTGCGGTCGTCGAACAGGACCCAGAGCGACGTCCGTTCGGTGGCGGCCTGTCCCTCGCGCGGGACCTGCTGGATGAACCCTTCAGCCGGGGAGAGGCGCTCGAAGATCTCTTCGTCGAGATGGCCGTCTATCTGCAGTGGCCGTTCGATCCGGACCGCGCGGATGGTCGCGTGTCCGGACTCGTCCCGGCGGATCACCTCGGGTGCCACTGGCGGGAGCGGGGCGTCCTGTTCGGTGACGCCGCGCGCCGCCAGGAGCGCGGACCACTCCGAAGCCATTTGGGCCGCTTCGGTCGACGGAAGATCGGCCCCGGCGCGAACCGCCGCGGGCGGCTGCGCACCGGCGGCTGCCGCCCAGAGCAGGACGGCACATGCCGCGTGCATGCACGTACGTGAAAGACGCCAGCAAGACGATCCGCGCGGCCTTTCGTGCCTGTTCAATCTGAATCGTCTGGGGTCCATCCGGAAGGCAGGCGCGGACCCACATGGGCCACTCGGGCGGCTGCGCCCGCACAGCATACACGGACCGGATGAGGAAGGCGTGAAGACAGGGCGGCTGCGCGCATTTTCGGTCCTTGACGGCGCGTCGGCTCGGGTCATACTTGGCGCGCAATCCTGGGGCGCGGCGTGCGCAGCGGCGCCGACGGCGTCCGGTGGTGATGCGTGTGCGGATGAACAGCAGACCGCGCGGGTCTATGTGTCGGAGGGAGAGAGCATGTCGAAGCAGCGTTGGCGGGCAGGGATGGCACTGGCGGCGCTCACGCTTGGCGCGTGCGCCGGCCTACAGGTGTTCGGGCAGTCGGCTGCGGCACAAGCCGCCGCCAAGTACCCGACGTTCGAGGTGGACACGACGTGGCCGAAGCTGCCGAACGACTGGGTGTTCGGCAACGTCTCCAAGGTGGTCGTCGATCGACACGAGAACGTCTGGATCATTCATCGCCCTCGCACGGTTCCGGCCGGCAAGAAGGCCGCGCCCGCGATCGTCGAGCTCGATGCCAATGGCAAGTTCCTGCAGGCGTGGGGCGGTCCGGCCGACGGCTACGACTGGCCCGACGCCGAACACAACGTCTTCGTGGATCACAACGACAACGTGTACGTCTCCGGCACCAGCCCGAGCGGCCAGTCCCAGACGATGTGGTCGGACGACATGATCGTGAAGTTCGACAGCAAGGGCAAGTTCATCAAACAGCTCGGCGGACGGTCGAGGAACCTGGGCAGCAAGGATCCGGCGAGCGTCAACAAGCCGGGCGACCTGTTCGTGTACCCGAAGACCAACGAGCTGTTCGTGGCCGACGGCTATGGAAACCGGCGCCTGATCGTGTTCGACGCGACGACCTTCGCGTACAAGCGGATGTGGGGCGCCTTCGGGAACACGCCCGAAGACGAGCCCGGACACTCGGGTGGCCGCGGAGGCAACGGTGGTCCGCTTCCGATCCCCGATCCCGACGCGAAACCTGGCGCCCGCGGGGCGGCGCCTGCCCCGGTTCTCGATACGACCGGTCTCGGAGCGCCGCAGTTCGGAGAACCGGTGCATGCGGTCGCCGTCTCGAATGACGATCTCGTGTACACCGGCGATCGCAGCAGCCGCCGCATCCAGGAGTTCACCCTTCAGGGCAAGTACAACCGGCAGATGTTCATCAACCGCGCCGGACCGTCCGGCGGCACGGTGTGCGGCTTCGCCTTCTCGCCGGACGCGGCGCAGGAGTTCCTCTACGTCGCCGACTACGGCAATTCGCGCATCGCCGTCGTCGATCGAAAGAAGATGGAAGTGGTCTACCAGTTCGGCACGCGCGGTGCGGCCCCGGGACAGTTCCAGGGCGTTCACCACATCGCGGTGGACGGGAAGGGAAACTTGTACGCGGCGGAGGTGGCGCCAGGGGCCCGCATCCAGAAGTTCACCTTCAAGGGGTTCTCGGACACGCCGCCCGCCAATGCGCTGACGGCCGCGCAGCTCGCCCCGCGTCCGTAGCGGTCGATTCGCCGCTCGGCCCCGGACGGCCGGGCGCCCGCCGGACGGGCGGTGCGCCAAGCCTGTTCAGGTCGCCGTACACAGAACGAGCCGGCGGAGGAGACCTCCGCCGGCTCGCGCACGTCGACAGACCCGTTCGAAGCGATCCCCCGAGCGGTTGTTCTATGCCAGCGCTTTTCCGTAGAGCGCGAGCAGGCGGCTCCACGCCTTCTCGGCAAGGCCCTCGTTGTAGACCTGCGTGTCGGGCGGGCACCAGCCGTGCGCCGCGCCGTACACTTCGATCTCCGCGGGCAGCTTCGCGGCCTCGAACGTCTCCTTGAGCACGGTCTTCTCGTTCGGCGCGCGCTGGTCGTCGTTCTCGGCGATCGCGATCAGGAACTGCGCCTTCGTCTTCGACGCGAGCACGTGCGGGCTGTTCGGTGCGTCGGTGACGAGCCCGCCGCCATGGAACGACCCGACCGCGCCCACGCGGTCGGGAACCGCGGCTGCCGTCCGGAAGGCGAGCGGTCCGCCCATGCAGTAGCCCTGCGTACCGACCTTGCGGTTCTTCGCGACCGACGGCTGCTGATCGAGCCAGGCAATGAACGCCTTCGCGTCGGTCATGTTGGTGGCTTCGGTCAGGGCTGCCATGAGCGGACGCAGCTCTGGGATCGGCGTGGCCGCTCCCTGGGTCGCCACGACGCCCTTCTTCATGCGGTAGAACGGGTTCACGACGAGCACCGAGTAGCCGGATTCGGCGAGGCGCTTGCCCATCTGGCGCAGCGCAGGCCTGAGACCGAAGATGTCGGGCCAGATCAGCACGGCGGGCGCCGTGCCGGTCGCCGGGTGGACGAAATAGCAGTCGGCCGTGCCGTCCGGCGTGGTGATGTTGACGTCCGCCTCGGTCACCGCGGCGGCGTCGGCCACCCGCGGCAGGACGATGCCGATGCCGGCCCCGCCCAGCAATGCGCCGAACTGGCGTCGGGTCACAAGTCCGCGACGCTCGTACTCCTGTCGATCCTGCTCAAAGTGATCCTGATCGCACATGTGTGCTCCTTCTTCGATGAAACGCCAGATCTGGAAGACCGGCGACTGACCGGTGCCCATTTATACACCGGTCCAGCCTCGACGAGCGCGCGCCTCCGTCGGCTCTCGGCCGGCGCGGTCAGGGCCGATCAGCGGTCGATCGTCTCCATGATGCGGGGTGGGTAGCGCGCGCCCGAGACTGCACCGGGGACCATCCCCAGGTCGAGCCGTGCCATCTCCGCGTCGGTCAGCGAGAGCGCTGCGGCCGCCAGGTTCTCCTCGAGGTAGGACCGGCGCTTCGTGCCGGGAATCGGTACGATGTCGGCGCCCTTGTGCAGCAGCCACGCGAGGGCGACTTGCGCGCGCGTGACCCCCTTCGCGCCGGCGATCTCGCCGACAATGGCCGCGACGGACATGTTGGCGTCGAAGTTCGCGCCCTGATACCTCGGGTCCGCGCGCCGGTAGTCGCTCTCCGGATACTCCTCGGCGCGCACGACGTGGCCGGTCAGGAAGCCGCGGCCGAGCGGACAGAACGCAACCAGTCCAATCCCGAGCTCGCGGA
Source organism: Vicinamibacterales bacterium (assembly GCA_050183995.1). GTDB lineage: Bacteria > Acidobacteriota > Vicinamibacteria > Vicinamibacterales > CAVVIG01 > CAVVIG01. Next base: position 46,439 of record JBFXAT010000026.1, read on the forward strand.
GCGTCGGGATGACCTCGGGCTCGAGATTCCGCTCCCAGATCGAATATTCGCTCTGCAGCGCGGAAACCGGGTGTACCCCGTGCGCGCGCCGCAGTGTCGACGCACCTGCCTCGGACAGACCGAAGTAGCGGACCTTCCCTTCGCGGACCAGGTCGCCGACCGTGCCTGCGACGTCTTCGATGGGCACGGCCGGGTCGACACGATGCTGATAGAGCAGGTCGATGTAGTCGGTCCGCAGCCGCTCGAGGGAGCCGTCGACTGCGCGCCGAATGTGATCGGGCCGGCTGCAGCGCTGCGTCCCGACCTGTTTCCCGTTCTCGAACATGAAGCCGAACTTCGTCGCCAGCGCGACCTGCTGCCGTCGTCCTGCGATCGCGCGGCCGATCAGCGCCTCGTTGGTGAACGGTCCGTATCCCTCGGCCGTGTCGAAGAACGTGCAGCCGAGATCGATGGCCCTGTGCAGCGTCGCAATGGACTCGGTTTCGTCGGGCTGACCGTACGACTGGCTCATGCCCATGCAACCGAGTCCGAGCGCGGACACCGTGAGGCCTTGACGCCCGAGATGTCGAGTGGGAAGGGGTGCCTGTGAGCGCATCGCCAGATGGTATCAGCATGACGCGCCCGCACGCCGCTCGGTGCCGCCGCCCGGGCCGGCGCTCAGCGCGGACGTGCCAATCGCGGCACCGGGATCGGGCCGGCGGCGCGCACCTGATCCCAGACGCGCCGGCCGATCGTTTCGGCATCCCTCAGAATCCGCTCTTCGTCCATGGTCAGCACCGTGCGATCGCGCATCACGAACCGGCCGTCCACCACGACCGCCTCGATGTCGGACGGCTGCCCGTTGTGAATCCACGCGGAGAGGATCCGCCCGGCAGGGAGCAGGTGGGCGCGGCGCGTGTCGAGCACGATCAGGTCCGCCTTCTTCCCGACTTCGAGCGAGCCGATCTCGGCCGACTGGCGCACCGCGCCAGCCCCTCCGAGGGTGGCATCGGCGAGCATGTCCTCGGGCTGCGGCTGAACGCCCGGAAACGGATCGTCGCGTCGGATGCGCTCGGTGACCAGGGCCACGCGCATGACCTCGAGCATGTCGTTCGTGTTGTTGTCTGTCCCGTTCGCGATGGGGCAGCCGGCCGCGCGCAGCGCGGGAATCGGAGGGATGACCCCGCGATTCGCCGCCATGGCCGCCTGATGCGACACGATCGTGCGCGATCGCCCCAATACGGCGATCTCGCCCTCGTCGACGTACCGGCAATGCGCGGCGAAGAGCCGCGGGCCGAGGAACTCATGCTGGTCGAGGAACGTCGCGGGCCGCCGGCCGTGATACCGGGTCATGAAGTCGATCTCGGCGTGGCTCTGGTTGAGGTGAATCGTATAGCCCACGTCGTGTTTCTCGGCGAACGCGCGGACCGCGTGCATCAGCTCGGGTGAGACGTCTTCGGCCAGCGTCGCGGCCGGGAAGACGCTGACCAGGCCGTCGCGCGCTCCGTGCCACTTCGAGAACAGGTCGTCGATGCGCTGGAGCCCCTCGTCCCGCAGGCGCGGGGAGTAGATAGGCGCCTCGCTGCCGGCAAGGAGGTCGGGGGACATCGGGCCCGCGCCGTTCGCGCGATCGCGAATCGACTCCGCGAAGACCCAGCGCAACCCGCTCTGCGCCAGCGCGCCTGCGGTCGGCGCGATGTTCGACGCGCTCTGCACGATGGTCGTCGTGCCCGACCGCAGCGCTTCGAGGGCACCGACGACGGCCATCAGCGTCGTCTCTTCAGCCGAGAGAAGGCTGGCGGGCTGGACCGACAGGCGGGCGCTGTTCGGGAATCCGAAGTCTTCGTTGAACCCTCGCGCGATCGTCGCCGTCAGGTGCGCATGGCAGTTGATCAGGCCAGGCAGCAGCGCCTTGCCGCGGCCGTCGTACACCTCCGCCTGCGGGTACGACTGGAGGATCGCGTCCGTTGGACCGATCGCGGCGATCCGGCCGCCGCTCACCGCCAGCGCCACGTCGTCCAGCGCCTCGTCCGGGGTGACGACCGTCGCATGCGCGAAGACCAGTGTTGGTGCCGGCGGCGCTTGTGCGCGCAGCCCTGCGCGCGTGAGGACGAGAGCTGCGCCCGTTCCCGCAGTCGCGAGCAGTTGGCGCCGGGTGATGGAGCGGGTGGACGGCGTGAGGTCCGGGAGCATGGGGTCCTTTCCAGGCGTCACCATCCCGCCGGCCGCGCGGCGCTCGGCGTGGACGACGCGTACGTGTGCGGCCGTGCCGTGCAACGCCCTCGCCACCGGCCGATCGCCTGCGTCGGAGGATGCTGAGCCTGGAAGCTCGAACGAAACGGGCGCGATCCCGCGCGCCTGGCCGGGGGCGTCGCCCACTGTCGTGGCCGCGGTCCGTTCGCCGTTCAGACAATACCGTCCAGTCAACAGGTCCATCCTACATTTGCGTACGAGAAGTACCTGGCTTCTCTCTTCACCCCTGGCAGCATGGCCCTCAGGGGATGGCTCCGCGGACGAGATTGTAGGGACCGTCCCCGTGAAATCGACAAAGGTGTGCGTTTTCGCTGGCGTCGTCGATCCGCCGTCGGCCTGGCGCAAGTGGCTCAGGAGCAACCACTTGCGCCGTTGCTCGTGCCATCGCCGACAGACGGCGTCGAGCTTGCTCTGCTAGCGCGCGTCACACCAAACCGCAGCGCGGCCCACCGGTCTCCGGTCGCGCTCGCGAACCAGAACGCTTGACGTCGTCGCGCGTATCGCCGCGGAAAGGATTCGACCGTGCTCACTGGACGTGTATTCGGCTCGCCTGCAAGCTCCACCCGACCTTGGAGAGCGGCCCTCATTGCGTTTGCGCTGGCCGCACTCGCGTCGCCGCTCTCTGCACAGACCACGCCCTCCGTCTCGGTGGGTGCGGGGCTTCAGACCGCCTTCACGCACACCTCGCAGGACGGTCAGGACGACGTCTCGTCGTTCGGCGTGCGTGACATGCGGTTGTATGTGAACGGCACCGCGGCCGAACACATCAACTTCATGTTCAACACCGCCTACACCCCGAGCGACAACAAGGTGGACGTGCTCGATGCGGTGGCGCAGATCTCGACGTCAGCCAAGTTCAATGTCTGGTTCGGACGGTTCCTTCCCCCGAGCGACCGCGCGAACCTCTACGGGCCCTTCTACGCGCACCACTGGGGCGTCTACTCCGACGGCGTGCAGGACGGCTATCCCTTCGTCTATCAGGGCCGGCAGAACGGCGCGATGTATTGGGGCCAGTTCGGCAAGGTCAAGGTGTCGGGCGGTGGATTCGACGGCGCCTCCGCCACCGGGAATGCCGACCTCATTGCGGCCGGCCGCGTCCAGGTCGACTTCTGGGACGCCGAAGACGGCTACTACCTGAACGGGACGTATTACGGCGACAAGAACCTGCTCGCGATCGGCGCCGCAGGGCAGGTGCAGGGCAGCGGGCGGACCGCGTACAACCTCGACTTCCTCCTCGAGCGCAAGGTCCCGGTCGGCGGCGCCTACACCGTCGAGGCCCAGTGGGCGCGGTACGAGAAGCTCGGAGGCTACAACCCGCAGTACCGGGTCAACGACGGCGGCTACATCCTCGGGAGCTATCTGTTCCCGCAGATGGCCGGGCAGGGCCGCTTCGAGATTCTCGGCAAGTACGCGCGTGCGCGATTCCGCGAAGGCCTCCTTCCGATCGACGCCAACTACGACCAGAAGACCACCGAGCTGAACCTGAACTACGTCATCAAGCAGTTCAACGCGCGGCTGATGATGTTCTACAAGGACACCCGTTTCGATGCCGTGCGGTCCGACTTCAAGCAGATCGGCGT
>JBFXAT010000027.1:0-50249 GCA_050183995.1 Vicinamibacterales bacterium
TGACGATCATGCCGTCGATCTGGATCGAGTTGTCGCGCCGGTCGGACCCATGGACCGCCATGTAGGACTGCTGCATGCCCGCCGTGCCGCCGACGTCCGGCGAGCTCAGCGTCACGCCGTTCATCGTCCCGCCGACGCCCCACAGGTTGCGGCCGGTTGGCACCGCTTCCATGAGCTCCTTGCTGAGCACGACCTGCTGCGTCGCGCTCTGCAGGTCCACCAGCGGCGTCTGGCCCGAGACGGTGATCGTCTCCTCGAGGCCGCCGACGCGCATCGTGGCATCGACGGTGGCGGTGAACGACGTTGGCAGGTTGATGCCTTCGCGCACCACGGTCGCGAAGCCCGGCAGCGTGAACGTCACCGAGTAGGTGCCGGGCCGGAGGTCGATGATCGTGTAGCGGCCCGACCCGTCCGAGATGGCCGAACGGACCTTCTCGATGAGCACCGGGCTCGCGGCTTCCACCGTGACACCCGGCATGACGCCGCCCTGATCGTCCCTGACTGTGCCCGTGATGCCGCTCTGCGCCGACGCGCGGCCGGGAACCAGCAGCAGACATGCCGCGACCACGAACGCGGCTGCTACGTGAACTCTCACCATTTCGATTTCCTCTCCTTGAATGCAGTACCGAGCTCGCGCACCGAGCTCATCCCGATCAAGCAGCGGGCATGGTGGCTGGGACTCATGGATCTGGGTATCACGTCTAACCATGATTTCAGGCGAGGAGAACCATGAGCGGCCTCCAGATCCAGGAGTCCGTTCGCGGAGAGGGGTGAAATAGACCCGAATGAGGCCCGGAGAGCGGCCGCCGGACGCGGACTAGAGGGACATCCCCGTCGGACCGCCCATCTTCATGATCCGCTGGACTTCGGCCACGTCGACGTCGGCTGGCACCCCGACGCCCCGGCCGTACCCGAACAGGCCCGCGACGGTCTTCGAACCGTACCGGTCGTCCACCAGCTCGAGATGGTCAGCCGTGATCAATGCGGGGTGGGGGACGCCGCACGCATGGCACAGCGCCAGCAGTTCCTTGCGCAGCGCGACCACGTAGTTGGCGAGCCGGACGCTCTTCAAGGTGGGATCGACCCCGCGAATCAGCCACGCGTTCTGCGTGGCCACACCCGTCGGGCAATGGTTCGTGTGGCAGCGCTGCGCCTGGATGCAGCCGATCGCCAGCATCGCCTCTCGCCCGACGTTGATCATGTCGCAGCCCAGGGCGAACGCGAACAGCGCCGATTCCGGGAATCCGAGCTTCCCGGATCCGATGAAGACGATGCGATCGTGCAGCCCGGCCTCGTGGAAGATCTTCTGCACGCGGCTGAATCCCACCTTGAACGGCAGCGCCACGTGATCCGTGAAGACGAGAGGACCCGCCCCGGTTCCGCCCTCTCCTCCGTCGATGGTGATGAAGTCCACGCCGCGGCGTCCATCGGCCATCAGACGCGCCAGGCCGGACCAGAACGCAGTCTCTCCGACCGCCGACTTGATGCCGACCGGCAACCCGGTTTCCGAGGCAACCGCCTCGGCGAAGTCGAGCAGGCTGTCCGCGTCGCGGAACGCCGAGTGCGCCGACGGGCTGGCGCAGTCGCGGTCCATTGGAATTCCACGGATTTCGGCGATCTCTGGCGTGATCTTCACCTTCGGCAACAGCCCGCCCGCCCCGGGCTTCGCACCTTGACTCAGCTTGATCTCAATTGCGCGAATCTCCGGACACCGGGCGACGGTCTCCTTCAGCTTCGTCATGCTGAACCGTCCATCGAGCTCGCGGCAGCCGAAGTAGCCGGTCCCGACCTGCCACACGAGATCGCCGCCGTGGCGGTGATAGCGCGACACGCCGCCCTCCCCGGTGCTCTGGAGGCACCCGGCCAGACGGCTCCCCTTGTTCAGCGCCTCGATGGCCGGACCGCTCAGCGAGCCGAAGCTCATCCCCGACACGTTCACCGTCGATGCGGGCCTGAACGCTCGAACGCGGCCGCGCGCGGCCCCGAGGACCTTCGCACAGGGAATCGGATACTGCGCATCGTAGCCGGCGTCGCCCGGCACCGGCGTCGGCAGCGGGAACGTGTGGTGCTTGATGATCAAGTACGCCGGCTGCTGCTCCATGTCGTTGTCCGACCCGAAGCCGAAATAGCTGTTCTCACGCTTCGACGACGCGTAGACCCACCGCCGCTGATCGCGGCTGAAAGGCCGCTCCTCGTTGTTGTTCGTGACGATGTATTGACGGAGCTCGGGACCGACGGCCTCGAGCCAGTAGCGGAAGTGCCCGACGATGGGAAAGTTGCGCAGGATGGCGTGCTGGCGCTGCGTCAAATCGTAGAGCACGACGCAGGCGAGCACGCCTGCCAGCACGAGCAGCATCACCATGGCGCGATTCTAATCCGGCCACCGCCGCGGCCCCTCCCCCGTCTGGCATGGTGGAGCCGCTCCGGGGTAACGTCGGACTATCGTCCGCGCGGCGCTGCCCGCGCGTCAGTGCACGGTCGCCGCACCGGGCTGGCGGCCGTGACGCAGCACGCGCGCGATCATGCCTTCGAGGATCTGCTGATCGATCGCGAACGGGCCCGCGATCGCCGCGCCCATGGTGATCTCGATCGCGATGAGCACGCCGCCCTCGTCGTACGGATTGACGATCCAGCTCAGTCCCCGAAGCGACACCGGGCGTTCGGTGTCGTCAGGGTGCTTGAGCCGGTGCATCTCGAGCAGCATCCCCTCGAGCACCGTCCGCACATCGTCGTCAGTCCAGTCCGACGGGGCGCGGACGACCGTTTCGATGGCGCGAGTGGTCGCGACGTTTTCGCCGCGGAGCCAGATGTCGACGGTCAGCGTCATGATCGATCCTCGGCGAGCTCGCTCGTGAGTGCGTCCGCCGTGGTGACAGGCGGCCGGCACGTGAAGTCGCGGCAGACGTACGCCGCTGGATGCCCGTCGACCGGATGCATGGCGTCGATCCACGGCATGGCCGGAGCCAGATCGCGTTGCGCCTCGGGCGCGAGGGGCAGCACCACTGAAAACGGACGGTACCGCGACGACGCCTCGCGCGCCAGCGCCTCAGCGCCGCTGCCCTCGCCTACGATCACGATCTGCCGAACGCCGGCGGTATATGTACTCAGCGCGGAGGCCATCATCGGCACCGCGCGTCCGATTTGCTCGAGCCTGGGACCGAAGAGCCGGAGCGTTCGCTCGATGCGCGACGCCCAGGTCTCGTCGCCGTGCAGGTGCGACAGGACGAGCAGGTTCATCACCGACACCGAGCTGGCGGTCGGCTCAGCGCCATCGTAGTCCTCCTTCATCCGAAGCAGTACGCTGGCGTCTCGCCCGGTCGTGCTGAACCAGCCGCCCGCCGCATCGTCCCAGAAGAGCGCGTCCTGGCGGCGCTGCAGCGCGATCGCCCATTCGAGCCACTCGCGCCGCGGGTCGGCCTGGAACAGCTCGAGCAGGCCGAAGATCAGGCAGGCGTAGTCCTCGGCGTAGCCATCGATCTCGGCGTGCCCGTCGCGAAAACGGCGCAGCACCGTGCCCGTGGCCGGATCCCACATGGTGTTGCGGATGAAACGCGCGGCGCGTTCGGCCGACGTCAAATAGCTCGCGGCACTTCCGGCGTCGCCGCCGACGGATCGCAGCGTGCGAGCGGCCCGCGCGAAGGCCGCGATCATCAGGCCGTTCCACGCCGTCAGGACCTTGTCGTCGAGCCGAGGACGGGGCCGTTGCAGCCGAGCCTCGAACATGCGCAGCCGCGCCCCGTCGAGCACCCGGACAATCTCCTCCGGATCGCGCTCGAACGCCGCGGCGACATCGACGATGGATCTCGCGACGTACAGGAGGTTCTTGCCGACGAACTCCTGTTGCGGATCCGCCGGGGCGTTGCCCTCCGGCTCGATGCCGAAGTGGGTCGCGACAATGGGCGCAGCCGCGCCGAGCAATCCGTCGAGCTCGTCGGATCTCCAGAGGTAGAAGGCGCCCTCGGCGCGGTGGGCGCCGGCGTGCGAGGCGAGCTCGGGCGGGATACTGTCCGCGTCTTCAGCCGAGTAGAAACCGCCGGCGGCATCGGTCATCTCACGCTGCACGTAGCGCAGCGTGTCTTCGGCAACCGCGAGGAGGAAACGGTCGCCTTCGAGCGCGCCGGCCTCGAGGTAGGCGAGGACGAGCTGCGCCTGGTCGTACAGCATCTTCTCGAAATGCGGCACGCGCCAGGCCGCGTCGACCGAGTAGCGATGAAAGCCGCCGCCGATGTGGTCGCGCATGCCGCCGAGCGCCATCGCGGTCAGCGTTCGGACCGCCATCTCCCGTGCGTCGTCGTCGCCCGTGCGCGCGTGTTCGCGCAGCAGGAACAGCAGCTCGCTCGGTCGAGGGAACTTGGGTGCGCCGCCGAAGCCCGCGTGGCGGCCGTCGAAGGCGGCGCGGAACTGCGAGACCGTCTTCTCGAGCGCCTCGGCGCCTGGAACCGCCGAAGACGGAGCGTTCTCCGCCGTGCCGCGCAACTGCTCCGTCACGGCGTCGGCGGACTGCCGGACCTTGTCGCGGTCCATCTGCCACACGCGGTCGATCTCGCGGAGGATCTCGATGAACCCGGGGCGTCCCCAGCGCGACGAAGGCGGAAAGTAGGTGCCGCCGTAGAAGGGTTTCAGCTCCGGCGTCAGCCACACGCTCATCGGCCACCCGCCCGATCCGGTGGTGCCCTGGACGTACGCCATGTACACCCGATCCACGTCGGGCCGCTCCTCGCGATCGACCTTGATCGAGACGAAGTGCGCGTTGAGGAAGGCGGCCACGTCGGCGCTCTCGAAGGATTCGTGCTCCATCACATGGCACCAGTGGCACGTGGAGTACCCAATCGAGAGGAAGATCGGCTTCCCTTCCGAGCGGGCCCGCGCGAACGCGTCCTCGCCCCACGGATACCAATCGACCGGATTGCCGGCGTGCTGCAGGAGGTACGGGCTGCGCTCGCGCGCCAGTCGATTCATTTGGAAATTATGACATGCGGTAGAATCGCGGCCATGACGGACCAGGTTGCGCCGGCCGCACGACGAGTGGCTGTGCTCATCGAACAGGACTTCGAGGATCGCGAACTGCCCGTGCTCCTCGGCGCGTTGCGCGAGTCGGGCCTGGACGTCACGGTCGTCGGTCCGTCGGCCGGGGCCGAATATCGCGGCAAGCGCGGAGATGCGGTCGTCCGGGCCGACATCTCGGCCGGTTCGGCGAAGGCCGCGCAGTTCGATATCGTCGTGATTCCGGGCGGATACGCCCCCGACCGGATGCGCCTGCGCCACGCGATGATCGATCTCGTGCGTGACGCGCTCGACGCGGGCAAGCCGGTCGCGGCCATCGATCACGGGCCGCAGCTGCTCATCACGGTGAACGCACTGCGCGGACGCACGGCCACCTGCTGGCCGTCGATCGCCGTCGACGTCAAGAACGCCGGCGGTATGTACGTCGATCGTCCCGTCGTCGAAGACGGCCCGGTGATCACCGCGCGCAAGTGGGACGACGTGCCGGCGTTCAGCGCCGCCATCCTGCGCGCGGTCGGACGCGGCGCCGTCGTCTGACGCGCCGGAACGTCAGATGCGAGGCGCGGGAGCGGCCGGCAGGTCGTCCGGCCGGCCGCGCCGCAAGCGCGCGTAGGCGGCGGTGAACTCGACGCCGTACAACAAAATGACCGCCTGCACGTAGACCCACAGCAGGAACACCACGACGGCGGCGATCGACCCGTTGACGCGCGTGAAGGCCGTCATGTTGCGCATGTAGAGCGACAGCGCGAAGGTCGCCCCCTTCCAGAGCAAGCCGGTGAGGAACGCGCCGATCCACACGTCGCGGAAGCGTACCTTGGCGTTGGGGACGAAGTAGTACACCAGGCCGACGACCAGGATGAACATCATCGTGGTGGCGTTGCGCAGCGCGAGGCCCCGCAGCACTTCGAGCGCCGGGAATTGCGCGAGCACGCCGGCGAACCACGTTGCGCCGATCAGCTGCGCCGCCGTCACGAGCAACAGCGCCGCGACCAGCAGCGCGCCAGCCACCAGCAGCATCATGAACGAGAAGAGCTTGTGCCTCCAGAAGCTCCGCGTCTTCTCCACGCCCCAGGCGTAGTTCACCGCCGTGCTGATCGCGCCGAAGACACCGAGGGCGCCCCAGATGAGCCCGATCGTGCCGACCACGCCGAAGCGGACCGTGTTGGACCGGAACGCCTCGAGCTGATTGGTGAAGAACTCGAACTGGCGCGGGAAGTAGCGCAGGACGAACGCCAGCACTTCGCCGCGCCCATCGTCGTCGGCGGCCGTGATGCCGCCGAGGATCGTCAGCGCGAGCATGCTGAACGGGAACAGCGACAACAGCGCGTAGTACGCAATCGACGCTGCGTACGTCAGGTTGTCGCTCTCGAAGAAGCTTTGGAACGCGTGCCAGAGCGCGACGCCGGAGAGGCGCGCCACGTCGCGCACCACCCGGACGGCTGCGCGGAGCCTTCGCACGCGAACGATTATGTCAGGCTGCCCGTCCGGACTCCACCCACGCGCGTCCTGCCTCGCGGAGCACGTAGGCCGGGATGCTCGCGCCGAGCCAGAGGCGCACGGCGCCAATGGCCAGGCGCCTGAGCGGCGGCGTCGTGACGATCACGTACGCCGCCGCCGCACCGGCTGTCGCAAGCACCACGTTGGCGAGCAGATGCGCGGTCGCTCGCGACATGGCATCAGCTCCGGCGAGGGCCGCCGCCCGTCGAACCGGTCCCGGAGGATCCAGGTCCGCTGGGCGATCCCGATCCGCCCGGATAGGCGCCGGACATGCCTGAGGAGGGGCCACCGGTGCTGCCGGTCGCCGAACCGCCGCTGCCCATGCCGCTCCCGGTCCCTTCACCCATGCCGGTCGTCTCGCGTGCGTACCGCTGCGCTTCTTCGGCGCCGCGGGACACCGCGTCCTTTGCCTTGTCGTACGCGCCGCGTCCCTTCTCGGCGATGTCGCCCGCCGCTTCGGATGCACGGCGGTAGCTGTCCGACGCCGTGTCGCGCAGCGATCCGGCGTGGTCGGACAACTGGTTGCGCAAGTCCGAACCCGACTTCGGTGCGAACAACATGCCCAGGCCGGCTCCGAGAACCGTCCCCGTCAGCAGGCCCATCACGAAGCTGCCGCCTCCGGCACCTTCGTTCTCGTAGCGGTCGTATCCGTCTGCCATGCTCGTGTCCTCCTCCATGTGAACGTGCTCCAGCTCCCTCGCGCCGCGCGAGAGTCCCTCACGCCGCGCGCGAGAGGATGTGCTCGAGCGCCACGCGCGCGCCGCGGACGATGCCGACGATGCGGCTCGTCTTGGCGCGAACGTTCGAGCGGACGCGATCGGCCGTGTCGTCCACGCGATCCATCGTGGTGCGGATCGCCGCGTCGACGCGTTCCGTCTCGTCCTTCACCTTGGCGCTCACGATTTTGAGATCGTCGAGAATCGCATTCACGCGCGCCATCGCCGGCGCGACCTGGCGTTCCTCGATGCCCGCCACGAGCGTGGTCACGCGCGAGTAGACGAGGTACCCGCCGATCGCGAAGCCGATGACGACCAGGGCTTCGAGCACGCTGACTGCCGCCATGATGCCGAGCAGCACATTGGTCGTCCCAAGTTCCGACATGATGACCCTCAGAATGGACTCGTTTGTCGAGGCTCGCTGAACGTCGAGCGGCTCCGGTCGCCAAGCGCCTCGTTCAGCACGCCCCATCCCTCGGACGCGACGCCGAGCGCCCGATTCACCGTGCCCCGCAACTGGATGAGCTCGTGCGCGAACTCTTCCAGCGCCGGCTCCAAGCGGCGCCGCAGCTCACGCCCGCGGCTCGTGAACAACATGTAGCCGGCCAGTCCGCCGGCCACCGCTCCGACTGCTGCAGCCAGGATTCCCTGAGTTCTCTCCGTCACGCGCGCCTCCTGTATACGCAGCCCCGCGGCAGTGGTTCCAAGTTGTGTGCCACCTGCCGCTCTTGCGGCCGGGCTTGGCCGCTCCTGCCTCGGATGATGCCGCATTCACCGCTCCTGAAGGAACACCGCGAGCGCCACGCCGTCCCACTGATCGCCGGCCGGACTGCCCTGTGACTCGTCGCTGAGCGGCATCACACCGGTCGCCTTCGGGTCGAGGTGGAACCGCTGCACCAGATACTCCCGGACGCGCGCCGCACGCGCGCGCGACGTGAGGAACTGCTGATCGCGTGCACCGCCCTGGGCGAACCCCTCCACCATGAGCACGGCATCGCCCAAGCGGTCGAGGTACGGTGCGATCGCCGAGTCGAGCCGCAGACGACCCTCCGGAGAGAGCTCGTCCGAGCCCTCCGCATCCGGATCGAACAACCTCGCACTGTCGAGCCAGACGCGAACGGCGCGGCGTCCACTCCGTGACAGCGCGCCGGCGCGGTACTCGGCCGGCGTAATGTCGGCAAGATTGAAGTAGCCCCGGTCGTTGAAGAACCCACGCAGCAGGAAGTTGTGGCGAAGCGCTTCCATGTTCTCCGCAAATCCGGAGACGGCCGTCCGGGCATCGTCGATCGTCTGCCGGAGCTGCGAGGCGATGCCGGAGATCTGACCGTCGTTGCCCTGGACGCGTTCGATCGCCAGCCGTGCCTGAGCAACGACGGCCTGCGCGTCGGTCGCGACCTGCTCGCCGCGCGTCGCGATTCCGGTCAGCCTGGTGTAGAGCTCGTCGTCCTTGAAGAGCTTGCCGACGGTGCCCTGCCCCGCCCGAATGTCGGTGGTCAGGTCGGCGAGGTCGGAGGTCACGCGCGCGCCGGCGCTGGTCATCCTCTTGACGTCGGTCGACACGCTGGCGATGAGCTGGTTGGTCGTGTTCACCGTCTCGCTGACGGCCAGCAACGTCTGCTCCATCTCGCCGCGCACGTCGTCGATGGTGCCGTTCACCTTCACGATGGTGGCGTTCATCTGCTGCAGGAGATCGGCGACCTCGAAGGGATCCTCGCCTGCGATCGTGGAAAGCGGGGGCGCCTGCGGCGCGGCGGCGGTGCCGCTGTCGATCGCCAGATACGCCCCACCGACCAGACCTTCGGTCTCGATCGACGCGACCGAATCGGCCCGGACCAACTGGTGCAGCGATTCGGCGACCTCGAGCGTCACGCGGAACTTGCCGGCCGGGTCGCGGGGCGGCACGATTTCGGTGACCGAGCCGGCGCGGGCTCCCGACACGCGGACGATGGCCCCGGGCTGCAGCCCGGTGACCTTTCCGAAATCGGCGTAGATGGTGAATTGATCGGAGAACGCCATGCGCCGGTCGGCAATCAGAAACAGCCCCGCTCCGAACAGCAGCAGCGTTCCGAGGACGAACACCCCGACACCAGCGAGACGCGCGGGCGATGGCATCAGCCGCCTCCTTCCGATTCCATGAATGCGCGGACCACCGGGTGGTCGCTCTCGTCGAGCTCGGCGGCCGTGCCGCGCGCAACGATGCGGCCGTCGTGCAGCAGCGCGAGCTCGTCGCCCAGGAAGCGCGCGCTCGGAATGTTGTGCGTGACGACGACCAACGTGGTGCCGCCGTCGCGATGCCTGGCCAGCAGCTCGTCGATCTCGCGCGTGGTAATCGGATCGAGACCAGCGCTCGGCTCGTCCACCAGCAGGATCGAGGGGTCGAGCGCCATTGCACGGGCGAGTCCGACGCGTTTGCGCATGCCGCCCGACAACGCGGCCGGCATCTTGTCGAGGTCGTCCTCCAGCCCGACGGACGCGAGCTTCTCGCGGACCCGTGTCCTGATGTCGGACTCCCGCAGATCGGTGTGGCGGCGCAGCGGGAAGGCGACGTTCTCGCCGACGCTCATGGAGTCGAAGAGCGCAGCCGCCTGGAACAGAAAGCCGATCCCCTTGCGCGCCTCCGAGAGACCGTGGCGATCGAGCGCGGAGATCTCGCGCCCGTCCACGAGGACCCGTCCCGAGTCCGGTTTCACGAGCCCCACGATGTGCCGGAGCGCGACGCTCTTGCCCGTCCCGCTGCGTCCGAGCAGGCAAAAAGCCTTGGCGCGGCCGATGTCCAACGACACGTCGTCGAGCACCTTGAGCGCGCCGAAGCTCTTGGACACGCGGTCGAGCCGGATCGCCGCTTCTGGTGCCGTCACGCGCCGCCCTGCGGGTAGAAGAAGAAGATCAGCCGGACCAGCAGGACGTCGACCAGGATGATCAGCACCGATGCAAGGACGACGCTGCGCGTGGCGCTGTCGCCGACGCCCTCGGTTCCGCCCGACGTGGTGAACCCGAGATAGCTGGAAGTCGTGGCGATGATGAATCCGAACACCGAGGTCTTGAGGGTCGCCGGCAGGAGATCCGAATAGCCGACGAAGGTGAAGGAGCGATCGAGATAGAGCTGCCACGGCATGCCGGACGCGAAGGCTTCGGCGACGTAGCCGCCGAGCATGCCGGCGAAGTCCATCAGGATGGTCAGCAGCGGCATCGCCAGCGTGCACGCGATGGTCCGCGTGACCACGAGATAGCGGAACGCGTCGACCGCATTCGCCTCCAGTGCGTCGATCTGCTCGCTGACGCGCATCGCGCCGAGCTCGGCGCCGATGCCGGCGCCCACCCGTCCCGAGACGAGAAGGGCGGCGGTGAGCGGACCCGTCTCGTGGATGAGCGCGACGGCGAGGCCCGCCGGAATCATCGCTTCCGCGCCGAACCGCTCAAGCGAATCGCGCGTGTGCATCGAGAGCACGACGCCGATGGCGATGCCCGAGGTGCCGATGAGGGGCGCGGATCGGAGCCCAATGTTGACGATGTGCCGGAACACCTCGCCCCATTCGTAGGGCGGAACGAAGGCGTCGAGCAGCGCCCGGCCGGCGAAGATCGAGTAGTCGCCCACTGGCGCCAGCAGGCGGATGGCGGCGTTGCCGGTCCGGTCGACGAGTGATAGCTCGTGCATGTAGAGGCCATGCCGAGCCTTTGCAAGCGACGAGCCGCCGTGGCGGCGCCCGCGCGCAACCCCGCGCCGGGACCTCGTGCCGGGACACGTCGCGCTGGGGGCCCACTCCCTACGGCGTGACGATCGGCGTGGGGTTCGGCGGCGGCGACGCGGCCGCGCGCGCCGACCTGCCGGCGTCGCGAATCTCGTGCTTCTTCATCTTGCTGTAGAGCGTCGGACGGTACAGACCGAGTATCTGGGCCGCCTCCTGCTTGTTCCAGTTGGTCCGCTGAAGCGTCTGGAGGATCGCCATCTTCTCGATCTCCGCCAGCGTGCGGTGCGGCGGGATGACGAAGTCGTTGGCGCCGGCGCTTTCCTCGCGGATCGACTCGGGAAGGTCGCCGACGGCGATCTCGGTTCCCTTCGCCACCAGCACGGAACGCTCGATCGCGTTCTCGAGCTCGCGCACGTTACCGGGCCAGCGGTTCCGGATCAGGAGGTGATACACCGACGGGGCGAGGTTCTTCACGTTCTTCTGATAGCGACCGCGGAACTTGTCGAGAAAGTAGTCGCAGAGCAGCGGGATATCTTCGGTGCGCTCGCGCAGCGGCGGCACGCGGAGGGTGATCGTGTTGATGCGGAAGTAGAGATCCTCCCGCAGACGCCCGTCGCGCAGCGCGGCGTCGATGTCGATGTTCGTCGCGCAGATCAGGCGGAAGTCGACGTGGACGATCCGATCGCTGCCAATCGGGCGATACTCCCGTTCCTGCAGGACGCGCAGGAGCTTGGTCTGGAGATAGGACGGCATCTCGCCGATCTCGTCGAGCAGCAGCGAGCCGCCCTCCGCCATCTCGAAGAGCCCCTCTTTGTCCATCGCCGCGCCGGTGAACGCGCCCTTCTTGTAGCCGAAGAGCTCGGACTCGATCAGGTCCTTCGGGATCGCCGCGCAGTTGATCTTGATGAACGGCCCCTTGGACCGTTTGCTGTTGTAGTGAATCGCGTTGGCGATCAGCTCCTTGCCGGTGCCGTTCTCGCCTTGGATCAGGATGTTGGCCTCGCTGGCCGCGACGCTCTCGATGAGCTCGAAGAGCTCCTGCATCTTCTTGCTCTTCCCGATCACGTTCTGGAACTTGTAGCGGTCCTGCAGCTTCTGCTTCAGCTGTTCGTTCTCGTCGACGAGCGACTTCTGCTTGATCGCCTTTTCGAGCTTGTCGAGGAGCCGCTCGGCGTCGACCGGCTTCTCGAGAAAGTCGAAGGCGCCGGCCTTCACCGCTTCGACCGAGCGCGGGATGTTGCCCTGCCCCGTGATGACGATCACCTCGATCTCCGGCTCGAGCTGCTTGAACTTCCGCACCAGCTCGATGCCGTCGACGTCGGGGAGCATCATGTCGGTGACCACGGCGTCGGGACGCCAGGTCTTGAACAGCTCTTCTCCACGAGTCCCGATGAGAGCGGTCCGCACCTCGTACCCCGCGTGCTCGAGCAGGATCTTCAACCACTCCGTCATCGCCGGCTCGTCGTCAATGGCCAGCACACGTTTCTTGCGCTTCAAGCTCATGGCGCGAGTCTACCGAACTAGCGAAGCATGTCAATACACATCAAGCGAGTGTGTCTTGACCTTATACAATTCGCATCCATCTCATACAGATGAGCATGATTCTGATGTGTTTGAGGATCAATGGCTTACAGGTGCTGATCTGCTCCAAGATTTCATCGGGATCTGCCCGGCGAGGCACCGAAAAGTTGGGCAAAGGCCCTGTGCGATAATCCGGCCGTGTCCGCCCCCTCCGGATCGCGACCTCCCTCCCGTCCCATCACACCGGTCTCCGCACCCGCGCAGCCGGCCGCGGAGAAAACACTCTGCGAGCGCTGCGGCGCCGAGATGTACCGCATGCACGCGGTCTGGCGCTGCCCGGCCTGCGGCTTCAAGACCGACTGCTGCGGCTGGTAGATGCGCGTCATCGAATCGCGTGTGTCGGTCGCCGACCCGGTGTTCAAGGCCAATCAGGCGCACATGCAGCGGCTCGTGACCGAGCTCGATGAGCGAACGGCCCTCGCACGGCAGGGCGGAGGCCCCAAGTACCTCGACCGGCATCGCAGTCTCGGCAAGCTTCCGGTTCGGGAGCGCGTCGAAGGGCTGCTCGACGTCGGATCGCCCTTCCTCGAGCTCTCGCCACTGGCGGCGTTCGAGATGTACGACAGCGAGGCGCCTGGCGCGGGCCTCGTCACCGGCATCGGACGCGTCATGGGTCGCGAGGTGCTCATCGTCGGCAACGACGCGACGGTCAAGGGCGGCACGTATTTCCCCATCACGGTGAAGAAGCACCTGCGCGCCCAGCAGGTCGCGCTCGAGAACCGGCTCCCCTGCATCTATCTCGTCGACTCCGGCGGCGCATTCCTCCCGATGCAGGCCGACGTGTTCCCCGACCGCGATCACTTCGGCCGCATCTTCTTCAACCAGGCGCGCATGTCGGCCGCGCGCATCCCGCAGATCGCCGTCGTCATGGGCTCGTGCACGGCCGGAGGCGCTTACGTCCCGGCGATGTCCGACGAGACGATCATCGTGACGGGCACGGGCACGATCTTCCTCGGCGGCCCTCCGCTCGTGAAGGCGGCCACCGGCGAAGACGTCTCGGCTGAAGAGCTCGGAGGCGCGGACGTCCACACGCGCGTCTCCGGCGTCGCGGACTATTTCGCCGACGATGACGCGCATGCGCTCGAATTGTGCCGGACGATCGTCTCGACGCTCCCCGTGACACGCCGGATGCCGGCCGACATCGCGGCGGTCGAGGAACCTCGCTACGATCCCGACGAGATCTACGGGATCGTGAACGCCGATCCGCGCACGCCGTACGACGTGCGCGAGATCCTCGCGCGGATCGTCGACGGCTCGCGCTTCGACGAGTTCAAGGAGCGTTACGGCAAGACGCTGGTGACCGGCTTCGCGCGCATCCACGGGATGACCGTCGGGATTGTGGCCAGCAACGGGGTGCTCTTCTCGGAGTCCGCGCTCAAGGCGGCGCACTTCATCGAGCTGTGCAACCTCAGGGAGATTCCGCTCGTGTTCCTCCAGAACATCACGGGCTTCATCGTCGGCCGCCAGTACGAGCGCGCGGGGATCGCGAAGGACGGCGCGAAAATGGTGCATGCGGTCGCGAACTCCGTCGTACCGACCTTCACCGTCATCGTCGGCGGATCTTTCGGGGCCGGGAACTACGGCATGTGTGGGCGGGCCTACGACCCGCGCCTGCTCTGGATCTGGCCCAACTCGCGAATCTCGGTGATGGGGGGCGAGCAGGCCGCCAACGTGCTGGCGACGGTCAAGCGCGAACAGCTGTCGCGTGAGGGTCGAACGCTCTCGCCTGAGGAGGAACAGGCACTGCGGCAGCCGATCCTCGACAAGTACGAGCGCGAAGGCTCGCCGTACTACTCCACGGCGCGATTGTGGGACGACGGCATCCTCGATCCGGTGCGCACGCGAGACGCCCTGGCGCTGGGGCTTGCGGCCGCGCAGAACGCCCCGATCGCCGAACCCCGCTTCGGCGTCTTTCGCATGTAGGAGTGCCGACGTGGCCTACCAGCACCTCGCAGTCGCGCAGCACGACGGCGTGGTCCGGTTGACCTTGAACCGACCTGCCCTCCGAAACGCGTTCAACGGCGCCATGGTCGCCGAGCTGACCGACTGGGCGGTCCGGACCGCGGCGGATCCCGGCGCGCGCGTCGCCGTGATCGCCGGGGCAGGGCCGACGTTCTGTGCGGGCGGCGATCTCGCGTGGATGGCGCAGACGGCGCGCTTCACCTTCGAGGAGAACGTCCAGGACGCGATCGCCGCGTCACGCATGTTCACCGCCATCGACCGGCTGCACATCCCGGTGATCGCGCGGATCCAGGGTGGAGCATTCGGCGGCGGCGCCGGCCTTGCCTCGGTCTGCGACGTGGTCGTCAGCGAACGCGATGCGACGTTCGGATTCACCGAAGTGAAGCTCGGCATCGTGCCCGCCGTGATCGCGCCGTTCGTGCTCGCGAAGATCGGCCGATCCGCTGCCCGCGAGCTCTTTCTGACGGGACGACGGTTCTCGGCCCAGCATGCTCTCGAGATTGGGCTCGCGCATACCCTCGCGGCACGCGCCGATCTGGACACCGCGGTCGATGCGGTGGTCGCCGAAATCCTCCAGGCCGGCCCGGAAGCGATCGCCGCCGCCAAAGCGCTGATCGCCGGCGTGTGGGACCGCGGCCACGCAGAGGCGACGGCGTTGACGACGAAAACGCTCGCCGAACGGCGAGCGTCCGCCGAGGGTCAGGAAGGGCTGAGCGCGTTCCTGGAGAAGAGGAAGCCTACCTGGAGCCGTTCGTGATCCGTCGCCTGCTCATCGCCAACCGCGGAGAGATCGCGGTCCGGATTGCCGCGGCCTGCCGCGAGCTCGGCATCGAGAGCGTCGCGGTCTACTCGGACGCCGACGCCGGCGCCGCCCACGTCGCAGCCGCCGACAGGGCCATACGCATCGGACCCGCGCCCGCCAGCGAGAGCTATCTCGATAGCGCCGCGATCCTCGAAGCAGTCCGGAGCACCGGAGCCGATGCGGTGCACCCAGGCTACGGGTTCCTGTCGGAGAACGCCGCGTTCGCCTCGGCATGTCGAGACGCCCGAGTCCTCCTCGTCGGTCCAGCGCCGGAAGCGATCCGGCGGATGGGTTCGAAGATCGAAGCGCGTGCCGCGGTCTCGGCGTCGGGCGTGCCGGTCGTGCCTGGCGTCACGCCTGCCGACCAGACCGACGCCGGAATCGCGACCGCGATAGCCGCGATCGGATATCCGGCTCTCGTGAAGGCGTCAGCGGGGGGAGGCGGCCGCGGCATGCGCCAGGTGCCCGCATCAGCTGACGCCATCGACGCGGTGCGGGCCGCGCGACGGGAGGCGCAGGGCGCATTCGCCGACGGCACGCTCTACGTGGAGCGGCTGATCGAACGGCCGCATCACGTCGAAGTGCAGATCATCGGGGACACACACGGGCACATCGTCCACCTGTTCGAACGTGAATGTTCCGCGCAGCGGCGCCACCAGAAGGTCCTCGAGGAGAGTCCGTCCCCGAACCTGACGCCGGGACTGCGCCGGCGCATGACCGACGCCGCCGTTCGTGCCGCGCGTGCCGTGTCGTACCTGAACGCGGGCACCGTCGAATTCCTGGTCGATCTCGCCGGCGGCCGATCGGACGACGCACCGTTCTATTTCCTCGAGATGAATACGCGCCTCCAGGTGGAACACCCGGTCACCGAGCTGGTGACCGGCGTTGACCTGGTGCGCGCGCAGCTGCTGGTCGCCTCCGGTGAGCCGCTTCCGTGGACACAGGCGGATTTCGTGCAGCGCGGCCACACGATCGAGGCGCGCGTGTACGCGGAAGATCCGTCGCGCGGATTCCTCCCGCAGGCAGGACGGCTCCTGCTCTATCGCGAGCCGAGACGTCCCGGCATCCGCGTCGATTCCGGCGTGCGTGAAGGCGACACGATCGGCGTGCACTACGACGCGCTGCTCGCCAAGGTGATCGCGACGGCCGAGACGCGTCCGCTCGCCATCGCACGGCTGATCTGCGCGCTACGCGAGTTCCCAGTGCTCGGCGTTGGGACCAACATCCCGTTCCTCATTCGGGTGCTGGAGACGACCGAGTTTCGCGAAGGGCGCGTTCATACCGGATTTCTCGATCGCGAAGGCGCGGCGCTGGCGATCGGACTGGCCGACGAGCCGCCGCCGCTCTTGCGCGCGGTCGAGCGAGCAGTTCAGGAACACGGCTCGACGCGACAGAACGGCGGCCCGGCCGTCGATCCCTGGCAGTCGGTGCGCGGCTGGGCGGTGCGATGACCACGGGACCACGCGTCACGCGCGTCGACGATGGCATGTACTGCGTCGAACATGAGGGCGGCCGCGACATCGTCTACGTCGCGGGCACGCCCGAGGACCGGTGGTTCCATTGGAACGGCCGCGTCTTCCGGCGCCCGTTCCAGCCGGCGCCGGCACGCCCCGCGGCGGCGCCGCTCGCTGGACGGCAGTTCCTCAGCACGCCGATGCCCGCAACAGTGCTCCGTGTGCTCGCAGCCGAGGGCGACCGCGTGCGAAAGGGCGACACCCTGGTCGTGCTGGAGGCCATGAAAATGGAGCTGCCCATCCGGGCGGAGTCCGACGCGGCGGTCGTCGAGGTGCGATGCCGCGAGGGCGATCTGGTGCAGGCGGACGCGGTGCTCGTGGAGCTGGAAGCGTGACCGGCGGCGGCGATCGGCCGACGGCGGACGCCGCGGCGGCGGTGATCGCTCTCCGAGGAACGCGCGTGAACATCATCGAGGTCGGCCCTCGGGACGGCCTCCAGAACGAATCGACGAGCATCGAGACGCCGGACAAGATTGCGTTCGTCGATCGTTTGAGCGCCGCCGGCCTTCCGGCCATCGAAGTCTCGGCGTTCGTCAGCCCCACGCGCGTGCCGCAGCTGCGCGATGCCGAAGCCGTCTTCGCCGGCATCACCCGGCGGCCGGGGACGAAGTACTCGGCCCTCGTGCCGAACCTGGCCGGCCTGGAGCGCGCACTCGCGGCCGGCGTCTCGGAAATCGCGATCTTCGCCGCGGCGTCGGAGACCTTCAGCCGGGCGAACATCAACCAGGGCGTCGAGGAATCGCTCGCACGTTACCGCGAGGTCTGCACGCGCGCACATTCGTACGGCATGCGGGTCCGCGGCTATCTCTCCACCGCGTTCGGATGTCCTTATGAAGGGGACGTCCCGGCGGATCGCGTGGCCAGCCTCACGGCACGTCTCCTCGATCTCGGCGTATGGCAGGTTGCCGTGAGCGACACGATCGGCATCGCCCATCCTGGCCAGGTGTCAGCGCTGATCGACGCCGTGGGCCGGCGCACGCCCCTCGATCGGATCGCGCTGCACCTGCATGACACGCGCGGCACCGCTCTGGCCAACGTGCTCATCGCACTGGAACTCGGAGTCTCGGCCTTCGACAGCTCGGCAGGTGGGCTGGGTGGATGCCCCTTCGCGCCAGGCGCGGCCGGCAACCTCGCGACCGAGGACCTGATCTACATGCTCGACGGACTGGGTATCGAGACCGACGTGACGCTCGCAGGGGTGCTCGAGGCCTCTGAGCTGATGCAGACGCGTCTCGGTCGTCCTCTGCCGTCACGATACGCGCAAGCGGCTCGCGCCTCGCACCACCGCGGTTGAAGAACCCTCGGCGAACCAGAACCCGTCAGTGAATCACACGGCCCGCGGGCGGGATGCCGACGTTCGGCATCACACCGTCGAGCGTCGAGGAGTGCTCGTAGATCGCGCCGTTCACGTTTGTGCCGAAGTATCGCCTGTTCTCGGGTTCGATGGGGTTGGCGGTTGCGCTGTACGCCTGCGTCGACTGTCCAGGCGCAAGGCCGTTGCAGCTCCCCGGCGCTCCGGGGTAGGCGCTCGCCTCGATCTTGATCGAGTAGCCGGACCGGGTCACAGTGTTCGCCTCCGACAGCGCGGGCGAGATGAACGCCTCGTTGCCTCCACCAGGGGGTACCTGCCCGAGCGTGGTCAGGTTCGGGGCGTAATAGCCGGAGCCGCAGGTGAGGGCGAAACTCAGCTGAGCGCTGTGAATGTAGCGCAACGCGCCGATCGCCGTGGCCGCGCTGGCCGACTGCCGTGCCAGCAGAAAACGAGGCAGTGCGATGCTGGACAGAATGCCGAGCAGCGCACACGTGAACAGCACGTCGATCAGGGCGAATCCGGCTGCGCTCCGAAGCTTCACGGACGGTGATCCTGGCGCGATTCTACAGCAGGGCTCGTGCCGCAGCGTCGAATGTGTCAAGGAGCGCCGATACGCGCAGAAGCGTGCAGCGGCTCGTGACACTCCGTGGCAGTCGCGCGAGGCAGTGACAGTTCGTGTCAGGTGAATCCAGGAATCCCGTCTGAATCCATGAACCCAGTCGGTCCATGAACCCTGTCGCCGGGTCCGGGGACTTCGAGGCGAATCGAACCGGCAGCCGGTGGACTCCTGGCCGTGGCGGCTAACTGGCGGCTCGAAGCAGGCGCCGGCTGAGCCCGGTCACGAGCTCCCGATCGGTCGAAGGCAATTCCTCGAGGAAGCAATCAAGGGCCTCCACGACGAGCCGCCATTGAGCACGACCGGTGACGGCGCTAAGCGCCATCAAGCGGGCTTTCATCTCGGACGGCACACGCATGCTGAGCTGTGGGTAGTCCGTGACACGCTCACCGCCTTCACCTGCGGGCGGCCGGCCAGCGCGTCGTGGTTTGCGCGTCTTCATGGGTTTGCGGCGGGAGGCGCTCATAGTCGTGTAATGATGACTTCAGAAAGCAAGGTCGATTCCAGGGTGCCTCCGAGGTCTCGATCTTGCACTGAGGCATTCGCATGAAAGGAACAGTTGGCGCCTCCCTTCTGGCCGCGGCGCTCGCGGCCGCGACACTCGGTGCCCAGACACGGGTCACTCCTCCAGCCAACAAGTATTCCCCCGCGGAAGACGTGCGCCTCGGCCGTGAGGCGGCGCAGCAGGTCCGGAAGGAGCTGCCGCTTCTGAAAGATGACGGGGTCGAGTCGTATGTGGAGGGGCTCGGCCGCAGGCTGGTTCAGGCCATCGAGCCCTCGATGCAGCACGCGGAGTTCCAGTACACGTTCGAAGTCGTCAACCTGCGGGAGATCAACGCGTTTGCACTGCCAGGCGGGCCGATGTTCCTCCACCGCGGCATGCTCGAAGCGGCCAAGACCGAAGGTGAAGCAGTCAGCGTGATGGCTCACGAGCTGAGCCACGTGATTCTGCGGCATGGGACCGCCCAGGCAAGCAAGGCGACGCCCTACCAGATCGGACAGGTCGCGGGTGCTGTGCTCGGGGCGATTATCGGAGGCCGGACCGGCAACATCGTCGCGCAGGGCACGCAGTTCGGCCTCGGCGCAGCGTTTCTTCGCTATAGCCGCGACTACGAGCGGCAGGCCGACATCCTGGGCGCGCAGCTCATGGCGCGAGCGGGCTACGATCCCCGCGACATGGCAGCGATGTTCCAGACGATCGAAAAGGAGGCCGGATCGAACGGGCCGGAGTGGCTGAGCAGCCACCCGAACCCCGGCAACCGCTCCGAATACATCACGAAGGAAGCGCGTCTCCTCGAGGTGACCAAGCCCGTCCGGCAGACGGGCGACTTCGAACGCATTCGGACCCGCCTCAAGAACATGCCGAAGGCGCCGAGCATGGAAGAGGTGTCTCGCAGCAACGCGGCGAACACGTCGCGCGACCAGCCGCGCCAGGCCGCAGGGACGCTCGGGCCGGTCGAACCGCCCTCGTCGCGCCTGCAGCAGTATTCCGAAGGCAATCTTTTCCGCATCGCGGTGCCGTCGAACTGGCGTGAGTTTCCGGCATCGAGCGCCGTCACGTTCGCCCCCGAAGGCGGCTTCGGCGATCACGGCGGAGCGAACGTGCTGACGCACGGCGTGGAGGTTGGGCTCGCTGACAGCCGGCAGTCCGACCTGCGTGCCGCCACCGACGCGTTCCTCGAATCGCTCTCCCGCGGCAATCCGCAGCTGTCCCGCCCGTCCGGCTATCTGAACACGACCGTGAGCGGCCGCCGCGCGCTGCAGACCAGACTCCAGAACGTCTCGGACGCAACGGGACGTCCGGAAACGATCGAAATGGTCACCACGCGCACGCGTGACGGCAATCTCTTCTACACCCTTGCGGTGGCGCCGGAGGAGGAGGCCAGCGCCTATCGCGCCGTCTTCACTCAAATCGTGCGATCGATTCGTCTCACCGACTGAGGCGCTACGCGCAACTCGGGCCGCGGAGCCCCCGGCGTCTCTCGCACGTGGCTCAGGTCAACCTCTCCCCCGCGCCGACGAACATCGCGCCCAGGCGCGTACAACGCATCGTCCACGTTCGCCAACTCATCGTCGCGCCGCTGACCCGAGATGGCCGAGTACTCCATGTAGAGCTCGGTCAGCGGGGCGCCTCCCCCGCTTGCGTGCGAGCACCGGCTGCCAAGGGTGCAACCGGCAAGCCGCGGCGACTCGTGTTCTCCGGGCGGGAACGATCCGATAAGAACAGGCGTGAACGAGCAGGTATGGACCTTCAACCGCGGTCTGGAGCGGCTCGCCCTCCGGCGCACCACCGGCGAGGCGCGTCATCTCCTGACCGTGGATCACGCCGGAACGCCGCGCACGTATGAGTTCCAGGAGCTCGAGCGTCTTCAACGGTTTCAAGAGGACTTCGAAACGCTCCTCATCGGAACCGGATGGACGTTCGTCAGCTTCTCGCCCGACCGGCGCAGCGGGCGCGAGCGCCGGCACTTCGCCCGGCTGCTCACCGACCGCCGCCGCTGGTGGACCGACGGCCTGCCCGTCGAGCGCGCGGCTGACCGGGGGCGCGGCGAGGACGCGTCCGAGGACCAGCTCCGCCGCCCCAGTAGCCACCGCATCCGCTGGGGATTCTGAAGACCAGACGGCGCCGCCTTTGCTGGAGCTTGGAGCCGGAGGCCAGCGATGCCTGTCAGGCTCTCGCTCTCACCAGACCGACAAGGCGAGTGGCGCATTTCGCTCGACGACACCTACATCGTCTGTTTCTCTGGACCTTCGGCGCGTGAGCAGGCGCTGCAGCGCAGCCGTGAGCTGGCGGCGCTGCTCAACGAGCGCGCGGAGGTCGTGGAGGAAATAGTCCCAGGTGGATCTGTAGGATTCACGACGCGCGCGTAAGAGTTACGCGGCGCTGAACGTCGCGGTGCGCGGTGGTGCACGCCTTGTCCCAACGACGAACCCGCGATAAGCTGAGCATGGATCTGCTTTCGCTTAACGGAGACCGACAGAATGAGACGAATCCTGCGCGCGTGTGTGATGACATTGATTGTTGCGGGCGCTCCGCTGGCAGCGTCGGCGCAAACGGCAATCGCCGACGAAGTCCGCCCCGGGGTGATGTCGGCCGGCGCGTTCGTCGGAGGTGAGCTCGACAACGCCGACAATTGGCTGACGTTCGGCGCGGATGTGCGTGTGCAGATGGCCCGAGGGCTCGAGCTGAATCCCCGCTTCACCTTCCGGCCATTGGACAACGGTTCGATCCGCGAGATCGACGCCAACGTCCTGAAGAACCTTGAACTGGCGCAGCCCGGTCGCATTCGGCCCTTCGCGGGTATCGGCGGCGCCGTGCGGACGGTCTCACCCGAAGGCTTTCCGTCCGAAACCAAGGTCGGCCTCAACCTGGTCTCTGGCGCTCGCATCGCCATGAGCTCAGGGGCAGGATACGAGCCGTTCTTCCAGGCTCAGTACACCATCGTGCAGAATCAGCTGAACACCTTCGCCTTCGTCGTCGGAGCGTCGTTCAAGCTGAGGCACTGAAGGACCGCCGACTTCGGGAACGCGGGCGTCCACGCTCCGCGTTCCCGCCCTTCTTTCGGTCGTCCGTTCGCTCGCGTGCGATGGTCCGTTCCTTCGGTAGTCTCACGTTCCTGCAGTAGTCTCAGTAGAGCCCCCCAATAATCCTTCCGACCACCGGCACCGCTTCCCGGAAGACATGAAGGTCGGGATGCGACGCGAAGTAGCCCACCCGCAGCGTCAGGCCCAACGCACGGTGCAGCAGCAGCCCGAGCACGAGCTGGCTCCCAGCCGCGGCTAACACGTTTGGCGTTCTGACGCTGATCCACGCCGCGGCGGCCGCAAAGATCGCCGTCAACGCGACCAGCAGCGGATTCGGCGCATGCACCAGCCCGAAGAGCACGCCTGCGACACACGCGACGGCCACCCTCGACGGGAGCAGCGTGCGCAATCTCACGACGACGAATCCCACGAACACGATCGCCTGCAGCGTCGCGGAGGTTGCGTAGAAGCCGAGGCGAACGAGCCACGCGCGCCAGTCTGCATTGGCCGCCCAATCCGGGTTGAAGCGCGCGGACAGCACGAAGATCGCAACCGCCCCTCCGAGCGTGAGCACGAGGAACTGGCGGGCGGCTTCGTGCAGGTTGTCCGTGCGAACGAACCACGTCGTCCAATCGCCGAGTCCCCGCTCCGGGAGGGGATCCCGGTGGACGAGCACGGGGGACACCCAGACGGCGTATGCGATGCCCGCCGCAATCATCGCCACGGCGGCGAACGGAAAAACGGTCCGAGGCAGGACGGCCGGTCCGATCCAGATCATCGACAGCAGGATCGTGCACGCCGTCGCGAGCTCGACCACCGTCCAGGCGACCGTTGCGCCGGCAGGCGCAGCACCCCCTCGTCCGGCCGACGCGACCACGCGAAGACGGCGGGCGGTGCTCATCGACCTCGCGTCGAGCCCGAGCGTGAGCACCGATACGAGAGTGCCGACGCCGTTCGCGATCAAGTCCTGCATGTTGTTGTCGTAGCCGCCGACGCCGTTGCCTGGCACCGTTCGCACTACCAGATACTCGACGACCTCGACGACCGCTCCCAACCCCAGAACCGTGAGCGCCATGAGCACGCGCATCAGCCCGTCGCGGCGATAGCCATGCTGCACGGTGATATGAGCGACGACGCGGAGCGCGATGAAGGCGTTCAGGAAGTGAACCAGCTTGTCGTAGCGAAGACCGCCGGACTCGTAGTCGTAGAGCCGATGCCCGTCCCACTGTACGAACGCCCCGGCGAAGTGCGCCAGAATCCCGGCCTGCACCATCGCGAGAAGCAGAGGGTCGAACCGCACGTGCCGGAACTGCCGCCAGAGCAACAGGATGCCCGACACCAGGACGGCTGCGTAGAGGAAGAACTCGTGGATGTTCGCGGCGCCGCGGTACTGAACGAAACGCGCGTAGTAGGTGAAGACGCACATCGCGGCGAAGAGCAGCAGGTTCACCGCGACGAAAATATCGAGAGGACGCACACGCCGCGCGTCCTGAGGCTCCGGCGCGGGGCGCAGTGAAGGACGATTCACTTCGCTATTGTGCATCCGCCGGGCCCCCGGCCGTGCCACCACGCGGCCCCGATGCGGCCCGGAGGATCGCGTCAACTCGGCTAAGATGACGCCCTGACCAGCACATCCGCATGCGTCTCGCGCTCCGCATCGCAGCTCTGACGGTTGCCGGCGCTGCCCTCCTTTGGGCGGCGGCGATCGCCCTCAGCGGCGGCTTCGAGTTCAGCCTCCTCGGCCTCCGGATCACGAACCATGACACCGTGCGCCCGCTGGTGTGGGCCGCCGCGGCGCTTTCGCTGTTCGCCTATCTGCACGGTCTCGAGCCCACCTGTGATGCGCTCCGCGCTGCGGCCTCGCACGTCCCGGCCTGGGTCGCCGCCACGCTGCTTGCCGGCTCGGTGCTCGTGGCCGGCGTCCTCTTCGCCACCACGGTCGCGAGCGGGGCGGACGCATACGGCTACGTCAGTCAAGCGGATCTCTGGATCCACGGCCGCTTGATGCTCGCCCAGGCGTGGCCGGCGGAGCTGCCGTGGTCGAACGCGCCCGCGGTGTTCGCACCACTCGGGTACGCGGCGGCGCCCGCGGGCAATCTCATCGTGCCGACCTATTCGCCGGGCCTGCCGCTGCTGATGGCGGCGGCAAAGATCGTCGGCGGACAGGAAGCGCTCTTCTGGGTCGTGCCGGTCTGCGGAAGCGTGCTGGTGCTCGCCACGTACGGGATCGGGCGAAGGGTCGCCGATGCGCCGTCGGTCGCGCTCGGCGCGGCGTGGCTGATGGCGACGAGCCCGGTCTTCTGGTTCATGGTCGTGTTGCCCATGTCCGACGTCCCTACGGCCGCCGCATGGGCGCTCGCCTGGTACTTCGCGCTCGCACGCCGGCCCAGTGGAAGGACGCTGTTGTCCGCGGGGATGTGCGCGGCTCTCGCCGTCGCCATCCGTCCGAATCTCGTGCCGCTCGCGGTTCCGCTCGCCTGGACGTGCGCCACGAACGGACAGGCCGGGAGGGGCGAAACCGGGCACCGGTTCCGGTCGTGGCGGCACCTGGCTATCTTCGGCGTCGGTCTGCTGCCTGGCCCGCTGTTGGTCGCCGTCGTGAACCGCCGCCTGTACGGCTCGGCGCTTCAGTCCGGCTACGGCAACCTCGACCAACTCTTCGCGATCGAGAACATCTGGCCGAACCTAAAGACGTACCTGACGTGGCTGCTCGAGACCGAAACCCCGCTCGCTCTCATGGGTCTGGCGGCGCTCGGACTCGCGGCGGCCCGCGTGCGGCGCTCGACGGGTGGGATCGGTCCAGCCTTGGGCGCGGCGCTCTTCGTCGTCGGCCTGTGGGCGATCTATCTGCCGTATCTGCAATTCGACGAATGGCCGTTCCTCCGTTTCCTGCTCCCCTCCTTCCCGCTGATGTTCGTCGGCGTCGCGCAGGCCATCCGGCGCGCATCACGGCTGACCGGTCCAATCGGCGTGCTCGCCGCCGCGTGGCTCGTGCTCGCCGCAGGCACACACCGGCTCGACATCGCCCGGCAGCGCGGCGCCTTCGACGAGCTCCGTCACGAGCGCGACGCGGTCGAGCTCGCGCGTCACGTGGGCAGCGCGACCAGCGAGCGCAGCGTGGTCTTTTCCCTGATCCACAGCGGGTCGCTCCGGTACTACGGGGGCCGCGTCACCGCGCGGTACGACCAGATGCCGAGCGATGCCCTCGACACGGCGGCGTCGTGGCTCGCGGACCACGGCGTCCGCACGTATGCCCTGCTGGAACCCTGGGAGGTGCCCCAGTTCAGGGAGCGTTTTGACGGGCAGCGGGCACTCGAGCGGCTGGACGAACAGCCCGCGCTCGAATACGCGGGCGAGCACGTGGTCCGGCTCTTCGACCTCACTCCAGCGGTTACGGCTCGGACTCCCGCATCGAGCCCTCAGCGCGTCGAACGAACGCCGCGCGGCCTCGGATGGCTGCGAAGTGCCCCGGCGGTGGCGTCTCCTGCGCTCCCTTCGCCGGCACTGGCGCCGTCCGCCGACAGCTCCACCGCGCCCGGCAGGAGCGCAGCGTTCTCGCTGGACGGACGCTGAGCATTCCGCCGCGCGACGGCGAACCCGAAGGGGTCGCCGTGAAGTGACGACGCCGGGACGGGAAATAACCCCCCGCCCTGGAGAATCCCGCTCCAATCCAGCGGCAGACGCGCCGAACGGGCCGCTGTACGCACGAGCCGCCTGGAATCGTCCTTGCGTTCGTTCCGGGTGGCGGTGCCGATCATGAGAGTCCACACGGTGCGAATCGAAACGGTGCTCGGAGGTCTGGTCCTGCTGCTGGCATGTGCGGCCGGATCGTTGGCCCAAACGCCGGCGGATGGCGCTGCCCTTCCGCGAGAAGCGACGGCGCTCGAGGGGCTCCCGCAGGTGCAGGTCGAAACGACGCAAGACAGCGTGACCCGAACGGAGCTCCAGCCGAACGAGGCAGCGAAGAGGCCGCTCGCCATTCAGATCCGCAACGGGCAATTCTTCTGGGCGAGCCGCGGCGATCGACCGCTCACGCAGACCGCGTGGGGCGAGTTCACCTACCTCTCGTCGTCCACCGAGCCCGGGCAATACGTTCGGATCCGCCGGGTCAAGGATCGGTTCACCTACGTCGAGCACGTCGACACGGAACGCGGCAGCATGACGTACTGGGGAGAGCTGCGGATCGTACTGGGCAAGTGAGCCCGGGCCGCCAGGAGCGCGCCGCGACCCTACCCTCCGCGTCCGGCATCCCGTATAGTGCGGTCGGTACACGGGCAGTCGAAGCTGCCGCGGTCGGAACCTGCTCAACAGCGAGGTCGTGATGAAGTCACCGAGACTCGGCACGTTGGCGATCCTGGTTGCCCTGTCCATCGCGTCAGCCGCATCCGGACAGGAGCGGATACTCGTCCTGCAAGGCGGGACCCTGATTGACGGAACCGGACGGCCACCGATCGCCGACGCCGTCGTGGTCGTCGCAGGCGGCCGGATACGCGCCGTCGGCCGTCGCGGAGAGGTGGCGATTCCCGACGGCGCAACGGTGATGCAGACCGACGGCCGGACGATTCTCCCAGGCCTCGTCGACATGCATCTTCATACGCGGCCGTGGAAGATCCCGCTGTACCTCGCACACGGAGTCACCACGGTTGGGGATATTCAC
Organism: Vicinamibacterales bacterium; assembly: GCA_050183995.1. Taxonomy (GTDB): domain Bacteria; phylum Acidobacteriota; class Vicinamibacteria; order Vicinamibacterales; family CAVVIG01; genus CAVVIG01. The sequence continues at coordinate 26,876 of JBFXAT010000027.1, forward strand.
AACGACACGCAATGGATCCTCGGCCAGCGGGCGCTCCTGAAGAGCGGGATCATCCAGGGTCCCCGGCTGTTCGTTTCCGGCGCGCGCGTCACCGGTCTCAACGGGCCGCGGTTGATCAACGCGGCCGGAGAGATCGTCGAAGATCCGAGCTTCGTCAAGACGCCGGCGGAGGCCCGTGCATACGTGCGGTATCTGCACACCCTGGGCGCCGACTTCGTCAAGGTCGACGCCACGATCACGGACGAGCAGCTCGCCTCGGTCATCGACGAGTCATGGAAGCTCGGCATGCCCGTGCTGGGCCATCTCCAGAACATCGATACTGCGATGAGCTTCGGCATGAAGGAGATGGAGCACCTGCCGCCGTTCTTCCGGGCGCAACTCATTCGCGAAGGCAAGCCGCTCCCGAAACCCGGACCACAGGAGCAGCTCGAGCTGGCGCGCGCCGTCGACACCGGGAAGTTCTCGCCACTCATCACGAAGATGGTCGAACAGGGGGTGATCGTCGACGTCGCCCTGTACAACTGGGTCCAGCCGGTCATCTGGCCCGCCGTTCGCGCCGAGGTCGAGCGTCTGGCGAAGGACCCCGGGTTGGCATTCGTTCCGGGCGAGGAGAAGGCTGCATGGGTCCGCGAGCCGGGGCCGCCGAGCGAGGCGTACAAGATCGTCGTCGCCTTTCTCCAGCAGTACGTCGCGGCGGGCGGCAAGATCCTGGTCTCGACCGACGGCATCGAGCGCAGCGCGATCGTGCCCGGTCTCGGTCTGCACGTGGTCATGCAGGGCGTCGAGAAGATGGGCATCCCGGCGATGACCGTCATTCAGGCGGCCACGCTCTGGCCCGCCCAGGCGCTGGGCATCGACAAAGACTACGGAAGCGTCGAAGCCGGCAAGTCCGCCGACTTCGTGATCGTCGACGGCAATCCGCTCGCGGACGTCACGGCAGCGCGGCGCATCCGGACGGTCATCATGAATGGCACGATCGTGAACACGAAGTACGATCCCAACTGGGTGAACCCGCTGCCGCGTCCGAAAGACGCCGTGCAGCCCTGAGCCTCGAGCGGATCGGCAGACCGACGGCATGAACAAGGCGTTTACGAAGGAATCTGACGGCGAGGACAACGAGCTCGATCCGGGCCCGGTTGCGCCGGAACATCCCGAGCTCGCGGGAGTCAAGAACTACATCACGCCAGCCGGCCTGCAGCGGCTTCGCGACGAGCTGAAGTTCCTGCTCGTCCGCGAACGACCGGCCGTCACCGACGTCGTCGCCTGGGCCGCGGGCAACGGCGACCGCAGCGAGAACGCGGACTATCAATACGGCAAGCGGCGGCTCCGCCAGATCGATCGGCGGATCCACTTCCTCACGAAGCGGATCGATGCCGCGGAGGTCGTCGACCCCGAAGCGCCGCGGTCCGGCCGCGCGGCCACGCACGTCTTCTTCGGCGCCACCGTCCGCTACGTCAACGCCAGCGGCACCGAACGCGTGGTGAGCATCGTCGGACTCGACGAAGTCGATCTCGAGCGGGGCCACGTCAGCTGGGTCTCGCCGCTGGCCCGCGCGTTGATGAAGGCGGGGCCGGGCGAACGTGTGGTGCTCCGCGCGCCGGGCAGCACCGAGGAGCTCGAGATCCTCGACGTGAGCTATGAGCGGATTCCGGTGAAGCCGTTCAGCGAGCCGCCTGGTGCGGAGTCGGCGGGAAAGCCTCGCCGGCGCGGCTGAGCAGACTCGACCTCCTCGGCCCTACACACTACAGACCGAGCGCGGCACGCGTCGCCGGCCCCACGACGCCGTCGGCCCGCAACTGCCTGTTCGCCTGGAACTGGCGCACAAGCGTCTCCGTGAAGTTCCCGAAGATGCCGTCGGGCTCGATCGACGACCCGTTCGCTCGGAGCGCCTCCTGGACGAGCCGCACGTCCTCGCCACGCATGAACGGCGACGTCAGCACGAGGATGCGCGGCGGCGGCGGATCGTCCGCATCGGCCGCCGTCGCACGGAGCACCGGCGCCGGGTCGAGGTTGTCGGTCGAGATCGTCACGCCGCGAACCTTCAGATCCAACGGGAGCTCCCATGCTCCGTTCCCGATCAAGGCCTCGAACGCGTCCATGCGATACACCGTGGCCGGCAACGGTGCGGCGAGCCCCTTCAGCCACGCGCGGCGCGCCGTGACGTAGCGGCGTACCCACTCACGCTGGTCGACACCCGCGCTGCTGACCGCGGCACCGACACGCGCGGCCACCTTGCCGAAGCCCCCGTGCACGATGCTGTCGTAAACGACGGTCTGCCCAAGAGGTTCGGTGATCCCCCGCGCCGCCGCGGTGCTCAGTGCCGGCTTGAAGTAATGGTCGTCGAAGAAGCGATCCTGCTCGGCGCGCATGGCCGGATCGTCGCCCGCGTCCCGAAGCGCCTCACGCAGCGCCGGATTCCTGTCGAGCGCCGTATCGCGCGCCGCCAGCGACGCGAGGAACGGCGTCAGCTCCGAGGCGAACAACGCGTCCGCCCGAGCGCAATACGCGCGGATCAGCAGGAACAGATTCCCGCTGCCGAGCGTGGTCTGGCTGCGTCCGTATGTGAGGTGACCGGAGTCGCCTTTGAGCACCGTCACCGCGCCGTAGTCGCCAGCAACTCGGCCGGTCTCGAAGATGTTGACGATGGCCTTGGCGGTCCGACTCTGCAGCTCGTTCACGTGACGCCCTCTTTCAGCCAATCGCGGCCGTCGCCGCGCCGCCGGGTTGCTGAGCCTGCTCCGTCGATTTCTGAGCGGCGGCAGGCGGCACCGAAAAGCTGATGTCCGCACGCTGCCCGTCGAGATTGACGATGCTGAAGACCTTCGGTTGGGTGCTGGGCGCCCCGAACCAGGCGCGATACCGCCGGAGATCGGGCTCTTCGAGACGGTTCGCGTCGATTGTCAGGCGCAGCACCACGGCCATGTTCGGATCGTTCTTCTCGCGGACGACGATGTCGGGCTGCTGCTTTCCGTCGGCGTTCGGCCGCAACATCCGGAACGGCAGCTCGATCTGGTCGATGGAGAACAGCCCCTGGTCCGACAGGTTTCTGCCGCGCAACTCGATCACGCGGTTGAACTCGCGGCGTCCCGTGGTCGAGGGGACCGCTGCGAGGGCGGCCGTGACCGCCGCCGACAGATCCTGGAGCGCCGCGGCTGCTCCCTGCGCCGTCTGCGCCGCCTGCGACGCGTCCGCCGGGGCCTCGCCCGTGCCAACCGCAGCGGCCGTGGTTTCGGCAACGGACTCCGCTTTCGCGGTTTCTCCCGCCAGCGTGACCTCGAGCGCCCGCAGGCCCGCCAGCGTCGTCGCCTGTTTCAGCGCGTTGATTCCGGCCGTCAGCGAATCGAGCGCGGGTTTCGCCGCGGTGCCGCCGGCGACGCGAAGGCGTGCCGCGGTCTGTTCGGCACGGTGACCGGCCATCGTCAGATCGGGGACAGCCGGTTGCGTGTCGCTCAGCAGGGTCTGATCGGGTTCGGCGGGGACGATCGAGATCGCGTTGATGACGGGCCCTGCCGCCCGCGCGAGCTTCCCTCCGAGATAGCCGAGGGAGCTGAGTCCCATCATGTACAGCAGTCCTGGCGGCACCGGATCCAGGGCCTGGATCTCCTCGGGTCCGTACTGCAGCACCGCGTACATGAACACCAGGACGCCGACGATCGTCCAGACCAGCATCTGGACGCGCTCCGGCGCCGCGACGCCACCACTGGTGACGAAATCGCCGAGGCTTGGTTGTTCCGTCCCCGCCCCCTTCGGCCCTTTCGTGCCTTGTACGATCTGCGCGCCCACCGCCGTACCGGCACCGAGCGCGATCACCGCAGGCAGACCATCGGGAATGTCCGGCCACCGCTCGCCCTGGACGAAGAGCCGGCTCGTGGCGAGATAGACGTAGCCGAAGAGAGCCGCAAAGGTCCAGCAGTAGAACTGGAGCTTGGACAGGCTATAGGTTCCGCTCTCGGGATCGAGGAAGAGAATCTGGACGTAGCTCAGGGACTGGCTGCCCGACTGCGTCTTCAGCCGGTATGCGAAGAAGAGGACGACGCCCGCGAGGCCGAGCGCCACCAGTCCCGCGAACGTGCCGACGATCTTGCGGTCCCACCAATACAGTCTGAAGTAGCGGACGGCCGTGCGTGCAACACCTTCCTGGGATACTTCCACCGAGACGACGCGCCGGCGGCCAGGTACTTCGACCTGGCACAAATCGATCTGCTCGCTGTTCAGCACCGCGCCGTAGGTGATCACGGCCGCCGGTGGCGCATCACCCGGCGGCGGCGGAGGTGGACACCCGCTCCAGACCACCGGCTGTCTCGCGCCGTTGATGTAGATGCGGTTGTCGCTCGGAACGTCGACCAGGAAGCCGCTCCCGCGCAGTGACAGCGAGATCGTCCCGGCGTCAACCGGGCCCGTCTCCCGCATCACCTTCTGCGTCGACACATCGAAGGTGCCGCGCGGATTGAACTCGCCGAGCACCAGCTTCCAATTGTCGGGGAGCGCCACCTGCAAGGTGCCGCAGGTCAGCCCGGGCTGGCCGTCGAGCTCGACCGCCACGGTGTACCGGCCCAGCGGCGCCTCGGCATCGACCGCGAAAGACGTGGTGCCTGCCGTCACGGTGAGGTCGGGCGACTGCTGCCCGTACTCCGCTCTCGCCGGTGTCGGCTCGGCGGCGTTTTCGGCCACCGCCCGCGTCGGGCGGAGCGTGACGCGCGCCGTCGTCGCGAGGGAGGTGTCGGGCAGCTTCAATCTGATCAGCTCGCCGCGAAACGCCTTGGTTGGCTGGATCGAACAGGTCGGCTGGGCATGTGCCAGCGATGGCAGCAGTGCCAGGAGTGCGGCCGTAAGGTGTAGGCGCGCGCGCGTCATCGGCAGGTCCTCGTCGGATCGCGTCCCCGCTGAGCGGCCAGCCGGTCTAGCTGGCGCTCGTGGCGAGACACGTTACCTCATCGGAGGCCCGGGGGACATCTCAGAGCCGCTCGAACAGGCGTCGCTCGAGATCGGCCGCCACGGCGTCCCGGCTCTTGGCGGAGAAATACCAGTCAATCGTGTCGTGCAAGCCCTCGACGAACGAGGTTCGCGGCTCCCAGCCGCACCGCGAGCGGGCGAGCGCGTTGTCGGCCACGCGATTGAGCGGTCCCGTCGGCATCTCCGGCAGCGGCACGACGTCCGCGCGATGGCCGGTATAGCGAAGGACCTCGTGAGCCGCGTCGATGACGCGTGTGCGCTCCATCGTGCCGAGGTTCACCGCCGTTCCGTCATCGATCGATTCGGCGCATCGGATCGTGCCGTCGACGATGTCGCTCACGTGCGTCCAGTTGCGGATCTGTTCTCCGGTGCCCCAGACGTAGTACGGCTGCTGACGCACGAAGGCCCGAGCGATCATCGCCGTCACGGCGTGGTGTTCGTGGCCGCGCTGGCCGTACACCGTGAAGTACCGGCAGCTGACCGCCTTCATGCCCTTCTCCGTCGCATAGGCACGCAACGTCATCTCACCCATTAACTTGGCCCAGCCGTACATGTTGTCGGCGTCGTAGGGCGGACCGACCATGTCCTCGGTGAGATACAAGGCGTGTCCAGGATCGCCCTGCAAGTAGTTCGGGTAGACGCAAGCGGACGAGGCGAACACGACCTTCTCCACGCGCGCGGCGTAACACGCCTGGAATACCACTGCATCCAGCAGCAGATTGCGCGCGCAGTCGAACTGATGACGGTCGACGTAGCCGCGCCCGCCGTGGTCGGCAGCCAGATGAAAGACGACGTCGATGCCCGCCGTCGCGGCCTCCGCCGAGCGCGCGTCGGTGAGGTCGGCCTGGACGAACTCGACGTCGCCGGCGTCGATGTGACGTTGAATGTTGGCCAGACGGCCGCTGCTCAGATTGTCGACCACCCGGACGCGCGCACCTCTTTCGAGCAGTGACTGCACCAGGTGGGACCCGATGAAGGAAGCGCCACCGGTGACCAAGGTTCGGGCTTCCCGCCAATCGATGTCTGACGTTCGCACGCGCGCTATCCTAACCGGATTGGCGCCTGGCCCGATGCCGTCGAACCGGAGACGGCATGCACGATGGACGCTCGCGGGCCGACGGCCGACGGCCGAGGTCCCTGGCCCGGGTTCCCCTCAGTCGAACGATTGCAGAGCCGTGCGCCCGGGGTTGCCGGCGAACGCCTCTTCGATCGTGCAGCAGCGGGCCCAGTCCTCCGCACCGTGGATCGTCACCGGATCGGGCGGCCGGCCCGTGAAGACATCTGGATGCGCGCGCTTGTTCGCCAAATCGAAGCCCGCGTAGATCTCGTAGTCGTGCAGCGTGCGTTCGGTCCCGAGGCCGTATCGGCCCAATGCCTGTGACTCGCCGCTGTAGACCAGCTTCCGCAGCCGATCGAACGCCACGGCGTTCTTGCCGTCGACGATGTCCCGGCCCTGCTCCCAGTGGCGGCGCGGCGGACCGTGGCGATGCAGCATGTGCCACACGACGATCTCGCGGGGCGCCCACAGATCGTAGCCAGACGTGAAGGAACGTACCGTCAGGCTGAACTCCTCGCCCCAGTAGTAGTGATCGGGATCCTGCGGAACGTCCTCGTTCCAGCGCCCGAGCGTGAACACGAAATTGCCCGACACGAACCGGTTGCGGCCGGGCAGGCGCGGGTAGCGCGGCCCGAAGTCGAACCACGGCGCCCACCCCATTCCGGAGGTCCAATGGTTGACGCGAGTCGTGGGCACACCCCGCGCCACGTCGCGAACCAGCCGTCCAGCATCGTCCCACCAGAAGAGCGGCGAGTTCACGGTCAACAGCGGCCTGCGGCCGGGGAGCGCCTCGAGCATCCCAATCAACCGCTCGTCCCACTCCGGCTCGAACGTCATGTGGGAGTCGACTTGCAGTGTGAGCTCCTCGCCGTTCCACAGCCGCTGAGCCCTGCTCCGCGCCCACGTGCCTCCCCTGCTCTGCTCGATCGACCAATCGTCGAAGGAGAACCGAGGGTCGGTCCGAAAGACGTCGAGCGGGACCTGCACGCCCGGATCTGCCTGCCAGCAGATGCCGAAGCGGAGATCGCCCGGCCAGCGGGCATTGTCGAGGCAGTCTCGCAGCGTCCTCGGGAGCTCGGGATCCGTGTAGGACGCAATCGACACGAAGATCATGGTGAGCGACGCTTGGCGTTCCGGGCTGTTCTACGGCGTGGCGAATCATTATGCTATGGGCTCACCCGAGGCATGGAGCGCCCCCAATGAGTGACAACGAGAAGACGCGGGATGAACTGCTTGCGGAGCTGGTGGCGCTGCGGGCCCGCATCGCCGCGCTCGAGGTATCGGCGCCGGATGTCGAGGCGGCGGAACTGGCGGGGACGCACGTGTCCGCGGAGCACCCCAGCAGGCGCCATCTGATCAAATGGGTGACACCAGTCGTTCTGGGCAGCGCGACCCTTCCGAGGACGTTGTACGCCCAGGGCTTCGGCCCACCCTCACCGCCGACACCGGCACCCACGCCACAGCCGACACCACAGCCGACACCGCAACCGACGCCAGCGCCGACGCCGGCGCCGACGCCCAATCCGACACCAGGACCGACGCCCGCACCGACGCCAAACCCGACGCCGGCGCCAACGCCGTCGCCGCTCCCGGTACCGACGCCGGCACCAACACCAGCGCCAACACCGGCACCAACGCCGTCACCGACACCGTCTCCAACACCGTTCTGACAGGCGGCTCGACAGTTGGCGCTGCCCCTTCTTCAGAACACGCGTCCGACGCGGCGCCGCGGTGTTGCACTGTCGCCGATGGCAGGCGAGGCCGTCCTGCTGCCACCGGCGGCGGACCATGCCTTCTTCCTCAACGCTTCTGCGCTGGCGATCTGGGAGCTGTGCGACGGGACGCGGAGCGTCCACGACATACTCGGCGAACTGCAAGGGCGCTACGACGCGTCCGAGCCGCATCTGCTGCTGGATCTGCGGACGACACTCGAGCAGCTCGATCGTGGCGGCCTCATCGATCTTCGCGAGGCGACGGGAGCGGGCCCGCGCTGTGTGAAGTTCGTCGTCGGCGTGGAAGACACCATCTACTTCCAGTGGCAGCTCGCCATCCTGTTCGAATCGCTCGCAGGCAAGCTTCCCGCCGCATGGGAGCCTCTCGTCGTGGTCTGCAACGAGGGCCGGACACTGTCGACCAGGCTTCGGGACATTCTGTCGGAGTACGGAGTCCGCCACTACGTGGCCGCCGACCATCCGACCAGGCAGGTCATGGACTTCGCGAGCGGCGACGATCGATACGCGCCGCTCAACAACATCGAGGCTCTCCGCGCCGTGTCCGCCCATGTCGGCGACGATGACATGGTCTGCCTGATGGACACGGATATCTTTCTCTACGGGGAGCTGAGCCCCGAGATCTTCCCGACGTCCAACGCCGTCACGCAGAACTGGATTGTCGAACAGGAGCGGTACTTCTCGTTCGGCGCCGAGACGGTGGGCGTCAATCTGCAGCAACTCCTCTCCGCCATGGGCTGCACGACGCCATTCCAGCCGGGCGGGGTCACGATCTTTCTCACCGGCAGGACGCTCAGCCACCCGAAGTTCGTGCCGGACTGCTTCCGCTTCACGCAGGTACTGTTCCTCCTGGGGCGGATTCTCGGCGTGCCCAAGGTCTGGACGGCGCACATGGCGTCGTTCGCCCTGGCCATGACCGTCAACGGCATCGACTACAGCGTCCTGTCTGTTCCGGAGCTTTCCACGCGCCACAGCAACGAGGAGCGCATCGAGCCCGGCACCTGGTATCACTACTTCCGCGACGTCGCCGACGGCGGCGGAGGCGCGTTCGCCGGCTCCACCTGGTGCAAGCAGCAGTTCCGCAACACGGACCTCCTCGAACAGGACCTGACGCGATTGGCCGCCAGCGCGCGAACCGATCACGAACGGTACTTCTTCGATCTCGCGCGGCGCGCGCAAAGGAAGCTTCGTGCGTAAGGTTCCCGATCATCTCGAGTCGCTGACGGTCAAGCAGCAGGCCATCGTGCCGGCTTTCGGCCTGGGATTCCTCAAGTCACGCGTGCCGGAGCCCGTCGGCCGCGCGATCGCCGCACACTTCAGCCGCTCCCGGTTCTCCTCCCGACCGGAACAACGGTCCGAATACCTGCAGCCGAGTGAAGCGGACCAGATCCCGTCCCTGCTGATCGAGAACAGCGGACTCAATCGCGAGATCCTCGAAACCCTGCGCCCGCTGCACGAGCAGTGGGCCGGCATGCCGCTCCGCGGCACGGCGTGTTACGGCATCCGTGTCTACCTGAAGGGCAGCTACCTCTACAACCACGTCGACCGGATCGACACGCACGTGATCAGCTCGACCATCTGCGTCGACTACGACCTCGCCGCGCCGTGGCCGCTCTACATCGAAGACCTGGACGGGAACCCGCACGAGGTGGACATGGCGCCAGGCGACCTCGTGTTCTATGAGAGCGCTCGCCTGAAGCATGGGCGTCCGCATCCGCTGCAGGGGGAGTTCTACGCCGGCATGTTCGTGCACTACGCGCCGGAGGACTGGCCTTACACCGCGGCCGACCTTCGGTAACGCAGCCATGCAGTACCTGCGCTACACCACGTACTGCTCCGGGCGGGCGGGGCTGAGCAACGGAATCATGTCGATCGAGATCGGCGTGATCTTGTCGGCCCTCATGGATCGGCTGCTCGTCCTGGACGGCAACGTCTCGCCCACGGCGAACGTCGTGGAATACCGGGACGGCGCCTGCGGCGCTCCAAGCCGCGTCACCGATCTGCTCGACCTGCCGGTGCCCTGGACGAACGCCGACGCCTGCAGCCTCCGCGATCTCCGGGCGATGGAGCTCTCGCCGGGTCATCTCTGGAACTCGGTCTTCTACTATCCCCAGGGGCTCGACACGTCGAGCGAGGACTTTCGAGCTTTCGCCAGAGGACGCAAGTACTGGCTGACGTACAACGACGACCTCGCCGCCGCTCCCGTGGTCAGCCTGTCCGGTGGTCCGGACACCCTCTACAATCTGAGCTTCTACTCCTACTTCTTCTATCTGGACGCGCCCACCCGCAGGAGGATCGACGACCTGCTGCGCGCGATGACGCCGAAACGATCGCTCGCGGAGTTCGCCGAGCGCGTCGCTCGCGGGCTCGGCACGTTCAACGCGGTTCACGTGCGGCGCGGCGACTTCAAGCAGACCTACGGCGTGACGACGCGGGACCGGCGGCCGGAGGACGCCATCGAGGCGATGGATCACCATTTCTCGCGCGACGATGTGCTCCTCATCCTCACCGATGAGCGGCACGACCCGTTCTTCGAGGAGATCCGCCGGGCCTACCCCCGCAGCCTGTTCGTCGACGACCTCATCCTCGGCGAACACGCAGCGGACTTCGCACAACTGCCGTGTCGCGATAGCATCGCGATTGCCTTCCTCTCGCAGCTGATCGCGGCCGACGCGAAGGACTTCGTCGGCACGATGACGAGCACGTTCACCGCCCTCATCCAGCGGTACCGCGGCAACAGAGGCACGGGTCGTGACTTCAAGTTCCTGTGGAACGAACTGCCGGACGAGGGGGTCCGCCTCGAGAGGGGCAGCCACGCGCCCAGCGACTGTGTGCCCATGGAGCGTGGAGTCATGCTCGAGCAGTTCGACGGACCGTATTCCTGGAATCGGGTCAACCAGCGGATCAACCCCGCGTGGATGCGCGAATGGCCCGAAGCCTTTCTGTCGCCGCCCGCCACCTTCGTCTCGTTCGACGGCGACCAGGTGGAGATCGTCGTTCCGACCCTCGAGGTCAGAGAGGCCATCGAGTCGCGCTTTCAACCGATGATCACGGGTCGCGGCGGACGCATCGTCGCGACGGTGTCCGCGCGTCGCGACGGCGACACAGGGTGGGTGCACGACGAAGATGGAGAATGCCCGGCGGCGACGCTCTCCGACATGCTCAGCATCGTCAATCGAGCAGTCGTCCGCGCGTTCATGCGCGCCAGAACGGATCTCGTCTGGCTTCATGCCGCAGCCGTCGAACAGGGAGGACGCGCGCTGGTGCTCGTCGCGCCGTGGGGCTGCGGAAAGAGCGCGCTGTCGGCGAGCCTTCTCGGGATGGGGTGGAAGTACCTGTCCGACGACATCGTGCCGGTCGACGCGGAAACGTTGGCCGTTCATCCGTTTCCCAAGACCCTTCGCGCCCGGCAACATCCAGGGCGGCAGCTCGATCGTCAAGATGTGGCACGGCTCGCCAAACGGGACCTGCCGCTCAGCGAGGCACAGATCGCGGCCCATCCGGCAGCATGCGGCGGCATCGTCTTTCCCCAGTTCGACGGCGATGCGCCGAATCGGTTGACGGAGTGCCGGCCGCCGCTCGCCGTGCTGGAACTGCTACCGGGCTGCCTGAGCTTCGCGCATCATCCGGAAACCGCACTCCGCCTCGCTGGTACGCTCGTGCAATCGGTGCCGGCATTCCACCTCTCCTTCCGCGACAGCCGCCTGGCGGCGGAACTCTTGACCGAACGGTTCGCCCTGTCGGCCGCTGAACGATAGCCCGGGCGAACCAAGAAGGATCAGCGATGCATTCGCAGCAGACAACGAGCGGGCCGGACGAACGGAGCGTCGAGGCCAGAGACGTCGATGTGGAGATCCTCCTGAGTGGCGGACATCGTTTCGCCGTCACGCTGCCGTCGGATTCGATCATCCTGGTGAACCTCGTGCGGTCGCTGGCGGCCAAGCTGGAAGGGAGCGCGGGTCACGAGGCTGCGCTGTTCCAGATCCCGCTTCAGGACGGGCGCACGGCGCTGACGTTCTGCGACCGGGACCTCGCCGCGATCACGACGACACCCCCGGTCCTCGCGCAGGCCGGCGACCCGGTCTGGAGGCTGACGCGCCCCATCGAGGCTGCTCCCCCGCCGCCGGCAGAGGCGATCGCGATCCCGACGCCGTGGCTGCAAGTCGACGATGTGCTCGCTCCGGAGGATCTGGCACGGCTCATGGACTTCGCGCTCGCGCGGGAAGCCGAGCTGCGTCCGAGCGGCGTCACCACCAATGTGGAGGGCTATCGCCGATCGCGCGTGCTGTTCGAATTTCCCGAGTTCAAAGAGCTCCTCCTGAGCCGGGTCCGCGCGTATCTGCCGACGGCCCTGCGGGCCCTGGCCGTTCCGCCGTTCCATGTGTCGAGGATCGAGGCGCAGCTCACGGCGCACAACGATGGCGACTACTTCAAGGTCCATCCCGACAGCGGCTCTGGAGACACCGCCACCCGCGAGATCACCTTCGTCTACTACTTCAACCGGGAACCGAAAGGCTATGCGGGCGGGGAACTGGTGCTGTACGACAGCCGGCTCGTCAACGGCGTGCTGGAGAAGGACGAGTCGTTTTCGTTGATCGAGCCGAGGCGAAACAGCATGGTCCTGTTCCGGAGCCACTGCCACCACGAAGTGCTGCCGGTGACCTGCCCGTCCGGAGCGTTCGCGGACAGCCGGTTCACGATCAACGGCTGGGTGCGGCGCGACGGCTAACCAGGCGTAGACGCGTAGCAGGCGCGCAGCGCCTCGTTCGCGAACGGCACGACCGCGTGATACAGGAACACGCTGCGGTAGGCCTCCGCTCGAAGGCGCGCTTCCTCCCTCCTCGCCTGCGCCACATCCCGTGGCAACTCGCGCGATTCGAGCAGCCCGCGCGGTTCGAGCAGCCGCGCGTCGGCGGCAAGCGCGGCGGTCAGTTGCTGCAGCACCTCGATGTCCGCGGGATGGGAGACGATCGGGAACAGCGGCCGAACGCTCCGATCGCGCATGGCGAACTCGTGATGGTCGTGTTTGCTCCACGAGTACGAGCCGATCGACAGCTTCTGGCAATAGTGGACGACAACCAGTGGAGACTGGAAGTGGGGACGACCTTCAGCGTCGACCGACACGAGATCCCAGGGCTCGTTCCCGTCGAACGGGGACGAGATCATCAGCGGCAACCGTATGTGCGGGATCCCGAGCCGGATCGTCGCAATGGCATAGGCGTACATGTCGGTGCACCAGCCGGCGATGTTCGCGACGGGGGCGTCGCGTCGTATGCGCTCCATCACCTCGACCCAGACCGGCGCGATAGCCTGCAGGTCCCGCCCGCGGAGGATGTACGGTGCGCCGATGGCGATGTTGCTCCGAACGGCCTCGTCAGCCTTGGAGCACAGGCCGTCGCAGAACGGGTCGGCCCATCTGTCGAGGAAAGATGACCCGATGCCGTAGCCGGCCGCCACGGGTCCCTGCGCGGCAACGCGTTCCAAAAGAGCGTGCCACGATCCCGGGGATCCGACGAGTACCTGGTCCGGATCGAGCAGCACGACGATCTCGTCCGGATCGATGTAGCCAGGCCACTGCTCGAACAGGTGCACGAGGCTGTGCGGCCGATTTCGGAGCGGATAGCCATCGCCGTTCAGCGGATCGAACCTGGGCACTCGCACGACGGCGCAGTCCGAATTCGAACGCTCCTGTGGTTGCCATGCGGCGTCGCAGCTCACGAGCCTGGTGATTCTGCCGCCCAATCCACTGCGTCGATGGCTGTGCACGAGCACTTCCGATTGCCAGTCGTGGAACGCGGTCCCCTCCGTCGAGAAGATGTAGTGAGGCCGGATGGCGTCAGTCATGGACGTGCGCCGCTGCGCCTGTGAACGTCGGCTCCAAAGTACCGCTGGTGAAAGTCCTCCATCTGCCAGATGCGCTGCGAGTGGAAGTGGTAGTGATAGGTCTGCGGCTTGGGAACCTGATCGACGGGCGGTGACAGCACGTAGTTGGTCAGGCCCTGCCCGTAGGGTACGACGAACGACTGGTCGCGCGTGGCCCGCGTGCCGGCGATGACGCGCCGGTAGATCTCCTCTACCGGCTCCTGGCACCGGTTCTCGGCGACCCAGCGGCCGATCGCCACATCGTCCGGCTCAGCGCCGTTGTTCGCCGCGACGATGGCCGCGGCTCGGATCGACAGGTCCGCCGCCACGTCGCGAGACAACAACATCGACGCGCCGGAGACGAATGGAATGCGGCTCGGCTCGTAGATCCCGACGGGCCCCTGATACACACCCTGCGGGGGCAGACCGTCCACGTACTGGCCGAGCACGTCGACATCGACATAACTCGTCGCGCAGACGGTGTAGACGAAATCGTAGCGGGCCTGACGCGCGAGGTAGCCGAACGCGATCAGCCGCTTGCGCAGCACGCAGTCGCGTTGTTCGATATTGAGGTCCGCGGCCCCGCACAAGATGATGTCGCCGGATACCCACACATCATCGTCGCGCAGCGCCGGTCTTGGCTGTCCGATCAGATCTTCGATTGGAACGAGACCGGAGACCGGCTTCGTGCTCTGGCCGCCGTACACATAGTAGACATCCACGCGGCCGCCTGACCTCGCCCCCCACGTCGAACGGATCGCCTGGATACAGCGGTGATAGACCGGGAGGAGACACCCGACTACGAGGATGGCGATGTGCGGTTCCCGGCGACCGCCGCCCTCGCCGCTGCGCCTTCGGAGATAGGTCCAAGCCCGTCGCGCGGCCTCGACGATTTCGTACGGGAGCCGAGGCGCGGCGTCGATCGGAGCGCCGACGCCAACCGTCGCTTCGATCGGGAGCGGCCAGCGTTCGAGAAGCGCTCGAAGAACCGGCGCAGGCCTCCATCGAACCTGGGCCATCGGCGTGCGCGCTCCTCGCGAGCGCAGCCCCCGTCCCCATGTCGTGAGCACGCTCCGGCGGAGCCACCGGGGAAGCGAACGGACGCTCGCGCACGGCGGCAGCGCCGAGATGTCCAGACCGAGCAGATCGTGGGCGAGCGTCACCGCCGCGCGGCACCAGTCGCCGCGAGGAGAACCTGCACTGAAATGGTCCCAGTCGAATCCGGCCGGGGCCGCGGCCACGAGATAGACGATGTCGCAGAGCCATATCGGGCGGATCAGACCCTCCGCGAGCGCGTGGAGACACACGAGGCGCAGCTGGTCCTCCGGGCCGAACACGCGGACGTGTGCAGAGCCCACGGGGACCAGGCAGGTGCGTGCGAAGATCGCGTCGACATCACGATCGTCGAGATAGCTCATGCCCGGATGGAGGTCGACGGCGAAGATGCGCCGCGAAGGACGCGCGTCCCTTGCGGCGAGGACCGCCAGAACGCGGCGGTGGTCTGACCGGCGGAAGTACAGATCGAAGTCGCTGTAGGGACGGAGACCAGGCGACGGGTAGGCGCGGGCGACCGACCATCCCTTTCCCAGAACGACGTCCAGCCCAGCGGCCGACATCTCACGAAAGAGATCTTCGACCTCGACGTTGGCGATCGCCGCGCGGATCGCATCGGCTCGATAGATCTCGAGCAGTTGAGCGCCGGCCGGTCCACACGCCTCGGCATCTTCGGCCGGGAGGCGGAGCGCGTGCCAGACCAGCGCCGCAGTTCCCGATCGCAGAAGCAACGGGACGATGTCGGCAAGGTCTCCGGCCGCGATCGCGTTCGGCCTTCGTCCCTGCGTCGCCGCCGACAGCAGTTCCGCGACGACGCTGCCGCGGGCGCGGATCCGTCTCGAAATGGGACGCACAGTGAGGCGACTGTAACCCATTCGCGGCCATGGCCGCGTGCGGCGGACGCTGGCCGCCACGAGCCAGACATCGCCGCCGACAGTGATCGTGCTTCGTGGACGGTGATCGCCCTCCATGGAGGGTGCTCGTCCTCTACGGACCGTGGCCGTCATCTACGACCGTGGTCGTCAGCTATGACCGTGGTCGTCCTCTATGACCGTGGTCGCGCTCTATGGATGGTGGTCGACGCGCATGCGCGGCGCGACGACGGCGACCGCGACAAGCGGGCGGGCTCCAGGGATCGATGCGTGCAGCGCCACGTCTTCCACAAAGCAGCGCCTGGCGATTGCCGCCAGATCGGCGTCGTAGAACCGCTCGTAGGCGGGAGCGCGGCGCAGGTCGAACCAGTCGGGACGGCGGTCCATCACCGGCTCGCCAATCGTCGGGTCGATCGCCGCACGGCGCGGATACGGCTGGTCGTAACCGCTGAGTCCGAATCGAACGTTGAGTGCGGCGATCTCGTCGTCGAGCCGCTCGACCAGGGCAAGGTGATCGACAGGGCGAACGGCGGGCACGCCGGCGATCTGCTCGCGCAGGTGGTGCTGCAGCTCGCGGCCCTGGCGTCTCGCCGCGTCGATACCCTCGATCAGCTCCCGGAACGTCGCGCCCGCGAGCGACCGCTCGCGCGCATCGTCGAGGAATCCCCATTCGCGGGGGTCGCGCACCACCCACGTCCAGTAGAACCCGACGAGACGGCGCAGCGGATCGCGGACGAACAGAATGCGTGGATAGGTGTCGAGCTCCCGCTGGCGTTGCGCGTCGACCATGTAGCGGGCGATGGCGTTCCACTCACGGCGGGGCAGGCCCGCGGTTTGCAGGAACCAGCTCCGCACCGCGCTCGACGCGCACTTCGGGCTGGCGATCGCGACGAAGCGCGCGAGGTCGTTGGCGATGAAGTAGTGGGCCATGGATGCGCGCGATCAGCCGTTCGCCGACCCATCCGGCGTATGCCCCTCCGCCGTGTCCCCCTCCGCCGTGTCCTCCTCCGCCGTATCCCCCTGTGCCGCATACCCCACCATCCGCATCATTTCGCCATGGTCACGAATCACGCGCGCGACCTGCTCGACGGATAGGACTTCCTTGAACCGGCCCGCTCGTCCGTGGCGAAAGAAACGGGCGCTGCGCGCCATGGGGCTCGTCTCTTCGAAGCCGCCGAGATCTTCCGCTCGCTTCAGCGCCTCGAACGACGTCAACTCGACAGCGCGCCGCAGTCGCTCTGCGTCATAGTCCCATTCAAGAAACCTGACGAGCCGCGTGAACTGATGCACCGGATCGGCCTTCACGTCTTCATAGCGCATCACCAGGAGCGGGAATTCCTGGTGCTGGGTCCAGGTGCGCACATGATGGCTCCACGTCCCGGCGTACTGGGCCGCGTGCGTGAGGGTGCCACGCAATCGATGGCTGGGCTCATTCATCCATCCGATTGCGGCGTCGAGGGACATGTTGGCGTGATCGGCCAGCGAATCGACGATGTCGAGCGGATTGCGAACGACGTACACGCCCGCGCGCGTCAGTCGAGAGACGATCAGCGGTCGGAGCGCGAGATCGAGCCGGGCGCAGTGGGTCTTCACGACGTGTCGGTTGAAGACGTTCGCGAGGTGCTCCTGCACCGCGTCCCGCTGCGCGGCGATGTCTTCGCGCGTCAGGTCTTCGATCGGCTTGCCTGCCACTTGCGCGAAGTCGCACAGCGCGCTCTCGGACCCCGAGTATTCCTTCATCAGGGCCAGGTCCGTGCGGTCGCAGGCTGCCAGGTACGTGGCAATGAACATTCGGACCCACGTGTTCCCTGACTTGGGGAACGACGCCACCCAGACCAGATTTCCCGTGCGATGCAGCATGGACAGAAGGCCATCCATGGTAGATCGCCTCTTGCCGGAGCCGGGCCCGCCCGGCGCACGTTCATCCTCTGTAGAATCCCGACACGAACGCCGCCCTGGCCGGCGCGAACGTCGTGTCCGCCACACTCTCTTGGAGGTTCCTCATGACGCCCGACCGCTATACGAAAGCGGTACTCACCGTGATCGCCGCCTGTCTCGTCTATCTGTGCATCGCCGTCACGACAGGATCGCCGGTATCGGCCCAGACGGACGGACCGCAGCGGGTCATCATCGTGGGATGGAAGGAGTGGGGCTCTTCGGGTCGGGTCATCGAGTTGCCACGATCCGGGGGCCGCTTCGGTGGTTCCCCGATCGACGGCATCCCGATGTCGGCTCGTTGAAGTCGCTCAGGGATAGTCCGACCACACAGCGGTTGCCGCTGCTCGTACAAGTCGGAAATCGTTGAGGACAAATTGGAGGCGCCGCCCGGATTTGAACCGGGGGTGGAGGTTTTGCAGACCTCTGCCTTACCACTTGGCGACGGCGCCGATCGGAACCTTGGGGAGCGGCTGAAGGGAGGTCAGCACGGCCTGCCTCTCGGCAGTCTTCGGCGGACATCCTTCGTGCGGCCCGCCAACCGAGCTCACAGCGTGAGCGAAGTTGGAGCGGGAAACGGGATTCGAACCCGCGACTTCGACCTTGGCAAGGTCGCACTCTACCACTGAGTTATTCCCGCTCGCCCGAACCCTTACCGTACCACACGCATGCGCTCAGCTTCAACCCCGCCACCGCGCACGGGACACACGCACTGCCGCGCTCTCCGTGCCCATGCGCCTGCCGACATCCCGGCGCCGACATCGCGCCAGCCCCTGCGGCTACGGCCGACGCAGCACCTCGGCCGCCTCCTCGGGCGGCGTCGGGTTGATCGCACAGCCGGTCCCCCACTCGAACCCCGCCGTGCGCGTCAGCTTCGGGAGCACCTCCACATGCCAGTGGTACAGCTGGTCGACCGGCTCCCCGAACGGCGCGCTGTGGAGAACCAGGTTGAACGCCGGCCGCGCGAGCGCCGCGTCCATCCGCCGCAGCACGACACGCAGGCTCGCCGCGACGCCGGCCAGCACAGACGACGACGCATCCTCGAACCGCGCACCGTGGATGCGAGGCAGCAGCCATGTCTCGAACGGGAAGCGCGCCGCGTACGGCATCAGCGCCACCGCCTCGGCGTCCTCGTGGACGAGACGGATCGCCGACGCCCGCTCCCGCGCCACGATGTCGCAGAAGAGACATCGCCCGGTCGCCGCGTGATGGGACCTCGCCCCCTCGATCTCCTCGCGCACGAGGTCGGGCACGAGCGGGAGCGCGATCAGCTGCGCGTGCGGATGCTCGAGCGTCGCGCCCGCCGCCGCGCCGTGATTCTTGAACAGGAGCACGTGCCGCAGCCGCGGATCGGACTTCAGCACCCGGATCCGCTGCTGACACGCCCACAACACCCGCGCGATCGCCTCCTCACCCATGGTCGCCAGCGATGCGCCGTGGTCCGAGGTCTCGATGATCACCTCGTGGGCGCCGACGCCCGCGACCCGCTGGAACAGCACGTGGCCGGCACGGTCGGGATCGCCGCCACGAATGGAATCGCCACGTTGGGCATCGACGCCTTGGGCATCGCCGCCTTGGGAATCGCCGCGCTGACGATCCTCGCCACGCGTCAACGCCGGGTACTTGTTCGGAACGACCCGGATGTCCCATCCAGGCGTATCCGGCGCGCCGCCGCCGGGACGCACGGCGAGCACCTCCGGCGGCGTCTGGCCTTCGTGCCCGGCGCAGAACGGACACGTGGCGCTGCCGGTGGCAATCGCGCGTTCGATCTGGAAGTCGTTGGGGCGCTGGCCGCGTTCGGGCGAGATGATGACCCAGCGGCCGGTGACCGGGTCCCTGCGGAGCTCAGGCAACGAAGGCGATTGTAACCGGCACCGCGCCCGGCTCGCTGCCCGCGCCGGGCGGCGTCACCACCATTCGCCGAACCCGAGCTGTCCGAGCGCGTGAGGGACGGTCATGTTCCCCAGGATCAGCAGCGGCCAGAACCAGCGGCTGCCAGATGCCGAGATGTTGAACGCAATGGCCAGCGGCAGCGTCACCCGCACGAACGCGCCGACATCACCTTCCCAGACTGCGAAGCCGAGGATCGGCACCAGCAGCACGTACGACATGCCGACGCGCCACCAGGATCGATGCCACTCGGCGCGCCACACGAGATACGCCGCCTGCACCAGCAGACTCAGAAACGCGAAGAGGCCTGGGATCGAACGCGCGCCGCCCCACCCGCTCCATGCGAGATCGCTGGCGAGCCAGCCGACGTATTCGGCGATCCCGCTGAACGGCACGACGAGATTCCGGTCTCCGCCGTACAGCGCCGCACGGCCAAGCATCCACACCATGTACGCGGACCAGAGCATCAGCGGCGCGCCGACGAGTGCCGCCGTCACCCCAGCGGTCGCACGCGCGCGCTCGCGCCACATCCGAAACCAATCGAAGCCGAAGCCGGCGAGCACGGTCGTCTCGCGCGCGAGGCCGCACAACCCGACGAGACACGCTCCGAGCCGCGTGCGCCCCGTCTCGGCGAGCGCCAGCCCCAACGCGGCAAGCGAGACACTGGGAAGATCGGTCAGCGCCGAATGCACGGACGCAACCGCGCCGAATCCGAACATGCAGCCGACCCACGCGAACCAGTTCCGAAGGCTGACCGGCGGGAGCCACCGCAGCAGCACGACGCCGAGCAAGATCCAGAAGAAGACGTTCAGGAGCGCGTACACCTGGAGGATCCACGCCGGCTGCCCGAAGCCGATGACAAACGCCATCCACGACAGCAGGATGCGACGGGACCTGTACGGCAGCGAATCGATCGCGCGATCCAGGTTCGGGTCGCGCAGCGTCGGGTCGATCGCCAGTTGCGCATAGAACTGGCCGTCGTATCCGGATCCGGGCAGCGTGAGGCGCGGAACGGCGGCGACCGAAGGAAGAACCTGTCGCTCGAACTGACCCCCGAATCGGATCAGGCCGGTGAACCCGAATTCTGGAGACCGGAACTGCGCGATCGCCAGCAGGAACAGGACAACAGCCGCGGCATGCAAGGCCACGATCCCGCGGCGCCATGTCGGACGCGCAGCCGCGTCAGCTTCGCGCGACGGTGGAGTGAGCGCCTTGGCCAGGTTCAGGCGCGTACGAATTCGCCACGTTCGCCACGCCCTCCCGGCTGCGCGCCAGGCGGGCCGGCGCCCCACGACCAGCAGGAACAGCCCCGGCGGCACCACCCACATCGCCGCCGCGACGCGCCGCAACAGGCGCAGCCGATGATTGGTCTGCAGGCGCCGCGCGGGCGGCTCGCGCGGGAAGATCGACTCGGGGTCGATCCGCCCGGGGACCTTCCCCGCCGGCCCCACGAGCACGTAGAGGCTGTAGCCGCCCCCCTCCTGCCGGTACCGCACCTCGAATCGGTGCACGCCGGCCGTGAGCAGCAGCCGCGCCATGCCCTCCCCCCGTGACTGCGGGGGATTGCGATCAATCACGACCTGATCGTCGAGCACGACGACCATCTCATCGTCGCCCCCCGCATGCACGTCGACCCACTCGGTCCGGTCGCGCACCAGGACACCGCTCCACCTGACCGAGAACAGCCGTCGCGGCAGGGCCGGGTCGCGGTCGACGAACCTCAGATCGATGTCCGACGTGACGTCGCGTCCGCGAAGAATGCCCGTGTCGAGGTCGCCTTCGTAGATCGTGCGCGTGAGGCCGGTGGTGTACTTCTGGCGATCGTCGAGCACACGAGAGGCGAACGACAATGCCGCCGCAACACTCAGATAGATGGCCACCCACGCGAACAGCGATCGGCCTGGGCGGCGCAGAAAGGGCTCGGACAACGGCCAATTCTATCGTGGCCGTACCGGCCCGCCGCGCGGACCATCGAACGCGCCGCGGCAAATCTCGACGCGTTCGGCCTCGCCCTCGAACGTGACCGCGACGATGTCGAAGCGACATGCCTGGCCTGTGAGGCCGTGCCGTACGAGATAGTCGAGCGCCACGAGCATGATGCGCCGCTGCTTGATCCACGTGACGGCCTCCAGGCCGGAGCCGAAGGCATGGCCGACTCGCGTCTTCACCTCGATGAAGGCGAGGGTTCCGGCGTCGCGCGCGACGATGTCGATTTCTCCACTGCGACACCGATAGCGGCGGGCAAGAATTTCGTACCCGCGGCGCCTGAGCTCGTCGCACGCGAGATCTTCGCCGAATTCGCCGAGGAGGACGCGCGCGCGGCTCACGAGCGCACGGAGGAAGCAATCGCGTCGCCAGCGCCTGGCCGCGCGATCGCCTTGCCGAGCGCCTGCCGGCGCGACCACCTCGCGGGCGGCTACGTACGGTGGTCGATTTCCGTGAGGGCTTCGTCGAAGAGCCGCACGGCCGTATCCGCCTGGTCGGCGGTGAGCACCAGCGGCGGGCAGAAGCGGATCGCGTTGCGGCCCGCACCGAGAATGAGCAGGCCGCGCCGAAACGCTGCGTCGACGACCGCGTTGCGTTCCTCCGGCGCCCGTTCCTTCGTCGCGCGATCGCGCACCAGTTCCACGCCGATCATGAGCCCGCGGCCGCGCACGTCGCCGATCAGCGGGTGCTTCCCGGCCAGGGCCGCCAGCCCCTCCTTCAGCCGCGCACCGACGGCCGCCGCGTTGGCCATCAGCTGTTCTTCGAGCAGCCGAATGGTTTCGAGGGCCGCGGCGCAGGCCACCGGGTTGCCTCCGAACGTGGACGCGTGCGCTCCGGGCGGCCAGGTCATGAGGTCGGCACGCGCCAACGCCACACCGAGCGGCAGACCGGACGCGATCCCCTTCGCGATGGCCACGATGTCCGGCTGCACGTCCGCATCTTCGATCGCGAACATCCGGCCGGTCCGCCCCATGCCCGCCTGCACCTCGTCGTCCACGAGGAGGATGCCGTGGGTCCGCGTGAGCGTCCGAAGCCGGTCGAGGAACTGCGCCGGCGCGACCAGGTAGCCGCCCTCCCCTTGGATTGGCTCGACAACGACGGCGGCGACCTCGTCTGGCGACACGACCTGCAGGAACAGTTGGTGTTCAACGTAATCGAGGCACTCCGCGCCACAGGTGTCGGGCCGCGCACCGACGGGGCATCTGTAACAGTCGGCATATGGCGCATGGTGCACACCTGGCACGAGCGGTCCGAACCCGCGCCGCTGGATCACCTTGCTCGCCGTCAGCGACAGCGCCCCCATCGTCCGCCCGTGGAAGCCGCCGAGAAACGCGATGAACTGCGTCCGTCCGGTCGAATAGCGGGCCAGCTTCAGCGATGCTTCGATCGCCTCAGCGCCAGAGTTGCCGAAGAACGAGCGGGCGGGCCCATCGAACGGCGCCACGCGCGCCAAGGCTTCAGCCAGCTCGACCTGCCGCTCGTAATAGAAGTCGGTCCCGGACATGTGCAGGAAGCGCTGCGCCTGATCGGTGACGGCGCGAACGACGTCCGGATGGGAATGGCCCGTGGCGTTGACGGCGATGCCGGCAGCGCAGTCGAGGAACACGTTTCCGTCCACGTCCTCGACGATGGGGCCGGCGCCCCGCGCGATGACCAGCGGATATCCGCGCGTGTAGGACGGAGACACGACCGCGCGGTCTCGCGCGATGATCGCGCTCGCTTTGGGCCCGGGCAACGGTGTCTTGATCTCGGGCACGGCCATGACGTGATCCCCGACGGACTACTTGCGCTTCCAGCGGGTCCCCGCCGGCGAATCCTCCAGAAGCACGCCTCGTGCCGCGAGCTCGTCACGGACGCGGTCGGCGGCGGCGAAGTCGCGCCGGCGGCGGGCGGCCTGGCGCTCCTCGATCAGGCGCTCGATCTCGTCCAGCGGGACGGGCGGCTGCTCGTCCTCGCCCCGGCGCAGCGAAAGGACACCCAGCACCGCGTCGAAACCGCCGAATGCGTCCCGCACCAGGGGCGCGTCAGCGGGGCCG
>JBFXAT010000028.1:0-49638 GCA_050183995.1 Vicinamibacterales bacterium
GCGAGCTCGTCGAGACGCTCCCGGAGCGCCGCGGCGACCTGCACGGTGTTCTGACCCGACTGGCGGCGGATGTTGAGCAGCACGGTGGACGTGCCGTTCACGTTCGCGACCGTCTGCGGCTCGGCCTCGCCGTCCTCGACCCGCGCGACGTCGCCGATCCGGATCGGATGGCCCTCCTCCTGGCGGATGACGATGTCGCCGAACGCGGCGACGGAGTCCACGCGGCCGCGCGTGCGCAGCGTCATCGATTGGCCGCCTTGGTCGACGCGCCCGCCCGGGATTTCGACGTTCTGCGACTGGAGCGCGCGGGAGACATCGGTGACCGTGACGTTGTAGGCGCGCATCCGGTCGGCGTCGAGCCAGACGTTCACCTGGCGTTGCCGACCGCCGAGCACGACCACCTGGCCGACGCCGGCGACGCTCTCGAGCTGTCGTCGCAGGATCTTGTCCGCATATTCGGTCACCTCGCGCACCGGCTTGTTGGCGGTGAGCGCCACGCTGATCACCGGCGCGGCGTCGGGATCGAAGCGGTCGATGCGCGGCTGGTCCACGGTGCGGGGCAGCCGGGACATCGCGGCGTTCACCTTGTCGCGGACCTCCTGCGCGGCGACGTCGGCGTCCTTCTCGAGCAGGAACGACACGACCACCAGCGAGACACCCTCGGACGAAGTCGAGCGGAGCTCGTCGATGCCGCTGATCGTGTTGACCGCTTCCTCGATCTTGTCGGTGACCTCCGTCTCGATCTGCTCCGGCGCTGCGCCCGGCTGCGTGGTCGTCACGAGGACGGTGGGGAAGTCGACCTTCGGGAACTGATCGACCCCCAGTTGCGTGAACGAAAAGAGGCCGATGACGGTGAGCGAGAGAATGAGGACGCTCGCGAAGACCGGTCGCCGGATGCACAGCGAAGCAAGCCACTGCATTAGGACACCTTTGCGCCGTCGAAGAGCTGCGGCACGTTCTTCGTGGCGACCTGTTCGCCCGCCTGCAGCCCGTTGGTGATCTCGATGAGCGAGTCGGCCGGCTGGCCGATCGTGACCAGCCGTTCCTCGACGTGGTCGCCCTTGACGACGTAGACGCGACTGGTGCCGGCGACGGTCTGTACCGCGTCGACGGGGACCAGGATGCCAGGCGTACGATCCGGCTGTTCGATCCGCGCCGTGGCGAAGAGCCCCGGCTTGAGCTCGTTCTGCGGGTTCGGCACGGCAGCCTCGACCGTGAGCGCGCGGCGGTTGGTCTCGAGGGCCGGGGAGACGTAGCGGACGGTGCCGACGAAGTCGCGCCCGGGGAACGCGTCGACCTGGAAGGTGACCGCCGCGCCGACCACCACGGCCGAGACGAACTGTTCGGGCACGGTGAGCTGGACTCGAAGCGGATTCACGCGCACGACGACGGCGACGCGCATGCCCTTGGTGACGTAGTCGCCCACCGAGACGAAGCGTTCGCCGACCAGCCCGGCGAACGGCGCGCGGACGGTGGTGTCCTCGAGCGCCTTGCGGGCAAGCGCGACGCGCGCGCGCGCCGCTTCGAGCGCCTGGAACTGCTGAGAGGCGGCATTGCGCGCGGCCTCGAGCTGCTGGCGCGCCGCCTCGAGCTGGGCGCGACGTTGGTCGAACTCGGACTGCGACACGACGCGCTGATCGAGCAGCGACTCGATGCGGTTGAACTCGCTTTGCGCGAGATCGAGCGCGGCCTTGGCGGTCTGGACTTCCGGGACCCGGTTCACCTCGAACGGCGTGCCAGCGGCCAGTCCGAGTCGCGCCTCCAGCTGCGCGGCGTTCGCCTCGGCTTCTCGCGCCTGCGCCTCGGCCTCAGACGGCGAGATCCGCACCAGGGGCGCGCCCGGCGCGACCGGCGTGCCGCGCTCGACCGGCGTCGCAACGATGCGGCCGGCGATCTCGGCGGCGACGTCCGCCTGCTCCTCGGCGGTGAGGCTGCCGGTTGCCCGGATGTAGCGCGCGAGCGGTTGTTCGACCGCAGCCTTTGCCTCGACGGGTACGGCCGCGTGCGCGGCCGGCGCGGGCTCGCCTGTGTCGGCGGCCTTCCCGTCGGCGCCGCAGCCGGGCCAGGCAGACGCTCCGAGCAGCAGTGAGGCGGCAAGGGGAACAATCCGGACGAGTCGAGTCATGAGAAAACGCTCCTGTAGTTACGCCTGGACGCTCTCGGTCGGTTCAGTGCCGCCCAGCGGACAGCACGAGCCAGACGAGCGAAGCGGAAGACCGGCCTGCAGTCCCGCAATGGTGATCTCGATCAGATCGCGCGCGAGCGCGTCGGTGTCCTCGTCGGGTGCCAGCCTGTTGGAGAGCCGGCTCGTCGCCAGTCCGAGGAGAGGCGCGCTCAAGAACCGCACGATGGCTTCCGGTGGGACCGCACTCGGAAGCGAGCCCGCCTCGGCCGCCGCGCGGACGTGGGCGAGCAGGTCCTGCTTCAATTGACCCGCGAGCGAGACGCGCTCGTAGTCGCGATTGAGCCGCGGCACCGAGCGCTCGACGAACATCAACGCGAAGTACTGCGGATGCTCGAGGCTGAACACGTAGAACCGCCAGAAGATCGCGCGCACGCGATCCAGCGGAGGGAGCGCTTCGAACGCACCGCGGTCGCATCGGTCGCCGCACAGCAGCTTGAAGCCTTCCTCGGCCAAGGCGAAGAAGATGTCGTCCTTCGACGGGAAATAGCCGTAGATGGCGGCGGGACTGTATTCCACCAGCTCCGCGATCTTGCGCATCGAGACGTTCTCGAACCCGTCGCGCACGAAAAGCTCGCGCGCCGCATCGAGGATGGCCCGTCGAACGGCTTCGCGGTCGCGTTCCTGTCGTTCCTTGATGCCCATCAGTGCGCGAGCGGGGAGTACGTCGTGTCCGGTCGGCGGCTGCTCATCGTGGCTCGTGTTCCTTCCGAGGTGGCGCTCTTGATTCCTGACCTGGCTCTCGTGTTCGTTCTGAACGCTGTTCGGTCAGCTAACGTTGTTAGACGTCGGGTTCGTTCGGATGGTTCCATGCTGCTCTAACTCGTTGATTGCGCTAACATTTCCCTCTCGTGAGGCTGCTCTTTGCCGTACTTGCCTGCGGCTGGGCCATCGCGCTCCCGCTGGCCCCGCTTGGGAACCGTCCAGACGCGCTCCTCCCTGGGTCGCTGCTGTCGCAGGTGGTCTACGCGGCTGGCGCCGCCGTCTGCCACCAGCAGCCGGCGCGATCGTTTGCACTCGCCGGGGTGCCGCTGCCGGTCTGCGCGCGCTGCACCGGCATCTACGCAGGCGCGGCGGCGGCTGTCCTCATGGCCGGTCTGCGCAGGCGCCGCGCCGCGGCAGCGCGATCGCCGCGCGACACGCAGATGGTGTTTGCGGCCGCGGCCGCGCCCATCATCCTCACGGTGGCGATCGAGATGGTCACCGGCGCCGTTCCTTCCGGTCTGATCCGAGCCGCGTCCGGTGTGCCGATGGGCGCGGCGGTTGCGTGGACGGTGCTCGCCTTCCCGCGCAATGCCGGTCAGTCGGGGTAAACTATCGCCGGTGTCAGCGCGCGCTGCAGAAGAGACCCAGTCCGGCGGCCTCGTGCTCTTGTGTCTGGCCGCCTGGGCCGTCCCCGGCGCCGGTCACCTGTGGCAGGGGCGCCATGTCAAGGGAGCGGCGTTCCTGATCGCCCTTCCGCTGATGTTCGCCATCGGCCTTGGCATGGACGGACAGCTGTTTCCGTTCGACACGTCGGAACCGCTCGTCGCCCTGGCGGCGCTGGCGCACATCGGGATCGGATTTCCATACTTCGTGTCCAGCGCGCTCGGACTCGGCGCCGGCGACGTGCGTTCGGTCACCTACGAGTACGGCAACGCCTTCCTGATCGTGGCCGGCCTGCTGAACCTCCTTGTCGTAATCGACAGCTACGACATCGCGCTCGGCCGGAAGTAACGTGCACAGCCACTTTCTCGTGCTCACGCTCTTCGCGTTCTTCGTCTCGCTCGTCTTCGCGCTCCTCGCCCGCGACGAAGTGTCGGAGCAGGTGAAGTTCGGGGGGATGCTCTTCGCCGGGTTCCTCGTGTCGGCGATCGTGCTCGGCTGGTTGATGTACCCGATTCCGTTCTGACGCGGCGATCGCCGCGGCATCCGTCCGCCGCGGGCGCGCAGACCTCATGGCTGGACTCCTCTCTCGCGAACGGCTCGCTCTCTGGCTGCCTGCCGTCGCGTACATGGCCTTCATCTTCGCGCTGTCGTCGGTGTCGACGCCTCCGGAGCTGCCGGCCGGCGCCGACAAGAAGCTCCACGCCGTGCTCTACGCGGGGCTCGGCGCGCTTCTGGCTCGTGCGCTCGCGGGTGGCACGCGTCGCGTCACGGGTGCGACGATCGTGCTCGCGACGATCGTCGGCACCGCATACGGCGTCTCCGACGAGTTCCACCAGTACTTCAACCCGCCGCGCTCGGTGGAGCTGCTCGACGTCGTCGCCGACGCGATCGGCTCGGCGCTCGGGGCGGGCACCGCGTACGCGTGGGGTATAATTCGGGCTCGCGATGGCGTTTGACAACCTGCTCCTCGAGCGCGACGACGCGGTAGCGATCGTCACGATCAACAGGCCCAAGGTGTTGAACGCGCTCGACCTCGCGACGCTCGACGATCTCCGGCGCGCAATGCTCGATCTGCAGCGCGACGCGGCTGTCCGGGCGATCGTCCTCACTGGCAGCGGTGACCGCGCATTCGCCGCGGGAGCCGACGTCCGGGAGCTGGCGCGGCAGTCGCCTGATGGCCTGCGCCGGCAGGCGCGGGTCGGACAGCACGTCTTCATGCTGATCGAACAGCTCGGCAAACCGGTGATCGCGGCGATCAACGGCTACGCGCTCGGCGGCGGCTGCGAGCTCGCGATGGCGTGCACGATGCGCATCGCGGCCGACACCGCGCGGATTGGCCAGCCTGAGATCACCCTCGGGCTGATACCTGGCTACGCCGGTACTCAGCGTCTGCCTCGCCTCGTCGGGAAAGGACGCGCGCTCGAGCTGCTCCTGATCGGTTCGCCGATCGCCGCGGCCGAGGCCGAACGGATCGGTCTGGTGAACCGTGTCGTGCCGGTCCACGAACTGCTGCCGGAGTCGCTCGCCGTGGCGCGCGCGCTGGCGGCGCGGGCGCCCATCGCGACCGAATACATCCTCGACGCCGTCAATCGCGGTTGCGAGATGGCGATCGAGGAGGGCTCCGCTCTCGAAGCCGCGCTGTTCGGCCTCGCCGCAGCGACCGACGACATGCGTGAAGGGACAAGCGCGTTCCTCGAGAAGCGCGCGCCCGTGTTCCGAGGCCGGTAGTGCGGATCATCGAAGGGACGGAATCGGCCGGCGGATTGAAGTTCGCCATCGTTGTCTCGAAGTACAACGACTTCGTCACCGATCGTCTTCAGAAGGGCGCGCTGGCCGCGCTCGCCGAAGCCGGTGTCCGGCAGGACGACGTGACCGTCGTGCGGGTGCCGGGCGCCTTCGAGATCCCGATTGCCGCGCGCCACGCCGCCGACACGAGGCAGTTCGACGGCATCGTGTGTCTCGGGTGCCTGATTCGCGGTGCGACGCCGCACTTCGAGTTCATCTCGTCCGCCGTGGCGCACGGGCTCACGGCCGCGTCCGGCGACACCGGCATCCCCATGTCGTTCGGCGTGTTGACCACCAATTCGGTCGAGGAGGCGCTCGAGCGGGCGGTGGACGGCTCTTCGAACAAGGGGTGGGAAGCCGCGATGGCGGCTGTCGAGATGGCCGTCGTCGCCGCCGAGCTTTCCCGCGACGTGTCGGCCACCTGATGGCCACGCGACGCTGATGGCCACCCGACGCGATCCTCGGCACCGCGCACGCGAAGCGGCGCTGCAGATCCTCTATCAATGGGAGATCGGCCGCACCGACGTCGCCAGCGCCGCCGACACGTACTTCGATCTCCAGTGGGCGGACGCGACCCCTCCTGCGGGGGAGTTCCGGGCGTTCGCGACCGAGCTGGCGCACGACACGGTGCGCCGACTCCCGGAGGTCGACGCCCTGATTGCGGAGACGGCGGAGCGCTGGCGTCCCGAGCGCATGGCGGTGCTCGATCGTCTGGTTCTCCGCATGGCGATCACCGAGCTCCTCGGTCGCTCCGAGACGCCGCCCGCCGTCGTCATCAACGAAGCGCTCGAGCTGGCGCGCACCTTCAGTACTGAAGAGGCGGTGAAGTTCATCAACGGCATGCTCGACGCGATCCGGCGCAAAATCGATCCGGCGCCGCGGACGGGCCGCAACGGCGCGTAGCCAGACATCGACGATGACCTCACAGGACGAACAGATCCAGCAGCGCAAGGCGAACCTCGCGGAGCTCGTCAGACTCGGCGTGCCGGCCTACCCGGCGCGCTTCGATCGCCGGCACACGGTGACCGAGCTGGTCGACGCCCACACGCCGGCCTCTCACGACGAGCTCGAAGCCGAGCGTCCGGAGACGGCGACGAGCGGCCGGATTCTCGCGATCCGTTCGTTCGGCAAGGCGAACTTCCTGGCGATCTCGGATGGCCGCGCCCGCATCCAGGTCTATGTCAGGCAGGACTCGCTGCCCGCGCTCGACTTCCAGATCTTCAAGCTCCTCGATTTCGGAGACTGGGTCGGCATCGAAGGGCGCGTCTTCCGGACCAAGACCAACGAGCTGACGATCTGGGCGTCGCGAATCCACTTCCTGGCCAAGTGCCTCCTGCCGCTTCCCGAGAAGTGGCACGGTCTGACCGACGTCGAGGTTCGCTACCGGCAGCGCTATCTCGATCTGGCGGTCAACCCGGAGTCGCGCCGCGTCTTCGAGACACGGAGCCGGGTGGTGTCGGCGATTCGCGACTTCATGAGCGCACGCGGCTACCTCGAGGTCGAGACGCCGATGATGCAGCCGATCGCAGGCGGTGCGCTGGCCAGGCCGTTCGTGACGCATCACAACGCGCTCGACATGCGTCTCTATCTGCGGATTGCGCCGGAGCTCTACCTCAAGCGGCTGACCGTCGGCGGTCTGGAGCGCGTGTTCGAGATCAATCGCAACTTCAGGAACGAGGGGATCTCCACGCAGCACAACCCCGAGTTCACGATGATGGAGTTCTACCAGGCGTATTCGGATTATCAGGACCTGATGGTCCTCACCGAGGAGCTGATCTCGTCGGTGGCGCACCGGGCGATTGGGACCGATCAGGTGACGTTCGGCGGCCGCCCGATCTCGCTCGCCGCTCCGTTCGCGCGCCTGTCGCTCCGAGAGGGCGCACGGGCCGCTGCGTCGGCGCGCCTTGGACGCGAGATCGGCGAGCACGAGCTCCGAGACACGGCGTCCGCCGCCGCAATCGCGGCCGCGCTCGGCATCGAGCTGAAGCCTGGGTACGGAGCCGGCAAGATCGTCACCGAGATCTTCGAGCGGCTCTGCGAGGACCAGCTCGTGCAGCCGACCTTCGTGTTCGACTTTCCCACTGAGGTGTCCCCGCTGTCCAAGCAGCGCGCGGACGACCCTGACACCGTGGAGCGATTCGAGCTCTACATCGGCGGATTCGAGGTCGCCAATGCGTTCAGCGAGCTCAACGATCCCGTCGAACAGCGCCTGCGGTTCGAAGCGCAGCTGGCCGATCGCGCGCGCGGCGACCTCGAGGCGCACGAGATGGACGAGGACTACATCCGCGCGCTCGAGTACGGCCTTCCGCCCACCGCGGGCGAGGGCGTCGGCATCGATCGGCTCGTGATGGTGCTCACCGACAGCCCCTCCATCCGTGACGTGATCCTGTTCCCGCTCATGCGGAAGCGCGAATAGGGCAGGTGCCGCGTGGAGGTCCCCTTCGAGCTGCGCGTCGCCCTGCGGTATCTGCTCGCGAAGCGCAAGCAGGCGTTCATCTCGGTCATCTCGGCGATCTCGATTCTCGGCGTGAGCGTCGGCGTCATGGCGCTGGTGATCGCGCTGGCGCTGATGACGGGGCTCCAGGGGGAGCTGCGCGATCGGATCCTCGGATCGAATCCCCACATCTTCGCGTGGAAGCGCGGCGGCGTCGGCGACTACCGCGCTGAGGCCGAGGCGCTCCGACGCGTTCCGCACGTCGTCGGCGCGGCGCCGGCGATTCTCGGCAAGGCCCTCGTGTCCGCCGCGGGAGAACAGGCGTTCATCAACGTCAAGGGGATCGACCCGGCCGTCGAACCGCAGGTGACCGCCATCGCGGACGCGATCCGGAGCGGATCGCTCGACGCGCTCACGAGGTCCGACGAGGACGCACCTGCGACGATCCTCCTCGGCACCGATCTGGCCGCCCAGCTCGGGGTCGTCGCCGGCGATTCGATTTCGGTGATGACCCCGCAGGGGACGCTCTCACCGATGGGCATGATTCCGCGTGCCCGCCGTCTGGAAGTGGCCGGCACCTTCAGCCTCGGGTTGTACGAGGTCGACTCCCAGACCGGTCTCGTGTCGCTGGACGTGGCCAAGCGGCTCCTGGATCGGGAGGACGTCGACGCCATCCAACTCAGGCTCGACGACATCTACCGCGCGCCGGCGATCGCCGACGCCGTCGGCGATCAGCTCGGCAGCGACTGGCTCGTGCAGGACTGGGCGGACATGAATCAGTCGCTCTTCTCGGCGCTCTGGCTCGAGAAGATGGCCATCTCGCTCACCATTGGCCTCATCGTCATGGTGGCCGCGCTCAACATCGTCGCCTCGCTGATTCTCCTCGTGATGGAGAAGCATCGGGACATCGCGATTCTGAAGACGATGGGCGCCAGCGCGAGGAGCATTACGGCCATTTTCATGCTCCAGGGGCTGATCATCGGCATCGTGGGCACCGGGGTCGGCGCGCTGCTCGGCTACGTCGCCGCGCGCATCGTCAACGACTACAAGCTCATTCGCGTTCCCGTGGACGTCTATCAGATTTCGTACGTCCCGTTCACGATCCTGCCGCTCGACTTCGCCCTCGTCGTCGTGGCCGCGATCGTCGTGTCGTTTGTCGCCACCATCTATCCGTCGCGGCAGGCGGCGCGGTTGGATCCCGCGCAGGCGCTCAGATATGAATAGCGTCCGCGCGCCGTACGCCCGTGCACCCCACGCCAGGCGCGCCACCCCGGAGAAGGGCGAACGCTGATGCCGTTTCTCGAGGCGCGGGGGCTCGTGAAGTCGTACGCCGTCGGCGGCGCGAGTCTCACCGTGCTCCGCGATCTGGACGTCGCGATCGAGGCGGGCGAGATGGTGGCCATCGTCGGCGCGTCGGGAGTGGGGAAGAGCACGCTGCTTCACGTCCTCGGGGGGCTCGATCGTGTCGACGCAGGCGAGGTCACGATCGCCGGACGCACGGTGACCCAGTTGCCGGACGCGGAGATCGTGGCGTTTCGAAATCGCCACGTCGGGTTCGTCTTCCAGTTCCACCATCTCCTGCCGGAATTCAGCGCGCTCGAGAACGTCCAGATGCCGATGCTCATCGCGCGGATGCCCGCGAAGGAAGCCGAGGCGCGCGCCCTCGATCTGCTCGGCCGCGTCGGCCTCGCCGAGCGGCTGACGCATAGACCGGGCATGTTGTCCGGCGGCGAACAGCAGCGCGTTGCGGTGGCGCGGGCGCTCGTCATGCGCCCCGCGGTGCTGCTGGCCGACGAACCCACCGGAGACCTGGACGAGCAGACGGGCGGGTCTCTGCACGACCTGCTGCGCGAGATGCACCGCGCCTACGAGTTGACCTCGGTGATCGCGACGCACAACCCGCGTCTCGCTGCTGCATGCGACCGCGTGCTGCGTCTCGAGGGCGGCCGCCTCACACCGGCGTGAGCTACAATCGCTGCACTGGATTCATCCGGCGGATCGTGGACCCGAGCGATCGCCGTCACGAATGACGAGGTCACCGATGAAGCTTACCCACCCCTTTGCCGCGGCGCTGCTCGCAGCGCTCGTCGTGTTTCCCGCCTGCGGCGGATCCACGTCCGAGCAGACCGACCGGAACGGCTCAACCGCCGGGGAGATGCAGGACGGCGCCGAGGCCGTGCAGAAGAGCGCCGAGAACATGGCCAAGGGGTTCGAGGCCATGGCGAAGGGGCTCTCCGGCGGGGGCGACATGAAGGCGGTCGAGCCGGTCGGCTTCACGCAGCTGCAAGCAGCGCTTCCCGAGATCGGGGGATGGGAACGCGAGAGCCCGACCGGCGAGCGGATGACCTCGCCGTTCGCCTACTCGCAGGCGTCGGTGACGTTCCGGAAGGGGGACGCGTCCATCGACGAGAAGATCCTCGACTCGGGATTCAACCAGCTGCTGTTCGCGCCCTTCGCGATGTTCCTCGCCTCGGGATACGAGAAGGAGTCGTCCAACGGCTTCGAGCGCTCGGTCACCATCGATGGCAATCCGGGATGGGAGAAGTGGGACAGCGCGAACAAGAGCGCGGAGCTGAACGTCGTGGTCGAGAAGCGCTTCCTCGTCCAGATCGAGGGCAACAACCTCGAGGACGTGAAGGTGCTGCGAACGGTGCTGGAACAGACCGACCTGAAGACGCTCGCCTCGCTGCACTAGTCCCGGCTTGCGAGCGCCGGTCCCGTTCACCCGTCGGGCCGCAGCAGCCGGGGTTCGACGGGACCTCCTTCCCTGCGCAGCGCGTCCAAAGATGTGTGACGTGAACTCTCGTGGGCACAGTCACTTAGTCGCCACAAATCGGCGGGCGGTGCCAACGCGATGCCGTATACTGAGGTCATCGCACTCGTGACCCCCACACCGTCTGCTTTTACGTAGGTACGCCGGATGTTCGAACGGTACACCGAAAGGGCCCGACGAGTACTCTTCTTCGCCCGTTACGAGGCCAGTCAGCTCGGCAGCATCTCGATTGAGACCGAGCATCTGCTCCTTGGCCTGATTCGCGAGGGCAAGGGGCTCACGAGCCGCATCTTCGCCCGCTCGCACCTGTCGCTCGAAAGCATCCGCAAGGAAATCGAAGGTCGCACGGTGTTCCGCGAGAAGGTCTCGACGTCGGTCGAGATTCCCTTCAGCGCCGAGACCAAGCGCGTGCTCCAGTTCGCCGCCGAAGAGGCCGATCGGCTGCTGCACAACTACATCGGCACCGAGCACCTGCTGCTCGGCATCCTGCGCGAGGAGCGCTCCGTTGCCGCGTCCATCCTGATGGAGAAGGGGATGCGGTTGAACGCGGTGCGCGAAGACATCGTGCAGCTGCTCAACGAGAAGACCACGCTGACGCGCGTCAAGGAGACGCCGCTGCTGGCGGAGTTCAGCCGGGACCTCACCGAATCGGCCATGAAGAGCCAGCTCGATCCACTGGTCGGGCGTGAGCACGAGCTCGAGCGCGTGCAGCAGGTCCTCTGCCGCCGCACGAAGAACAACGCCGTGCTCATTGGCGAGCCCGGCGTCGGGAAGACGGCCATCGTCGAGGGGCTCGCCCAGAAGATTGTCTACGGCGACGTGCCGCATTTCCTGGCGGACAAGCGCATCCTCGCGCTCGACATCTCCCTGATCGTCGCCGGCACGAAGTACCGCGGCCAGTTCGAAGAGCGCCTGAAGGCGATCATGAAGGAGCTGACCGACAACCCGAACATCATCGTCTTCATCGACGAGCTGCACACGCTGGTCGGGGCGGGATCGGCCGAAGGATCGCTCGACGCGGCCAACATCCTCAAGCCGGCGCTGAGCCGCGGCGAGATCCGCTGCATCGGTGCGACGACGCCCGCCGAGTACCGGAAGTACATCGAGAAGGATCGATCGCTCGAGCGGCGCTTTCAGGCCATCAAGGTCGATCCGCCGAGCGAGCGCGAGACGATCGAGATCATCCTCGGCGTGAAGGATCGGTACGAGAGCTTCCACCACGTCGAGTACACGCGGGAGGCGATCGAGGCGGCGGTCTACCAGTCGAACCGCTACATCACCGATCGATTCCTGCCGGACAAGGCGATCGATCTGGTGGACGAGGCCGGCGCGCGCGCCAAGCTGCGCGAGGCCGGTTACAGCGAGGAGTTCGGCGAGATCAACAAGAGCATTCGCGTCGCCGTCGAGCAGTGGGAGAACGCCTCGTCTCAGAAGGACTTCGAGAAGGCGCAGTTCTACCGCGAGCAGGAGATGGCCGCGCGCGAGAACCTGCAGTTCGTCCGCGAGAAGTTCGACGTCAAGTCGAGCAGCCGCAAGGTGGTGGTCGGCAAGCAGGAGATCGACGAAGTCGTCTCGAAGTGGACGGGCGTGCCGATGGCGTCCATCAACCAGGACGAGGGCGACAAGCTGCTGCGGATGGAAGCCGAGCTGCACCGGCGCGTCGTCAGCCAGGAGAAGGCGATCTCGGCGCTCTCGCGCGCCATCCGCCGGTCGCGCGCCGGGTTGAAGAATCCGAACCGTCCAGTGGGCAGCTTCGTGTTCCTCGGCCCGACCGGCGTCGGCAAGACGGAGCTGGCCCGCGGGCTCGCGAACTTTCTCTTCGGGAGCGACCACGCCCTGATCCGCTTCGACATGTCCGAGTACATGGAGAAGCACTCGGTGTCGAAGCTGATCGGCTCACCGCCCGGATACGTCGGGCACGAGGAAGGTGGCCAGCTCACCGAAAAGGTGAAGCGGAACCCTTACTCGGTCGTGCTGCTCGACGAGATCGAGAAGGCGCATCCCGACATCTTCAACATCCTGCTGCAGGTGTTCGAGGACGGCCATCTGACCGACGGCCTGGGGAATCGTGTCAACTTCAAGAACACGATCATCATCATGACGTCGAACATCGGGGCGCGCTTCATCCAGAAGCGGACCGGGATGGGCTTCCAGTCCTCGGAGACCGCGGTGATGGAGAAGAGCGTCTCCGAGATGGTGCTGGGCGAGGTCAAGCGCACCTTCAACCCGGAGTTCATCAACCGCATCGACGAGATCATCGTCTTCGAGGCGCTGACCGACGAGGACCTGCGCCGGATCATGTCGTTGCTCGTCGGCCAGCTGAACGACAACCTGGTCGACCGGAAGCTGCGCATCACGCTCACCCCCGAGGTGATCGACTGGATCATCGAGGTCACCTGCAAGGACAGGTCGTACGGGGCGCGGCCGCTGCGCAGGGCCATCCAGCGCTACGTGGAGGATCCGCTCTCTGAAGAGCTGATCCGCGGACACCTGCGCGGAGGCGACGTCGAGGTCTACCTCGACGCTGGTTCGCTCTCGTATCGGCAGGCCGGGGAGCTCGAAGCTGGCCGCCGGTTGGCCTGACGGTCCGGCCTGCCAGACGCCGTACGGCGGGGCCCGGATAGGGCCCCGCCGACCGTTCGACTCTTTCCTTCGTCTAAGATCCAGTAAACTAAAGACTTCACTTGGCGGGTCCCGCGCGAGCGGTCATGGGCCTCGACCCTGCCTTGAATGTTCTGCATGCTCAGAAGGTTAGGCTTCAGCGTCCTTGCGGCGACGATCTTCGGCGGCGCGTCCGGTGCGAGCGCACAACAGCCGGCGACCGCGCCGGCCGCGGCTCAGACTCCGGCGGCGAGCGCGACGATTTGCGGACAGACCGTCGCCGCCCCGCGCACCCTGCCCCCGGCGGGCTCAGGCCCCGTGGTGTGGCTGATCGCGCCCTGCTTCCTGGCGCAGGGGAACACCTCGCTCGTCGACTACGAGACCTATCTCTATTACATCCAGCTGCGCGCCAGCCGTCCCTCCGAGGGGGTCTGGGTGCCCTTCACGGAGGAGACGGAGGACCTCATCCGTGAGGATTTCAAGCGCCTCTGGGCGACCAATTTCCTCGACAACCTCTCCATCGAGACCGACGACTTCGTGTTCGCCAACGGCGTGGTCGGCAAGCTGATCACCTACAACCTCGAGGAGCGGCAGCGCGTCAAGATCGTCGACTTCACCGGTTCGAAGAAGGTCGAAACCTCCAAGATCGAGGAAGCGCTGAAGGATGCCAACGCCCAGATCCGGCTCGACACGTTCATCGACCCCGCGCTGATCCGAAAGGTCGAAGGCATTCTCCGCGAGCTGCTGAAGGAAAAGGGCTTCCAGGCGGCCGACGTGACGCACGAGATTCAGAGCGTCTCCGGCGGGCCGAAGCTCGTGCACATCACCTTCCGGATGTCGGAAGGGCCGAAGGTGAAGATTCGCCGGATCGATTTCGTCGGCAACGCCGCGATCTCCGACCGGAAGCTCAAGGGACGGCTGAAGGCCAACCGGCAGTCCTGGTTCCTCTCGTTCATCACCGGGCGCGGCACCTACCAGGAGACGAAGTTCGAGGAGGACGCCGATCGCGTTGTCGAGTACTACCGCGATCGCGGCTACGTCCGGGCCCAGGTCGGGGATCCGCAGGTCAGGCCGCTCGGCGACTCCAAGGACGGCAAGACGCGCTGGATCGAGCTGCGCATTCCCGTGACGGAGGGGAATCGGTACCGCGTCAAGAGCTTCGACGTCGCCGGCAACACGGTCGTGAAGAGCGACGTGCTGCGTCCGCTCTTCAACATGAAGGCGGGCGACTACTACAGCCAGAAGGACATCCGCAAGGGGTTCCAGAAGGCGCAGGAGATCTACGGCGCGAGCGGGTACATGGAGTTCACGGGGTATCCCGACTACAAGTTCAGCGACGAGCCGAACCCGTCCGACTCCGTCGCGCCCGCCTCGCTCGCCGCGGTCTCCGACGTGCCGTCTGGGCCGCCGACGGTCGACGTCACGCTGCAGATCCAGGAAGGCAAGCAATACTTCGTCAACCGCATCACCTTCACCGGCAACACGACGACGCGCGACAACGTCATCCGGCGCGAGCTGCGGTTCTACGAAAACGGCGTCTTCAATACCGAGGCGTTGAAGTACAGCATCAAGCGCCTGAATCAGCTCGGGTACTTCAAGCCGCTGCAGGGGCCCGGCAAGGACGTCAACATCGACAAGCTCCCGACCGCCGACAACCGGGTCAACGTGCAGATGCGCCTCGAGGAGCAGAACCGGAATCAGCTGACGTTCGGCGCGGGTGTGTCGCAGTTCGAGGGCTTCTTCGGTCAGATGTCGTTCCAGACCTCGAACTTCCTGGGCCGCGGCGAGAGCCTCACGTTGTCGCTGCAGGGCGGCCAGCGCGCGAAGAACTACACGTTGTCGTTCAGCGAGCCCTTCCTCTTCGATCGCAACATCACGGGCGGCGCGAGCATCTACCGCAGCGAGATTCGCTATATCAGCCAGTTCACGCAGCGGTCCACCGGCGGCACGCTGACCTTCGGTCTCCCGGTCGGGCGCGGATTCACGCGCATGTTCACGAACTACAGCTACCAGCGCGTGCGCGTGACCCAGGTCAACGCCGCGTTCACCGACCCCGTGGTCCTGGCGCGCAATCCCTACCTGCGTGATTCGCTCCTGGTCGGGGCCAACGGCGAGCGCATCATCAGCAAGATCACGCCGAGCCTCGTCTACAACTCGGTGGACCAGCCGATCTTTCCGACGACCGGCAAGCGCCTGACGCTGAGCCTGGACATGGCGGGACTCGGCGGGAACGTGAGCTTCCTGAAGCCGTTCGTGGAAGGCGTGACGTTCATCCGCCAGAACTCGCGCATGTCCCTCGGCTTCCGCGGACGCATCGACTACATCCGCGCGCTCGGCGACACACAGCTGCCGATCTTCGAGCGGATCTTCCTCGGCGGCGAATACGACATCCGTGGCTACAACATCCGCATGATTGGTCCGGAGGACCCGCAGACGGGTCTCGTGCTGGGCGGCAACAAGAGCCTGCTGTTCAACGCGGAGCAGCTCATCACCATTGCCGGTCCGGTGCGTCTGATCCTCTTCTACGACGCCGGCCAGGTGCGCGACCGTGGGCAGTCCTTCGCGTTGAAAGAGGACATCCGCGAGGTGCAGCTGCCGCCGGTCCCACTGCTCTTCGATCCGCTCCAGCGCGTCAACCTGACCGCGTCCGCCACGACGACGCAGATCATCACGACGGGTCAGCGGAGCGCGTTCAAGACCTCGACGGGCGCGGAGGTCCGGTTCTTCATGCCGGTCCTGAACGTGCCGTTCAGATTGATCTTCGCCTACAACCCGCAGCGCGGCGGCGTGCGCGA
Source organism: Vicinamibacterales bacterium (assembly GCA_050183995.1). Classification (GTDB taxonomy): domain Bacteria; phylum Acidobacteriota; class Vicinamibacteria; order Vicinamibacterales; family CAVVIG01; genus CAVVIG01. The sequence goes on from JBFXAT010000028.1 coordinate 15,939, forward strand.
CTGGACCTTGCGTCCGCAGCGCGCGTTCCAGTTCCGGTTCGCCGTGGGCACCACGTTTTGATACACTTGACGGCTTCAGCCATCTCGAAAGGATTTGCAGGAATGAGAGGTTTCGCCATCGCCATGGCGGCGGTGCTCGTTACGAGCGCGTCGCCGGTGTTCGCGCAGGCGGCCGCGCCGGCCGGTCAGACTCCCGCGGCGGGGCAGTCCGCCCCAGCTGCGGCTGCACCTGCTCAGGCCGCGCCCGCGCCACCGGCCCCGTTTCCCCAGGGCGCCAAGATCGCCTTCGTCAATCTGCAGGCGATTGCGCAGCTGTCGGTCGAAGGGAAGGCTGCGGCGACGAAAGTCAACGCGCTGGCCCAGAAGAAGCAGTCGGAGGCCGCGGAGCGTGCCAAGCAGCTTCAGTCGAATCAGCAGAAGCTCGAGACCGGCGGCACGGTCATGAGCGAGGCCGCGCGGGCCCAACTGCAGAAGGAGATCGACCGGCAGACGCTCGAAGGTCAGCGCTTCGAGCAGGACGCGCAGAGCGAGTTGCAGGAGCTGCAGGCCGATCTGCAGCAGGATTTCCAGGCGCATCTCATGCCCATTCTCGAGGAGCTCTCGAAGGAGAAGGGGCTGCAGGTGCTGTTCAGTGCGAGCGATTCCGGTGTGATCTGGGCGGAGCCTGGGATCGATCTGACGCTCGAAGCGGTCAAGCGGCTCGACGCCGCGCCAAAGACCGGCGCCGCCAAGTAGCTCACGTCATCGCCCGGGCGAAACCGTCGCCCGGGCACTCCTCGCGACCCCTACGGGTGTATCACCGTCACCATGTAGGTCGGCGGCGTCACGACTTTCCCCACGTCATACACCCGCACACACAGGATGCCGATACCGGAGGCCGATCCGGTGACCGTCACTCCCTGCGTCGCCTGATCGTTGGCGAGCACGACGTTGCAGCTCGTGCCGTTCCATGTGCCGAGGCTCAGCCCGATTTCCAGTGACGAGTCGCTCACCGTGGTGAGCGTCGCGTACACCAAGCCTGCCGCTGACACGGTGAACGGATAGCTCGCCGCTCCGTTGGGGTTCAGCGTGCCGTTGAACGCATCGACGTACGTGACTGGTGTCGGCGTCGGGGTCGTCGCTGTGGACGTGCCGCCGCAGGCGGACGCCGCCAGGGCAGCCGTCAGCAGCACCGCGTGCTTGATTCGACTCATTGGTCTCCTTGAGGAACCGTCCGTCTATTATGGGCGTTCTGCGCGTCCCGCGAACAGTCCTCGTTGTTTTGGACTCGTCCCACGCCGCGAAGGCCTGACCGCGCGCTGCCCGCGACGATCTCGCGAGGCGCGCGCGAGGCGCTCACCACGCTTGCGCGTCCAGGAGCGCTGCTGGGGTTCTGATAGACTGGCACGAGTGTCCATCAACATACCTCAGGCGCTGGATCGCCTGTGTTACCGCTACCCGTCGGCTCTGGTTGATGCCGTTCTGGAGCACGAGCCGGGGCGGCGGCTGGTCGCCGTCAAGAACGTCACGGTCAACGAAGAGTTCTTCCAGGGACACTTTCCCGGTGCGCCGCTGCTGCCCGCCGTCCTGATGGTGGAGTCGCTCTCGCAGGTGGCGTCCATCCTGGTCTGCGACGGCGAGCACCCGCGCAGCCGCGTGTATCTGCGCGGCGTGAACGGCGCGAAGTTTCGACGGCAGGTCGTGCCCGGCGATCGTCTCCGCCTCGAAATCTCGGTGAGCCGGCGCCGGCGCGGCATTGCGTTCGCGCAAGCCGCGGCGTTCACCGGTGACCAGGTGGTGACGGAGTGCGAACTGGTCCTCGGAGTCGTGGGTGAGAAGGCGGTCGAACAGACCGGCATCGACCCGACCGCGAACGTGCACCCGCATGCGCGCGTCGGCGCCGGAACCGTCATCGGTCCGCATGTGACCATCGGTCCCGATGTGGTCATCGGGCCCAACTGCCGCATCGGCGCGTCGACGATCGTCGACGGCATCACGGAGATCGGTGAGGGCACCGAGATCTACCCGTTCGCGTCGGTCGGCCTGGTGCCGCAGGACTTGAAGTACCGCGGCGAGAAGACGCGGCTCGTCATCGGCCGCCACAACGTCTTCCGCGAGTTCGTCACCATCCATCGCGGCACCGCCGGCGGCGGCGGGCTGACCGAGATCGGCGACGGCAACGTGTTCATGGCGTACGTCCACGTGGCGCACGACTGTCACGTCGGCAACCACACGATCTTCGGGAACATGGCGACGCTCGGCGGGCACGTCACCGTGGAGGACTTCGCCAACATCAGCGCCGGGTCCGGCGTCCACCAGTTCTGCCGGGTCGGGAAGTATGCCTTCATCGGCGGCTATTCGGTGGTCACGAAGGACGCGCTTCCGTACGCCAGGACGGTCGGCAATCGCGCGCGTATCTACGGGCTGAACACCATCGGCTTGATCCGGCGCGGCTTCTCCAGCGACGTGATCACCAAGTTGAAGCGCAGCTTCCGGTACCTGCTCCAGTCGAAGCTCAATACGACGAGCGCGCTGCAGGAGATCGAGCGCGACAGCAGCCTGGCCTGCCCCGAAGTCCAGTACTTGATCGAGTTCATCAGGCACTCGCAGCGAGGGGTGATTCTCAGACGCGCCACTCGCCGTACCGAGGAACTGATCTCGGACGAGTAGCGCGTGCACCTCGGTCTGATTGCCGGCAACGGCCGGTTTCCCTTCTTGGTCCTCGACGCCGCCCGCGCGGCCGGTCACGACATCACCGTGATCGCGCTGAAGGAGGAGGCCTTTCCCGAGATCGAGGCCGCTGCCGCGCGACCTCCCGCTGCGGCCGTTCACCGCGTTTCGCTCGGGCAGCTCGGCACGTGGGTCTCGATCCTCCGGCGCGCCGGCGTCACGCATGCCGTGATGGCCGGCCAGGTGAAGCACACCAAGCTGTTCGCCGACATCGTCCCGGACCTGACGGCCATCGGCCTCTTGATGCGCCTGAAGGCGAAGAACACCGACGCCATCATCGCTGGGGTCGCCGATCTCCTGCGCGACCACGGCATCGAGCTGCTGGATTCGACCGGGCTGCTCGCCCCGCTGCTGGCCGCGCCGGGCGTGCTCGGCACGCGCGCGCCGTCCGATGAGGAACAGGCGGACTTCGCGTTCGGATACCGGATCGCCGACACCGTGGCGGGCCTCGACATCGGCCAGACGATTGCGGTGAAGTCGGCGGCGGTCGTCGCGGTCGAAGCCATGGAGGGCACCGACGAGGTCATCGCACGCGCCGGACGCCTCGCCGGTTCCGGGGTGCGGATCGTCAAGGTGGCCAAGCCGAACCAGGACATGCGGTTCGACGTGCCGGTCGTCGGTGTCGCCACCATTCGCGCCATGCAGCAGGCCGGGGCGACGGCGCTGTCCGTCGACGCGGGACGGACGTTGATGATCGACGGCGGCGCGGTGTTGGCGGCTGCCGATGCGGCCGGAATCGCGGTCATCGGCCGTCGGGTCGAACCGGCGGGCGAGCCGGCAGGAGGCCGGTCGGAGCCATGAGCATTCGCGTAGGGGTCGTTGGAGTCGGTCACCTGGGCAGACATCACGCGCGACTCTACGCGGCGATGCCCGGCGTGGACCTGGTCGGAGTCGTCGACATCAATCGTCTGCGTGCCGAGGCGATCGCCGCCGAACATGGCGCGCCTGCGTGCTTCCAGGCAGACGACCTCTATGGGAAGGTCGACGCCGTGTCGATTGCCGTGCCGACGGAGCGGCATCTGGAGGTGGCGCTTCCATTCCTGCGCGCCGGCGTGTCGGTGCTCGTCGAGAAGCCGATGGCGCGTTCGCTGCAGGAGGCCGACGAGATGATTGCCGCCGCCGCGTCCGCGGATGCGCGGCTGGCGGTCGGCCACACCGAGCGCTTCAACCCGGCCGTGGAGGCGGCGCGCCCGCTGCTCCAGGACCCCAGGTTCATCGAGGTGCACAGGCTCGGCACCTTTCCGGAGCGAAGCCTGGACATCGACGTGGTCTTCGATCTGATGATTCACGACCTCGACGTCGTGCTGTCGCTGGTCAGGTCGGAGGTCGAGTCGATCGAAGCGGTCGGCGTGCCCGTCCTGACGGGCCGCGTGGACATCGCCAACGCGCGCCTGCGGTTCGCGAACGGCTGCATCGCCAATCTCACCGCGAGCCGAATCAGCCGGGACCGTGTCCGCAAGATCCGCTTCTTCCAGCCGTCGGCATACGTGTCAATCGACTACGCGGCGCAGAAGCTGGAGGTCTATCGCCTCGTGCAAGGGCAGGGGCCGATGCCCGCTATTCAAGGTGGAGAGCTCGCAGTGCCGAACGAGGAGCCGCTGAAGCGGGAGCTGGCCGACTTCATCGATGCCGTCGAGTCCCGGCGTGCACCACAGGTGGACGGCGCCCAGGGCCGGCGCGCGCTCGAGCTGGCCGCGCGGATTACCGAACGGATGGGGCCGGTGCCAGCGCGCTGACGACCCGCTGCCTTGCGGCCGCCCTCGGCGTGCCGACGCGTCGCTCAGGATACCGACGGACCGAAGAACAGACCCAATCCGAGCGCGAGCGTCAGCGCCAGTGCCCACCCGAGGACGCAGACCGCCACCGCCCTGGCCGTGCTCCGGAAATCGAGCGCCTGCCGCACGGCGACGATCATCGCCAGCAGCATCCAGATCCAGGTGCCGACGAGCACGGGCACGGTGACCGCCGGCACGGCGGCGAGTACCGCCGCGAACCCGGGCGTCGCCGCGAAGCCGATCGTCCTCAAGAGCTCGTACGGGTTCGACCGCGTTTCCTTCGCAGGCATGATGCGGACGCCGATTTCGAACATCAGGAGCGCCCAGGCCGCCCACGTCACGAGAGCAATGATCCCGAAGATCGCGATGCTCGACGGCCCGCTCCCGAGCCCCTGAGCCCCAATCCCCATGGCGACGCTCGACAGCACGACGACCGCCATCGCCTGCCCCGTGGCGGCCGGATCGGACTCCACCTCTTCGTAGATGGCGGCGTCCAGCGCGGCCGCGCCAACGAGGCGCTGCAGGAAGGTGTTGGGCCGGATTGTGGGGGACATGGCGCTCTGTGACTTTCCTCCGCGCCCGCTGATATGATCACGGGCTGCGATGACGGTATCCGACGCTCAACCGAGTCCTTACGAGACCAGTCACGACATCATAACTCTGGGAGCTGCGGCCGACGAGCTTCGGCGACAGCTGCACGGCGTGCGGACGACATTCGTCCGCGTGGCGGACGTGTCAGCCGCCGTCGGCGATCCGATTCACGTTCCCCCTCGCGCGGGCGAAGTGCGGATCCTCGGCCAGCCCGCCAATCTCGCCGCCGCATCGGCCCGCGTCCGCGAGGTGCTGGCGGCCGCCGGCTCCGTGCCGGTCTCCGCCTATTCGCTCGACCATCTGGAAGCGCTGGCATCCCAGGCGGACCTGCCGCTGAGGACGGTGCTCGAGGATCTGCAGCAGGCCGGCCTGGAGCTGATCGCCGAGGCCCCGTTCGACCGGCTCCGCGACCATCGCCTGGCGATCGAGGAAGTGAACATTGCCGGCCTCTCGCTGGCCCGGCTGACCATACACACGCAGCCGCAGGCCGACATTCCCGGGATGTATCGACGGATTGCGGCCCTGCAGCACGAGGTCGGCGTCTTGCGCGTTTTCGCGCCGCTCCCGCGCGCGCTGAACCCCGCCGCCCCGAGCACTGGCTACGACGACGTGCGAACCGTGGCGCTCGCGCGTCTGCTCGTCCCGAACGTGGCGTCCATCCAGGTGGACTGGGCGCTCTACGGACCGAAGCTCGCGCAGGTCGCGCTCACGGTCGGCGCCGACGACATCGACTCCGTCTCGCCGGTTGACGATGAGGCCGAGGGGCGCCGGCGCACGGCCATCGAGGAGGTGCGGCGCAACGTCACCGCCGCGGGCCAGGAACCGGTCGAACGCGACGGCCGCTTCGACATGCTCCCCCGATGACGCCGCTTCAACTCGGGGCCGTCGAGTTCCTGAACGCCCGCCCGCTCGTGTACGGGCTCGACCGCGACCCGCGCGTGTCGCTTCGGTTCGATCTCCCGTCGCGGTGTGCGGATTTGCTGCACGCGGGCCAGATCGATCTCGGGCTGATTCCCTCGATCGAGTACCTCAGAGCCCCGGGCGGGCCGCAGGCCTATCGCATCGTGCCCGATCTCGCGATCGCGTCGAACGGGCCTGTCGCGTCGGTGGCGCTCTACACGACTCGGGAGATGCGCGACGTGCGTTCGGTCGCGCTCGACACGAGCTCGCGCACCTCGGTCGCGCTCGTACGCGTTGTCTGTGCCAAGCTGTTCCGGATCGAGCCGCGCTTCGAGCATCGTGCCCCGTCTCTTCCGGCCATGCTGGGCGACTGCGACGCCGCGCTCGTGATCGGCGACATCGCGCTGTTCCAGCAGGGTGGCCCGGTCGATACCGGGGCGAGCGGCGTGAAGGACGTCGAGAAGATCGATCTCGGGGAGCTCTGGACGCACACGACGGGCCTGCCGTTCGTGTACGCGTTCTGGGCCGGGCCGGCCGGTGCGGCGGTCGATGCGGAAGCGGTGGCGTTGCTGCAGCAGGCGCGCCGACTGGGGTGCGATCACACGGACGGGATTGCCGAGGCGTTCTTCCCTGGCGACCCCGCGCGTCAGGCGGTCGGCGATCGATACCTGCGGGATAATATCAAGTACTCGCTCGGGCACGAGGAACGTGCGGGCCTCGAGCTCTTCTACCGCTATGCGGCGGAGACCGGCGTCGTCGCCGGTGCCGTGCCGCCGCGATTCTATGAACCGGATTCGGCACCGATGCCGAGCAGCGGGCATGTGACGCGATGACCATCGAGCAGATTGCGGACACGATTCGCGGCGGCGGCCGCATCGGCGCCGAGGAGGCGCTGCTGCTGTACCGATCCGCTCCGACGCCGTTGCTCGGGCAGCTGGCCGACAGCGTTCGTGCCCGCCTGCATCCCGACGGCATCGTCACCTACATCATCGATCGCAACGTCAACTATACGAACGTGTGCGTGGCGAAGTGCGCGTTCTGCGCCTTCTACCGTCCTGTTGGCTCGCCGGACGGCTACGTGCTCGGCTTCGACGAGCTGTTCCGGAAGATCGACGAGACGATCGCGGTGGGAGGGGAGCAGCTGCTGCTGCAGGGGGGCCACAATCCCGACCTTCCGCTGACCTGGTACGAGGATCTTTTCCGCGCCATCAAGGCGCGTTATCCGCGGTTCCGCCTCCACGCCTTGTCTCCGCCCGAAATCATCCACCTGTCGCGGCTGTCCCAGCTGCCTGTCGACACGGTGCTCGATCGCCTCATCGACGCAGGGCTCGACAGCATTCCCGGCGGCGGGGCCGAGATCCTCGTCGACCGGGTCAGACGGCTCCTGCACTGCTACGGCAAGGCCACCGCCGACGAGTGGCTCGGCGTCATGCGCCACGCCCACCGGAAGGGGCTTCGCACGACGGCGACGATGATGTACGGAACCGTCGAGACCGAGTCCGAGCGCATCGAGCACATGATTCGCCTGCGCGCGCTTCAGGACGAAACGGGGGGGTTCACCGCGTTCATCACCTGGAGCTATCAGCCCGAACACACCGAGCTCGCCGGTCACGAAGCCACAGGGGTCGACTATCTGCGGACCCTCGCGCTGTCGCGGATCGTGCTCGACAACTTCCCGGGCCTCCAGGCCTCCTGGGTGACGCAAGGGGGCAAGGTCGGCCAGCTGAGTCTGGCCTACGGCGCCAACGACATGGGCAGCGTCATGATCGAAGAGAACGTCGTGCGTGCGGCAGGGGCGAGCTACTGCATGGACGAAGTCGAGATCGTGCGCAACATCGAGGACGCCGGTTTCACCGCGAAGCGCCGCAACATGCATTACGAGGTGCTGGGCGATCCGATCTTCCGCGGGCGCGAAGTGCCGCGCATGCTGGAGCTGGCGACCGCGCGCGACGAGGGCGACACGACTGTTCCGCCCGAGTTGATGAACTACCCCGCGCGCAGCCGGGCGGGGAAGCAGCTTCGCGTGCTGCCGTCGTGATCCGCTACCGCGCCGCGTGGGTGCTCCCGGTGTCCGGTCCGCCGGTGCGCAATGGGCACGTGGCGGTCGACGGCGACCGCATCGTTGCCGTCGGTGGAGAGGATCCCGGCAGTTCCTCCCCGTCGGGCACGGCCACCGTCGATCTCGGGCAGGTGGCGGTCCTGCCCGGGCTCGTCAACGCGCACACACACCTCGAGCTCTCGTATCTTCGCGACGAAGTGCCTCCCGCGTCCGAGTTCGTCGACTGGATCCGGACGGTCGTCGCGGCTCGCCGCAAGCGGTCCGATCCGCAATCCGACGAGATCCTCGACGGCGTACGCACCGGGATCGACGAAGCGCTTCGTTGCGGCACGGCGGTGGTCGGTGACATCAGCAACACGCTCGTGACGTTCGACCCGCTCGTTCGAAGCGATCTCGCCGGTGTGCTCTTCTACGAGCTCCTGAAGTTCAACGTCGAAGACGCCGACGCGCTGGTGCGGGACGCGTGCGTCCGCATCGACGGTCTGGCGGAAAGCCGGTCGATACGCCCGGCGCTGGCGGCGCATGCCCCGTATTCGGTGTCGCCGCGGCTGTTCCGGTCGATCCGACAGGCCGTCGATCGGCGGACGCTCGGCGCCTGCAGCGTGCACCTGTCCGAGTCGCGCGATGAAGTGGAGTTCATCCGGGACGGCTCCGGCGCGTGGCGACGGTTCCTGGACGACGTCGGCGCGTGGGATCCGGACTGGGTGGCGCCCGGCGTCAGCCCCGTTCGCTATCTGGACGATGCGGGGTTCCTGGATGCCCGGACGCTCGCCGTGCACGGCGTGCAGATGCGCGGCGACGATCTGGAGCGCCTCGTTCGTCGCGGGACCACCGTCGTCACGTGTCCGCGCAGCAACCTGCGGACAGGGGCCGGCGCGCCGCCCATCGCCGAGTTCTACGACGCGGGGGTACCCGTTGCCGTGGGGACCGACAGCCTGGCGAGCACGCCGGATTTGAACGTGTTCGCCGAGCTGGCGTCGCTGAGGCGGCTGGCGCCGCGAGTGCCGGCGTCGACCTTGATCGAGAGCGCCACGCTCCAGGGCGCCCGGGCGCTTGGGTTCGGCGAAGAGTTCGGGTCGATCGAGGGGGGCAAGCGCGCGAGGTTGATCGCCGTCGCGCTGCCGCCTGACCTTGACGATGTGGAAGAATACCTGGTGTCCGGCGTGGAGCCCTCTTCGATTGCGTGGGTCGTGCCGGGCCTGGGCACCGGCTCTGCTGCGTCATGATCGCGCGCCTTCGAATCTATCTCTCATTCGTCCGGTTCAGCCATTCGGTGTTCGCGCTGCCGTTCGCGCTGGCGGGGGCGCTGCTCGCCGCGCAGCACACACCGATCACCGCGCGTGCCGTGGCGTGGATCCTCGTCGCCATGGTCGCGGCCCGTTCCGCGGCGATGGGATTCAACCGGCTCGTCGACGCCCGCTTCGATGCGCTGAATCCACGAACCGCCGGTCGAGAGCTTCCGCGCGGCGTGATGTCGCGCGGGGAGGCGGCACTGTTCGTCGCGGCAGCGTCGGTGGTCTTCGTGTTCGCCGCGTCGAGGCTCAACCCCATCTGCTTCGCGCTGTCGCCGGTCGCCCTCGCCATCGTCTTCTGGTACTCGCTGGCGAAGCGGTACACGACGTGGACGCAGCTGTTCCTCGGGCTGGCGATGGCCATCGCGCCGGTCGGCGGCTGGCTCGCCGTCGGCGGCCGCGGCGGATGGGAGCCGTGGCTGCTCGCCGCGGCCATCGGCACGTGGGTCGGGGGCTTCGACGTCCTCTACGCGTGTCAGGATATCGCCTTCGATCGCGCGCAGGGCCTGCGATCGATCCCGGCGCGTTTCGGAGTGCCCGCCGCGCTGACGATCTCCCGGCTGCTTCACGTCGTCACCGTCATCTGCTTCGTTGCCCTGGCGTGGGTCACGCCGCTGCCGTCCTTCTACCTGGCGGGAGTTGGGCTCGTGGCGATCCTGCTCGTCTACGAGCAGTCGCTCGTGCGTGTCGACGACCTGTCGCAGGTCAAGCGGGCGTTCGATCTGAACGGCTACGTCGGCATCCTGTACCTGCTCGTGCTGGCGGCTGCGGTGTATGTGCGCTGAACGGGTCGTCTCCGTCGCCGTCGGGGTCACCGGGGCGAGCGGGGCGATCTATGCGACGCGGACGCTGGCGGCGTTGCTCGCGCGCGGCGTCCACGTGGAGTTGGTGGTGTCGGACTACGGGCGCCGCCTCCTGCGCGACGAGCTGGGAGACGCCGCAGGCGTCGACCGTCTCGTGCCATTCCTGGTCGAGAAGTACGGCAGCGCGGTCACTGCGGGTACGGTGAACCTGCACAGCAACCGCGACCTCGGTGCGACCATCGCGAGCGGCAGCCATGGATGCCGAGGGATGGTGATCGTGCCGTGTTCGATGAAGACGCTCGCAGGGGTGGCGCATGGCCTGTCGCGCAATCTCGTCGAGCGCGCGGCCGACGTGATGTTGAAGGAGCGGCGGCCGCTGGTGGTCGTGCCGCGTGAGACGCCCATGAGCCTGCCGCAGCTGCGCAACATGGTGCTCTGCGCGGAGGCTGGCGCCATGATGCTGCCCGCAATGCCCGCCTTCTATCAGCTCCCGACATCGCTCGACGACCTCGCCGACTTCATGGCTGGAAAGATTCTCTCGGCCCTCGGCTTCGAGCACGATCTCTACCCCCAGTGGACCGGCCGCGTTCCGCAGGCACCCCAGGCGTGACGCGCGGAGCCCCGGATCTCAACAAGTCGCCCGACCGCATCGCCGGAATGTTCGACGCGATCGCGGGCAGGTACGATCTGCTCAACCATCTGTTGAGCGCCGGGATCGACAAGCGGTGGCGCAAGCGGGCGATCCGTTCGCTCGCGTTGACCGGGCGCGAGCGCGTGCTCGATCTGTGCACGGGCACGGGTGATCTCGCGCTGGCCGCGATCGAGGCACGGCCAGGCGCTGCTCGTGTTCTGGGCGTCGACTTCGCCGGCGCGATGCTCCGCGTGGGTATAGAGAAGCTCCGCGCCCGTCGTCTGGAATCGAACGTGTCCCTCGTCCGCGGTGATGCCACCCGGATCCCGGCCGCGGGCCGATCGTTCGACGCCGTGACGGTTGCCTTCGGTATTCGGAACGTACAGGACACCGGCGCGGCATGCGACGAGATCCATCGCGTCCTCAAGCCCGGCGGGCGGCTGGCGGTACTGGAGTTCGCGATCCCCAGAACGCCGGCGGTTCGCGCCGCCTATCTCTGGTACTTCAACCGGGTGCTGCCCCGGATCGGCAGCCTGGTGTCGCGGCACAACGCGGCGTACGGCTACTTGCCGGCATCCGTCGGCGCGTTCGCGAGCCCGGACGAATTCGTGAAAATTCTGCGAAACAGCGGATTCGTGCGAATTGAGGCGAGCCCGCTGACCTTCGGGATCGTCTACCTCTATACGGCCCAGCGCGCGTAAGCCCCGGGGCATTGGCCGCCCGCGCGGCCGATGTGCGCTGCTATACTGCCGTTAACTCTCTGATGTACTTCGAGATCGAGGACGGGCACCCGGAGATCACCCCTGTCGGGAGCGCTATGTCGTGGCGCGAAGGGCTGCTCCTGTCTCTCGTGTTCCATGTCCTGTTCTTCGCGTTCATCTTCCTGACGCCTTCCTTATTTCAGGTCGACATGGATGCCGTGCGCGAGCGGCAGGCGGCGATGGAGCAGAAGCAGCAGGATGAGCCGATGCGGTTCGTCTTCGTGCAGCCGCGCATCGACACCCCGGCTGAAAGACCGCCCGAGCAGGCCGCGCCGTCCGATCTCGACCGGCGCGCGCAGTCGCCGGAGCCGCGCCTCCAGAGTCCGCTTCCCTCGTCCCGCGGCAACACCCCGGAGCGTGTCGAGCGTGCGCAGGAAGAAGTCGCGCGCGGACGTGGCCCGACACCCGATCCCGCGGCAGGGCAGCGCGCGCAGGCCGAACAGCCGCCATCCCCGCCCGCGCCCGAGAATCAGCTTCGCCTGCCGGACGAACAGTCGGCGCTGCAGATCCCACGACCGCAGCCGCAGCCCCAGGCGCAGCCCGGCACGTCGGGTCGCGCACCGAACGCCGGCGGATCGCTCGGCGATGCGCTGCGCAACCTGCAGCGCTACGTGCAGCGCGACAACTTCGACAGCGACCAGGGCGGGGGCGCCTTCGGCCCTGCGATTCAGTTCGACACCAAAGGCGTGGAGTTCGGGCCCTGGATCCGCCGCTTCATCGCTCAGGTCAAGCGGAACTGGCTCATCCCCTACGCCGCCATGTCGATGAAGGGCCGCGTGGTGGTCACCTTCAACGTGCACAAGGACGGCACCATCACCGATCTCTCCGTTGTCGACGCCTCGCCGGTCTCCGCCTTCAACAACGCCGCCTACGGCGCTCTCGCGTCCTCGAATCCGACAACGCCGCTGCCGCCGGAGTACCCGGCCGACCGCGCGTTCTTCACCGTCACGTTCTTCTACAACGAAGAGCCGCAGTGAACCGTTCACAACAGATTGGTCTCATCCTGATCGCGACGCTGTTCGCTCTCTTCGTCGCCTACCGCGTGGGTGTCTGAGCCGGTCGTCGCCGCCGTGCTGGGGCCGACGGCCTGCGGCAAGAGCGCGCTCGGACTGGCCATCGCCGAGCGGTTCGGGGGCGAGATCGTCAATTGCGATTCGACCGCCGTCTACCGCGGCTTCGATATTGGCACCGACAAACTGCTCTCGTCCGAGCAGCGCGGCATTCCGCACCACTTGATCGACATCGTCGAACCGACCGAGATCTACACCGCCGCACGCTATGCCCGTGAGGCGGCGGACGTGATCCGCGCGATCCAGGCGCGAGGGCGGCTGCCGGTGGTCGTCGGCGGGACCGGCTTCTACTTCCGCGCCCTCACGCGTGGGCTCTTTCCAGGCCCTGGCGGCGACGATGACTTGCGAGGCCGGCTCGGCGCGATTGCGGATCGCCGCGGTTCCAGCCATCTCCACCGCATGCTCTCGAAGGTGGATCCGGCCTCGGCGCGGCGGATCCTGCCTGGCGATCGCAAGCGCATCATCCGTGCGCTCGAGGTGTTCTTCCTGACCGGGCGTCCCTTGACGGCGCACTTCGCCGAGACCGCGTCGCCGATTGCCGGCATGTGCGTGATCGCGATCGGGCTGCGTCTGCCGGCTGCGCAGATTGCCGACCGCGTGGCGCGCCGGGTCGATCAGCAGTTCGCGCGGGGGCTGCTCGACGAGGTCCGCGGTCTGCTGGCGCGCGGAGTCCCTGAATCGGCGCGGCCGTTCGGCGGACTCGTGTACCGCCAGGCGCTCGAGCTGTTGCACGGCGTGCGAGGCGAGGTGGAGACACGCGAGCTCATCGCGCGCGAGAACCGGCGGTATGCGCGCCGCCAGATGATCTGGTTCAGAAAAGAGCCTGATCTAGAATGGTTCGACGGACCAGGCGAGTCGGCTGCGACGCGGGAGGCTGTCGAGCGGATGCTCGAACAACGTCTCGGGCCTCCGTCGGGCTAGACGCGTCGTATGGTCCGGCACCCGACTGTGCCGCCCACCTTTGCCCGTGCCATCGTCATCGTGCTCGACGGCGTCGGAGTCGGCGCGCTGCCTGATGCCGCAGCGTACGGCGATCTCGGGAGCGACACCCTCGGACACGTCGCCGGCAGGATTCGACTTCGCGTCCCCGCGCTCAGGGCTCTCGGGCTTTCCCGTGTGGCGGCGATCGGCCACCTCCAGGCCGATGATGGTCGAGCCGGATCGTTCGGCCGGATGGCCGAAGCCTCCGCCGGCAAGGACTCGGTGACTGGCCACTGGGAGATGATGGGCGTCGTGCTCGACCGCCCATTCCCGGTCTTTCCGAGAGGTTTCCCGCCCGAGGTGATCGGGGAGCTCTCTCGAGCCACCGGTCGCGCGGTCCTCGGCAACGTCGCCGCCTCGGGCACGCAGATCATCGAGGCGCTCGGCGCCGAACACATGGCGAGCGGCGCGCTCATCGTGTACACGTCGGCGGACAGCGTGTTCCAGATCGCGGCGCACGAAGAGGTGGTGCCTCTCGAGGACCTCTATCGGGCCTGCGAAGCAGCGTACCGAATTGTCGTGGAAGGGCTCGGTGTCGGTCGTGTGATCGCGCGGCCGTTCGTCGGGTTGCCGGGGAGCTTCACGCGGACGGCGAATCGGCACGACTACGCCATGCCGCCGGTGCGCGAGACGCTGCTCGATCGCGCGGCGGCTGCGGACGTGCCGGTGGTGGCGATCGGGAAGATCAACGATCTGTTCGCCGGCCGGGGGATCGAGCGGTCGATTCCGACCGCCAGCGACGCCGCTGGAATGGATCATCTCCTGGCCGAATTGGCGTCAGTCCAGCGAGGGCTGTTGTTCACCAATCTCGTCGACTTCGATACGGTGTTCGGGCACCGGAACGACTCGGCGGGCTTCGCGGCCAATCTCGAGCGGTTCGATGCACGGCTGTCAGAGGTGCTCGCCGGCCTGACTCCGGGCGACCTTCTCGTCGTCACGGCGGATCACGGGAACGACCCCACCACGCCGAGCACCGACCATGCCCGCGAGTACGTGCCGCTGCTTGCAGCGGGACCGCGGGTTCGGCGGGCGGTCGATCTCGGCACGCGCGCCACGTTTGCGGATCTCGGCCAGACGTTGGCCGACAATTTCGGACTCGCGCCGCTCGATCGCGGCACGAGTTTTCTCCGGGAGATCGCCGTCACATGATCATTCGTGAGCAGCTCGAGGCCCGCGAGCGCGAGACGCTCGCACCCGAGGCAGCGAAGTCGGCCGACTCTCGCGGGCGGCTGCGGCCCGAGCCGGAGGACGACGTGCGTCCGGCGTATCAGCGGGATCGCGATCGCATCATCCACTGCAAGGCGTTTCGCAGGCTCAAGCACAAGACCCAGGTGTTCTTCGCTCCCGCGGGCGATCACTACCGCACGCGCCTGACCCACACGCTCGAGGTGTCTCAGATCGCGAGGACGATCGCCAAGGTGCTGCGCCTCCACGAGGAGCTCACGGAGGCCATCGCGCTCGGACACGACCTCGGGCACACGCCGTTCGGGCACGCCGGCGAGCGCGTGATCGACCGGCTGATGCCAGGCGGGTTCAACCATTACGAGCAGAGCCTCCGCATCGTCGACGTGCTCGAGAACGAGGGGCAGGGACTGAACCTGAGCTGGGAGGTTCGCGACGGCATCGCGAAGCACTCGAAGGGGAAGTCGGGCGCGCCGGTCGGCATGCCGGCCGACGCCCGTTCGACGACCATCGAAGGCCAGATCATGCGCGTGGCCGACCTCATCGCCTACGTCAATCACGACATCGACGATGCGGTGCGTGCGGGGATTCTGGCGCCGGAGAACTTGCCGCGTGCGCCGATCGAGCTGCTCGGCGCGACGTCGTCGGCGCGCATCGGGCGGCTCGTGAAGGACGTGGTCACCGAAAGCCTTGCTGGAGGGCTGAGCGAGATCCGCATGAGCGGCGAGGTGCTCGGCGCCCTGCTGGAACTGCGGCAGTTCCTTTTCGGCGCGGTCTACGAAAACGGCCTGGCGACCGCGGAGTTCAAGAAGACCTCCGACGTCCTCTCCGGGCTGTGGGAGAAGGTGCGGGAGCGGCCGGACCAGTTTCTCGACGTGCGGACCCTGGAGCAGGAGGGGCTCGACGCCGCGACGCGGGATTTCGTCGCCGGCATGACCGACCGCTTTGCGGTCAGGCTGTTCGAGCAGCTCTTCATTCCGAAGCCCTGGGCAGGCCTTTCCAGATTCGAGGACTGACGAATCGTCAATCCCCCAATCGGCAAATCCTCCAATCGTCAAATCCTCAAATTCTTGATATATTTAACGATTCATGCTCGCGCTGAACCTCGCGAAGATCCGTACGGCGCACGAGCACTTCGAGCGGGAGTATCAGCCCGATCAGGTGGGCGGTTCCACGGATGCCTATCGGGTCGTGGCGCCGGTCTCCCTGGCGTTCGACGTCCACAAGGACAAGGACAAGTTTCGCCTTGTCGGCCGGGTCGTCACGACGCTCGAACTGCTGTGCAGCCGCTGTCTGGAGCCGTACCAGCTCCAGATCGATGCGCCGTTCGATCTGCGCTACCAGCCCCACACGCAGAACCGCGGCGAGGGCGAGCAGGAGATCGAAGAGGACGATCTCGACACGGCGTTCTACGAAAACGATGAGATCGATCTCGGACAGCTGCTGCAGGAGCAGTTCTATCTCGCGCTGCCGATGAAGCCGCTGTGTTCGGACGCGTGTCGAGGCTTGTGCCCGACGTGCGGGACCAATCTCAACCGCGCCCCGTGCGACTGCCAGACGCAGTGGGAAGACCCCCGCCTGGCCGGGCTGAGGGCCCTGAAGAAAGAGTCTTAACGATGCCCAATCCAAAGCGACGCCACTCCAAGACCCGCACCGCCAAGCGCCGGACTCACGACGCGCTGAAGGCGGTCGGCCTCAGCGAATGTCCGCAGTGCCACGAGCCGAAGCCGCCGCATCGGGTCTGCACCAACTGCGGCCACTACCGGGGCCGTCAGGCCCGTCCGGTCGACGAAGAATAGCCGCCGGCACCGCATGGTCTGGATAGCCATCGACGCGATGGGGGGCGACACCGCCCCCGGGCTCGTCGTCGATGGGGCTCTGGCGGCGGCGCGGCATCTCGATCTCGGCGTCGCGCTCGTCGGTCCGGTCGCGCGCATGCAAGCGCAGATCGAGCGGCACGCGGGTGTCGTGGATCCGGCGCGGGTCCGGCTGGTGCCGGCCGGGTCGGTCGTCGAGATGTCGGAAGCGCCGGCCGCCGCGCTGCGGCGGAAGCCGGACGCGTCGGTCCGTGTGGCCGCCGAACTCGTGGCCCGCGGAGAGGCGGACGCGCTCTTCAGCGCCGGGCACACGGGGGCCACGGTGATGGCGGCGCACGGCGCCTTCGGCATGTTGCCTGGCGTCGATCGACCGGCGTTGGCCGCGACGATTCCGACGCCGCGGGGGCCCGCGGTGCTGCTCGACGTGGGAGCGAGCGTCGAGTGCCGTCCGGCGCACCTGCTCCAGTTCGCGGTCATGGGCTGCGTGTATGCCAAGGTCGCGTTCGGGATCGACCAGCCTCGCGTGGGGCTGCTCTCGATTGGCGAGGAAGAGACCAAGGGGAACGATCTCACGCGGGAAGCGCACCGACTGCTGAAGGGGACGCCGCTCAGCTTCATCGGAAACGTCGAAGCCCGGGATGTGTACACCGGGGTGGCCGACGTGATCGTGTGCGACGGCTTCACGGGCAACGTCGCGTTGAAGATCAGCGAGGGGCTGGTCGAGGTCATCGAGGACCTGCTGCGTGAAGAGCTCTCGAGCACGGTGACCATGCGCGTCGGATCGCTGCTCACACAGCGAGCGTTGCGGCACTTCCGGCGCAGGGTCGACTACTCCGAATACGGCGGCGCGCCGTTGCTCGGGGTGGCCGGCATCACTGTCGTGGGGCACGGGCGATCCAGCGCGAAAGCGGTGCGGAACGCCGTGGCCATGGCGTATCGATTTGCATCGGGTCAGTTCATTCAGCGGGTGGAGCGGGAGATCGCCGCCGCCGCGGTACCTCACCAGTGATTGCGTGCATCTTTCCCGGTCAGGGCGCTCAGAAGGTCGGCATGGGCAAGGCGCTCGCCGACGCGTTCCCGGTGTGTCGAGAGACCTTCGCGGAGGCCGACGCGACGCTCGGCGAAGGGCTGAGCCGCGTCTGCTTCGAGGGGCCTGAGGATCAGCTCGTGCTCACCGAGAACGCGCAGCCGGCCATTCTCACCGTGAGCATCGCCGCCTATCGCCTGATTGCCTCGCTGGGCGTCGAGCCCGCGTTCGTCGCCGGGCACAGCCTCGGCGAGTACTCGGCCAATGTCGCCGCGGGCACGTTGGCGTTCGCCGACGCGCTCAGCACGGTTCGTCGCCGCGGGCGGTACATGCAGGAGGCCGTGCCGGTTGGCACGGGCGCCATGGCCGCGGTGCTCGGACTGGATGCCGCTGCCGTCGCGCGCGCCTGTGAAGAGGTCGCGCAGGGCGAGATCGTCAGCCCCGCGAACATGAACGGGGCCGGGCAGGTGGTGATTGCGGGCGCCCGCGAAGCCGTCGCGCGCGCGGGGGAGCGCGCGAAGGCGCTCGGCGCCAGGCGCGTCGTGCCGCTGCCGGTGAGCGCCCCGTTTCACTGCGCGCTGATGCAGCCGGCGGCCGAGCGGCTCGCACCGGAGCTTCGAGCGCTCCCGGTTCGCGACCCTCGTGTGCCGGTCGTCGCCAACGTGGACGCCGAGCCGAAGCGGACGGCGCAGGAGGCCATCGAGGCGCTCGTCTTCCAGGTGGCGTCTCCGGTGCGTTGGGAGGACGTGGTGCGCCGGCTCGCCGCGGAGGGCGTCACCACCTACGTGGAAGTCGGTCCGGGCACGGTGTTGAGCGGTCTGGTCCGCAAGATTCACCCCGGCGCCACGGTCGTCAGCGTCGGCGCCCCGGATGATGTGGCGGCGATCGAGGGGCTGCGAGCCTGAACATGTTCGAACTCACAGGAAAGGTTGCGCTCGTGACCGGTGCGTCGCGAGGGATCGGACGCGCCATCGCCATGCACTTGGCTCGCCAGGGCGCGATCGTGGTGGCCGCGGCGCGCGGCGAGAACGCCGATCCCACGGCGGCGGCGATCACCGAAGCCGGCGGAGCAGCGGAAGCGCTGGCGCTCGACGTCACCGACGCCGGGGCGCTCGAGCGGTGCCCCGCCGACATCGTCGCGCGGCACGGCCGCCTCGACATCGTCGTCAGCAACGCCGGGATCACCCGCGATCAGCTGTTGATGCGCATGAAACGCGAGGACTGGGATGCCGTGCTCGCCACCAATCTGACGGCTACCTTCACGCTGGCCCAGGCGTCGCTGCGTCCCATGCTGAAGCAGCGCGGCGGGCGGATCATCGCGATCAGCTCGGTGGTGGGCCAGATGGGCAATGCGGGTCAGACCAACTACGCCGCGTCGAAGGCCGGCCTCATCGGCTTCGCCAAGGCGCTCGCGCGTGAAGTGGCGTCGCGCAACATCACCGTCAACGTGATCGCGCCAGGCATGATCGAAACCGACATGACGCGGGCGGTCGCCGAGCGCGCGCAGGTCGACTGGGCGTCGCAGATTCCTGCGGGCCGGCTCGGCACGGCTGGCGAGGTCGCCGCGGCGGCGTGCTTTCTTGCCTCAGACGAGGCAGCGTATATTACAGGGCACGTGCTGACGGTGAACGGCGGCATGTACATGTGATCCCGTTGGGGGATCGACTTGCGAACGGGAATTGCCGGATCGTGGGACTCGGATTTGGCGTTGCAGAGGAGGCGTGAATGGCGGTAGCCGACAAGGTCAAGAGCATCATCGTTGAACAGCTGGGCGTGGACGAGGAAGAAGTGACTCCGGATGCGTCGTTCGTCGACGACCTGGGCGCGGACTCGCTCGACACGGTCGAACTGGTCATGGCCTTCGAAGAGGAGTTCGGGATCGAGATCCCGGACGAGGACGCGGAGAAGATCACCCGCGTGAAGGAAGCGGTCGAGTACATCGAGTCGCACGGCAAGAAGAAGTAGGCCGGCACGTCTCTGGGCTGCACTGCAATAGGAGCATCGTGAGCAATCGGCGAGTCGTGGTTACGGGCATTGGCCTGGTGTCGACGCTGGGTATCGGCACCGAGGCCAACTGGCTAGGCCTGCTGGCGGGCACGTCCGGCGTGACGCGCGTGACCCGGTTCGACGTCACGGGGTACGCGGCCCAGATTGCCGCCGAGGTCCGTGGCTTCGATCCGCTGAACTGGATCGAGAAGAAAGAGGTCAAGAAGATGGACCTCTTCATCCAGTACGCCATCGCGGCCTCGCAGTTCGCGATGGACGACTCTCGTCTGCCGATCACCGCCGAGAACGCACCCGATGTGGGAGCGTTCATCGGCTCCGGCATCGGCGGGTTCATCACGATCGAGCGCGAGCACATCGCGCTGCTCGAAGGCGGACCGAGGAAGATCTCGCCGTTCTTCATCCCGTCGGCGATCATCAATCTCGCTGCGGGCCAGGTTTCGATCCGGTTCGGCGCCAAGGGGCCGAACCTCGCCACCTGCACCGCCTGTTCGGCGTCGGCCCATGCCGTCGGCGAGTCGTTCGAGATGATCCGGCGTGGCGACGCGATCGCCATGATCGCCGGAGGCTCGGAGGCCGCCATCACGCCGATGAGCCTTGGAGGGTTCGCGGCGCTCCGCGCGCTCTCCACCCGTAACGACGAGCCGGGCCGTGCGTGCCGGCCGTTCGACCGCGACCGCGACGGCTTCATCATCGGCGAAGGCGCCGGCGTGCTGGTTCTCGAGGAGCTCGAGCATGCGAAACAGCGCGGCGCGCCGATCTACGCCGAGATCGTCGGCTACGGTCTCTCCGGCGATGCCTACCACATGACCGCGCCCTCAGAGGACGGCGACGGAGCGCGGCGCGTCATGGAGATGGCGCTCCGCAAGGCCGGTGTCCGACCGGACCAGGTCGACTACATCAACGCCCACGGCACCTCCACGCCGTACAACGACAAGCTCGAGACGCTGGCGATCAAGCGCTGCTTCGGCGACCACGCGCATCGGCTCGCCGTGTCGTCGACCAAGTCGATGACCGGCCACTTGCTCGGCGGCGCCGGCGGCCTCGAAGCAGGCATCACGGCTCTCGCGGTGTATCACCAGATCGCGCCGCCCACGATCAATCTCGACGTGCCGGACGAGGCGTGCGACCTGGATTACGTGCCGCACACGAGCCGGACCATGCCCATCCGATACGCCCTGTCGAACTCGTTCGGCTTCGGCGGCACCAACGCGTCGCTCCTGTTCAAGCGTTTCGAAGGCTGACGCGCGGACGCCATGCGCATCGCCGTCTGCATCAAGCAGGTGCCCACGCGCGACTGGCAGCCGCGCGTGGACGAGTCGGGCACGTGGGTCCGCGAACAGGACGCCAGCTACGAGATGAACGAGCCGGACGCGTACGCCCTCGAAGAGGCGTTGCGCCTGAAGGAGCGTCTCGGCGGTGAGGTGATCGTCTGCTCGGCCGGCCCCCCGCGCGTTGCCCAACTGCTGCGCGAGGCGCTCGCCCGAGGTGCGGATCGAGCGATCCACGTGCTGGACGACAGGCTTGCCGCCGCCGACGCCTTCGTTGTCTCGGCCGCGCTGGCCGAGGCGCTGCGCGGCGAGACGGTCGATCTCGTGCTCACCGGCCTTCAGTCCGACGATCTCGGGTCCGCGCAGACGGGCGTGATCCTGGGCGAACGGCTCGGCTTCGCCCACGCCACGATCATCATGGAGGTGGAACCGGCCGACGGCGGGCTTCGCGTGAAACGCGAGCTCGAAGGTGGATGGTTCCAGTGGCTCACGCTGCCGACGCCGGCGGTGCTGACCATCCAGAGCGGAATCAATCAGCTGCGGTACGCCACGCTCAAGGGGATCATGGCGGCGAAGAAGAAGGAGATCCGCACGATGGACGCGCCGGCGCTGCCGGAGGCGCGCCTGCGGATCACCCGGCTCTATCCGCCCGAGAAGGGCACGCGGACGGAGATCCTCTCCGGCGGCGCGGCCGACGCCGCGCGCACCTTGATCGAGCGCCTGCGCAACGAGGCGCGGGTCATCTGAGGGCGCGATGATCCTGGTAGTGGCGGAGCATCACGACGGCCGGCTGCACCGCGGATCGTGGGAAGCGGTCGCTGCCGCGCAGCGGCTGACCACGATTCGAGCGATGCCGATCCAGATCGCAGTGCCGGGCGTGGACGTGCAGGCGTTGACGACCGAGCTCGCGCAGGCCGCGGTCGACGGCGTCGTCGCGCTGGAGTC
Organism: Vicinamibacterales bacterium; assembly: GCA_050183995.1. Lineage (GTDB taxonomy): Bacteria > Acidobacteriota > Vicinamibacteria > Vicinamibacterales > CAVVIG01 > CAVVIG01. Next base: position 37,757 of record JBFXAT010000028.1, read on the forward strand.
GGCGGCGCTGGCGCAGTACACGGCGGACGGGTACACGGACGCGCTGCAGCAGGCGGTCGCCGAGCTTGCTCCCGAGCTCGTGGTGATGCCGCACACCTATCAGGTCCGCGACTTCGCGCCCAGGCTGGCCGCTCGCCTGGACCGGGGTCTCGTCACCGACGTCGTGGCGATCAAGGCGTTCGACGGGCAGGCGGTGTTCGTGCGCCCGATGTTCCAGGGAAAGCTCAACGCCGACGTGGCCGCCATCGGTCCGGGCCCGCACCTGCTGACGGTCCAGGCCGGCTCGTTCGGGGTCGACCATGTGGCCCGTGGAGCGCAGCCGGCGCCCGTCCGATCGCTTGCGGTCCAGGTCGATGCGTCTTCGATTCGGCAGCGCCCGGAGCCACCGTTTCAGGAGGCGAGACACGCGGTCGACCTGTCGCAGGCGGAGCGGATCGTCGCGGTCGGCCGGGGAATTAAGGAAGAGGCCAACATCGCCCTCGCCAGGACCCTTGCCGAGGCGCTCGGTGCCGAACTCGCGGCGTCGCGTCCGATCTGCGACGCCGGGTGGATGCCGATGGAGCGACAGGTCGGCAGTTCCGGCCAGACCGTCGCCCCCAAGCTCTACGTCGCCCTGGGGATCTCCGGCGCGATTCAGCATCTCGTCGGGATGAAAGGCGCACGAACCATCGTGGCGATCAACAAGGATCCCGACGCGCCGATCTTCGAGGTGGCCGACTACGGCATCGTTGGAGATCTCTTCGAAGTCGTGCCGGCGATGCTAGCCGCGCTCGAAGGCTGAGCCAGCCCGTCCGCCGGTTTGCTCCTGAGCCGTCCGCACCGGAACCCATAGCGTCCACACCGGAACCTATAATGCCGGTGGCGATGCCTGTCGTGCTGTTCTGGATCCTGTTCGTGGCGGCGCTCGCCGCCTTCGCCGCCCAGCTGGCCACACGGCTCGCGTTGATCGCTGCGGCGCCGAACACGATTTCGCTCGACGACCTGCCGGCTCGCGTTCACCGGTTCTTCCGCGACGTCCTCGCGCAGCGACGGACCATCGCCGAACGGCCAGTCGCCGGTCTCGCCCACGCGTTCGTCTTCTGGGGATTCGTCGCGTTTTCGGGCTACACGATGACCGAGTTCCTCGCCGGCCTCGGCATCGTCGATTGGACCGGCACGCCCTGGTTTGCCGCCTATCGAGCCGTGTTGACTCCATGGGCCGTGGCCGTGCTCGCCGGAATCGGCTTCCTGCTCGTGCGCCGCGGCATCCTGCGCCCCGTGGGGTTGGGCAGCCGCGTGTCCGGCGAATCGATGCTCATCGGCACGCTCATCGTCGTCCTGATGATCACGTTCCTGCTGACATGGCGGATCGACGAAGCGTCCGCCGCCGGCCGTGTGAACTGGTGGGTGCACGCGCTGGTCATCCTCGGCTTTCTGGTGTTCATTCCGAGATCGAAGCACCTGCATCTGGTGCTGTCGCCCGTGACCGTCTTCCTGAAGTCGCCAGAGCTCGGGAACGTGCCGAACCTCGATTTCGAGCGCGACCAGGTGGGGCTCGAGGCGGTGAAGGATCTCGGCAGCAAGAGCGTGCTCGACGCGTTCACGTGTGTGGAGTGCGGCCGCTGCCAGGTGAACTGCCCGGCGTGGGAGGCGGGCAAGGAGCTGAATCCGAAGGCCATCGTCCTACAGACGCGCGAGGGGTTGCTCGCGGGGCCGCGCGAGCGCAGGCTCGCCGAGCTGTACTCCGAGAAGGTGTTGTGGCAATGCACGACGTGCGGAGCCTGCGAGAACCAGTGCCCGGTCGGTATCGAGCACCTGCCGATCCTCATCGGCGCGCGGAGGGGACTGGTATCGAACGGCGACGCCCCGGCGTATCTCGGCGGGATGTACACGAACCTCGAGCGGCGCAGCAACATCTGGGGGCTCTCCTACGATCAGCGGCAGAAGTTCGTCGACGCCGCCGGACTCGAGCGGTTCGACCCGCGGAGGCACGACGTTCTGGTGTGGCTGGGATGTGCCGGCGCCTTCGAAGCGGAGTTCCAGAAGTCGCTCCGGGCGCTCTTCGACATCCTTCGTGCGAAGCACGTAACCTTCGGAGTCCTCTCGAAGGAACGCTGCACGGGTGACCCGGCGAAGCGCACGGGGAACGAGTACATGTACCAGGAGCTGGCGTCGGCCAACATCGAGGATCTGAAGGCTGCCGGGCCGAAGACGATTCTGACCTCGTGTCCGCACTGCGTGAAGACGATCGGCGAGGACTATCGCAAGTTTGGCTACGAGGTGGATGTCGTGCATTCGGCGGTCTACGTCGAGCGGCTGACCCGAGACGACCGGATCGGCCAGGAGGCCGGCGCCGGCGCCGCGACGGGGGAGACGGTCGTCTACCACGATCCCTGTTATCTGGGGCGCTACGCCGAGCACGATGCCGAGCCGCGGGCCCTGCTTCGCCGGTACGGAGCGGAAATCCGAGAACCGGAACGACACGGTCAGAATCCCTATTGTTGCGGAGCGGGTGGCGGGCTCCTCTTCGCCGATAAGGAAGAACAGCCGGGCTCTCGGATTTCAGACGTACGCTACAAACAACTGCAGCAGACCGGCGCGACCACGATCGTGACCGCCTGCCCGTTCTGCTCGGTGATGCTGAAGGGTGCGCAGGCGAGTGCGGGAGACGACGCGGGTCCCGCGGCGCAGTTCGTCGACCTCATGACGTTCGTGAACGGCCGGATGGAGCGGCACTGATCCCGTGAGCGACCGTTCCCACGACTGGCGTTCGTCCCGTCTGAAGCAGCTTCAAGCGAAGACGATCTCCGTGCTCGGGTATCAGATGATCGCGGCGCTCGGCGCCACGCTCTCGTGGAAGACCGAGGGATTCGAGCACTTCGACGCCATCGCGGCGTCGGGCCGTCAGCCCATCATGGCGTTTTGGCACGGGCGCATCCTGCCCGCCACGTACTACTTCCGTCGACGCCGGATCGTGGTCATCACCAGCGAGAACTTCGACGGGGAGTGGATCGCCGGCATCATCGAGCGGTTTGGATACGGCACGGCTCGAGGATCGACGTCGCGTGGGGGACGCCGGGCGCTGTTGCAGCTCTCCCGCGACCTGGCTGCCGGCCGCCCCGCGGGGTTCACGGTTGACGGTCCGAGAGGTCCGGCCCGCGTATCCCAGCCTGGCGCGGTCTGGCTTGCGAAGGCCTCGGGGCACCCGGTATTGCCGTTTCACTGCGAAGCCGATCGAAGTTGGACGCTGCGAAGCTGGGATCGCACGCAGATCCCGAGGCCGTTCGCCTCGGTCGCGATTGCCGTGGGCGAACCGTTCTATGTGCCGCGCGACGCCGACGAGGCGGGGGTCGAGGCGGCGCGGCAGCGTCTGGACGATGCGCTGCACGGTCTCGAGAGCCGCGCGCTCGAGATGTTGCGCGCGCCCTCCGACGCGCACCGGTAGACTGGCCGACGATGAGCCTGATCCTGATTGGGTCCGAACGCTTTCTGGACCACGTGACGCCGCCGGGACATCCCGAGTCGCCTGAGCGCGGCGAAGCGATGGCGGCCATCGCGGCCGAGTGGCGCCGCGGCGGCGGCGAGATCGTCGCCCCGCGGGAAGCCACGCTGGCACAACTCGAGCGCGTGCACACGCCGGAACACGTGCGCCGCATCGCGGCGACGGCCGGACTGGCCGTGGCGCTCGATCCCGATACCTTCACCTCGCCAGACACCTACGAGGTCGCCCGCCTGGCCGCAGGCGCGGCAATCGAGGCCGTCGAGCGCGTCATGGGTGGGTCGCACGTGCGTGCCCTCGCGCTCTGCCGCCCGCCTGGGCACCATGCCGAGCGGGACCGGGCGATGGGTTTCTGCTTCTTCAACAGCGTCGCCGCGGCCGCCGCACACGCGAGAACGGTTGGCGCCGCTCGGGTCGCGATCGTCGACATCGACGTGCACCACGGCAATGGGACGCAGCAGATCTTCGAGAGCGATCCCGGCGTGCTGTATCTCTCGCTGCACCAGTACCCGTATTACCCTGGCACCGGTGCTGCCGACGAAGTCGGCTTCGGCGCGGGGGCTGGGTACAGCGTCAACCTGCCGCTCGAAGCCGGCGCCGGAGACGCCGACTACCGGCTGGCGTTTACGGAGGTCGTGGATCCGGTACTGCGTCAATTCGCCCCGGATGCGATCCTCGTATCCGCCGGATTCGACGCGCATGAACGGGATCCGCTTGGCGGCATGCGCGTCACCACGGCTGGATTCAGCGCGATGGTGGGTGCGTTGCGGCACCTCGCCGACGAGCTGTGCGGCGGCCGTCTGGCGGCGGTCACCGAAGGCGGCTACGACCTGCGTGCGCTCACCGACTGTCTGCGCGACACGGCTGCCGTGCTCGGCGCGGCCGGATCGCCGCCGCCGTGGCCGGATCAGGGTGAAGCGCCGCGCGGTCGGGCGGCCGTCGTACGCGCGCAGGCGGCGCTGGCCCGGTACTGGCGGTTCTGACGGCATAAAATAGACGAGCACATGACCGAGTACAAGCCGCAGCAGCTCGACAAGAAATGGCAGCAGCACTGGACCGAGACGCGGGCCTTCGAGGTGGAGCTCGATCCGAGCCGTCCGAAGTTCTACTGCCTGGAGATGTTCGCCTATCCGTCCGGACACGCCCACGTGGGCCACGTCCGCAACTACATCATCGGCGACATCAGCGCGCGCATGAAGCGGATGCGCGGCTTCAACGTGCTGCATCCGTTCGGCTGGGACGCCTTCGGTCTGCCGGCTGAAAATGCCGCGATCAAGACCGGCACGCACCCCGAGCGGTCCACGTTCGACAACATCGCCCACATGAAGGGCCAGCTGCAGCGTCTCGGCATCAGCTACGCCTGGGACCGCGAGATCGCGACCTGCACGCCCGAGTACTACAAGTTCAACCAGTGGATCTTCCTCAAGATGTTCGAGCGCGGCCTGGCCTTCCGCCGGCGTTCGACCGTCAACTGGTGTCCGAGCTGCAATACGGTCCTCGCCAACGAGCAGGTCGTGGACGGTGCCTGCTGGCGCTGCGGCTCCACGGTCGTCAGCCGCGACCTCGAGCAGTGGTTCTTCCGCATCACCGCCTATGCCGAGGAGCTATTGAAGGGGCTCGAGACGCTCACCGAATGGCCTGAGAAGGTCGTCGTGATGCAGCGCAACTGGATCGGGCGGTCCGAAGGGGCTCGCATCCGCTTTCCGGTCGCGGGTGGCGGCGATGCGATCGAGATCTTCACCACGCGCATCGACACGATCTTCGGGGCGACGTTCGTGCTGTTGGCGCCCGAGCACGCCATGGTCGACCAATTTGCAGAGGCGAGCGGTGATCCGGCCTCGTTCCGCGCGCGCGTCGCGGGCTTCCGCGCCCTCGACCGCCAGGCGCGCCTGACCGGCGAGATCGAGAAGGAAGGCTTCGATACGGGCCGCCGCGCCGTGAACCCGTTCACCGGTCAGGAGGTGCCGATCTGGATCGCCAACTTCGTGCTTGCCGAGTACGGAACGGGCGCCATCATGGCGGTGCCCGCTCACGACCAGCGCGATTTCGAGTTCGCCCGGAAATACGGGCTGCCCATCCGTATCGTCGTGCGCCAGGATGGCGACACGCGTACCTCCGATGACCTCGGCGAGGCGATGGCCGGCGCCGGACGTCTCGTCGATTCCGGCGAGTATTCGGGTGCAGAGACGCCGCAGGTCATCGCCCGAATGATCGCCGACGCGGAGGCGCAGGGCTTTGGCCGTGGGGAGGTGCAGTACCGGTTGAAGGACTGGGGAATCTCCAGACAGCGCTACTGGGGCACGCCGATCCCGATGATCTACTGCGAGACCGACGGCGCCGTGCCGGTGCCCTACGCGCAGCTGCCCGTCGAGTTGCCGAAAATCGCGCAGTTCACCGGCCGCGGCGATTCACCGCTGGCGCAGGTCGACGAGTTCGTGAACGTTCGCTGCCCCACGTGCGGTGGTCCCGCCAGGCGGGAGACGGACACGATGGACACGTTCGTCGACTCCTCCTGGTACTTCCTCCGGTTCTGCGATCCCTTGAACACGGAGCTCCCGTTCAGTCCCGCCACGGCGTCGTACTGGATGCCGGTCGACTTCTACAGCGGCGGCGTGGAGCACGCCATCCTGCACCTGCTCTACTCGCGCTTCTTCACGCGTGTGCTGCGGGATGTCGGGCTCCTAGCCTTCGACGAGCCGTTCACGCGCCTGCTCACGCAGGGCATGGTCCTCAAGGACGGCGCCGTGATGTCGAAGTCGAAGGGCAACGTTGTCGATCCAGACGACATGTTGCAGAAGTACGGTGCCGACGCGTTGCGGCTGTACGTCATGTTCGTCGCGCCCCCGGAGAAGGAGGTCGAGTGGAGCGACGCCGGCCTCGAAGGGAGCTTCCGCTTCCTGCTCCGCGTGTGGCGCCTCGTCGATCACTGGGCCGAGACGATCGGTGGAGACGGCGTGCCTGCGTGCGGCGACGACTGCACGGATGCGGAACGGGCGGTGCGCCGCAAGACGCACCAGACGATCCGCCGGGTCACGGTCGACATCGAGGAGCGGATGCACCTCAATACGGCGGTCGCGTCGCTGATGGAGCTCGTCAACGATCTCTACGCGTTCAGCGAGAGCACACCGCACGGCATGCCAGGCCGGGGCGACGCCGCGGCCGGCGGCATCGTGCGCGTCCAGACGATTGCGGTGTTGCGCGAGGCGATGGATGCCCTGGTCCTGATGCTTTCGCCGTTCGCGCCGCACACCGCTGAAGAGCTCTGGCGGATGTTGGGCCATCCCGAGGGATTGTCGGCGGCGAGCTGGCCGGACTTCGACGCGGACGTCGCCAAGGCGGACGAAGTCGTCGTGCCGGTGCAGATCAACGGAAAGATACGCGCGCGCCTGACCCTTCCGGCGGATCTCCCCGATGAGGCGTTGCGGGAGCGTGCGCTGGCCGATGCCGCCGTGAAGGCGCACACCGCAGGGCGCACGATACGAAAGGTGCTGGTCGCCAAGGGGCCGCTGGTGAGCGTGGTGGTGTCATGAGGACGATGGCGTGTCGCATGGTTCGACGGCGATGGCTCTGGGTGTTGTGCCTGGCTGCCTCGACGGCCCTCTCTGCCGGGTGCGGCTACGCGCTGGCCGGACGCGGCTCGTTTCTGCCGGACTACGTCCGGGTGATTGGCGTGCCGATGTTCGTGAATCGGACGCAGCTCTTCAACCTCGAGACGCAGATGACCGACAAGGTCCGGGCCGAGTTCATCGGGCGCGGACGCTATCGCATCATCCCCGAGACCGAGGACGTCGATGCCGTGCTGACCGGTGAGCTGTCCGGCGTCACGATTGCGCCTCTCAGCTTTACCACTCAGCAGCTCGCCTCGCGCTACGCGATCACCATGACGGCACGCGTCGAGCTGCGCGATGTCCGGAAGAACGTCGTGCTCTGGGAGAATCCGTCGCTGGTCTTCAGGCAGGAATACGAAGCGCAGAGCGGCCAGACCGCGCTCGATCCCTCGGCGTTCTTCGGTCAGGACCAGAACGCCCTCGAGCGCATGACGACCGACTTCGCCCGCACCATCGTCAGCTCCATCCTCGAGGCGTTCTAACGGATGCCTCAAGCCACGCCGGCGGTCGTGCGGAAGCAGATCGCAACAGGGGAAACGGGGCCGCTGTACCTGCTGCTCGGCGAAGACGAGGTCGAGAAGTCAGCCCTGGCGCACGCGTTCGAGGATCTGGTCGACGAGGGGCTTCGCGCCTTCAACGTGGAGCGCATCCACACCTCCGATCTCACCAGCGGTGATCGGCTGGCCTCCGCGGTCGCGTCCCTGGTCGACGCCGTGCGCACGCTGCCGATGATGTCGCCGCGGAGGGTCGTGATCGTCCTGCAGGCCGACGCCATGCTCGTGCCCCGCCGCGAGAGTGAAGCGGCCTCCCGCGCCGTCGAGGAGCTCGAGCATCTCTTCAAGGCGCCAGAGCCGCAGACGACGCTGGTACTGGTGACGGGCGGGCTCGATCGGCGAAGCCGCATGTACAAGGTGCTCGCCAAGGAGGCCACGATCGTCACATGTGGCCTCATCGAGAGCCTCGACGATGCCGTGGCCTGGGTGCGAAACCGGGTTCAGGCGGCCGGTGCGCAGATCGATGGGCCCGGCGCCCGGCTTCTCGCCGAGCGCGCCGGGACTGACGTCAAGCGGCTGCGAAACGACGTCGAGCGCCTGCTGCTCTATGCCCTGGGCCAGAGAACGATCGGCGTGGACGATGTGCGCGAGGTGGTGGGGCCGGCGTCGCTACAGGACGACTGGGCCATGACGAACGCCATCGAGGCCGGCGACCCGGCCACTGCATTGCGACAATTGGCCTTGCTGATGGAGAGCGGCGCGGCGCCGGAGAAGATCCTGGGACAGCTCGGCTGGCTCGTACGGACGCGCTTCCCCCTGCAGCTGCCGTCTGCGGTGAGGCCGGCGGTACAAGCGCTGTTCAGAACCGATCTGGATCTCAAACGATCGGCAGGGGAGCCGCGCGTGCTCCTGGAGCGGCTCGTGGTGGAGTTGTGCGCGCGCGGGCCAGGTCGACAGGCGGCGCCGGCCGGCGCGCGACGGTACTGAGCCGCGGCCTACGAGCTGGCCGCGATACGCGTGGTGAGGCGGGACTTGTAACGGCCGGCCGCGTTGCGATGAATCACGCCCTTGCTGGCCATCCGATCGATCAGGGAGATGGTCTGCTTGAGCGCGCCATTCGCCGCCGTCAGATCGTTCGCCTCGATAGCGGTGCGGATGCTCTTCAGCGCGCCCCGCAGGCGCGAGCGGAACTGGCGATTGCGCTCGCGGTTATTTACACTCTGCCGATGCGCCTTCAGCGCGGATGCGTGCGTAGCCACGTAATCAAATACCTCCGGAACCCCTAATCGTAGCACATCTTTCATGGGTATCCGGGTCGAGCGGCTCCGCCGCGACTACGGCGAGGTCATCGCGGTCGACGACCTGTCGTTCCACGTCTCGCCCGGCGAGATCGTCGGTTTGCTCGGCCCGAACGGAGCGGGCAAGACCACGACGCTCCGGACTCTCGCCGGGATCCTCGAACCCACGAGCGGTCGTGTCGCGATCGCCGGACACGACATCGGCAGCAACCCGATCGACGCGAAGCGGCAATTGGCATTCATGCCGGATGAGCCGCACCTCTTCGAATACCTCACCGTTGTCGAGCATCTCCGTCTCATCGCGCGCCTGTACGGCGTCCAGGACTTCGATCGCAGGGCCCGGGAACTGCTGGACGAGCTTGAAATGGCGGGGAAGGAACGGCTGCTGCCTGGCGAGCTCTCCCGAGGGATGCGGCAGAAGGTCGTCATCGCCTGTGGACTCGTGCGCGACGCACCCGTTCTCCTGTTCGACGAGCCGCTGACCGGACTCGACCCGATCGGCATCAGGCGCATGCGCCGAACCATCGCCGCGCGGGCCGAGCAGGGGGCCGCGATCCTTGTGTCGTCGCATCTGCTGCATCTCGTGCAGGAAGTCTGCACGCGCGTGATCATCATGGACCGCGGCCGCAAGATCGCCGACGGCACGGTGGCCGAGCTGGCGGCCAGGGTCGACATCGAAGGTGCGGGATCGACGCTCGAGCAGATCTTCATCCACGTCACGGGACGCGGAGCCCCCGGCGGACCGGCCTGATCGCAGATGTTCCGCGCGATCCTCTACATCGTCTGCGTCAGCGCGTGGAACAGGACACGCCGGCGGGCGGCGCGGCTGAGGGAGCCCCGCTACGCCATCGGCGCGGTGGCCGGCGTCGCGTACCTGGCGTTCACCCTGTACATGCGGCACCGGGCGTTCAGCGACGGGCATGGCGCCGAGGCTGCGCGAGCGAGCCTGCTGAGATTCGGCGAGCCGGTGGCCATCTTCGGGAGCCTCTGCCTGGCTGCGGCGGCCGCCGTCAGCTGGGTTCTGCCCTTCGAGAGCGCCCTGCTCCGGTTTTCCGGCGCGGAGACCGCTCTCCTGCTGCCAGCGCCGATGACCCGGCGTCAACTTGTCACGTACCGTCTGCTCCGATCGCAGATTCCCGTCCTGACCGGCTCGCTCATCTTCGCGCTCGCCTATCCGGCCGGTAGCGTCGGCGCACGCGCGTGTGGCCTGGCCGGCGCCTGGATCCTCCTGATGACCACGCGCGTGTTCTTCGCGGGAGTGACGCTCGCCCGGGCCAGACTGCGGCGTCGCGCGCGCGGGTCTTCTCATGAGCCGCGCGGCCGCTTCGGCGGAGAGGGGAGCCTGTTGTCGTGGGTCGCCCTGTTCGTCTCCCTGGCGCCGGTGTTGTCGGTGGCCGCGGCGATCGGTGTCCGGCTCGTGAACACGCCGATCCCGACCCTCACAGAGGCCTTCGCCGTCCTGACCGATGTTGCCCGCGAGCCGCTCCCTCGCACGTGGCTCGCGCCATATGCGGCGACCATTGGCCCGCTCTTCGCCTCGACGGGGGCTCCGTTCGCGCGGGCGATGCTGTGCGCGCTGCTCGTCCATGCGCTGGCGATCACATGGGTGATCCGGGAGTACGAATCGTCGGAACTCGCTGACGGCGCGGCTGGCGCGGCGCTCGATCGGGCTTCGACCCGATCGTTCGGGTACGGCGCGTATGCCGCGACGGGGCTCGAGATTCCGCTCCGGCCGCGAGGGTGGCCCGGAGCCGTCTTTCCGTGGAAGGGCGCGCTGCAGACGTTCAGAATCGTGGATCGACGCGTCTTGCTCAGGCTCGCGCTGGTCGTGGCGTGGCTGGCGGTTGCGGCGGGCGTGATGTCGCGGAACACGGGCCTCGCGCAGCTGCTCGGCCTCTTCGCGGCGTGGGGCACCGTCTTCGCTCTATTGATGGCACCGCAGGTCATCAGGCTGGACCTGCGTCAGGACCTGGCATGCCTCGACCTGCTCAAGACGTGGCCCCTGTCCGGCCGCACGATCGTGCGAGGCGAAATCCTGTGGCCGACCTGTCTCGTCTCCGTGCTCGCGTGGGCCTTCGGAGGTGTCGCCTGGCTGTTGTCCGATTTCGCCGCGGCCTACGAGCGGACGCTCGTCCACGCGCTTGCGGCGTCGGCCTTCATCCTGATGCCGGCCATCGTAGCCGCGCAATACACCGTGCACAACGGGATCGCGATCTTCTTCCCGGCCTGGATCCCGACCGGGCCGACGCGCCCCCGCGGTGTCGACGCGATGGGGCAACGCCTGATCCTGCTCGGCGCCACCTGGGGCATCCTCGCGGTCGCGCTGCTGCCGGCCGCGCTCGGCGCGGCTCTGCTCTGGCGTTGGCTGGGATCGGTGATCGGGGCCTGGGTGCTGCCGCCGGCGGCGCTCGCTGGCGCGCTGGTCGTGGGTGCGGAGGTGCTGGGGGCGACCAGCCTATTGGGACGAGCGCTGGACAGGCTCGACGTGACCAAGACCGAGCGGCCGGAGTAGACCGCCCGCTGCTAGTGCAGCTGGATGTTGGTGTACTTGATGACTTCGCGGCCGTCGATGATCTCGACGACTCGCCAGATTTGCGACGACGGCTCCGGCTCCTCGGCTTCCTGCGTCGCTGCGGCTTGCGGGGTGGTGACCGCGACCGAAGCCAAGCCGTTCACGCGGGAAATGTACTCGCGGGTTTCGCGGAACGGAGGCACGGCTTGACCGTGTCGATCGACGTTCCCGGGACCGGCATTGTAGGCCGCGAGCGCGAGCCGTTCATCGCCGTTGTAGCGGTTGAGGAGCTGCCGCAGGTATTCGACGCCGGCGCGGACGTTCTCCGCGGGATCGAACGGGTTTCGTACGCCGAGCGACCGGGCTGTGGCCGGCATCAACTGCATCAGGCCCATGGCGCCCTGGTTCGAGACTGCCCGCGGATTGAACGCCGACTCCACCTGGATGACCGCCCGCACGAGCTCTTCGCGGACGCCGGCACGCGTCGCGTGC
>JBFXAT010000029.1:0-49052 GCA_050183995.1 Vicinamibacterales bacterium
GATGCCGATCGACATCAGGAAGGGCAGGTACTTGATCCGGGAGCCCCACACGGGGAGAATCTCGCGCTGACAGACCAGGTAGCAGTTGCAGACCGAGAAGGTCGCCGCGAAGAACACCGGGATGTCGATGAGCAACATCTCGTACCAGCCCATGTTGTAGCGGATCACCATCGACGGGAACATCAGCACCGAGAGGACGACCATCAACGGATAGTTGAAGTTCGCCGTCAGGTGGAAGAACGCCTCGGCCTTCACCGCGAACGGCACCTTGGCGGCCAGGATCTGCGGCAGGAGCTTGCGGCAGGTCTGGATGGAGCCCTTCGCCCAGCGGTGCTGCTGCGACTTGAACGCGTTCATCTCGACCGGCACTTCGGCCGGCGCGATGACATCGGGGACGAAGACGAACCGCCAGCCGCGCAGCTGCGCCCGGTAACTCAGGTCGAGGTCCTCGGTGAGCGTGTCGTGCTGCCACCCGCCTGCGTCGGCAATCGCCGCGCGGCGCCAGATGCCCGCCGTGCCGTTGAAGTTGAAGAAGCAGCCCGCCCGGTTCCGGCCGCCGTGCTCGAGGACGAAGTGGCCGTCCAACAGGATCGACTGGATCTTCGTGAGCAGCGAGTAGTCCTGGTTGATGTGCCCCCAGCGTGCCTGCACCATGCCGACGGTGGCGTCGGCGAAGTGGGGCATGAGCCGGAGCAGGAAATCTGGGCGGGGGAGGAAATCGGCGTCGAAGATCGCGATGAACTCGCCCCGGGCGGCCTTCAACCCGGCTTCGAGCGCGCCGGCCTTGAAGCCGGTCCGATCCGTGCGGTGAAAATACTTGATGTCGACGCCCTGGCTGGCAAACCGCCGCACGGCCGCCTCGGCGAGGCCGCGGGTCTCGTCGGTCGAGTCGTCGAGGACCTGGATCTCCAGCAGCTCGCGCGGATAGTCGATGGCGCAGACCGCCTCGACCAGCCGATCCGCCACGTACATCTCGTTGTACAGCGGCAACTGGATCGTGACGACCGGAGCGGGCGACAGCGGTGCCTCGGCTCGAGGCTGCTTGTCGCGGTTCCTCATGTAGACATAAACGAGGTAATACCGGTGCCAGCCGTAGAACGCGAGAATGATGAGGACGAAGAAATACGTGGCGAGCGTAAGGGTTTCAGCGAGCGTCATTTAGCGCAATCGTTTAATATTACTGACCGGTTTCCGGCGCGTCAAACCGAGCGTCCCCCCATCGCATGAACACCACACAGCTGAAGACACTGGTCGAACAGGTCGCCACGGGTGAGGTGAGCCCCACGGACGCGCATCGGCAGCTGCTCGACGCCCTGCGCGCCCTTCCCTACGAGGACCTCGGATTCGCCCGCGTCGATCACCATCGCGCGGTCCGGCAGGGCTTCCCCGAAGTCGTCCTCGGCCTAGGCAAAACCCCTGCCCAGATCGCGGCCATTGCCGGCGAGATCATCCGCCGCGGATCCACGCTGCTCGTCACACGCGCATCTGTCGAGGCATACGAGGCGGTTCACGAGATCGCGCCCGAAGTCGCCTACCTGCCGCACGCCAGTCTCATCACGCTGCGCCAGGAAGATATCGCACCCGGGCACGGAGAAATCCTCGTCGTCGCGGCCGGCACATCGGACTTCCCGGTGGCCGAAGAAGCGGCGTGCACCGCCGAACTGATGGGCAACGAGGTCGGCCGTCTCTATGATGTCGGAGTCGCCGGCATTCACCGCCTGCTCAGCCAACGCCATCGGCTCGCACAGGCTCGCGTCATCATCGTGGTGGCAGGGATGGAAGGCGCGCTGCCAAGCGTGGTGTCGGGTCTGGTCGCCGTTCCCGTCATCGCCGTTCCGACGTCGATAGGCTACGGCGCCAGCTTCTCCGGGGTTGCCGCGCTCCTCGGCATGCTGAACAGCTGCGCGTCCGGCGTGTCGGTCGTGAACATCGACAACGGATTCGGCGCCGCGAACATCGCCAGCCTCATCAACCATTTGTAGAGCTCGCTCCCCAGGACAGCGAACCTCTGCCGATCACGGTTGAGGTATGCTGCTGGTCGAGCGTATATCAGCTCGAGAGGAGGCGCATATGCGTATGCGTGTGACGGTGCTCTCATCCGTCTTCGTTTTGGCTTCACTGTTTCTGATGACAAGTCCCGCTCGGGCCCAAGGCCCTGGCTTCGGTGTCAAGGTGGGCCCCACCTTCACCAACTTCGATGACGCGTCCGGCGGCTGGGACAACAAGGCCGGGCTGCAGGGCGGCGTGTTCTTCGGCGGAAACCTGCCGGGCACGGTCGGAATCATGGGCGAGGTGCTCTACGCCAAGAAGTCGGCCGAGCAGAACGGCATCAAGACCGACCTGTATTACCTGGAAATTCCAGTGCTGCTTCGCATCAACGCCGGAGCCCGGAACCGGGGCGGCGTGACCGCCTACGCCATCGGCGGGCCTGCGCTCGACATCAATCTCAAGGCGGCCCAGAACAATCTGGACGTCAAGAGCAACTACGAGAGCACGGACGTCGGCCTCATCGCCGGCGGAGGCATCGAGCTCACGCGGTTCATCATCGAAGCGCGGGGCAATTGGGGTCTCCGGAACGTGCTGAAGTCCAACAGTGGTCCGGTCACGGATCTGAAGACGCGGTCCTTCGCCATCATGGCGGGCTTCCGCTTCAATTGATCGGCTGACATCGATCGAACGAGGGGGGCATCCCCCTCGTTCCCCTCACCCGCCCGACCCGGCCCTCACCGACCCGGCCCTCACCGACCCGGCCCTCACCGGCCCGGATCCCCACCGGCCCGGCCAGACGGCCCATTGCGGGCCGTGACCCCGGCTCTTCCCACCGCGCCCGCGACGAAGATCCATCACCCCAGACGTCTCCCGCTTCAACCGGTCACAAGCGACGCGCGGGTACGTTACAATACGCGTTTCCCTCCGGTCCTCCGGCGCACGCCTGACTCGCTGACTCTGTATGCACGGTGCGGCCCTCCGGGCGCTCGAATTCGATCGCATAGTCGACTCGGTGCGAGGGTTCGCCCTCACGCCCATGGGCGACGAACGCCTGTCGCGGCTGCAGCCGTCCGGCGATCGCGCTCAGGTCGCTCAGCTGCTGGCGGGCACCACCGAAACGGTTCGCTACATGAACCGCCACGGACAGTTGCACCTGCGCGCCACGAGCGATCTGCTCCCGATGCTCGACGCGCTGGCCGTGGAAGGGCGGGCACTCGAGGCGCCGCGTCTGCTGGCCCTCTCCGCGTTCCTGGACTCGGTCGAGGACACGAGGAACGCGATTCGCCGCGTCGGCGCGTCGTTTCCGCTGCTCGAACGCGCGGCGGCCCCGGCCGCGAGCTTCAAGGACGAGATCGCCCAGACGCGCGCCGCGATCGACCCGGCCGGCGATGTCGTCGACGATGCGAGCCCGCAGCTGCGCGGGATCCGGGACAAGCTGCGCCGGCAGCGCACGCGGCTCCGGGGAACGCTGGAGTCGTACCTGCGAGGTAAGGACACGGCGAAGTACCTCCAGGACCAGGTGATCACCGAGCGCAACGGCCGGTACGTGCTCGTCGTGAAAGCCGAACATCGAGGCAACATCTCGGGCATCGTCCACGGAGCGTCGGCGAGTGGGGCCAGCCTGTACCTGGAGCCGCTCGGTACCGTCGAGATCAACAACGACATCGTGGCGCTGGAGGAGCAGGAAGCCGAGGAGGTCCGCCGGATCCTGCTGGCGTTGACCGACATGTTCCGCGCGCGGGCGGCCGACCTCGCACGGACCGTCGAAGCCGCTGCGGCCATCGACGTGCTGCAGGCACGCGCCCGGTACTCGGAGTCGGTCGACGGGATCGAGCCGGCATTGTCGGCGGACGGCGCGTTCGAGCTGCAGGCCGCCCGGCATCCCCTGCTGAAGGAGCCCGTGCCGGTGACGATCAAGATCGTGCCGCCGGCGACCGTGCTGCTCATCACCGGTCCGAACACCGGCGGCAAGACCGTGGCGCTGAAGACGGCCGGCCTGCTCGCGCTGATGGCGCAGTCCGGCCTGCGGATTCCCGCGGCGGACGGATCGCGGCTCCCGGTCTTTCGCGGCGTGTTCGGCGACATCGGCGACGAGCAGTCCATTGACGCGAACTTGAGCACTTTCTCGGGGCACGTCGCCAACATCGTCTCGATGGACCGCGCGCTGGCCGTCCCGGCGCTCGTGCTGCTCGATGAAGTCGGATCCGGCACCGATCCCGGCGAAGGGGGCGCGCTCGGCGTGGCAGTGGTAGACCACTTCCGCCGTCGCGGCGCGACCGTGATCGCGACGAGCCACTATGACGCGCTGAAATCGTATGCGTCGACGACAGATGGCGTGTCGTCGGCGGCGGTCGGGTTCGACGCCGCCAGCTTCGCACCGACCTATGAGCTGATCTACGGCGCTCCCGGCCGCAGCCTCGCGCTCGAAATCGCCTCGCGCCTCGGGTTGAGCCCGTCAATCGTGGCGGCGGCGCGGCGCAACGTGGGAGCGCGGGAAGCGCAGCTCGCCGAACACCTGGCCCGTATTGACCAGGACGTGCGGGCGCTCGAACACGAGCGGCGCCTGGCCGTGCGGGAGCGGGAGACCCTGGCCATCAGCGAAGCGCGGATACGCCAGCGCGAAGAGGTGCTCAAGCAGCGCGAGGAGACGTTCAAGGCGCGTCTCGCCTCGGAAATCGACGCGCAGGTGCGGGAGGCCCGCCGGGAGATCGACCGGGTCATCACACAGCTGAAGGAACGGACGCGCACCCTGGCGGAGCGGGCCGGACGGCAGAGCCTCCTCGACACGGGCGCGAGCGGCGCGGCGCGCAGCGAAGCCCGGCTCGCCGTGGATGCCGTCGCGCAGCGGGTGCTCGAGCCCGCCAGCCCGTCGCCGCCCGAGAAGGGCTCCGGCACGCCAGGGCCGATTCGCGTGGGGTCGCGCGTGCAGGTGGGAGCGCTCGGCCTCGAAGGGATGGTCACGGCCCTCCACGACGGATCGGCCGAGCTCGACGTTCGAGGCAAACGGATGCGGGCTCCCCTGCGCGACTTGAAGGCGGTCGGTGGAGGAGCCGCCGCGGCATCCGGCAGCGTCAGAGTACATGTGGAGCTGCAGCCGCGCGAATCGGCGGCCACCGAGCTGAACGTGATCGGCTGCACGGTCGACGAGGCCCTCACCCGCGCCGAGCGGTTCCTCGACGAATCGCTGCTCGGAGATCACCGGATCCTGCGCTTCGTTCACGGCCATGGCACCGGGCAGTTGCGCCGTGCGCTGGGCGGCTTTCTGCGACAACATCCGCTCGTGGCCACTGTCACCCAGGCGCCGCCGGAACAGGGCGGGGGCGGCGTCACCGTCGCCGAGTTGAAGGACTGATGTTCCCGCAGTCCTTCCTCGACGATCTCCGGCTGCAGGCCAACATCCTGCAAGTGGTGCAGGAGTACGTCCCTCTGAAGCGATCCGGGCGAACCTACAAGGGTCTGTGCCCCTTCCACTCCGAGAAGACGCCGTCGTTCCACGTCGATCCCGAGAAGGGCTTCTTCCACTGCTTCGGATGTCAGGCCGGCGGGGACGTCATCAAGTTCGTCGAACTGCACGAGAAGCTGGCCTTCCCGGAAGCGGTGCGGCTGCTCGCTCAGAAGGCCGGGCTGTCGCTGCCCGAGGCAGCCGGCGGAGAGGAATCGCGACAGGACGCGGGCCTGCGTGAATCGCTGCTCAAGATCCACGAACTGGCCCTGGGCTATTTCCAGGAGCAGCTGGCATCCCCGGCCGGCGCCCGCGCCCGCCAGCTCCTGACCGAGCGCGGATTGCCGCCGAAGACGGTCGAGGCCTTGGGGCTGGGGTTCGCCCCCGGCGTGCGCGACGGCCTCGAGACACGGCTCTCCGCCCAGGGCTTCTCCGGGGAGCTGCTCCTCCAGAGCGGCCTCGTCGTCCAGCGCGACGCGAACGCCCCCGGCGGCGAGAACGGCACGCACGGCCGGGCGAAGGGGGGCGAACTGGTCGACCGCTTCCGCAGCCGCCTGATGATCCCGATCTTCCGCGACGCCGGGTCGATCATCGCGTTTGGCGGGCGGGCGATGCTCGACGGGCAGGTGCCGAAATACCTGAACTCGCCCGAAACGCCGATTTACTCCAAGAGCCGGACCCTCTACGGGTTGAACCTGTCGAAGGCTGCGATCCGCAAGTTGGGGTTCGCCGTCATTGTCGAGGGGTACTTCGACTTCGCGCAGGTGTTCCAGTCTGGCGCGGCCCCGGCGGTCGCCTCGTGCGGCACGGCGCTGACGCAGGCGCAGGCACAGCTCCTCCGGCGCTTCACGAGCCGGGTGGTGCTCAGCTTCGACCCGGATGCCGCGGGGCAAGGCGCCGCCATCCGCTCCTGCGACATGCTCGTCGCCGAAGGCTTCGAAGTGAACGTCCTTGTGCTGGATCGGGGCGAAGATCCCGATACGTTCATCAGGCGGCACGGAGCCGAGGCGTACCGGCAGCGCCTCAAGACCTCGCGTCCGTACCTGGAGTACCTGCTGGACCAGGCGGCGGCGGGCGTCGACTTCGCGCATGCCGAGCGGCGCCGGCAGTTCCTGGAGCGGATGCTGGGGGTGGCGGCCCGCATTCCGGATGTCGCAGCCCGGGACCAGTTCGGCGACCGCATCGCGCACCGGGCGCGGGTGTCGGAGGACGTGGTTCGGGCCGAAATCAGGAAAGCCGCCGTCCAGCGGCGGACACAGCTGACGGCTCGGGAGCTGCCCAGCTTGGGGCAACAATTGAAGTACGCGGAAAAGGGGCTGATCTGGGCGCTCGTACATAATAGTAGGCAGGGCTTCGAGGCGCTGGCCGACCTGGACGAGGACGATGTGAGCCATCTGGCGGGGCGGGCGATCCTGGAAGCCGCGCGCGCACTGTCCGTCTCGCTGGCGCCCGATGCGATACCCGCGGCGCTCTTGCAGCGTCTAAGTACCGAAGACGCTCGGCTCGTGGCGTCCGTCGCGGCATCCGCAACGGCACCTGCGCCGCCGATCGAGTGCGCCCGCGCGCTCAAGCGGATGCGCTGCGAGCGCGAGCGGGCAGCGCTCCAACGCGAGATTGACCGGCTGCAGGAGCTCGGGGCCGGCGAACACGATGTCGAGATTGACGCGCTCTGGCGGAAGAAGAAAGACCTTCTCCACCGGATCGAGCAACTGACGTAAGTCACGAGGACTGAGGTTCATAGATGTCGATCGAAGAAAAGTACGACGAGGTACGACAGCTCATCAACATCGGCAAGGAAAAGGGGTACCTCCTCTATGACGAGGTGAACGAGCTCCTGCCGTCAGAAATCACGTCATCCGATGAGCTCGACGATCTCTTCAACACTTTCGGCAGCGCCGGCATCGAGGTCATCGACTCGGACCAGAAGTACCTGCGCGACGACAAGCCGATCGATCGCACAGGGGAAGGCGCGGAAGAGCTCGAGCTGGATCTGACGCCGGGCGCTCTCGACAAGACCAACGACCCCGTCCGCATGTATCTGCGGGAGATGGGCACCGTCCCGCTGCTCACGCGCGAGGGCGAGGTCGAGATCGCACGCCGGATCGAGCGCGGGAAGCTGGCCGTCATCAAGTCGATCTCGCGCACGCCGCTGGTGGCCAAGAAGGTCATTCAGCTGGGCGAGGCGCTGCAGACCGGCGACCGCACGATCCGCGAGCTCGTGATCTTCAACGACGAGGAGATCACCGACGAACGCATCGCCGAGCGCTCACGCCAGGTGCAGAAGCAGATCGAGAACGTCCGGAAGGCCAACCTCTCCGCCGAGAAGCTCATCGCGAAGCTCGCCGAAACGCCGAAGGGCGCGACCACGAAGGACAAGAAGAAGTATCGCCGTGCGCGCTGGGCCGCGATGCGCGCCCGCGTGGAGGTGTCGCAGCGCATTCGCGACATCGAGTTCACCGAATCCGTGAAGCGTCGCCTGATCGACGAGATGAAGGAAGCGGTCGAGGGCGTCAAGGCGGTCCAGCGCGAGATCGAGTCGATCGACAAGCTGCTCCATCCCAAGAACAAGAAGCTCAAGCTCAAGGAAGACGACCGCAAGAACCTCCTGCGTCAGCTGAAGGACCAGAAGCTCAAGCTCAAAGCCATGACCGACGCGCTCGAGCAGGAGCCTGCCGAGCTGAAGGCGACGCTCGACACCATCCTCCGCGGCGAGTACCAGGCCGAGCAGGCCAAGAAGGAGCTGGTGGAGGCCAACCTCCGCCTCGTGGTCTCGATCGCCAAGAAGTACACGAACCGCGGGCTGCAGTTCCTCGACCTGATTCAGGAAGGCAACATCGGCCTCATGAAGGCGGTCGACAAGTTCGAATACCGGCGCGGCTACAAGTTCTCGACCTACGCGACGTGGTGGATCCGCCAGGCCATCACCCGCGCGATCGCCGACCAGGCACGCACGATCCGGATCCCGGTCCACATGATCGAGACGATCAACAAGCTGATCCGGACCTCGCGCGCGCTCGTGCAGGAGCTGGGCCGCGAGCCGACCTCCGAAGAGATCGCCAAGCGGATGGACATTCCGGTGAGCAAGGTCCGCAAGGTGCTGAAGATCGCCCAGGAGCCGATCTCGCTCGAAACGCCGATCGGCGAGGAGGAAGATTCCCATCTCGGCGACTTCATCGAAGATCGCCAGGTGGTGTCGCCGGCCGAAGCGGTCATCAACCTGAATCTGAAGGAGCAGACCGAGTCGGTGCTGAAGACCCTCACGCCGCGCGAGGAGAAGGTGATCAAGATGCGGTTCGGCGTCGGCGACGGCAGCGAGCACACCCTCGAAGAGGTGGGCCAGAGCTTCGCCGTGACGCGCGAGCGCATCCGCCAGATCGAGGCCAAGGCGCTGCGCAAGCTGCGGCATCCCTCGCGGAGCCGCAAGCTCCGGGCGTTCCTGGAAGGTCGCACGAGCTAGTCTCGACCTCGTGATGTCGTGCGCGCTCACCCCGTGGTTAGAATCGTGCTCAGAGGGCCCATAGCTCAACGGTTAGAGCCGCCGGCTCATAACCGGCCAGTTCCAGGTTCGAATCCTGGTGGGCCCACCACTTTCTAGAATGCCGATCACCGATTCCGCATTGCCCGTTCAACCCCTGACTGTGGGCGCCTCCAGGTCCCCACGGCAAGCCCCGGTGCGCGAGCGCCGGGGCTTTTTTTCTGTCGGCGTGCGGCAGCGCGACGCCGGCGCGCAGACTTGCTCACCATGAGCCCTGATCTCGAAGGCCTTATCGCCCTGCAGCAGATCGATTCGTCCATGCGCGAGGCTCAACGCCGCCTCGCGGATGAGCCCGCGCGCCGCCAACAGTTCGAGGATCGTCTGGACGCCGCACGCTCCGCCGTGGCGACGGCGAAGGATCAACTCGCCGCCAACCAGTCGGCCAGACGCGAGATCGAGAAGGAGCTGGCGCTGCATCAGGGCCGCCTCTCGAAGTTCCGCGACCAGGCGATGGCGGTGAAGACCAACCAGGAGTACCACGCCGTCCAGCACGAGATCGCGTTCGCGCAGAAGGAGATCGGCGCGCTCGAGGATCGCGTGCTCGGACAGATGATGGAAGCCGACGAGATCACCGCCGCGCTGAAGATCGCGGAGGCAGCCCTGTTGGCCGAGCAGGCGGCCGTCGAGAACGAGAAACGCGCGCTGACGTCCGAGCACGCCGAGCTCGAACGGCTGGCGGCACAGCTGAGCGACGAGCGGGCGGCGCACGTCGCGCGCGTTGCGCCGGAAACCCTCGCGATATACGAGGCCGTCGCCCGGCGACGCGGAGCCATCGTGATGGCCGAGGCCCGGGAAGGCATCTGCACGATCTGCCACGTCCGGCTGCGGCCGCAAGTCTTCAACACGGTCCGCCGGAACGAAGCCGTGCTGCAGTGCGAGAGCTGCAACAGGATCCTGTACTTCGACGCCGCCGCCACCACTGGAGGCGGAGCCGGAGCCTCGTCGTGAGCGATCTGTTTGCCGGCCTCGACGCTCCCACCGAGGTCGTCGTCTACATCGACGGCGGCGCGCGCGGGAACCCGGGCCCAGCCGGGTTCGGCGTGCGCGTCGAGCGGAGCGACGGCCTCGTGGAGGAATTCTCGGAGTCGATCGGCGTTGCGACCAACAACGTCGCTGAATACCGGGCGCTGCTGGCCGCGCTCGAGTGGGGGCTCGCGCACGGCGTCGATCGACTGCACGTGCGGTCCGACTCGCTGCTCCTCGTCCAGCAGATGCTCGGCAACTACCGCGTGAAGAACGCCGGCCTGCAGCCCCTCCACGCACGGGCCCGCGAGTTGGCGCGTCAGCTCGGGCGGGTCACCTTCGAGCACGTCCGGCGCGAAGCGAACGCCCACGCCGACCGGCTGGCGAACGTGGCTATGGACGACGCGCGGAAGGCCTGATCGCCCCGGCCAGACGGCCCGCGCCAATGCCGTCGCGCCGATACGAGCAGAAGAGTCCAGGGTGGCTTGCGGTGCAGAGCTCGGCGCTGAAGATCTGCCCGGCTGGAACCCCAGCTCCGAGCAGCTGATCGCGCGCGGCGCGCCAGCCGTCGAAATACCAGCGGCCGGGCCGCCCGTCCGTCGGCACGCCGGCCAGAGGTGGATTGCGCGGAGACGCCACGGGGGCGGTTCGAAACCAGCAGGCCAGACGAGCGTCGGTCGCGCCGGCCGCCGCAAAGGACGCACGCACCTCCTCCCCCACTTCGTAGCAGCAGGCGCCAACCGAAGGACCCAAAGCGGCCACCAGATCCTCCGGACGCGATCCGAATTGCGCCGAGAGCGCGGCGACCGCCACTCCAGGCACGTTCGCGACGAGCCCTCGCCATCCGGCGTGCACCGCGGCGACGGCTCCTGTCCGCCGGTCCGCCATGAGCAAGGGGACGCAGTCCGCGACCTGCACGGCCATGGTCAGCTCCGTCGACCGGCCGATCACGATGTCGGCTTCTGGCAGCCGCTCCGGCACATCCGGATCGAAATCGGCGCTGAGGACCGCGGCACCGTGAACCTGGCGCGCGCGACGCAGCAGGGACGCCGGACTGCCGAGTGCCGCCGCCACCTCCGACCACCCCGCAGCCTCCGCCGATCGACCCTGACCCAGTGTCCACGCTCTGGTGGTGAACAGGTGGGTCGCCAGCGTTGCCAGAGGACGGCAGACGAGCGTGGCGCCGAAGGTCGTCTCCCGCCATTCGAAGGACGTTCCCGGTTCCGGCAGTATCATCGGCATGTGTCACACATCGTCGGGCTGGGGATCGACGCAACGGACATCCCGCGAATCAGGGCGGCGCTCGAGCGCTACGGGGATCGCTTCATGACACGCGTCTTCACGGAAGGCGAGATCGCCTACTGCATGCGGCGTCGCGATCCGGCGATTCATTTTGCGGGACGTTTCGCGGCAAAGGAAGCCGCGATGAAGGCGCTCGGCACCGGCCACACACCGGAGGTGCTCTGGCGGACGGTCGAAGTCGTGCGCCACGGAGGCCCCCCACGCGTGCTGTTCCACGACGGGGCGTTCCGCAGGTTCGAGCAGATCGGGGCCGCGAGCTCGCTGCTCACCATCACGCACTCCGACGGGCTCGCGTTCGCGCAGGTGCTGCTGCTCGCACCCTGACAACTGCAGTTTGCCGGCGCGCACCGCTCCGCGCCACAGGCCCGCGGCACGTTCCGGCCGGCACGCCGCAACCCTCGCTCCTCGTACAAGTTCCATCGTCGATCGCACACGTCCGCAGAGCGGCGTGGTCCTTGATGATGCCATCGGCAGCGCCGCCGTTCGAGTTGCGCGGCGAGTCAGGAGCATGAGGCCGTGACCATCAAGATCACTCCGAACGACAAGGGGAACCCTCCCGGCAAGCTTGCGGATGCGGAACTGCATTTCACCGACGGCCCGCTCGCGGGCCTGAAACTGATCGGCTTTGCGGTGTGGGAGCGCCGAGGCGCGGCGGCAGGTCGAAACGTGACGTTCCCGGCGCGGCAATACAGCGTGAACGGCGAGCGCCGGAGCTTCGCCTTACTGCGGCCGGTCGCCGATGCGACTGCGCAGAACGGGCTGCGCGACCGCATTCTCGAAGCATTTCAGGAGTTCGAGGAGCGCGCGGCGCTGGCGTCCTGACGACGGGACGATCCGCGCCGGCCCAGTGGAACGTGCGCAGACGCGTCAGTCGAGCATCGGCAGGAGGCGCGCGTTCTCCTGCTGGCGCTTCGGAGGCAGCGTCCATTCGGCTCGCATCGCCTTGTCGAACTCGTTCCGATAGAACGTCGACTTCATGCCGCCGTCGATGATGTCCCAGGGGAGGACCGCGTCGCCGCTTCGATCTCGAAAGATGAAGAAGTCGGCGTCAATCCCGGATTCCGCGACCGCCGCGCGCCAGTTCTGACCGTTGCGCTCGGCCGCCTCGATCGCGGGGGCGACTCTCCGATCACCGAGCGAAAGCAGCGCCTGGTAGTAGGAGTGCCGCTCCGACTTGATGTTGAAGTAGACGTTGTCGATGTTCGCCATCAGGCTTCGCAAGCGCTTGATCTTGCGGTCCGTGATCGCCGGGTCCTCCATCGCGATCCACTGATAGGCAGTGCCGGGCTTGGGGATCAGCGGGTTGACGCTGCCGACGATGCGGCCGACCTGTCCGCGTGCGCGGGCGTAGCGGAGCATGATCGACTTGATCTCGAGCGTGAGATCGCGGATCGCGACCAGGTCGTCGTCTGTCTCCGTCGGGAGGCCGATCATGTAGTACAGCTTCAGGTTCTCCATCCCGCTCCGGAAGATCAGGTCGGCGCGGTCGAGGATCTCGTCGTTGGTGACCGTCTTGTTGATCACGCGCCTCAAGCGGTCCGAGCCGGTCTCCGGCGCGATCGTCACGCTCCGCTCGCCGCTGTCCTTCAGCAGGCGAACGATGGGCTCGGTCAGATCGTCGAGACGGAGAGAGGCCGGGCTGATCGTGTAACCCAGCTCCAGCAGGCCCGCGAGGATCCGCTCGATCTCGGGATGGTCACAGAGCGCGATCGATACGAGCCCGGCGCGAGACGCGTAGGTCCGAGCCTCTCGGGCCAGTTGGAGGATGCGGTCGGCAGGAAAGGCCCGCACGGGCAGATAGTTGTAGCCCGCCCAGCAGAAGCGGCAGAGATTTGCGCACCCGCGGACGACTTCGACGAGGAACCGCGAGCCGAACTCGGTGTCGGGCGTGAAGATGCTGGTCGCCGGCGGGTCGAGCGCGTCCGTGGTTCGCAAGGCGGCCTTTCGTACCGGGACCGGGCTGTCGGTTCCTGGCATCGCCGCATACGCAGCAATCGACCCGTCGTCTGCGTACCGCGGCTGGTAGAACGACGGCACGTAGAAGCCGCGCTCGTGCGTGAGTGCGCGCAGCAATGACGACCGATCCAGGGACTGCCGGAAGGCCTGATCGAGCACGGGGACGAGCACTTCGGCCTCGCCCGCGGCGATGACGTCGGCAAACGGCGCGAGCGGTTCGGGATTCACGAAGGTAATCGCGCCACCGATCAGCACGAGGGGATCGTGTTGCGACCGCTCGTCAGCCCTGAACGGAATGCCGGCAAGGCGCAGGAGCGTCAGGATGTTCACGTAGTCCCATTCGAACGAAACGGAAAACGCGAACACGTCGAAGTCGCGCACCGGCGTCTGCGATTCGAGGGTGACGAGCGGCGTCCCGCTCGAGGCGAGCGCCGCAAGCTCCTGCTTCGGCGGCAGGAACACGCGCTCGCACACGACGTCGGGCAGCGCGTTGAAGAGCCGGTAGACGGTCTGGAAGCCCAGGTTGGACATCCCGACCCAGTAGGTATTGGGAAACGCGAGGGCGATGCGCAGGCGGCCGCCGTGCGGCTTGCGCACGTAGCCCTGCTCTTTCGACAGGATTTCCCGTGCGCGTTCACGCTGCTGCCAGGAGTTCATTGGAAGGGGCCGGACCCGACAATACGCCGAGCGCTGGCGAAGGGATTGGGATGCAGCCCGGCTGCAGCGCAATCAGGCTGCTGACACTCAGGCGGCGGCGTTCTCGCCAGCCTTGGATTTATCTACTGTATCACCGCGGCGCGCGCCGGGACGCCGGCGGCGGCAAGCCTGGGCCACCGGGGCCAATGGGGCGACCGGGGCCGCGTGTGCGGTCTGGGCAGTCTCGGCAGTCTGGGCACTCTGCGCCATCCCGCTCGGTCGGCTCGCCCCGTCAGGCTCGATTCCGTCGGACTCCGTCCCATCGCGCTGAGAGCTGTCAGGCTTCGGCGCGTCAGGCCCGGATGCGCCAGCCTGCGACACACCAGGCTCCGATGCGGCAACCTTCGCCGCGCGAACCTTCGCCGCGCGAGGCTTCGACGCGCCAAGCTTCGGCGCGCCAAGCTTCGCCGCGCGAGCCTTCGGCGCGCCAGGCGCCGCCGCGCCAGACGGCCGGCGCATCAGGATCGGATGCGCGGGTGGCTGACACGTCGACCCAGCCAGACGCACTCCTCGCGTTCGAGGTCGATGCTCGAGCGTCGCCGTCGTCGCCGTCGTCGCCGCGCGGTCGCTCGAAGCGCCGCACCAAGCGACCGGCGCTCGATCGAGATGCCGCGCGCGCCGGCATCTCGCGGGGTCGTGCTCAGCCCTCCTGCCGTCGAAGGAACGCAGGGACGTCGAACGTCTGGTTCAGCTCGAGATCGGCAGCGTCGCCCTGGGCATTCCCACGACCCGCGCCGGCCCCCTGGGCTCCCATCGCACCGAGGTCGGCGACACCCCGTCGGCCGCCGATGACGAGCCGAGAGGGCGCAGCGAACGGCTCTGCCGACGTGGCCGGCGCCTCCGCGCGCGGGCGCGCGAGGTCCGCGTACTGCGACATGTCGATCGGCGTCTGCGCCGCCGACGCAGCCGCCCGGATGTGCCCGATGGGGCCGAAGCCCGTGGCGATCACCGTGATCTTCACGCGCCCGGTCATCGAGGGATCCACCACCGCACCGAAGATGATGTTCGCGTCCTCGTCGGCCGCTTCCTGCACGATGGTCGACGCATCGCTCACCTCGCACAGCGACAGGTCGGGCCCTCCGGTCACGTTGATGATCACGCCGCGGGCTCCGTTCACGCACTGGCCTTCGAGCAGGGGGCTCGAGATCGCGCGCTTCGCAGCCTCGATCGCGCGACCGTCTCCCTCGGCGACGCCCGTGCCCATCATCGCGAGCCCCATGCCCGACATGACGGTCTTCACGTCGGCGAAGTCGAGGTTGATCAGTCCCGGCATCAGGATCAGATCCGAGATTCCCTGAATCGCCTGGCGGAGCACATCGTCCGCCGTGCAGAACGCCTCGGTCAGCGGGGTGGCCCGGTCGATGATTGCCAGCAGGCGCTCGTTCGGAATGGTGATGATCGTGTCGACGCAGTCGCGCAGCGCCTCGAGGCCGCGTTCCGCCTGGAGGTGCCGCTTCTTCCCCTCGAACTTGAACGGCTTGGTGACAACGGCGACGGTCAAGGCGCCAAGCTCGCTCGCGAGGCTGGCAATGACGGGGGCCGCACCGGTGCCGGTGCCGCCACCAAGGCCCGTCGTCACGAAGATCATGTCGGCGCCGTCGAGCGCCTGGATGATCTTGTCCGTGTCCTCGAGCGCGGCGGAACGGCCGACGTTCGGATCGGCTCCGGCGCCCAGCCCCTTGGTGAGCTTCGAGCCGATCTGCAGTTTCACCGGCGCGGCGTTGGTCTTGAGCGCCTGCACGTCGGTGTTGGCGACCAGGAACTCGACGCCGTCGAGCCCGCCTCGAACCATGCGGTTGACGGCGTTGCTCCCGCCGCCGCCGACGCCGATGACCTTGATCCGCGCGCCAGTGAACGTCTGGTCGTCCAGCCTGAGGCGCAGGCGCTCGCCGTCGTTGCGGTCGTTGTCGCTCGGATCTGCCGGCATGTTAAGCAACTCGGCCACGTGTCACTCCCCTGTCTGTTTAGAAGAACTCTTTGAAGAGGCCGCGCAACCGGCCCGCGACCCGGACGAGCGCGCCAGCCCCCACTGGTGCCCGGGCGGTATCACCGAGGGAATTCCTGAATCCGTACAACGCCAGACCGACGCCGGTCGCGAACGTCGGGCTGTTCACGTGATCGGCGAGCCCTCCGACACCGGTCGGACAGCCGCGACGGATGGGCAGGTCGAAAATCTGCTCGGCGATTTCCGGCATGCCGTCGAGGATGGCCCCGCCGCCGGTCAGCACGATGCCCGAGTTGAGGCTCTTCTCGTGGCCCGCCCGGCGGATCTCGTCCCACACCAGATGGAAAATCTCTTCCGCCCGCGGCTGCAGGATCTCGGAGAGGATGCGCCGAGCCATCACCCGAGGCCGCCGGCCGCCGACGCTCGCCACCTCCATCGTTTCGTCTTCGTCGACCATGCCCGACAAGGCACAGCCGCACTTCCGTTTGATCTTCTCCGCGTCGGGGACCGGCGTCCGCAGGCCGACCGCGATGTCGTTCGTGAAGTGATCCCCGCCGACGCCGATGACCGCGGTATGCCAGAGGCTTCCGCGCTCGTAGATCGCCAGATCGGTCGTGCCGCCGCCGATATCGACCAGCGCCACGCCCAGCTCCTTCTCGTCGTCGGTCAGCACGGACTCGCTCGCGGCGAGCTGTTCGACGATCGTCTCCGCGACGTTCACGCCGGCCCGGTTCACGCACGCCACGATGTTCTGCGTCGAGCTCTGGCTCCCGGTGACGATGTGGACGTTCACTTCGAGCCTGGCGCCGGTCATGCCCACGGGAGCGCCGATCCCGTCCTGCTCGTCGACGACGAAGTCCTGCGGCAGGACGTGCAGGATCTCCCGGCCGGTCGGCAGCGACACCGCCTTCGCGGCGTCGATCGCACGCCGCACGTCCTCGCGCGTGATCTCGCGGTTCTTGCCCGCGACCGCAATGACGCCGCGACTGTTGAACCCCTTGATGTGCGGGCCCGAGAGCGCGAGGTGCACCGAATCGATCTCGACGCCGGCCATGAGCTCGGCTTCGTCGATCGCCTTCTTGATCGACTCGACTGCCGCCTCGAGGTTCACGACCACGCCACGCCGGATGCCGCGCGACTCGGCCACGCCGAGCCCCACGATCTCCAGGCTGCGGCCGTCGAGCACCTCTCCGACGATGGCGGTCACCTTCGAGGTGCCGACGTCGAGGCCAACCAGATATCGCTCTTTACGCCCCACTCTTCCTCCGGAATCCGACTGCTATCGTCGCCGCGCCGCCGCAGGCCGGCGCTTCGGCGTACCGCTGCTCACCGGGATCGGCGTGCGTCCCGTCGGCTTCACGTACACGCGTCCGTCGAACCGCAGATCCACGTAGTCGATCTCCGGCACGCGCTCACGAAGGGCTGACGCCAGCGAGAGGTACGACTCGACGCGCTCGAGGAAATGGTCCTCGCCCAGCCGCAGCTCGGCG
This sequence comes from Vicinamibacterales bacterium, assembly GCA_050183995.1. Classification (GTDB taxonomy): domain Bacteria; phylum Acidobacteriota; class Vicinamibacteria; order Vicinamibacterales; family CAVVIG01; genus CAVVIG01. The sequence continues at coordinate 17,319 of JBFXAT010000029.1, forward strand.
GGGTCGTCCGACAGCAGCACACGCGCGTTGTGCTGGTCGCTGACGTCCACTTGCGACAGACGACCGGCGATTTCCGGCCGCTGCTTCACCGCGAGGATCAGCCTCGCCGCCAGCGCGCCGCGCTCGGCGTTGTCGAGCGCAGCCGCCTCCTGCACGCTGAAGCCGTCCACGATTGGCAGATCGAGACCCGCGTAGTCGGGCCGATACTTGTCGATCGCCACGCCGCGCTCGTCGACCAGGTACAGCTGTCCTCCCACGCGGCCGATCGCGATCGGCTGACGCTCCCGCACGGTGACCTCGATGGTCGACGGCAGAGACCGCCGCAGCGTCGCATCCTCGATCCACGGCGAGGCCAGCAGGTGCCCCCTCCACCGCTCCAGATCGGCGAGCAGGATGTTCTCGCCGCGCAGGTCGTCCAACAGGCCGGTGATCTCGTCGCTCGACAGGCGGCCATTCCCGTCCGCAACGATCTGCCTGACGGCGAGCAGGGGCGATTCCCGCGCGAACCACACCGCCTTGGAGGCGACGAAGATCGCCGCGGCCACCACCACGACGTACTTGACGAGGCTCACGACCACGGTGCGCCACATCGCCCGTCGGCGGGAAGGCTTCACGTGCGCCCGGTGAAAGCGCCGGTCTGCCGAGACGGCAACCGGGCTCACGATTCGCCCTCCTTGCTCGAGACAGCGACGCCCCCCTCGAGGCAGGCGATCAACTGTTCGGGCACTGTGGAGATCGAGCCCGCGCCGAGCGTGATCACGACGTCGCCGGGCCTGACGACCTTCGCGACGGCCGCCGGTACGTCAGCCAGCTCGGGCACGACGTCGACAGCCCCGCCTCTGTGCTGCTCGATCGACGAAGACAGCTGGTCGAGCGTCACGCCGGGCACCGGCGGCTCGCCTGCGGCATAGATGCTGGTCAGCACGACGTGGTCCGCACCCGACAGCGCAGGTCCGAACTCGTTCATCAAGGCCGCCGTCCGCGAGTACCGATGCGGCTGGAACACCACGACGATGCGCCGGCCGAGCGCGCGGGCGGCGTCGAGCACCGCGGCGATCTCGGCCGGGTGGTGCCCGTAGTCGTCCACGATCAGCACCCCGCCGCGCTCGCCGCGGACCTCGAAACGGCGCTCCGCGCCCGCGAATTCGCGAAGCCCCAGGGCCATGCGCTCGAACGGGACGCCGATCTCGAGCCCGACTGCGACGGCCGCGAGCGCGTTCTGCAGGTTGTGCCGGCCAGGGACGCGCAGTTCGAGGGTGCCGAGCGTCGCGTGCGATGCGGCCGCATCCGCGGCCCGGCCGGCGCGGCGCTTCACGGTGGCGCTCGAACCCATCGGCCGCAACACCACGTCGGCCGCGGTGACATCAGCCGATTGGGAGAACCCGTACGAGATGACGCGCCTCGTCATCCGCGACACCACCGCCGCCACGTGCGGATCGTCGGCGCAGCAGACCACGGCACCGTAAAAGGGCACCTTGTTGGCAAAGTCCACGAACGCCTGCTGCAACTCCTCGAAGGTGCCGTAGCTCTCGAGGTGCTCGCGGTCGATGTTCGTGATGACGGCCATCGACGGAAACAGCTTGAGGAACGATCGATCGCTCTCGTCCGCCTCGGCGACCATCAACTCCCCGCGCCCGAGACGCGCATTGCTGCCGAAGGCGCTCAGCCGGCCGCCGATCACCGCGGTCGGATCCAGACCCGCCCGTTCGAGCGCGAAGGCAATCATCGAGGTGGTCGTCGTCTTGCCATGCGCGCCGGCCACCGCGATGGCGAACCTCAGCCTCATCAGCTCGGCGAGCATCTCGGCCCGCGGAATCACCGGAATGCCGCGCCGGTGTGCTTCCTGAACCTCCGCGTTGTCGGTGGGAACGGCGGACGACACGACCACGACGTCCGCCCCAGCCACGTTCTCGGCGGCATGTCCGGTATGGACACGCACGCCGAGCGACGCGAGCCGGTCGGTCGCGGGCGAGCGCCGCTCGTCCGATCCGGTCACGACGTATTCCAGGTTCGCCAGCAGCTCGGCGATGCCGCACATGCCGCTGCCCCCGATGCCGATGAAATGCACCGCGCGCGTACGGCCTAACACGCGCGCCCTCCCGTCGTCGCCTCTATCGTCGCCGTTGCCCCTGTCACGGTGGCTCTCATCGCCTCGACGGTCGTCTTCACTGGCTCACCAACTGGAGCGCACGATCGACGACGATCCGCGCGGCATCGGGCCGCGCGAGACGACGGGCCGCCGTGGACATCTGTCGCCGCCGGCCGGCATCGCCCGCCAGGGTGGTGATCCGTTCGGCGAGGTCTGCGCCGAGCCGCTCGGACTGTGCAACCACCTCGGCCGCTCCTGCCTGCGCCAGCAGCTCCGCGTTCTTGCGCTGGTGGTCGTCGGTCGCGGTGGGCAGGGGCACGAGAATCGACGGCTTCCCTGCGGCGGTCAGCTCCGCGAGCGTCGTCGCCCCTGCGCGGCAGACCACGAGATCTGCATCGGCGATCCGCCGGGCCATGTCGTAGAGGAAGGGCTCGACGTCAGCGGCCATCCCGACCGCGGCATAGGCGGCGCGGACCGTGTCCAGATCGCGCTCGCCGGTCTGATGGGTGATGCGAAGCGGCTGCGCAGAGCGCACCAGCCTCGCCGCTGCCTCCACCATGGCCATGTTGATCGCGTGTGCGCCCTGAGAGCCGCCAAAGATCAGGACTCCGACACCGGATGGTGCTGCATGGTCGCGCTCCAGAGAATGCAGGTCCACGCCGCCGAAGAACTCGGCCCGTACCGGGTTGCCGCTCACGAACGCCTTGCTCCCGAAATAGGCGGTGGTCGACTCGTAGGTCACCGCGGCCGCCTTCACCACGCGCGCCAACAGCCGGTTCGTCAGGCCCGGGGCCGCGTTCTGCTCGAGCAGCATCGTCGGAATGCCGCGGCTCGCCGCGGTCAAGACGACTGGACCCGAGCTGTAGCCTCCGACGCCGATCACCAGGTGCGGCCGGCGCCTGGTGAGAATGCGCCAGGCGTCGACCAGGCTCATGGGCAGCAGGGTGACGCCGCGCGTCCATCCGGCAATCGACTTGCCTTTCAACCCTCCGCTCCGAATCACGTCCAGCTCGAATCCTTCCCTAGGCACGACAGTGGCCTCGATGCCACGGCTCGTGCCGGCAAACGACACCGCCGCGGCGGGCACGCGCGCGATCAGCGCACGGGCCACGGCCAACCCTGGATACAAATGGCCTCCCGTGCCGCCGCCCGCGATGACCACGCGAAGATCCATCGCCATCCATCACGCGTCCGGCGAAGCGTGCCGCGAGACGTTGAGCAGCACACCCATGCCCAGCAGGTTGATCAACAGCGACGATCCGCCGGCGCTCACGAACGGCAGCGGAATGCCCTTGGTCGGCAGCATGCCGAGCACGACGCTCATGTTGACCAGCGCCTGGATGGCGACCATGGTCGTGAGGCCGAGCGCGAGCAGGGCGCCGAACGTATCCGGGGCTCGCAGCGCCACACGAAGGCCGCGCCAGGTAATCAGGCAGAAGCAGAGCAGCACGATGGTGGCCCCGATCAGCCCCAGCTCCTCGGAGATCACCGCGTAGATGAAGTCCGAGTGTGGCTCTGGCAGATAGAACAGCTTCTGCACCCCCTGCATCAGCCCGCGGCCCGTCACACCGCCGGTGCCGACCGCGATCAGCGACTGGATCAGCTGGAAGCCGTCGCCGAGTGGATCGTCCCAGGGATGGAGGAACGCGAGCAGCCGGCGGCGGCGATAGTCCGCGCCCAGCATCACGAACGCGGCCAGCGGAATCAGCAGCAGCCCGGCGCCCGCCACGTACATGTAGTTCAGCCCCGCCGCGAACACCATGACGGCCGCAATCAGCGCCAGCGACATCGAGGTGCCGAAGTCGGGCTCGAGCAGGATCAGCAGCATCAGCACGCCGACCACGAAGCCGATCGGCAGCAGCGCGTACCCGAGCTCGTTGATCCGGTGCATGCGCTTCTCGAGGAGCGCTGCGATGAAGAGGATCGCGACCACCTTCGCCAGCTCCGACGGCTGGATACCAAGCCCCCCAATGCTGAACCAGCGGCGCGCGTTGTTGACCGGCGGGCTGAACAGCACGGCGATCAGGCACAGCGTGACGATGCCAAGCGAGGTCCAGAGAAAACTGGGCTCGCGGTAGCGCCGGTAGTCGACTCCCATGACGCCCCACAGCACCGCCAGCCCCAGCAGGGCCCACATGAGCTGCTTGGTCAGGAACAGGTAGGGCTGCTGGTAGCGCTCCATGGCGACGACAGCCGAGGCGCTCCACACCATCACGATGCTCAGGCACACCAGCCCCACGGTCGCGAGGAAGAGAACCCGATCGCTCTTGAGTTTCCGCGCCATGACTGTGCCTAAACCTTGTCCACGTTCGAGCCGACAAAGAGTGAGCGGTCAGCAGTCATCAGTCGGCCCTCGGAAGAAGGCACCAGCCTCGCAGGCCGGGGCAGCCTGCGTTCCCAGCGGCCAATCCTTCCTCGCCTGGGCCGACTGACGACAGCTCACCGCTCACGCATTCTCGCGATCTCCATCACGGCGTCCTTGAAGCTTCGTCCGCGCTCGGCGTAGTCGCGGAACATGTCGAAGCTCGCGCACGCAGGCGCGAGGACGACGACGCCTCGAGGCTCGGCCAGGGCCAACGCCCGGACCACCGCCTGTCGCATCGAGTCTGCCTGTTCCACCGGAACCACCCCGGCCAGCGCCTCGCCGACCATGTCTCTCGCCTCGCCGATCGCGACGACAGCCCTCCCGCGCCGTGCCAGCGGTTGACGAAGGAGCCGCAGATCCCCTCCTTTGTAGCGTCCGCCGACGATCGCGACGACGCCGCGATCGAAGCTCTCGATCGATCGCACCGCCGATTCCACGTTCGTCGCCTTGGAGTCGTTCACGAAACGTACGCCGTCCACCGTCGCGACGAGCTCCATGGCGTGCTCCAGCCCGGTGAACGCGTCGACCGCTGCGGCCATGTCCGCCGGCGCGGCGCCTACGATCGTCCCGACGGCCGCGGCCGCCAGCACGTCGTCCACCAGATGCGGACCGAGCAGGTGCACGTTGCTCAATGGAATCAGGCGGTCGGTCCTCTCGGCCGCGCGGCGCACGATCCACTCGCCTTCGACCACGATGCCGGCTGGAATGTCACCGCGCCGGGAGAACAGTCGTCGCGTCGCCCGCGTGTCCGATGCCAGCGTCGTCGCTCCGCCATCGTCGGCGTTGACGACGGCCCAGTCGTCGGCCGTCTGATTCTCGAAAACACGCGCCTTGGCCCTGGCGTACACGTCCACGGTCCCGTGGCGATCGAGGTGGTCCGGCGAGAAGTTCAGCATGACGGCGATCCACGGCCGGAAGCGGTCGACCTGCTCGAGCTGGAAGCTGCTCACCTCGACGACATGCAGGGTGTCCGGCGTCGACACGCCCACCTGCGCGCTCAACGGCGCCCCGATGTTTCCTCCGACGGTCACCGCGCGCCCGGACTTCTTCAACACCTCTCCGATCAACGTGGTCGTCGTCGACTTCCCCTTCGTTCCGGTGACCGCGATCACGCGACCGCGCAGCCATCGGAACGCAAGCTCCACTTCACCGATCACCGCGATCCCCGCCGCGCGCGCCGCGTCGAGCTCCGGCAATTCCGACGGAACGCCCGGGCTCGTCACCACGAGGTCGGCGCCGGTGAACGTCGCGACGTGATGTCCACCCAGCTCGAGGTGCACCCCGGCGGCGGCCAGTCGGGCGCGATCCGCGTCGGCAAGCCCCTCCCGAACGTCGGTCAGCGTCACGAGTCCACCCCTGCCGGCAGCCAGTTCGGCCGCGGCGATTCCGCTCCGTGCCGCGCCGACGACCGTCACGCGACGCCCGTCGACCGAGAACTCCTCCGAAACGCTCACCGCAGCTTCAGTGTCGTCAGGCTGAAGAGCGCGAAGATGATGCCGAGGATCACGAACCTGGCGATCACTTTCGGCTCGCTCCAGCCGATCAGCTCGAAGTGGTGGTGCAGCGGCGCCATCCTGAACACACGCCGCCCGGTCAGCTTGAAGCAGGCGACCTGGATCACGACCGAGGCGGCTTCCAGCACGAACACGCCGCCGACGAGCACGAGCAGCAGCTCCTGTTTGATCAGGGTGGCGACAGTGCCGATCGCCGCGCCGAGCGCGAGCGAGCCGACGTCGCCCATGAAGATCTCGGCCGGGTAGGCGTTGTACCAGAGGAAACCCAGCGCGGCGCCCACCAGCGCGCCGCAGAACACGGTCAGCTCGGCCGACTGCGGGAAGCGCACGAGCAGCAGGTACTCGGCGAGCACGCGGTGTCCGGTGACGTACGCCAGCGCCGTGAACGTGGCCGCGGCGATCGCGAACGTGCTGATCGCGAGGCCGTCGAGACCGTCCGTCAGGTACACGGCGTTCGACCAGGCGACGAGCACGAACACCACGAACGGAAGATAGGCCCAGCCCAGATCGGGGATGAGCCGCTTGAAGAACGGAAAGATGAGGCGCGTGTTGTAGGCGCCCTGCTCCTGGAGCACGAGCAGCACGATGCCGACGACCAGCGCGACGGCGATCTGCCAGCCCATCTTGTAACGCGGCCTCAGGCCGTGATGGTCGCGCCGGACGATCTTCAGGTAGTCGTCGGCGAAGCCAATCGCGCCGAAGGCCGTGGTCGTCGTGATGGCGATCCAGACGTACACGTTCGTCAGATCGGCCCACAGCAGCGTCGGCACGAGCGCCGCCGTGAGAATCAGCAGACCACCCATCGTCGGCGTGCCGGCCTTGGCGCGGTGGCTGGACGGCCCTTCCTGGCGAATGACCTGCCCGATCTGGAACTCGCGCAGGCGCCTCACCATCCACGGCCCGAACACGAGGCTGATGGCCAGCGCGGACAGGCTGGCCGCCGCGGTCCGAAACGTGATGTAGCGCGTGACGTTGAGCGCCGAGAACTGATCGTGAAACGGATAGAGGAGGTGGTAGAGCATCGCCTATCTCACCCCCTGCCGCGCCCGGCGGTTGCCGAGGGCCTCTTCGGCAACGGCGACATCGTCGAACGGCAGCGTCCGCTCGCCGACGATCTGGTATTTCTCATGGCCCTTGCCCGCGATGAGCACCAGATCGCCCGGACGCGCGCGCTCCACGGCCTCGGCGATCGCCGAGCGGCGGTCGGGGATGGCGTGCACGCGCTGCGTGCTGTCGCGGCGCGTGTCGGGCGTGATGCCGCGCTGGATCTCCTCGATGATGCGCGCGGGGTCCTCGGATCGGGGGTTGTCGGACGTGATGATGATGACGTCGCTCAGACGCCCGGCCACCGCGCCCATGAGCGGACGCTTGGTGCGATCCCTGTCCCCCCCGCAGCCGAAGACGGTGATGAGCTGGCCGGCGGCCAATGGACGCGCGGTCTCGAGGAGATTGCGCAGCGCGTCGTCGGTGTGCGCATAGTCGACCACGACGGTCACGTCGTCGCCCGGGCTGGACACCACCTGGAAGCGGCCCGGCACCCGTTCGAGCCGCTCGATGCCCCGTTCGATCGCCTCCGTCGGAACACCGAGCGCGAGGGCTGCCGCGACGGCGGCGAGGATGTTGTACACGTTCGGACGGCCGACGAGCGGCGACCTCACCTTGATCGTGCCCTTCGGGGTCCTGGCGTCGAACGCGAGCCCGGCCAGTGAGAACGACAGAGGCCCCGGCGTGACGTCCGCCTCTCTATGGATCCCGTAGGTGATCGTCGCGGTCGCGGCGCTCGTCACGGACGCCGCACGGCGATCGTCCGCATTGACGACAGCGGGGGCTTCACGCGGGAGCATCTCGAACAGGCGCCGCTTCGCGCGGAAGTACTCCTCCATGTCGGCGTGGAAGTCGAGATGGTCGCGTGTGAGGTTCGTGAAGATGCCGGCCGAGAACTCGATGCTGTCGACACGGTGCAGCGCCAGGGCGTGCGACGACACTTCCATCACGCACGTGCGGCATCCACGCTCGACCATTTCGCGCAGCAGCGCTTGCACGTCCGGCGCCTCTGGAGTCGTGTGCGTCGCCACGCGTGTCTCGTCGCCGACGCGATAGATCACCGTCCCGAGCAGGCCGCTCGGCAGACCGGCCGCGTCGAAGATCGAGGCGAGGAGGTACGCCGTGGTCGTCTTGCCATTGGTGCCGGTGATGCCGACGACCTGCATCTGGCGGCTCGGGTGGCCGTAGAACGCGGCGGCCAGGTGCGCGAGCGAGACCCGCGCGTCCGCCACCGTCAGCCACGGCACCGCGGAATCCGGCGGAGGAGCATCTTGAGACACCACGGCGATCGCACCGCGTTCGACCGCCTGCTGCGCGAACCGAGACCCATCGGCGTGCTGCCCGCGCAACGCGACGAACACGCAGCCCGGCGCGGCGCGGCGCGAGTCGTACGTGATGCCGGTGACGGCCGCGCCAAGGAGGCCGGCTGGCGGGCCGGCGGACACGGCAGGAACGGAGCCGAGGCCGTGCAGCACGTCGTACACCTCGCGCAGGGTCATGGCTGCGCGTCCGCCTCTGCCCGGCGACGCGGCGTGCGATCGAGCGTGAGGAGGCAGACCGTTTCCGGCGTCGCCGGCGTACCCGCTGCAGGATCCTGCTGAGTGACGAAACCGGCGCCTTCGAGCTTCAGCGCCAGCCCGAGGCGGGTCAACTTGCGCGTGGCGTCTCTGGCGCTCAGGCCGATGACGCTCGGGATCATCCCCGGCTCGTCTGGAGGCGCGTCCACCGCGGGCGCGGCCGCGAGGGAGGCGGCAATGGGCTCGAGGCCCTGACGGGACAGGGACGCGTTGACCAGCACCGGCGGCTCCGGGTTCACCGTCGGCGCCACCTTGGCGTAGCGCAACGCCGCTTCCGCAATCCTCCTGAAGATTGGCGCCGAGACGGGTCCGCCGAAGTGGCCGTTGTTGCCGCGCGGAGCGTCGATGACGACGAGAATCGTGAACACGGGGTCGGCGGACGGGACGAATCCGGCGAACGAGGCGAACGTGTCGCTCGAGTACCGTCCGTTCACGAGCTTGTTCGCCGTCCCGGTCTTCCCGGCGATCGTGTAACCCGGGATCTTCGCCAGCGTTGCCGTCCCGCGCTCGACGACCTGCTCCATGATGGAGGTCATCGCCGCAGCGGTGTCCGGCTGGACCGTCTGGCGAAGGGTCTTCGGCCTCACCGCCAGGCGCCGCCCCTGGCGATAGACGGCGCGCACCACGCGCGGCTCGACGTAGTTGCCGCCGTTGGCCACGGCGCTGACCGCCGCCGCCATCTGAAGCGGCGTGACGCCGACCTGGTATCCCATGGACACCGAGGCCAGCGCGCTCTCGGTCCACTTCGAACGATCCCAGACGATGCCCGGGCTCTCGGAGGGGAAGTCGGGCGAGACCTGTCGGCCGAAACCGAACCGCTCGACGTAGTCGCTCAGCCGCTCGGTTCCGAGCCGGAAGCCGACGCGAATCGCGCCGACGTTGCTCGACTTGACGATCACGTCCGTGAAGGACAGGACGCCGTAGTCGTGCGTGTCGCGCACCACGCGCGATCCGATCCGGATCTGCCCGCCGCGCACGTCGACCGGCGTGTCGAGCGGCATCAGCTTCTCCTGGATCGCGGCGGAAGCGGTGACCACCTTGAAGGTCGAGCCCGGCTCGTAGAGGTCCTGAACCGCGCGGTTGCGCCGTGCGGCCTCGCTCGACTCGCGATACGCATTGGGATCGAACGTCGGCTGGTTGGCCAGCGCGAGGATCTCGCCGGTGTGCGGATCCATGACGATCGCGGTGCCGCCCGCCGCCCGGTTCGCCGCGACGCCGTCGCGCAGCTCCCGCTCCACGACGTGCTGGAGGTACTCGTCGATCGTGAGCTCGATGCTCGACCCGGCCGTCGGGGGCCGTTCCGCACGCTTGAAGGCCCGGCGCCGCGCGTCGGTCTGCACGAGCACCTGGCCGTCTTCGCCCCGGATATGCGAGTTGTAGGCCGACTCGATGCCGCTCAGGCCCTTGTTGTCGATGCCGACGAAGCCGAGGACGTGGGACGCAAGGTCTCCGTTCGGGTATTCGCGGTGGCTCTCCTTCAGGAATCCGATGCCGTCGAGGTTGAGCGCGGCGATCCTCTCGGCGACGTCGCGCGAGACCTGGCGGCGGACGTAGGCGAAGTTGCGCTGCCGGCGCAGCCGCTCGATCAGCTCTCGCTGTTCGCGATCGGTACAGTCGGCGAACGCCTCGCACAGCAGGGCGATGGTCTTCGACTCGTCGTCTATCGCGGACGGTACTGCGTAGATCGTGTCGGCATCGACGCTCGTCGCGAGCACGCGTCCGTTGCGGTCGACGATGTCGCCGCGTTTGGCGGCGAGGGGACGGGTCTGCAGCTGCTGCCGGGACGCGCGCTCGACCAGTTCGTCGTGCTGCGCCACCTGGAGCACGACGAGCCGCGCCTCGATCGCCGCCGCCCAGAGCGCCAGGATGACCGACGCGGTCGTGACGCGCCGGCGGAGCGTGCGGCGCCAATCGACGGTCTCGCGAGAGCCCGTGCTTCGCCGATTGCGCGGACCTCGACCGAAGAGCCGAAAGCGCTCGGTCACCGGCGTGCGACCACGGTTCGAGCCGGCGGATCGGCCGGCACCACGCGTTCGATGACAACCGCCTCTTCGCGAGTCGGTGTCACCAGGTGCAGCTCGCTCGTGGCCAGCGTTTCGATACGCGTCGGCGAGCTGAGGGTTTCGATCTCGAGGCGGAGATGCCGCGCGATGTCCTCCTCTGAGGTCTGCTGGCGCTGCAGCTCCTCGAGACGGTATCCGTGGCGGATCAGCTCGAAGTTCTGCCACGCCCAGAAGAGCAGCGTCACGACGAGAAGTCCGGCGGTGCCGAGCGTGCTCCACAGCTCGCGCTGCCGATCGGCGTCGACCTCCCGGACGATCGGGTTGTTGCGGACGTCCTTGCGAACCGCGTACTCGAAGGCTTCAGCCATTACGCCACCCGCTCCGCCGCCCGCAGCTTCGCGCTGCGCGCTCGAGGATTGCGCTGCACTTCGTCCTCGCCCGCCACGACCGGCTTGCGCGTCAACACGGTGGCGACGCCGCGCTGCTGCAGCGCGCGAAGCGTGTGCTTCGCGATGCGATCCTCGAGCGAATGAAAGGAGATGATGGCCAGGCGCGCGCCCGCGCGCAGCCGGTGCATCACGGCTTCGATGAATCGATCGAGCTCGTCGAGCTCGCGATTGACCCAGATGCGAATCGCCTGGAACGTGCGTGTCGCCGGATCGATGCGCACGTATCCGCGCACCGGCACCGCCCGCCGCACGATGGCCGCGAGCCTGGCCGTCGTGTCCACCGGCGCCTCGTCGCGCGCCCTGACGATCGCGCGCGCAATGCGTCTCGAGTGGCGCTCCTCGCCGTACTGGAAGATCGCGTCGGCCAGCTCACGCTCCGAGGCGCGCGCGACGATGTCGGCCGCCGTTTCGCCGCTGGAGCGATCCATGCGCATGTCGAGCGGCTCGTCGCGCTGAAAGCTGAAGCCGCGGCCGTCGCTGTCGAACTGCAGCGACGAAACGCCGAGGTCGGCGAGCGCGCCGTCGATGCGGTCGATGCCACGGCGGTCGAGCTCGGCGTCCAGGCCGCGGTAGTCGCCGTGCACGAGCTCGACCCGATCGGCGAACGGCGCCAGCGTGCGTTCGGCGATCGCCAGCGCGTCGGTGTCGCGGTCGAAGCCGATCAGCCGCGAGGCGCCGGCTTCCAGCAGCGCGCGCGCATGTCCGCCGAGTCCGACCGTGCAATCGACGAACAGGCCGCCCTGTTCGGGACGCAGGTACCGCAGGACGTCGGCCGTGAGGACCGGAACGTGGGCGCTCAAATCCCGAACTCCGACAGCGCCCGCGCATCGTCGTCGGTGAACGGCTCGCGCTGCAGTTTGGAGAGGAAGCGATCGTGATTCCACACGTCGAGGTAGCTGAACTGGCCCAGCACGTCGACGTCGCCGATCATCGTGGCCGCTTCGCGCAGACGGACCGGAACGAGCACGCGTCCCTGTGAGTCGAGCTCGCCATGCTGGCCGAAGTAGTTCACGCGATCGAGGAAGCGGAGCTTCGACGGATTGGTGGAGGGCACGTCGCTGAGCTTCTGTTCGAGTTCCAGCCATACCGGCATCGGGTAGATGCGGACGTACTCGCCCGTGAGGCTCGTCAGGAACAGCTCGCGCCCGTACTTGCTCTCCAGCAACGACTTAAAGGCGTTGGGCACCTTGAGTCGTCCCTTATCATCGATGCGGGCGGGGGCATTACCCCTGAACACGTTCCTTTACTCCACTTCTGGCCACAATTTTCCACGTCGATAGTAGGAGAGGGTCCAGGACGTGTCAACCGCAAAAGGCAATCCTTCAGTAAGTTACGCCAAAATTTCGCCTTTCCATCGCCCCTCGGTCGTACGCCCAACGGCGAGCCACACAGATCACCCTCAGGACCTCGTCCGGTGTGACCCGCGGGACCATGTCCGGTATCGGCCTCAGGACGACCTCCGGTGCCGTTCAGAACCGCGCAGGCGAGGCATCACGCGGGCGGACGATCGCTGTGGAGGCACGTGAGTTGGCCCGGCAAGGTGAGATACGATGCAACGTTCAGTTGATGAGCGATCTCGCCGCGCAGACCAGCGTTCTGATCCCCGCCTACAACGAAGGCCACGCCGTCGGCACCCTCGTGACCGCCCTGAAGCAGCAGGCCGACTGGCGCGAGATCCTCGTCGTGGATGATGGGTCGAGCGACGAGACGGGCAAGGAGGCTGCACGCGCAGGTGCGCGTGTCGTCCGGCACCCGTACAACAAGGGCAACGGCGCCGCGGTGAAGACGGCGCTGCGGCACGCGCTCGGCGACTACATTCTCATCGTGGATGCCGACGGCCAACATCAGCCGCAGGACACACGGCGGCTGGTGTCGCACCTGTCGGAGTACGACCTCGTGGTCGGCTCGAGAGCCGGCGCGTCGCAGGCGTCGTGGTCCCGCCGGCTGGGGAACGGTCTGCTCAACAGGATCGCCAGCTATCTCACGGGCCAACACATCCCGGACCTGACCTCGGGGTTTCGGGCTGCGCGGCGCGCCTGCATGCTCGAATTCGTTCACCTGCTCCCGAATGGATTTTCCACGCCGACAACGACTACGATGGCGTTCATCCGCGCGGGCTACAGCATCCGGTTCGAACCGGTTGTCGCCGCGCAGCGGACCGGCACGTCCAAGATCCGGTTCGCGTCCGACGGAGCGCGTTTCATCCTGATACTCCTCAAGGTCATCACCATCTTCAGCCCGCTGCGCCTCTTCGTTCCCGTCAGCGCCGGGATGTTCCTGCTCGGCGCGGCGTATGCGGCGTGGACGATCGCGACCGAGTCACACGTCACGAACTCCTCGGTGCTCCTGATCGTGCTGAGCGTGGTGATTCTGCTGATTGGCCTCGTCTCGGAGCAGATTGCCTCGTTGCGGGCGGAAGGCCGGCGCGCATGAGCCGGTCGGCGCTGGTCATCATTCCCACCTACAACGAACGCGCGAACCTTCCCCTGCTGGTGCGAGGGCTGATGCCGCACGCGAACGTGCGCGTACTCGTGGTCGACGATCAGTCGCCCGACGGCACCGGCGCGATCGCCGACGCGCTGGCCGGCGAGTTTCCCGGACGCGTGGACGTGCTCCATCGCACCGAGAACCGCGGATTCGGGCGGTCCTACATCGACGGCATGCGGCGGGCGCTGCAGCAACCGGTCGACGTCGTCTGCCAAATGGATGCCGACCTGTCCCACGACCCGGCGCAGCTTCCAACTCTGCTCGAGGCGACCGATCGAGCCGACCTGGTGATCGGCTCGCGCTACGTGCCAGGCGGGCGGATCATCAACTGGCCGATGAAGCGCCACGTCCTGAGCCGGTTCGCAAACGCTTACATTCGGGTGGTCACGCGCGTCAACGCGCGTGACTGCACGTCGGGCTTCCGGTGCTGGAAGCGGTCGGCGCTCGCCTCGCTGCCGCTCGACCGGTTCTTCTCCGACGGCTACTCGTTCCTCGTCGAGATGCTGTTCGTCGCGCATCGCCGCGGCTGCCGCATCGCGGAAGTGCCGATCACGTTCGCGGAGCGGCGCGAGGGCGAGTCGAAGGTCTCGCGCGCCGTGCTCATCGAGTCGGCGATCACGCCGTGGCGGCTGATCGCGAGTCCGGAATCGAACCGTAAGGCGCCCCCGCCCTCGCATCCGTGAATCCGCAGTATCTCGACTTCTACCGGCGGCGCCGTGTCCTGGTGACCGGCGGGCTCGGCTTCATCGGAAGCACGCTCGCCCGCCGCCTCGTGGATCTCGACGCGGAGGTGCTGATCGTCGACTCGCTCGTACCCGACTTCGGCGGAAACCGCTTCAACATCCACGGCATCGAGGACCGCGTCGACGTCAGCACTGCGGATCTGCGCGACCGCGCCGCCGCGAACCGGCTCGTGGCCGGGCGCGAGGTGATCTTCAATCTGGCGGGACAGGTCAGCCACATCGACAGCATGCGGGATCCGTACACGGATCTCGAGATCAACTGCCTCAGCCAGCTCACCCTGCTCGAGGCGTGCCGCCATCACAATCCCGCCGCCAAGGTCGTGTTCGCCGGCACGCGCCAGATCTACGGCCGGCCCGATCGCCTGCCCGTGGACGAGTCGCACCAGATCCGGCCGACCGACGTGAACGGCGTCAACAAGGCCGCCGGCGAGTACTACCACCTGCTGTACAACAGCGTCTTCGGAATTCGCGGCTGCTCGCTCCGCCTGACCAACGTCTACGGTCCACGGCAGCTGATTCGCCACAATCGTCAGGGGTTCATCGGCTGGTTCATCAGGCTGGCGCTCGAAGATCGCGCGATCCAGATCTACGGCGACGGCTCCCAGCTGCGCGACTTCGTCCACGTCGACGACGCGGCCGATGCGTTCCTGCGCGTGGGGGCCGACGATGCGTGCAACGGAGAGGTGTTCAACGTGGGTGGAAGCCAACCGGTGAGCCACCGCGAGCTGACGGCGCTGCTGGTCGAGTCGGCCGGCGCTGGCCGGGTCGAGTTCATCCCCTGGCCAGCCGAGAAGAAGGCGATCGACATCGGCAGCTTCTACGCCGACTCGTCGAAGCTCCACCGCGCCACCGGCTGGGCGCCGTCGATTCCGCTCGCCGAGGGACTGCAATCGACGCTGGCGTACTACCGCGCGAACTTCGACGAATACGTGGACCCGCCAGACGCGCCCGACCCGCAGGAGCGCACATGACCGCCGTCAACGTCCCCTTCGGATCTCCGGCACCGCGCGAGGATGCAAGCGCCGTCCGCGAGGCGATCGACCGCGTCGTCGCCAGCGGATGGTACGTGCTCGGCCCCGAGGTCGCGGCGTTCGAGGCCGAGTTCGCGGCGGCGTGCGGCGCCGCGCATGCGATCGGCGTCGGCAACGGAACCGACGCGCTCGCACTGATTCTTCGCGCGCTCGGCATCGGTCCTGGCGACGAGGTGATCACCACTCCGCTCTCGGCCGCCTACACGGCGCTCGCGATCATGATGGCAGGCGCGCGCCCGGTGTTCGCCGACATCGATCCCGTGCGGCACACGCTCGACGCCGCGGCGGCGGAGCGCGCGGTGACGCCGCGCACCCGCGCCGTGCTGCCCGTCCACCTGTATGGGCAGCCAGCGGACATGGATCGGCTCACGGCGCTCGCGGCGCGATACGGGCTCGCACTGGTCGAGGACTGCTGCCAGGCACATCTGGCAACGGCCGCTGGACGCCCGGTCGGCACGATCGGCATCGCCGGCGCCTTCAGCTTCTATCCGACCAAGAACCTCGGGGCCCTCGGAGACGGGGGCGCCGTCGTGACCAACGACGCAGCGCTCGCAGGCCGCCTGCGGCGCCTGCGCAACGGCGGACAGCGCGACCGCTATCACCACCTCGAGCCGGGTATCAACTCCAGGCTGGACGAGCTGCAGGCGGCGATCCTGCGCGCGCGGCTGCCGTTTCTGCCCGACTGGACGGCGCGCCGCCGGGCCCTCGCGGCGGACTATCGGCGCGCACTGCGGGGAGCACGCGTGCACCCGCTGGCGGAGATCGATGCCGGCCACGTGTACCACCTGTTCGTCCTCCGCACACGCGCGCGCGCGCGTCTGCAGGAGCACCTCGCCTCCCGCGGCGTCGAAACGCTCGTGCACTATCCGGTGCCGATTCCCCGGCAGCCGGCGCTCGCCAGCGCGGATCCCGCTCAGTGTCCGGAGGCCGACCGCGCCAGCGCGGAAGTGTTGTCGCTGCCGCTGCATCCGGCGCTCGGACACGATGAGATTGAAACCGTCGCTCAGGCGGTGAACGAGTTCGAAGGAGACTGACGCATGCGTGCACTCATCACCGGCGGCGCGGGGTTCATCGGGTCGCACCTCTCGGAAGCGCTCCTCGACGGCGGCCATCAGGTGCTGATTCTCGACAACCTCTCGACCGGTTCGATCGACAACATCGCGCACCTGAAGGGGCGGACCGGCTTCGAGTACCACATCGACTCGGTGAACAACGAGCCGCTCCTCGCGGAGCTGATCGATCGCGCCGACGTGGTGTTCCACTTCGCGGCGGCGGTCGGCGTCAAGCTGATCGTCGAGCGGCCGGTCTACACGATCGAGACCAACGTGCACGGGACCGAGGTGGTGCTGAAGCACGCGAACAAGAAGAAGAAGCTCGTCGTCGTGGCGTCGACGTCCGAGGTGTACGGCAAGAGCGAGGACGTGCCGTTCCGGGAGGATTCGGACCTCGTGATGGGCCCCACGCCGAAGCACCGCTGGGCGTACGCCTGCAGCAAGGCGCTGGATGAGTTCCTCGCGCTCGCCTACTGGAAGGAACGCAAGCTGCCGGTCATCATCGTGCGCTTCTTCAACACCGTGGGGCCGAGACAGACCGGGCAGTACGGCATGGTCATCCCGAACTTCGTGCGGCAGGCCCTGGCTGGCGAACCGATCACCGTCTTCGGCGACGGCACGCAGAGCCGCTCCTTCACGCACGTGGCGGACGTCGTCCGCGCGATCGTCGCCCTGGTGCAGGAACCGAAGGCGATCGGCGAGGTCGTCAACATCGGGAACACCGAGGAAGTCACGATCCAGGAACTGGCGGAGCGCGTACGCGCTCTCAGCGGCTCGTCGTCGCCCATCCGGACGATCCCGTACGAGCAGGCCTACGAGTCCGGCTTCGAGGACATGCCGCGGCGGGTGCCGGATCTGTCGAAAGTGCGCGCGATGATCGGCTACGAGCCCAGGCATTCCCTCGACACGATCCTGCGCGACGTCATCGAGTTCGTCCGGAAGCACTAGCCGTATACTGGGCGTATGCGCTTCGCGCTCCCCGCGATGGCCTGTGCGGCCGCACTGCTGGCGGCGCCGGCCGCGGCCGACGTCCGCCTGACCATGGCGGACGGACACGTGTCGCTCTCCGCCACCGACGCGACGATCGCACAGATCCTTACCGAGTGGTCCCGCGTCGGACACACGCGCATCGTGAACGTCGAACGGCTGTCGACCGCGCCGGTGACAATCGAGCTGAAGGATGTGCCCGAAGCGCAGGCGCTCGATATCGTGCTGCGGACGGTCAGCGGGTACCTCGCCGCGCCGAGAGCCACGACGCTGGCGAATGCGTCGCACTTCGACAGGATCTATCTGCTCCCGACCAGTGCGGCGGCACCAGCGCGGCCCACGCCGGTGACCGCGCGCCCCGCCCCGTTCCAGCAGGCCCCAGGCGCGCAGCCCGACGATCAGGAGAGCGACGCCGACGCACCGCCCGCGCGGCCGTCCGCCCCTCCACCTCGCGGTCCGGCCTTCAGCTCGTTCCCGCAGCCGCGCCAGGAGCCGGATCGCGCCGAGCCCGCGGAGTCGGCGCCGGTCACCTATCCGCCGTCGGCGGCTCCCGCTGGCGCACCCACACCCGGAATGCTCGTGCCCGCGCCACGGCAGGCCGGCCAGGATCAGCCCGGACGCTAGCCACATGTCGATCGCCGATCAGGTCACCGCAGAGATCAAGCAGGCGATGCTCCGCAAGGACGCGGGCCGCCTGAGCGCACTGCGCATGCTGAAGGCCGCGCTCGTGAATCGCAGCGTCGAGAAAGGCCGCGAGCTCGACGACGCGGAGGCGCGGCAGGTGGTGATGGCGCTCGTCAAGCAGCGGCGCGATGCCATCGAGCAGTTCCAGAAGGGCGGGCGCGACGACCTGGTCCAGAAGGAGACCGCGGAGATCGCGGTGCTGGAATCGTATCTGCCGCCCGCGGCGGATCCATCCGCCATCGACGAAGCCGTATCCTCGGCGATCGCGGAGACCGGCGCGACCTCGGCCAAGGACATGGGCCGCGTCATGAAGGCAGCGCTCGCAAAGCTGCAAGGTCAGACCGTCGACGGCAAGGCCGTGAACGATCTCGTTCGAAGGCGCCTCGCCGGCGCCTGACCGTGGCGCAGGGCTCGGGTCCTCCCCCTTCCTCTCCCTCCAGCCCAGTCACCCGCGCGGCAACCCTTGCCGGTGCCGCGACCCTCACGAGCCGGATTCTCGGCCTCGTTCGCGAGCAGGTGCTCGCGGCCCTGTTCGGCGCGGGCAACGAAATGGACGCGTTCCTCGTCGCGTTCCGCATCCCCAACCTGCTGCGCGACCTCTTCGCCGAAGGCGCGATGAGCGCGGCGTTCGTCCCGCGGTTCACGCGGCACCTCACGATGCACGGACGTGCCGATGCGTGGCGGCTGGGCAACAACGTCGTCAACGCGCTGGTCGTCATCACGGGCACGCTCGTCGCCGTCGGGTACGTCTTCTCGCGGCCGCTCGTGACCGCGTACGCGACGAGCTTCGCCGACGTGCCCGGCAAACTCGAACTGACGCTGCTCCTCGCGCGGGTGATGCTGCCCTTCCTCACGCTTGCCGCCATCGGGGCTGCGGTGATGGGCATGCTCAACTCGCTGCGCCACTACTTCGTTCCGGCACTGGCGCCGGCGACCTTCAACGTCGTCGCGATTCTGTTCGCCCTCCTGTTGACGCCGGTGATGCCGGCCGTCGGCCTGCCGCCAATCATGTCGGTCACGCTGGCGGTGGTGCTGGGCGGCGCAACCCAGATCGCGGTGCAATGGCCCTCGCTCAGGCGCGAAGGCTTCCGCTATCGGGCCGTCCTCGATCCACGCGACCCGGATCTGCGAAAGGTCCTGCTGCTGATGGGACCGGGAACGATCGGGCTCGCGGCGACGCAGGTCAACCTCTTCGTCACGACGCTGCTGGCCACGAGCGAGGGGGTCGGTGCGGTTTCGTGGCTGCAGTACGCCTACCGCATCGTCTATCTGCCGCTCGGACTGTTCGGGGTGTCGATTGCGACCGCCGTGCTGCCGGAGGTCTCGCGGCACGCGGCTCTGCAGGATCGCGCAGCGGTTCGACGAACCGTGTCGCACGGGCTCGCGTTGATGCTGACGGTGAACCTGCCGGCGACGTTTGGCCTCATCGCCCTGTCGCACGACATTGTCGGGCTGCTGCTCGAGCGTGGGCGATTCACCGCGCAGGATACCGCCGCGACCGCAGCCGCATTGAGCCTGTATGCCGTCGGTCTCGTCGGCTACTCGACGACGAGGATCGCGTCGCCGGTGTTCTACGCGCTCGGACGCAACCGGATCCCGGTCGCGCTCAGCGCGATCTCGGTGGCGGTCAACCTCCTCTGCAGCCTGCTGCTCGTCGACATCATCGGATTCAGCGGCCTGGCGCTCGCCACGTCCCTGGCCGCGCTGGTCAACGCGAGCATCTGCGTGCTCCTGCTGAGGAGGCAGCTCGGGGGATTGGACGGCGCCCGCCTCGCCTCGACCGCGCTCAAGGTCGCGGCCGGGTCCGCCGCGATGTGGCTGACAGTCGTCACCGTGAACGGGTGGTTGTACCAGATCGCGTCACACGGCAGCACGTTGACCCGCGCCGCGACGCTGATGGTGTCCATCGGTGCCGGCCTGATCGTGCTGACTGCCGCGGCGAAGTTGTTGCGAATCGAACCCTTCGAAGAGATCGCCGCGCAGGCGCGCGGACGGGTACGGAAGTTGCTCATCGGGTGACCGGTGATCGCGTCACCCCCGTGATACGATCCGACCAGATCGATGCGCCGGTCCTACTCGCCTTATACGTCGTTCTCGTTCGGACCGGGCCCGCTCTCGGCGGCGCTGAAGGCGCTCATCGGCGTCAACGTCGCACTCTTCCTCCTGCAGCTCTTCACTGACCGCTACTGGTGGGGCCTGACCTGGACGCTCGGGCTGATGCCGGCGGACGTGCTGGAGCGGTTCTACGTGTGGCAACTCGGCACGTACATGTTCCTGCACGGCGGGGTGTTTCACATCCTCTTCAACATGCTCGCGCTCTGGATGTTCGGCGCGGAGCTGGAGCGGCTGTGGGGCACGCGCGAGTTCCTGAAATTCTATTTCGTCACGGGAGTCGGCGCCGGCCTGCTGACCGTGCTCGCAGCGCTCCTGCCGTTCGGATTCGCGGCGCAGCTGGAGCACTCGATCGTCATCGGCGCATCGGGTGCCATCTACGGCCTGCTGCTCGCGTACGCGCTGTATTTTCCGAACCGCCCCATCTACATGTACTTCGTGTTTCCGATTCCGGCGAAGTACTTCGTGATGATCATGGGGGCGCTGGCCTTCTACTCATCGCTGAGCGAACGCAGCGGAATCGCGAACGCCACACACCTCGGCGGGCTCGCCGTCGCCTATCTCTATCTGAAGGGCGCCCGCTCGCATCCGATCGCCGAGGTGAAGTACCGCTATCTGAAGTGGAAGATCAATCGCGTCCGCAAGAAGTTCGACGTCTATTCAGGCGGGCGTGCCGACGACTGGGATCGCCGGGTGCACTGATCAGCCGCGCGCCGATCCGCCGGGCGTCGTCCCACGCGCCGGCGCGAATGGCACGCCGAGGAGCTCCTGCGCTTCGTTCTATGGCGCCTGGCGCGGTCCGGTCAGCGCCATGGCGCGCAGCAGCTCGATGCGATGCGCCATCGGCGGATGCGACGCGAACAGGTCGGCCCAGAATCCTTCCTTCACATTGACCTGACGGCCGAGCGGATCCGCAATGCACAGGTGCGCGGATCCGCGCGCAATGCGATCGGTCGGTCCGGCCGCGCCCTCGATCTTCTCCAGTGCGGCGGCGAGCCCGATCGGGTTCCGCGTCAGCTCGGCCGCCGTCGCGTCGGCGAGATACTCACGCTGGCGCGACACCATCATCGCCAGCACGCGCGACAGCAGCGGCGCCAGCAACATGGCCGCTATCCAGATCGCGAACAGCAGCGGCACGAGCGCGCCTCCCTCCTTCTTCCCCTTCCCTCGTCCCTGCTGACGGCCCAGCACGGCCCCATGCCGCATCAGCCTCGCGCTCCACTGTGACAGCAGCGCCACGGCGCCGACCAGCGCGGCAATGAGCGTCAACAGGCGGATGTCGAGATTCCGGATGTGGCTCATCTCGTGCGCGACGACCCCCTGCAGCTCTTCGCGGTTCAGCACGTCCAGCAACCCGCGCGTGACCGCGATGGATGCGTGCTCTGGCCCGCGTCCGGTTGCGAACGCGTTGGGATCGCGGTCGGGGACCACGTAGACGCCGGGACGCGGCAGGCCCGCGGCGATCGCCATCTCCTCCACGACGTTCTCCAGCTGCCGCAGCTTCAACCGCTCGTCATCGGACGCACCGTCGGTCAGCTGGCGCACGTCGGTCGCGCCGGACGCCGCGAGCACGGCGCGGGCGCCGCCAAAGTAGCTCGCCGCGGACGACGCGCCGCCGATTCCGAGAGCGGCGATGGTGCCGAGCGGCAACGCGCCGCCGGCCGCGCCGACGACGAAATAGTCGAAGCCGGCACCGAGTGCCGCGAGGAAGATCACGAACACGGCGACGACCGCCCACGAGCGGCGCCGGTTCGCGGCCTGCTGCTCGAAGAGGTTCATGCGAAGAACGCGATCGAGCGGGCGGTCAGCCCTTGCGCGACAGGTCCACGACCGGGACCTCGCGCTCCGCCGCGTTGGTGATCTCGAAGAGCTCGGCGGGCGAGAACCCCGCGCTCGACGCGATGAGACTGGTGGGAAACACCTGTTGGGCGGTGTTGTAGCGGGTGGCGATGTCGTTGTAGAACTGCCGCGCGAAGCCCACCTTGTTCTCCGTGGCCGACAGCTCCTCCTGGAGCATCTTCACGTTCTCGTTCGCCTTCAGCACGGGATAGCTCTCGGCCACGGCGAGCAGCCGCCCGAGCGCGCCGCTCAACTGCTGCTCCTTCTCGGCGGCGTCGTGCGGCCCGGATGCGGTGAGCGCCCGCGCGCGCGCCTCCATCACCGCGGTGAGCGTCTCACGCTCGAAGTCCATGGCGCCCCGAACGGTGTTCACGAGATTGGGGATGAGGTCGTGGCGCCGCTTCAACTGGATGTCGATCTGCCGCCAACCGTTCTGCACCTGATTGCGCAGCCCGACCAAACGGTTGTAGCTCATGACGCCCCACACCGCGACGACGACGAGGATGGCGACGATCCAGATCATTGGGCTGCTCCTCAGTGCCCGTCTGCGGGCTCCTCGACCCATTCGTGACGAATCGGACTGAACACATCGAGCTCGAAGGTGTCCTCGAGCGCCTCGGACTGGTGCTCGACACCCGACGGGATGTGCAGCACCTCCCCCTCGCGCACGGTGATCTCTTCGCCGTCGACCAGGAACCGCAGGGCGCCTTGCAGGACGTAGGTCATCTGCTCGCTCTGATGCGAGTGGCGGGGCACGAGGCATCCGCGCTTGACGTACACCTGCACCAGCATTTCACGATCGCCGCTCACGATCTTCCGCGAGAGCATCTCGGTGACCTTGTCGAGCGCGATCTCGTCCCAGCGATGCAACCGGACGCCACTGTGCCCCATCCGGCTTGAGGATATCTCAAGACACCGGGTGCTATAATTCGCGTTCGATGAAGGGCGCCGTGGCGAACGGTGATCGGCAGGCGAAGACCGCCTCCCAGCCCGCGTTCGACGGCCTCTCCCGCGACGCGATTCTCGACGTCTATCGCTGCATCGTCCGGTCGCGCAGGCTGGACGACAAAGAGATTCAGCTCAAGAACCAGAGCCAGGCCTACTTCCAGATCAGCGGCGCCGGGCACGAGGCGATCCTCGTCGCGGCGGGCATGGCGCTCAAGGCCGGGTACGACTGGTTCCACCCCTATTACCGGGATCGCGCGCTGTGCCTGCAGCTGGGCGTGACTCCGCTCGACATGCTCCTGGCATCGGTCGGCGCGGCCGCCGATCCGGCCAACGCCGGCCGCCAGATGCCCTCCCATTGGGGAAGTCCGGCGCTGCACATCGTCTCCGGCTCGAGCGCGACCGCCACGCAGGTGCTGCACGCGGTGGGCGCCGCCGAGGCCGCCATGCTCTATGCGCGCCTGCCGGAGATTCCGGGGCGCGACAGGCTGTTCCACGGCGACGAGGTCGTCTTCACGTCCCTCGGCGAGGGATCGACGAGCGAAGGCGAGTTCTGGGAATCGGTGAACGTCGCCTGCACGCGGCAACTGCCGGTGCTCTTCCTCGTCGAAGACAACGGATACGCGATCTCGGTGCCGGTCGAAGTGGAAACCGCGGGCGGCGACATCTCGGCGATCGTGCGGGCGTTCCCCGGACTCCACACCGACACCGCCGACGGCACCGACTTCTTCGACAGCTTCCGCGCCATGCGGCGCGCCGTGGCGCACGTCCGCGAACATCGCGGCCCGGCGTTCGTGCACGCGCACGTCGTCCGGCCCTACTCGCATTCGCTCTCCGACGACGAGAAGCTGTACAAGACACCGGCGGAACGCGAAGCGGAAGCACGGCGGGACCCGATCGGCCGGATGGTGGCGTTCCTGAAGGAGCACGGGCTCGCGTCGGCCGCGGAGATCGCCGCCATGGACGCCGCCGTCGAACGCGAGGTCGACGCCGCGGCGCAGCTGGCCATCGTCGCGGCGAAGCCGGCGAAGGACACGGCGGCGCTCTTCGTCTACTCCCCGACCGTCGATCCCGCATCGTCCGACTTCGACACGCCGGCGCGACCGGAGGGCAAGCCCGAGACGATGGTCGACGCGATCAACCGGACGCTGAAGGACGAGATGACGCACAACCCGCGCATCGTCGTCTTCGGCGAGGACGTCGCCGATGCGAGCCGCAAGGAGGCCCTGGCCATCGTCAAGGGCAAGGGCGGCGTCTTCAAGGTCACGCACGGACTGCAGCGCGCCTTCGGCGAGGATCGGGTCTTCAACGCGCCGATCGCCGAAGCCAGCATCATCGGCCGTGCGGTCGGCATGGCCACGCGCGGCCTGAAGCCGGTCGTCGAGATTCAGTTCTTCGACTACATCTGGCCGGCGATGATGCAGCTGCGCAACGAGATGGCGATGCTGCGCTACCGCAGCGGCAACCACTGGTCGTGCCCTCTCGTCGTGCGCGCGCCGATCGGCGGCTACCTGCGCGGCGGCGGACCGTATCACAGCCAGTCCGGCGAGAGCATCTTCGCGCACTGCCCGGGCATTCGGATCGCGTTCCCCTCGAATGCCGCGGACGCGGTCGGCCTGCTGAGGACGGCGATCCGGTGCGATGACCCGGTGCTGTTCCTGGAGCACAAGCATCTCTACCGCCAGACCTACAACAAGAGCGAATACCCGGGCCGCGACTACATGATTCCGTTCGGACGCGCGAGCGTGCGCCGCGAAGGGACGGACCTGGTCGTGGTGACCTGGGGCGCGCTGGTGCAGCGGTCGCTCCTGGCCGCGCAGCAGGCGGCCGAACGCGACGGGATCCAGGCCGCGGTGCTGGACCTGCGCACGATCATGCCGTACGACTGGGCGTCGATCCGCGACCTGGTCACGCGTACGAACCGGCTCGTCATCGCGCACGAGGACTCGCTCACCTGCGGCTTCGGCGCCGAGATCGCGGCACGCGCCGCCGACGAGCTCTTCCCGTTCCTGGACGCACCCATTCGCCGCGTCGCCGCGCTCGACACGCCGGTGGCGTACTCGCCCGACCTGGAAGAGGCGATCCTTCCGCAGCCGTCAGACATCCTCGAAGCCATCCGCGCCACCGCACGCTTTTGAGGCCGCTCCTCGCCCTGGTCGCCGCCCTCCTGTGCGCGTCGGCCGCGGCGGCGATCGGACCGGAGGTCCTGCAGCCGTTCCGTTCGATTCCTCCGCAGATCGCCGGCCGCTTCCGGGAAGCGCGCGGCTTCCAGCAGTCGGCAACCGGACAGTACTACGTGTTCG
Source organism: Vicinamibacterales bacterium (assembly GCA_050183995.1). Classification (GTDB taxonomy): domain Bacteria; phylum Acidobacteriota; class Vicinamibacteria; order Vicinamibacterales; family CAVVIG01; genus CAVVIG01. The sequence continues at coordinate 42,543 of JBFXAT010000029.1, forward strand.
ATCGCCGCGCGCACATGGTGTACGGCGTCGACCAACGATTCGAGGGCCTCTGGGAGATCGTGCAGATCGGCGCCGAGCCGGGACGGGTACTCGATCCGACGGCTCTCGCCGTGGCGCCCGACGGCTCATTCGTCGTCGCAGACGCCCCGAACGCCCTCGCCCGCATCCAGGTGTTCACGCCGGCCGGATTCCGTATCGCAGGATTCGCGATCGATCAGGCCGCACGCCCGCGCCTGATGATCGGCAACATGGTGACGAGCGGCATCGCGTCGCTGCAGTACACCGGGACGTCGATCCTGCTGTCGCAGCCAGAGACGGGAGCCTTGATCTCGGAGTACACGGTGACCGGACAGCCGAGCCGGGCGATCGGCGCGCTGCGGCGGACCGGGCACGAGGACGACCGCGACATCCACATCGCGCTCAACAGCGGCATTCCCCTCGTCGCACCCTCGGGCGGGCTCTGGTTCGTGTTCCAAGCCGGCCTGCCCGTCTTCAGGCGGTACGGCGAAGGCGGCGACCTGCAGTTCGAGCGGCAGATGCAGGGGCTCGAGCTCGACGAGGTCATCGCCACGCTGCCGTCGACGTGGCCCCGCAACCCGCTCGACGGCGAGCTCCCGCTGATTCGTCCCACCGTGCGCGCAGCCACGGTCGATCGCGCGGGCCGCCTGTGGGTCTCGTTCGAAGCGGGCTTCACGTACGTCTTCGACGCGGACGGCGACAAGGTGGCCGTGCTGCGCTTTCGCGGCGCGGGGGAGGTTTCGCCGACCACGCTGTTCTTCGGCAACGACAACCAGCTCCTCGTCACTCCAGGACTGCACGAGTTCGTCTCGCCGTTCTAACCGCGAGGCGCCGCGGGCGCGGGCGCGACACGGACGTGCCGCGCGTGTACGCGTCGGCGGCACATGGTGCGTTCGCCCCGGCGTCGCGGGCTTGACAGGCGCCGCCGTCTGCATGAACAGTCAGGAGTTCCGATGGAGTCTTGCACCACGGCCAGGCCCCTGGCGCTCGCGAGTCACCCGTGAGGTCCATCCGCTCGGCGGCCGTACTCGGCGCCGGCACGATGGGGGCTCAGATCGCCGCGCACCTGGCAAATGCAGGTGTGCCTGTGCTCCTGCTCGACGTCACGTCCGAAGCGGCCCGCGACGGACTGAAGCGCGCCTCGACGCTGAAACCCGATCCGTTCTTCACGCGAGCGGCGGCTGAACTGGTCACGACGGGCGGGTTCGACGACAGCTTCTCGAGAGTCGAAACCGTCGATTGGATCATCGAAGCCGTGGTCGAACGGCTCGACGTCAAGCAGGCGCTGTTCGCCCGGCTCGAGCGCTGCCGCCGCCCCGGGGCGATCGTCTCGTCGAACACGAGCGGCATTCCAATCGCCGCTCTCGCCGACGGGCGCAGCGCGGAGTTTCGGCGGCACCTGCTCGGCACGCACTTCTTCAATCCGCCTCGCTATCTCCACCTCGTCGAGGTGGTTCCCACACCGGACACCGACCCGCGCGTCGTCGAACGCATGGCCGGATTCGCAGACGTCCACCTGGGCAAAGGGGTCGTCGTCACCCGCGACACGCCGAATTTCATCGCCAACCGCATCGGCCTGTTCGCCGTGTTCCAGATCCTCACGCTGCTGGAGTCTGGCGAATACACGATCGAGGAGATCGACGCCATCACCGGTCCGGTTCTCGGCCGGCCCAAGAGCGCGACGTTCAGAACGATGGACATCGCTGGCCTGGACGTCCTGGGGCACGTCGCCCGCAACCTGGTCGAGCGGCTCGACGCCGCGAGCAGGCCGCTGTTCGAGCTCCCGCCGATCGCCGCCGCACTGATCGAGCGCGGGTGGACGGGCGAAAAGAGCGGGCGAGGATTCTACGCGCGGGAAGGGTCCGAGATCCTGACGCTCGACGCGGCGACGATGACGTATCGCCCTCGGCAGGCGGCGCGTCTCGACGCGCTGGACGCGGTCAAAGGGGTCGAGTCGGTGGCCGACCGCACCCGCACGCTCTTCTCGCGCGCGGACAAGGTCGGCGCCTTCTTGCGTCGGACGCTCGCCCCGACGCTCGTCTACGCCGCCAGCGTCGCTCCCGAGATTGCCTTCTCGATCGACGACGTCGACCGCGCGATGCGATGGGGGTTCGGGTGGGAGCTGGGCCCATTCGAGCTGTGGGACGCGATCGGGCTGAACGAGGTGATCGAGGCCGCTCGACCGTCGGTTGTGCCGCCGCTGGTTCAGCAGCGCCTCGACGCCGCCCGGCGGGATACCCGCCCCGGACGGTTTCGAGACGGCGGGTTGCCTCCAGCCGGCCCGGATCTTCAACTGCTGCGGTCGGCGGCCGAACGCACCGGCGTGCTGTGTCACAACCCCGGCGGCCGCCTCGTGGACCTCGGCGACGGCGTGTTGTGCGTCGAGCTGCATTCGAAGCTGAACATCATCGGCGCGGACACGCTGGAGATCATCCACGCCGGGCTGAGAGAGGCGGAGGCACGATTCGAGGCGCTCGTCATCGGGACCGATGCCGCGGCCTTCTCGGCTGGAGCCAATCTCACGCTGGTCCTGCTCGCAGCGCAGCAGGGAAAGTGGGACGAGATCGACCGGATGGTGCGATCATTCCAGCAGACCACGCGTGCGTTGCGCTACGCGCCGGTGCCGGTTGTGCTCGCGCCGGCGGGTCTCGCGCTTGGTGGTGGATGCGAGCTCGTCCTGCACGGCGATCGGGTGCAGGCGGCGGCCGAGACGTACCTGGGCCTGGTCGAGGTCGGCGTCGGGCTGATCCCGGCCGGCGGAGGAACCAAGGAAATGGTGGCGCGAGCCGGACATCTGGCGGCGGGCGCGAAGGCGGACCTGCTGCCGTTCGTGCAAGCGGCCTTCGAAACGATCGCGTTCGGGAAGGTCTCGACGAGCGCGGCCCAGGCCCGCGAGCTCGGCTACCTCCGCGACCACGATCCGGTATCGATGAACCGCGAGCGTCTCATCGCCGACGCGAAGGCACTTGCGCTCACCAGGGTCCGAGAGGGCTACCAGCCGCCGCGGCCTCACCCGATCGCCGTGGGAGGCGAAAGCGTCGAGGCGGCGTTGAAGCTCGGCGTTCACCTCGCGTGGCGCGCCGGACGAGCGACGGACCACGATGCGGTCATCGGACGCGCGCTCGCCCACGTCATGGCCGGCGGATCGCTTCCGCACGCGACGACGGTGAGCGAGTCGCACATGCTGGACCTGGAGCGTGAAGCGTTCCTGCAGCTCTGCGGCGAACGAAAGACTCTCGAACGGATCCAGCACACGTTGAACACGGGCAAGCCGCTGCGAAACTGAGTTGTCGGAACTGAGAGGACCATTGCCGAAACGCAGATGGAACGTGGTGGAGCGCGGAGCGGGAACGCCGCTCGTGCTCGTGCCCGGCATCCAGGGCCGCTGGGAGTTCTCGCGGCGAACGGTGGATGCGCTGGCGCGCTACCACCGCGTCATCACGTTCACTCTGTGCGACGAGCGCTCCTGGCGGGCTCGCGGGCTCGCCCACCCGATCGACATGTTCGTCGAGCAGATCGTGGACGCGCTCGACGAGCGCGGTCTCCGAGCCGCGGCGGTCGCCGGCATCTCGTTCGGCGGACTCGTGGCGCTGCGCTGTGCCGCACGGCACGCCGAGCGCACGAGCGCCCTCGTGATGGTGTCGACGCCAGGGCCCCGGTTCCACCTTCGGCGGCGTCACGAGGTGTACACGCGCCTGCCGTGGCTCTTCGGCCCGGTGTTCCTGGCCGAGACGCCGCTCAGGGTCAGGCGCGAGATCAGAGCGGCGCTGCCCGATCCGCACGAGCGGCGCCGGTTCGGCGCACAGCAACTGCGCACGCTGGCAACTGCGCCGGTCGGGCTGTCGCGCATGGCGGCACGGGCCCGGATGATCACGTCGTACGACCGGATCGCGGACTGCGCCCGCGTGTCGGCGCGGACGCTGGTGGTCCACGGCGAGCCGGCGCTCGACCACGTGACACACGCCGCGGGAACGCGCGACTACGCGCGTCTGATCCCGAACGCCCGGTGCGTGCAGCTCGAACGCACGGGCCATCTCGGCTGCATGACGCGGGCGGATGCCTTCGCATCCCTCGTTCACCAATTCCTGACGACGGCGATCAATGACGACCAACACAGTGCTGCGTGACTTTCAAGGGCCAGCCGGACGGCTCGAAGCCCTGCTCGAAATGCCCGTTTCTCCGAGCCAGGCCGCGACGACATCCGGCGCCGGCGTCGGACCGACGTCCGCCGAAACAACGCCCGCTGCGCCGCCGGCCCTGAAGGCCGTCGTCGTCCTGGGGCACCCGCATCCGCAGTTCGGCGGGACGATGCACACCAAGGGGCTGTACCACACGGCCAAGGGGCTCCTGCGCATCGGCTGCGCGGTGCTGCGCTTCAACTTCCGCGGGGTCGGCAAGAGTGAGGGCGCGTACGACGAGGGGCGTGGCGAGCGCGACGACTTCCGCGCGGCGCTCGACGTGATGGCCGGGCGCCATCCTGGCGTCCCGCTCTGGGCCGGCGGCATGTCGTTCGGATCGTGGGTGGGGATGAACGTCGGCGCGGAGGATCCGCGCGTGTCCGCGCTGATCGGCGTGGCTGCGCCGGTCTCCAAGTGGGACTTCGAAGCGGTTGCGGGCAGTCCCAAGCCGAAGTTCCTGGTGCACGGCGAGCTCGACGAGATCTGCGGGTTGAAGGAGATCACCGCGTTCTACTCGCGGGCGGCCGATCCCAAGGAGCTGGCCATCATCGACGCGGCCGACCACCTGTTCAACGGCAAGGCCAGCGAGGTCGCCGAGGCCATCGAGGATCTCCTCGCCGACTGGGATCCTCCTCGCGCGCCGGTCGACTCCTCCCATGACTGACGATGCGGTGATCGTGTCGGCGGCGAGGACGGCGGTCGGCAAGGCGCCGAACGGATCGCTGCGCGGCACGCGCCCCGACGAGCTCGCGGCGGCGGCGATCGCCGAGGCGCTCCGGCGTGCGCCGGGAATCGAGGCGGCGGACATCGACGACGTGATCCTCGGATGCGCGATGCCCGAGGGCGAGCAGGGGTTGAACGTCGCGCGTATCGCGAGCCTGCGCGCGGGCCTGCCCGTCACCGCGGCCGCCGTCACCGTCAACCGGTTCTGCTCGTCCGGGCTGCAGGCGATTGCCTATGCCGCGGAGCGGATCAGGAGCGGCGGCGCCGACGCCATCGTCGCCGGGGGCACCGAGTCGATGAGCATGATCCCGATGGGCGGATCGAGAATCGCGCCGAACCCGACGCTGATGGCCTCGTATCCCGACGTCTATCTGAGCACCGGCCTCGTCGCGGAGAACCACGCGCGCGACGCGTCCATCTCGCGCGAGGAGCAGGACGCGTTCGCGCTGCGGAGCCATCAGCGCGCGCTCGCGGCGATCGACGCGGGGCGCTTCGCCGAGGAGATCGTGCCCGTGCGGGCTCGCCTCGTGGATTCGTCCGGCGCCGTCGTCGAGTCGACGTTCGCGTGCGATGAAGGACCGCGGCGCGACACTTCCTCCGCCGCGCTCGCGAAGCTGCGGTCCGCATTTCACGTGTCCGGATCCGTCACGGCGGGCAACTCGTCGCAGATGAGCGACGGCGCGGCCGCGCTCGTGCTCACCAGCGCCGCAGTCGCGCGAGCGCGCGGCCTGGCGCCGCTTGGACGCTTCGTCGCGTTCGCGACGGCCGGCGTCGAGCCCGAGCGGTTCGGCATCGGACCGGTGCCGGCGATCCGAAAGGTGCTGGCGAAGGCAGGTCTGACGCTCGACGACATCGATCTCGTCGAGCTCAACGAAGCGTTCGCCGCGCAGGTGCTCGCGTGTCTTCGCGAGCTTCCGATCGACCCGGACCGGCTGAACGTGAACGGCGGCGCGATTGCGCTCGGTCATCCGCTCGGGTGCACCGGTGCCAAGCTGGCGACGACGCTGCTGTACGAGCTGCGCCGCCGCCAGGGCCGCTACGGTCTGGTGACGATGTGCGTGGGCGGCGGGATGGGGGCGGCGGGGATCTTCGAGCGGGTGTAGCGCGGTGCGGTTCGATCTGGTGCTGCAGTAGAAGAAGCCGTCTTGTGTTCTGTCTGGTGAGGTGAGTGGTCGCCACAAGGCGACTGATCACGACCTATTCGCTCCTGTCGGGGCAGGCGGCAGCGAGGGCGGTGTTATGCAGGTCGGCCTAATACCGGTGTGCCGAGAGTCGCGGCCTCTCGCAAGCCATTGCAATGGTGCACCTTGTAGGTGTTTCGGCGTGCGGCTGGCCTGGCGTTACACTGCGAGCCTCGCAGTGGCGTCCGCGGTATGACGGTCGGCCTAGTATTAGTTATGCCGATATGGCACTGATCACACCTTCAGAGCACATCCTTCGCGATGGACGGACGCTGACAGTTCGCAGCGTTGCTCCTGACGAGGCACCAGAGCTGATCGCCTATCTGAACGCCAACAGCACGGAGTCTGAATTCCTAGGCTTCAGCCCCGGCGAACTCACCATGACGATCGAAGAGGAACGACAGTTCATC
>JBFXAT010000030.1:0-48466 GCA_050183995.1 Vicinamibacterales bacterium
CCGCCCAAGCCGGCTCGTCGCCGCTTGCGCTGAGGACACTCGGCAGCCGCGCTGATGCTGCCGCGACAGTGGCGCCAACGCGTCCTGAGGCGGGAGCTCGTGCGGCGACCGCCGGCGCGGCCGCGCCCGCTTGGCCTGCGTTGACTGATGTGCGTTCGTCGACCGGTCGCTGGTCGCGCCTGCCCTGGCTCGAGGTCTTCGTCACGATTCAGTTCATGTGGGGAGCGGCGATGTTCGTGCCGGGCGCGCAGGGGGTGCGCAGCATCGTGCGTGCGCTCCCGTACCTCTCGAGTCTCGCGTTGCTGCTGGTGTACGCCCACGATGGGCGGCGGCGATCGCTTCCGCACGGCGCTGTGCTCGTTGCCGCGGCGCTGCTTCTGCTGATCGCAAACCTGCTGCATCCGACGTCCAGGCTTGGATCCGGCCTCGGCCAGTGCGTGTTTCAGCTGAGTATCGCCGCGCCGCTCTTCTGGGCGCACAAGGCGGTGCGTTCGATTGCGCACCTGCAGCGCGTGCTCATGCTCGTGTTCGTGTGGAACCTCGTGGGGGCGCTACTCGGCGTGTTGCAGGTCTACTACCCGGATTCGTTCATGCCGCCGGCGTTCAACGCGCTCGGGTTGCAGATGAACGACCTCTATGTCGAGGCGCTCAGCTACGTCGGAGCGGATGGACAGGTGATCGTCCGGCCGCCTGGGCTCACCGACTCGCCTGGGGGCGCGGCGATTCCCGGTGGACTCACGGCACTGACCGGCCTCGTACTGCTGATGTACCGCCGGCCCTGGTGGCAGACCGCGGGCATCCTCGTGGCCGTCGCCGTCGGGCTGAATGCGGTTTACCTGACGCAGGTCCGGTCCGTGCTGCTGGTCGTGGTCTGCTCGGGTCTGATCGTGATCGCCGCGTCGCTGCGAGGAGGACAGATCGGTCGCGCTGCGGGGCTGATGGGACTCGGCGCCGCCGCGGTCGTCGGGGCGTTCCTCTGGGCGGCAGCCATCGGTGGCGAGGCGATTGACAGCCGCTTCCTGGGCATACGCGATTCCGGGGCCATCGCGACCTATCAATCGAACCGCGGGTACTTCCTGTCACAGACCCTTGGCGAGCTGCTGGACCAATACCCGCTCGGCGCGGGTGTCGGACGCTGGGGCATGATGACGCAGTACTTTCCCGAGCACGACGCGATCGACGGCCCCATACACGTCGAGATCCAGCTGACCGGGTGGCTGCTCGACGGCGGGCTGCCGATGTGGCTCTTGTACGGCGGCGGCGTGCTGGTCTCGCTGTTCGGCACGTGGCGGGTCGCGGTCTCCGGCGCGTCGACCTTGAGGCCGGCCGCGCAACTGACGCTGGCCATTCAGTGCGTCATCGCGTTCCTGGCGATGGCAGGCCCCGCGTTCAACACACAGCTCGGCATTCAGTTCTGGACGTTTGCTGCCGCCCTCCAGGGAGCGGCGGCCTCGATGCGGCAGGGGCCCGCGAAGCCGTGAGCCGTACTCGTCGCGTTCTCGGCGGTACCGCGCTCGGCTATGCGCATCAGGCGGCCATTCTCGCCGTCGGCCTGTGGCTCACGCCGTTTCTCCTCGGCCGGCTGGGCGCCCCGTCGCTCGGGCTCTGGCTCGTCATCGGTCAGATTCTGGGATACCTCGCGTTGCTCGACTTCGGTGTGGTGGCGATTCTGCCGAGGGAGATTGCCTTTGCGTCCGGGAACCCCGATCGGGGCGAGGCCCGCGATCGGATCGGCACGCTGATCGCGCGAGTCAAGGCCATCGTGCGGTGGCAGCTGCCGATCATCGCCATCGTCTGCGTCCTGTTGTGGCTCCTCATGCCCGAGGGCTGGCAGGAGCTCGAGGTGCCGCTCGCGTTGATCCTCATCGTCTTCGTCGTCACCTACCCGGCCCGCATTTCGCTGGCGGTGCTGCAAGGCGCCCAGGATCTGACCTTCCTCGCACGGATTCAGATCGTGGCATGGGCCGCTGGTACGGCGACCTCCGTCCTGCTGGTCATGACGGGCGGCGGGATCCTGTCGCTGGCGGGCGGGTGGGCGGTGACGACGGCGCTTCCGGCACTCGCGGCTCTTCGTCGCGCGTCCCGGATCTATCCGGCTGTTCCCATTCAAGCCGCGATCTCATCATCGCGCCCGTACTTCCAGCGGTCCGTCTGGGTGAGCGTCGGACAGATCGCGCAGGTGCTGCTGAACGGATCGGACGTCCTCGTGCTCGGCTTCGTGCTCGGTCCCGCGGCAGTCGTGGCGTACAGCTGCACCGGCAAGCTCGTGACCGTGTTCGCCAACCATCCCTACATGCTGATGCACGGCTCGCAGCCCGCCATCAGCGAGCTGCGCGGCGCCGGCGCGCGGGATCAGCTCATTCGAGCGACGACGGCGTTGACGCAGGCGATGCTCATGATGAGCGGAGCCCTGGTCGCCGTGATCCTGCCGGCCAACCTCGCGTTCGTGTCCTGGTGGGTCGGGCCCGCTCAGTACGGCGGCTGGACGCTGAGCGTCGCCTTCGCCGCGATGATGCTCATGCGGCACTGCAATGTCGCAGTCATCTACACGCTGTTCTGCTTCGGATACGAACGCCAGCTCTCGCTCACGAGCCTCGCGGACGGCGTTGTCTGCGTCGCCGGGGCCATGGTGCTCATCCCCTGGCTCGGCGCGGCTGGTGCGCCGCTCGCGTCGGTCCTCGGCGTCATGCTCGTCAGCCTGCCGCTCAACCTGCGCGGTGTCGCGCGCGAGCTCGGCCTGAGCGTCGCCGAGTTCCTCGCGCCGAGCGCAGAGCTCCTGAAGCGCCTGGCGATCGGCACGGTCGCCGCGGCAGCGGCGGCGTACTGGCTGCCGGGGCAGTCGATTGTGTTCTCGGTGATGGCGATGGCCTGCGTCGCGGGCGGCTACGTGCTGCTGATCGCGCCGATTGCCTGGAACGGTCCGGCTGGACCCTATGCTCGAACGGTGCTGTCCGCCGCGCAGGATCGGTTCGCGTGTCTCGCGCGCGTCGAGCCGGCCTTGGACCGATGGCTGCGTCCGGCGGGTGCCGGGCAACCATGAGCATCGCGGTGGGATATTCGGTGCCGCCCGGGCCCGGAGGGCTCGGACACGCGTCCGCTGACGCGATCGCGGCGGTCACGGCGTTCGATCCCGACGTGCGCGCCTACGGACCGAGGCCGGCCGACGATGTGCGCGCGCAGATTCCCGTCTCGGTCGAGCTCGTGCCGTCGCCGGACGGGATTGCCGGCCGTCGTCGCCGCCGCTACACCTGGTTGCGCTACTTCACGGGGGCGTACCAGATGGGGGTCGACGAGCGACTCGGGCGCTGGATTGCCGACGCCATGGCCGCCCGGGCGTTGCCCGACCAGGCCTATCTCTTCACGCAGGTGGCGTCCGAGGCGCTTGCGCGGATGCGCGACGCGGGACGGCCGGTGTTCCTCGACAACCCCAACGGGCATATTCGTGATTTCAGGGAGAAGCTCTGCGCCGAGTCTGAACGGTGGACCGGCTGGCGGTACCTCGGGCATCCGAGCGAGGCCATGGTGCGGCGCGTCGAGCGCGAGTATCTGCTCGCGGATCGGATTCGCGTCTGGAGCACGTGGGCGGCGGACGCGCTCGCCAGACGCGGCGTCGATCCGGACAAAGTCGTCGTGGCTCCGCCCCGCATCGACATCGCGCGCTACTCGCCAGGCGCGCCGAGAGCTGGCGGCGGTCCGCTGCGGGTCCTGTTCGTGGGCAGCCTCTGTCTTCGCAAGGGCTTTCCGTATTTGCTGCGGTGTTTGAGGCGGCTGGCGCCGAGGCACGTCGAACTGCATATGACCGGCGCGACGGGGGACCCCTGGTGCCGGCGTCTGCTCGCCCGGTTGAGCAGCGGCCTTGCCGTGACGCATGCGCCGGGCGATCCGATCGAGCGCTATCGCGGCGCGGATCTCTTCGTGCTCCCGACGCTCGATGAGGGGTTCGGCCTCGTGGTGGCGGAGGCGATGGCGTGTGGAGTGCCGGTGATCACGACCGATGCGTGCGGGGCCGCCGAATGGGTGCCGGAGGGCGCAGGGTGGGTCGTGCGCGCCGGGGACGAAGATGCGCTGTGCGAAGCGATCGAAGCGGCCCTCGTGGAGCGCGATCGCCTCGCTGACATGCGCGGCGCCGCGCGTGCCGCGGCGGAGCGGCTGCACGAGGCCGGCGGGCGGCTACGGGAGATTGTCGCCGCGCCGCACGCGCCGAGGATTCACTGATGCGCGTGGCGATTCTCAACTGGACGTCACGCCACGTGGGCGGTGCCGAGACGTACGTCTCGCATGTGGCGCAGGCGCTTGCGGATCGGCAGCACGAGATCATGCTCTGTCACGAGCAGGACGGCCCGGCCGATCGCGCGCCGATGTCCGGCATGGATCGGTTCGTTTCCTGCAGCATCCAGACGCGGGGACCCGAAGCGGCCAGGAACGCGCTCGCCGCCTGGGGGCCCGACGTTCTCTTGGATCACGGGTTCGTCGATCCGGAGCAGGCGCGGCGCCTGCAGGATCTGGCCCCGTCGGTATTCGTGGCGCACGCGTACTACGGCACCTGCATCAGCGGTTCGAAGACGGTCCGCGTACCCGTGACGCAACCGTGTGCCCGCCGATTCGGCCCGATGTGCCTGGTGAACTTCTTTCCCCGTCGCTGCGGCGGATTGAGCCCGGTCACGATGGCCCGCGACTACCGCACGCAGTCGGCACGACTGCGAAACATCCGCCGCTCCACGTTCGTCGTCACGCTCTCCGAGCACATGCGGATGGAGTACCTCAAGCATGGCTTCGACGCGTCACGCGTCGTTCACCTGCCGCCGATCGGCGACGCCCCACTCGCCGGCGGGTCTGCTGCACGTGCAATGGTCGAGCAGAAGGTCGGGGGACGTGCGCGTCAACTGGCCTACATCGGTCGCGTCGAGCGTTTGAAAGGATGCCGCGAGCTCCTTGCCGCGCTGCCGGCGGTCGCCGCCGCGGCGGACGCCGAGATCGAGCTGACGATCGCCGGGGACGGTTCCGACCTGCCGCGGTGCCGGCTGCTGTGGGCCGAGTTGAGTCGTTCAATTCCACGCACGCGGGTGTCCTTCCTCGGGTGGTCGAGTCAGGCCACCTGCGACCGCCTGCTGTCGGGGACCGACGTCTTCGTGATGCCGAGTCTGTGGCCCGAGCCGTTCGGGCTCACGGGAGCCGAAGCCGTACGCCGGGGTGTGCCGGTCGCGGCGTTTCGCGTCGGTGCCGTTCCTGAGTGGCTGGCAGACGGCGTGAACGGTGCGCTCGCTCCCGGGAATCCTCCGACGGTGCACGGCCTGGCGGACGCCATCGTGCGGTGTCTGCGGATGGGCGGAACCGCGGTGCGATCCAGCGAGCCGTCGGGAAGCCCCCATCTGGACCAGTTGATTGCCGTGCTCGGCGCCGCCGCGGCCGGACGACACAGCCTGACCCTCGGAGCGCCTGCATGAAGGTGCTCGTCGCTCACGACGTGCCCGCCGCGAGAACGGGTGGGATGAGCCGCCTGATGGGCTTCATTCACGATCGCCTGAGCGCATGCGGCACGGCGGTCGACTACCTGCACCACGGCGATCTCGTTGCGCGCGAAGGGCTCCGCCGGTTCCTGTTTCCGATCGAGGTGGCGGCGCGCGCCCGCGCCCGGCTGCGGGCGGGATCCCCGTACGACATCCTGAACATCCACGAGCCGAGCGCCGCAGCGGCGCTGCTGTCGCGCCGATACATCGGGCAGCCCCGCATCGTCGTGACGACGCACGGCGTGGAGCAGCGAGGATGGGATCTGTTCTTGGAGGAAGCACGACTCGGCAGGGAGGGACCGTCGATCAAGACGCGCTTCGTCTATCCGACGACGCGGTTGACGCAGAGCCGGTTTGGATTGCGGCGCGCGGATCACGTGTTCTGCCTGAACGACGAAGACCGCGCGTATCTGATCGAGGCGCTTCGGGTGCGCGAGGACCGCGTGACCCGGATCTGGCCGGCAGCTGGTCCCGAGTTCGCGGCCGCAGCCGCCGGACGCGAGTACGGCCCGGTGCGCCGCCTGCTGTTTTCCGCGACGTGGCGGAAGAACAAGGGCATCGAGGACCTCGTGCCGGCGATATCGGCGATCCTCGAGGAGCACAGGCAGGTGGCGTTCATCGCGCTCGGTGCCGGCGTCGGTGGTGGCGCCGTGCGCGACGCGTTTCCGGCGCAGCTCCGGTCGCGTGTCGAGTGTGTCGTTGCGGGCAACGACCGCGAGGCGGCAGCGATCTATGCGTCAGCGGACATCTTCGTGCTGCCGAGCCTCTTCGAAGGGACGCCGCTCACGCTCATGGAAGCGATGGCGAGTGGGCTTCCCATCGTCACCACGCAGGTGTGCGGCATGCGCGACGCAATCCAGGACGGTCGCAACGGCGTCCTGGTCCCGATTCGATCGCCAGGTGCCGTCGTGCACGCACTGCGAACGCTGATCGCGAGCGAACCGATGAGGCGCCGCCTCGGCAGCACCGCGCGGCGTGATGCGATCGAGATGTACTCCTGGGATCGTTCCGCGGCAACGGTGGACGCTGTCTACAAGAGGCTGTGTCCACGGCTCGCCGAACAGGCCGTCAGCTGACTGAGGCTGCCGTGTCGACCTGGCATGTCATCACGTGCGAGTACCCGCCCGAGATCGGCGGGGTCAGCGAGCACACTCACGCCCTGGCTGCCCGCTTGCGCGACGCCGGTGAGAGGGTCACCGTCTGGGCGCCTGGCCAACATCGGCGCACGCCCCCGGACGATGCGCGCGTCAAGGAGATCGGGTTCGGGCTCTGGCAGCTGCTGCGCGCGAATCGGGCGCTCGACCAGGAGCCATCCCCTCGCCGGCTGTTCGTGCAATGGGTGCCACAGGGATTCGGCTGGCGAGGAATGAACGTGGCGATCGCGCTGTGGCTGTGGTACCGCGCTCGCGTGCGGCACGATGAGCTGCACATGATGATCCACGAGGCGTTCCGGCCCTTCCGTTGGAGACCCTGGATCGCGGCGCCGGCTCTCGTGCAGCGCCTGATGATTGCCATCGTGTCCGCCAGCGCATTCAGGATCTGGCTGAGCACGCCGTCCTGGGCGTCGTATGTGGCGCCGTACCATCCTCGGCGTACCGCCTGCCGCTGGCTGCCGGTGGCGACGCTCCTTGGCCGCGGCCCGGACGTGGCCCGCCCCAGCGTCTTGTCGGGCCCGCGGGTCGTCGGTCACTTCGGCACCTATTCACCGCTCGTGATGCCGCTGCTGGAACCCGCCATGCTTCAAGTACTGAACAGGACCGACGCGCGGATACGACTGATGGGGCGGGGGAGCGCGGAGTTCCGAGACGCGTTCGTGCGCCGCGAGCCCGACCATGCCGATCGAGTCGAGGCGACAGGAGCAATCGAAGCGCTCGATGTTCCAGCGGCTCTGGGGCAATGCGATCTGTTGCTGCTGCCGTACCCGGATGGCATCACGGCCCGACGCACGTCGACCCTGAAGGCGCTGGCGGTCGGGACGCCGGTGGTGACGAACGCCGGAGCGCTCACCGAGCCATTCTGGCGCGACCATGCCGTGCTGCTGGTCTCCGAGCCGGACGGTCAGCGGGTCGGCCTCGCGGCTGTTGACCTGCTCGCCGATGCGCCGCGGCGGCGGGCGCTCGGCGCCGCCGGGCAGCGGTTGTTCGCCCGCCTCTTTCATCCGGACGTCGCCGTTCGGCTGCTTCGGGGCGATGTCGAGCCGCAGGAGGTCGTGTCGTGATCCGCCGTCGCCGTCGGGTGCTCTTCTTCGTCGAAGGGTTCACCGACATCCGGTTCGTGATCGGGTTGAGCGAGATTTGCGATCTCACCGTCTGCGTGCCGGAGGCCGCCTTTCGATCGAGCGGCCTCGACGCGCGCATGGCCGCTGCTGTCCCGCACGTGCCGGTACACGCGATTCCGGGTCACCGCCTCACGTTTCAGCCGAGATCGTTCGTCTGGCTCTGGAATCACGCACGGGAGTTCGACGTGATCGTGTCGCAGGAGGTGCTCCGCGGCTCGCTGAATGCGACACTCGTCGGGCGCATGCTCGGCGTGCCGGTCATCACGTACATGGGGGTCGCACCGGTCGAGTACTTCCGCTGCCGCCGGGAGCGTCGACAGATCGGGCCGGTCTCCGCGTGGGCGGGCGAGGCGATCATCCGGACGCTGATGACGATCAACGGCCGACTGGCGACGCGCTGTCTGGCCATGGGCCCGTACTTGCGCGACATCGCCGCACAGTACAGCACGCGCGCCGCCGTCGGGCTGTACTACGGCGTCGATACCGAGCGCTTCCGTCCAGCCGACGATGAGGAGCGGCGCGCGCTCCGCGCGGCGCGCGATCTGCCGCTCGATCGGTTCCTCGTCTTTCTCTCGAGCCGGATCAGCCACGAGAAGGACCCGGAAACGGTGCTCGAGGCGGTGGCGATCGCGCGCGATCGCGGGCTGGATGCCGTCGTCCTCAACCTCGGCGGCGGCTACCGCGAGTTCCTGCAGCTGGCGCGGTCGCTGCGACTTCCGGACCCGGACGCATGGGTCTTCGGCCGCCCCGCCGCACATCCGGTCACCGAAGTCGCCGACTACTTCCGCGCCGCGGACGTGATGGCGTTGGCCTCTCTGGCGGAGGGGGCCGCGTATTCCACGCTCGAGGCGCTCAGCTGCGGCACGCCCGTCGTGGCCACGGCTGTCGGCGGCATGGCGGTGCAGCTCGCCGGCTACGCACGCCTGACGCCACGCCGGGATGCCGAGGCGATGGCGCGCGAGTTCCTGTGGATCGCGGAGCATCGCACCGAAGCGCGGGCGCAGGCATTGAAGGGACGCGCGATGGTCGAACGGGAGTGGTCGCGTCAGAAGGCTTTCAGCGACCTGGCGGCCCTCATCGACGAGATCGCGCCTCCGCGAATGACTTCCGGGGCGGCCTGAGATGGTTCGTGTCGCTGTCGTCGCGGATCTCTGGGAAGAGCGGTGGACGAGCATGGATCTGGTCGCTGACGCTCTTGCGTCCGAGCTCGCGGCTACGGGGCCGGCCGATCGGCTCAGCATCGACTTGCTCCGTCCGTCGTTCTCGGGGCACGGAGCCCGCGGCACAGAGATCGGCGCGCATCACATCACGAGGCGCCTGGCGTGGAGGTACTGGAGTTATCCGCGGTGGCTGCGCGCGCGCGCGCACCAGTACGACGTCGTCCACATCATCGATCAGAGCTACGCGCATCTGGCCCTCGAGGTCTCGGCGCCGGCGATCGTGACCTGCCACGACATGGACGCGTTCAGCCTTCTCGTCGATCCGGCCAATACCGATTCGAAGTTGCCCCGATGGCTCGTCAGGCGTCTGCTGGCGGGGTTGCAGCGCGCGTCCCAGGTGATCTGTGCGACCGAAGCGACGCGCGCCGATCTCAGGCGGCACGATCTGGTCCGCCCCGAACGGCTCAGCGTCGTCCATCTGGGCGTGGGTCCTCAGTTCACGGCGACGCCCGATCCCGACGCAGACAGCGCGATTGCGCAACTCCTTGGGCCGGTTCGCGGGGATGCGGTCGATCTCCTGCACGTGGGCAGTACGGTTCCGCGCAAGCGCGTCGAGCATCTGCTTCGAGTGGCTGCCGAGGTGAGACGCGTCGTGCCGCAGATGCGTCTGCTCAAGGCCGGCGGCAGCCTGACAGGATCGCAACGGCGGCTCGCCCGCGATCTTGGCGTCGAACAGGCCGTCGTCGAACTCCCGTTCCTCCGTCCGGCGACCCTCGCGGCGTTGTACCGGCGAGCCTCGGCGGTACTCGTCACCTCCGAGCGCGAGGGGTTCTGCCTCCCGGTCGTCGAAGCGCTCGCCTGCGGCACGCCGGTTGTCGCTACGGACATTCCCGTGCTCCACGAGACAGGCGGCACCGCGGCCAGCTTCCCGCTCCGTGACGACCCGGCTGACTGGGCGAAGACGACCGTTGCCGCCGTCGCCGCCGGACGGAGTCCGGAGAGCCGCGCGAAATATCGATGCCTGGCGACCGAATGGGCGAGCCGCTTCAGCTGGCCTGCGCACGCCAAGGCGATGAGCCATGCCTACCGTCAACTGGCCGACGCACACCGTACCGCGACAAGGGCCCTGGTCACCTCGTGATGCCGGCTCGTCCGCCACACATCGTGCACGTGGTGCCCGCGTTGTTCGGCGACGTGTTGGGCGGGGCGGAGCGCTACGCGTTGGAGCTGGCCCGCTCGATGGCGAGACGGGTGCCGACGACGTTGCTCACCTTCGGCACCCGGCCCCGCGAGATGATGCTGGATCGCCTTCGCGTCTGCGTGCTCCGGAACTGGACGCCGATTCGCCGCCTTGTCTTCGACCCCTGCAATCCGCTCATGATGCGGATGCTCTCGCGCGCCACCCTCGTGCACTGCCATCAGCCGGAGACGATGATGGCCAGCATCGCCGTGCTCTACGCGAAGGCCTCCGGCACGCCGATCGTGGCGACGCACCTCGGCGGCTCCGGGTACGGGCTTCATCAGCTCTTCTCGATCGACAGCTGGTTCAGGGCGCACCTCCACATCAGCGAGTTCAGCAGACGTCATTTCGGACATGCCAGCGCGTCTCACGCGTCGGTGGTCCTGGGAGGGGTCGACACCGAACGATTCTCGGTCGCTCCCGAAGCCGAACGCGGCAGGGAAGTCCTGTTCGTCGGCAGATGGCTGCCGCACAAGGGCCTGGACTACCTCGTCGATGCGGTCGATCGTCGGACGCCGCTCACGGTGATGGGCAGCCCGCAGGCGCACGCTTCGGCGTTCGTGGGTCGTCTTCGCGCCGCCGCCGCCGGCAAGACGGTGACGTTTGTCGAGAGGCCGGATGACGATGCCGTCGTGGCCGCCTATCGACGTGCGATGTGTCTCGTGCTGCCGAGCGTGCACAGGACCTCCGATGGAGCCGAGATTGCCATCCCCGAGCTCCTTGGCCAGACGGTGATCGAAGCGATGGCCTGCGGTACGCCGGTGATCGCGAGCAACGTGACGAGCCTGCCCGAACTGATCGAGGACGGTGTGACCGGCTTCGTCGTTCCGCCGAACGACTCGTCCGCGATCCGCGCGCGAATCGAATGGCTCAGCGCAAATCCGGACTCCGCGAGGGCGATGGGGACGGCGGCCCGCTCGGCCGTATTACGGCGATTCACATGGGACAGGGTCGTCGACCGCTGCTTCGACGCCTATGCGCGCCATGCCGGATGTGGCTTCTCGGTCACCGGGGTGGCGGCGCCAGGTATCCGTGGATCCCGACGCCGATTGAAGGACGACCCGGCTGCAGCCGACAGTCATGAAGGGCCAACAATCGAGAGCCGATCGCAATGATACGGGTCGTTCACCTCGGCAAGTTCTACCCGCCCGCTCGTGGAGGGATGGAGCAGGTCATCCAGGCGCTGTGCGAGAACGAGCGTCGAACGGTCGACGTGCGGGCGCTCGTCGCGAACAGCGGCCGCGCCACGGTGCACGAAACGCTCGGCGGCGTGCCAGTGACGAGGGTCGGTGCCGCGGCGAGGATCGGCTCGGTCACCGTGTGCCCGACGTTGCCTCTCTGGCTGCGGCGTGTGCGGTGTGACGTGCTCGTCGTGCACGAGCCCAACCCCGTCGCGCTCGTGGCGTTCGCGTTGGCCAGGCCTCGCGCCCGCCTCGTCGTCTGGTTCCACAGCGAGGTGGTGCGTCCGGCGTGGCGCTATCGCCTCTTCTATCGGCCCTTCCTGCGCCACGTGCTGACTCGCGCCGATCGCATCGTCGTGGCATCCCCGAAGCTGGCGGAGCACGCGGCTGAGCTTCGGGATTTCAGGTCGAAGGTCACGGTGATCCCGTTCGGCATCGACGCGGACGCATTCGCGCTGACGCCAGCCGTCATGAGCCGTGCGTCGGCGATCCGCCAGCGCAGGGCCGCGCCCCTGCTGCTCTTCGTCGGCCGGATGGTGCCGTACAAAGGCGTCGACGTGCTGCTGCGGGCGATGGTTGGGCTCGATGCCCACGCGATGCTGGTCGGCACGGGGCCGATGAAGAGAGCCTGGGAAGAGCTGGCGGCGTCCCTCGGCGTTCGCGACCGCGTGTCGTTCGATGGTGAGGTCGATCGGCCCGAGCTGGTTGCGCGGTATCACGCGTGCGACGTCTTCGTGCTCCCCTCGGTGACACGGGCGGAGGCGTTCGGCATGGTTCAGCTCGAAGCGATGGCGTGCGGGAAACCGGTGGTCAGCACGGATCTGCCGACCGGTGTGCCGTGGGTCAACCAGGATGGAATCTCCGGCCGCGTCGTGCCGCCGGGCGACCCTAACG
The DNA here is from genome assembly GCA_050183995.1 of Vicinamibacterales bacterium. Taxonomy (GTDB): domain Bacteria; phylum Acidobacteriota; class Vicinamibacteria; order Vicinamibacterales; family CAVVIG01; genus CAVVIG01. The sequence continues at coordinate 12,261 of JBFXAT010000030.1, forward strand.
CCCTGCGCCGTGCGCTCCGTGATCTTCTGCAGGATCCCGCGGCGAGGCGCCGCATGGGGCTGGCCGCGCGCCGCCGGATCGACGAGACGTTCGTGCTGGCGAACATGGTCGGGAAGACAACGTCGTTGTATACCGAGCTGATGGCTTCGGCATCTGGTTCGACGCCTGTCGGACTCCGGCGGGCGGAGCCGTCCGCCGGTGTGGCGTCCGCCGCGTCGTCGTTCGAGTCATGACCGCCGCCGCCCTCCGGACACCGATCGGCAAGCGTGCGCTCGACGTGGCCCTCTCGGGCGCCGGCCTCGTCGTATCTGCGCCCCTCTGGGCGGTGATCGCCCTGCTCATCAAGCTCGAAGACGGCGGCCCGGTATTCTATTCACAGCCGAGAGTAGGGCAGTCCGGGCGCGTGTTCACGGTGCTGAAGTTCAGGTCGATGATCGTGAATGCCGAAGCCAAGAGCGGTCCGGTGCAGGCGTCGGAACACGACCCGCGCGTCACGCGTGTCGGGCGGCGGCTCCGCGCCACGGCCATGGACGAACTGCCGCAGCTCTGGAACATCTTCCGCGGCGACATGACCTTCGTCGGCCCGCGCGCGCTCCGCCCCGGCGAAATCGAGACCGTCGACGGCCTCTTCGTCCCGCTCGAGGACGTGCCCGGCTTCGAGCAGCGTTGCCGCATGCGTCCAGGCCTGACCGGCATCGCGCAGATCTACGCACCGCGCGACGTGGGCCGGCGACAGAAGTTCCGGTTCGACCGCCTGTATGCCGAGCGCCAGAGCCTGTGGCTCGATGTACGTTTGATCGCGATCTCGTTCCTGATCACGTTCAGGGGACGGTGGGAACACCGAGGCGACAAGGTGTCGATCTGAACCTGCGCGCCAGAACTTTCACGGTAGAGTTGCCACTCATGACAGTTGCCACTCATGCATGACGTCGTCATTGTCGGAGCCGGTCCTGGCGGCCTCTTTGCCGCCGCGGAGCTCGCCTCGCGGGGGCTCGACGCGGTCGTCTTCGAGGAACACGACGACCCCGGCAGCCCCGTGCACTGCACGGGCATCATGGCCGCCGAGGCGTTCGACGAGTTCGATCTGCCGCGCGACGCGATCCTGCATCCGCTGAGATCGGCGCGGTTCTTCGGACCGTCGCGGACGTTCGTCGAGTACGTCACCGGATCCCGGCGCACCCAGGCCGTCGTCATCGACCGGCGCCTGTTCGATGCCGAGCTCTGCGTCCGTGCCAGGAATGCCGGCGCGACGGTGCTCACCGGGAAGCGCGTGACCGACGTTCGTATCGACGGGCGCGGTGTCACGCTCGTGTTCGCCGGCGGCGAGGCCGTGCGCGGGCGTGCGTGCGTGCTCGCGTGCGGCGCGAACTACCGCTTTCAGAAGCGGCTCGGTCTCGGGATGACGTCCCGATATCTCCGCTCTGCGCAGCTCGAGCTGCCGGCGCCCGTTGCCGACCACACTGAGGTGCACTTCGGTCTCGACACAGCCCCAGGAGGCTTCGCCTGGGCGGTGCCTGTCAGGCGTCCGGACCGGCAGTGCGCCCGCGTCGGCGTGATGTGCAGCCGCGATGCGCGCCGATACTTCGATGCCTTCCTGCAACGGGTTGTCCATCGGTGGGACTTTCCGGAGATGTGCCGGGCCGGCTTGCGGCCGCGATCCAAGCTGCTTCCCCTCGGTACGGTCGAGCGGACCTACACCGATCGCCTGGTCGTCGTAGGCGACGCGGCCGGCCTGGTGAAGCCGACGACCGGCGGCGGCATCTATTGCAGCATCCTGAGCGCCTCGATCGCCGCGGAGATCCTTGCGAACGCGATTGCGGATGGCGATCTGCGTGCCGCGGCGCTCGGCGAGTACGAACGGCGGTGGCGATCGAAGCTGGCCGACGAGTTCGACGCCCAGGCCCTGCTGCGGTCGGTCGCCGTGCAGCTGTCGGACGAGAGCATGGACGAGCTGATCGATCTGGTGCGGACCGACGGCATCATGCAGATCGTGCGCCGCACGGTTGCGTTCAACCGGCATCGCCGCATGATCATGTCGCTGCTCGTCCACCCCGCCGCACGCCGCATCCTGAAGGACCGCGTGCTCGGCACCGAAGCGTGACACGCGCGCGCACGGGTGTGGCCGCACGGCGCGACGGATTCGTGGCGGCCTGCGTCGGCGGCCTGCTGGTCTTCGCCCTCGGCGCCTTTGGTGCCGTGTACGCGTGGGCGTACTTCCCCCTGGCAGTCGGCTGTGCCTTGGTCGGTGCGATCGCGATTGCCGGCTCCGCGCGCGCAAGCCTGTCGCGTGGGCTCGCCCTTGCGCTCGCGTCGATAGCGGTTGCCATCGCCTTGCAGCTGGTCCCGCTGCCGCAATCCGCGATCGCCGCCGTCAGCCCGGGGACCGAACGGCTTCTGCGCGCGTACGACCTGGACTACGTCAAGCCGAGTATCGTCGGGTCGGAGACGGCGGCGGGGCGATCGCATCCGCTGTCGATCGCGCCGTCCCGCACGCGCACGGCGCTCGGACTCTTCGTTGGATTCGCGCTCCTCTTCGCCGGCCTGGTGCGTGTGCTCTCGAGAGTTGGAGCGCGTTGGGTCGGCCTGCTGCTGATTCCGATGGCGATCTCCGTGGCGTCGATCGGCATCGTGCAACGCGCCCTCACGCCTCCCGATCGACCGACTCTGGTGTACGGGTTCTGGAAGCCAGAGGGGGTGTCGGTGCCCTTCGGACCGTTCGTCAACCCGAACCACTATGCGGGCTGGGTCGTGATGGCGCTGCCACTGTTGATCGGCTTGCTGTACGGCGGGATCGGACCCGGTGCCGGGAAGGGACCGGGCGCGACGGTTGAACCGTTCACGTCGGGATCTGGCGCGCACGAAGAGCGGCGCCCGTTGGTGGGCGTATTCGGGGCGCTCGCGGTCTTTCTGATGGCGGCGACGGTGTTGATGACCGGATCGCGATCGGGGCTCGTCTGCATGGTGGCGACCCTGCTTGCACTCGGAGTCCGGATCGCGCGATCCGGGCCCGTTGCGCTCTCGCGCGGCGCCGTCGCCGTGCCGCTTGCGCTGATTGTCGTCGCGGCGGCCGTGTGGGCGGGTGTCGATGTAGTCGCGGAGCGGCTGTCGCAGGCGCCTGGGGAGGCCGGCCGGCTCTCCGCATGGCATGATGCAATTCGGATCGCCTCGGACATGCCGCTAGCGGGCAGCGGCATGAATACCTTCGCCGAGGCAATGGTCGTGTACCAGACGGCTCCGCGCGCGCTCCACTACTACGAGGCGCACAACGACTACCTGCAGGTCGCCGCCGAGGGGGGAGTGCTGGTGGGCATCCCGGCGGTGCTCGCGATCGCGCTGTTCGTCAGGGACGTACGCAAGCGCTTCGCTGAGTCGCCGAGGCGAGGCAACACATACTGGATCCGCGTTGGTGCGGTCGTAGGGCTCGGAGGAGTGGCGCTGCAGTCGCTCGTGGACTTCTCGCTGCAGATTCCGGCGAACACCATCCTCTTTGTCGTGCTCGCCGCGATAGCCTTGCACCGGTCGCCGAGACTCGCGCCCGCGCCACCGCGCGAGCCGTCCTGAGCTCCCCGCTCCGGCGATCCGGCCGGTTCAGCCCGGTCGCGGCAGTTCGAGACGGAACGATGTGCCGCTCGCGCTCGCGGTGAACGTCGCAGCACCGTGGTGTCGCTCGGCCGCAGCACGCGCGATCGCGACAGCCGCATTCGCCATCCAGCCTCCGGGGCGATCCGCCCATCCCGTGTCGAGCATGCGGGCGGTCAGGGCGCCGTCGGGCACCGCGCCCGCCTGCTGGACGAACAGCACCACCGAACTGGGCTCGTGTCTCGCGCCGAGCGTGAGGGTTGCTCCTGGCGCGGCGGAGCCGATGAGATCGATCGTCGCCAGCGCGGCTCCGACCGTTCCACACTCGAGCAGCGCGTGATCGCCGCCGATATCTGGAAGATCGTCTGATATCGCGAGGCGCACGTGGATGCCTCGCAGCCGAGCCTCGGCTTTCAGCGTGCGGCGCGTCGCGTCCAACAGCTCGCTGACCTGCACCGGCCGGATCGTGAGCGCCGGCGGATAGTGCAGCTGCGACCAGGCCTCGACCAGCCACTTGATCCGCGTGACTTGGGCACGCGCGAGGTTCTGAGCGATGCGATCGGCGAGCGACGTCGTCGTTTCGCCCATGTTGAGCGACCGGTTCAGGCGAACCAGCTCCAGGGCCAGATGCTTCAGCAGCGTTCCCGTCCACGTGACCGCGGCGCCAGACGAAGCGGGTGTCGTCACTGCTGCCGGCCGTCGCGAACGATTGACCGTGCGCAGCTGATCGCGGAGCGCCGCCAGTTCGTGATCGCGCTCGGCGAGCTGGGCGTCGAGCGTCCGCAGCCGGTCTTGGAGCTCCAGAACCACGGAGTCCCCGCGTCCGTCCGGCGACGGGGCTGCAGGGGCGATCGTCGCTTCGTCCCTCGTGTGCACGACGCGTGTTGCGGCGCCGCTTGCGTCGGACGCGCCGCCATCGACGACGGCTGGCGCGATCGGGGTGACAGTTGGTGCAATCGAGGTGACGGTCGGCGCGGTCGGCTCGTCGGACACGACGGCCGTCGGACGCGCGGCGTGCCCTTCCCGCCGACGGCGGTGAGGTGTCCCGGTCTGCGACTCCCCGGCCAGCGACGCCTCGAATCGCCGGTCCAGCTCCATCATGTCGTGCTCGTGCGACCCTGGCGCGGACGACGACGCGGCGGCTGGTGGGCCGGGTTTTTGGCGGCTGTCGTGGGGTTTGCGCCGGAACGGAGACGGCATTGATTGGTGCGGCGTATCAGCGGCTGCCGGCGTCTGGCTGGCCGCGCTACCGTGCGGCCGCCTGGCGCCGAGCCCCGAACGCCGGATCATAGCGGATGCTCGACCCCGGCGCCATGCCGGGGCGAGCAGGAGGGGCGCTGCCGAACGACGATGATGACGCGCTGGCCGGCCAGGCAGATCAGGCGGGCAGGCTCAGCGGGCTTCCCGTGGGAACCACCATGAACGCGAGAAAACGCACCGGCGCCGTCTCACTGGCCGACTCGCTGGTCGTGTGAACGACGCCGGGAGGTTCGAAGAAGGTGCTGCCTGCGGACACGATCGTCGCAGGTTGCTGGTTGATGCCGAACTGCATCTGTCCGTCCAGCACGTATCCGAGAACCGGTCCGGGATGACGATGTCCGGCGCCGGCGCGGCGGGCGCCTGCGGGGACATTCAGTTCCACGAGGACGGCCTCGAACCCTTCGAGCGCTCCGCTCAAGGCGTGTCTCGCCAACTCGAGTGGCGATGGAGGCGTGGATGTCTGTGCACGGACGTGAGCAGACAAGAGGGAAGCCGCTGCCATTCCCAGAAACGTGCGGCGATCGCGCATGGTCATCGATTGCTCCTTGTGATGCGGTGACGACGAGGTGGGAGCCGGCGGCGCCATCGAAGCGCTACGGAGCGCCTGCCGGTGGACTGCCGCTCGGGACGACGAGGAACGCGACGGCCCGCGCCGGCGCGTCCGGGTTCGCGGAGCCAAACGCGGTGTGCAACGCCCCGGACGGCTCGAAGAACGTGTCGCCAGCCGCGACGATCCGATCGGGCTCGTGGTTGATGGCGAACCGCATCTGTCCGTCCACGACGTAGCCGAGGATGGCGCCGGGATGCCGGTGCTCCGGGGAAGACACCCCTGGCGAGAAGTTCAGTTCCACGACGACCGCGTCGAATCCCTGCAGGCGTCCCGTCAGCGGATATCGCGCCAGCTCACCGGACGGCCGAGCCGAGGCCGCGGTTCGAGCCGAGGCTGTTCGCGGCGCCGGCGTGGTCTGCACCCACGTGTACGCGAGCCATACGGCGGCCAGCAGCGTCGCGGCTGCTGCGGCAGGTACGGGCAGGCGGATGGTGCCGCTGATCAGCCAGTGCGACGCGGCCGCACGCGCGCGCGGGGCAGCCAGGTGTGTCGGTGCATTCGGCGCGACCCATGCGCGAAGCAGCCGATTCAGTTCTCGGTCGTCCATACGATCCTCACGTCGTGGCCGGTTGACGGCTGCGCAACGGCGCCAGCGTGCGGCGCAGGTTCTCGCGCGCCCGGTGGAGTCGAGACTTGACCGTGCCGACGTCGGTGTCGACGGCCCGGGCGATCTCGGCGAGCGTCAGACCCTCGTACTCCGCGAGGATCACGACCTCGCGTTGGAGCGGGCGCAACGCGCGGACCGCTTGGCCGACAATGTCACCGACCTCCCCGCGATCGAGATCGACCGGCGCTGCCGCGATCGCATCCCCCTCCAGCGGCTCGAACCGGTGCTCGGTGCGCCAGCGCTTCAGTGCGAGATTGCGCGCGATGCCGAGCAGGAACGCGCGCAGGGTTCCGCGTGCCGGATCGAATCGGTCGGGGTGGCGGAGTAGCGCCAGGAAGGTGTCCTGCGTGATGTCCTCTGCCGCTCCCGGACCCACCATGCGCCAGGCGAACCGGTACACGGCATCCCTGTTCTGGTCGAAGACGGTGTGGAAGTCAGCGTCGGTCACTTCTGTTGACCATTACCCGCGAACCGCCTCGAGGATACGCCTGACTGTCGCGGCGACTACCTGCAAGGGGGCGACGGCGCTGTCGACGGCGATTGCCGCCTGCGAATGTCGACGCGGATCGGCCGCGTGCGAGGCGCCTCGGAACGCATGGCGAAACGTGATGTACGATACGCGGAAGTGACCGCAGCGGCGTGCGTTCTGGCGTCACGACTCCGATGAGTTGGGCGGCGTCCATCGGCGAGAGCCTCATGGCGGCGAGGGTGGTTGCCAGCCTGCCGCGATTCCTGCGCCAGACGCCGACGCTCGAGTCGAGCCGCGCGGCACTCGAATCCTCGCTGCGCGAGCGTTCGCAGACCTTCCTCGAGTTCCTCAGACGCGCCGTCTACGAACATCCAGACAGCCCGTATCAGCCCATCTTGCGCCAGGCTGGCGTCAGCTTCGACGACTGCGTGCGGCTGGTGCACGAACGGGGTGTCGAAGGCGCGCTGGGTCGGCTCTATGACGAGGGGGTGCGCGTCACGCTCGACGAGTTCAAGGGCCGGCGACCGATCCAGCGAGGCCCGTTGACAGTGCCAACCGGGACGCGGACCTTCGACAATCCGCTTCTCACCAGGCACTTCGAAACGCGGACCGGCGGATCGCGCAGTTCCGGCGGGCGGCTGAACGTCGACCTGGACCTGCTGGAGCACGACACCCACTACGATGTCGTGTTCATCGACATGTTCGGCCTGGCGGTCAGACCCGTCGGGCTCTGGCATCCTGCGCCGCCGGGCTCCGCGGGGTTGAAATGGGCGCTCCGATTCGCGCGCCTCGGCCATCCGGTGGACCGATGGTTCTCGCAATCGCCGGTCTCGCTGCGAGCGGGCGGCCGCCACGCCGCGTTCGTGCGCGCCGTCGCGGCGGTCAGCCGGTTGGCGGGGCGGCCTGTGCCGCGCCCGGAATTCGTGAGCCTCTCGGATGCCGCCACGGTTGCCCGGTGGCTCGCCGGCTGCCGCGCCCGCGGCACGCCGGCATGGATGAGCACGACCGTCTCTTCGGCGGTGCGCGTCTGCGTCGCGGCGCGCGAACACGGTCTCGATATCTCGGGGACGTTCTTTCGGGGCTCGGGCGAGCCGTTGACGCCTGGCAAGGCCCGCGTGATCGAAGAATCCGGCTGCCTCGTCCGCAACCACTACGCCATGGCGGAGATCGGGCGCATGGCTATGGCGTGCGGCCATCCGTCCGCACACGATGACGTCCACGTCATGGCGGACAAGGTCACGTTCCTTCAGCGAGACATCGAGCTTGCCGGCGGCGCGCGCGTTCCAGCCCTGGTCATGACCACGCTGTTGTGGAGCGCTCCGAAGGTGATGCTGAACGTCGAGCTCGGCGACTATGCGGCCGTGGGACCGCGCTCGTGCGGGTGTGTCTGGGAGCGGCTCGGATTCACTGAACACCTGTCCGCCATCCGGAGCTACGAGAAGCTGACGAGCGAAGGGATGCACTTCATCGGAGCCGACCTGATCGCGCTCGTGGACGAAGTACTGCCAACCCGCTTCGGCGGATCGGCCACCGACTACCAGTTCGTCGAAGAGGAGCGGGATGGGCTTCCGATTGTCAGTCTCGTGATGAGTCCACGGCTCGCGCCGGCGAGTGCGGTGGAGGTGGAGACGGTCGTGCTGAACGCGTTGGCGTCGCGCAATGCCGCCAATCGGATGATGAGCGGCCTGTGGCGGGATGGAGGAACACTGCGGATCGTGCGCCGCGAGCCGTACGCCACGGCGGCCGGCAAGATTCTCGCGCTGCACGTCACGCGCTCGGCCTCTGAGACGGTGAGATCGTCGCCGGTGCCGGTGGAGGGCGTCGGCGGCTAGCCGGAACCAGCCGCCCGGTCCGACGGCTCCATTCGGCAGCAGAGCGCCCCGCCAAGCGGAACCGCCAACAAGAGGAGCGCGAGTGTGGCGCTCCCGCCGAGCCCCTCCAGATGACGCGCCTGGTCGGTGAGCTCCACCAGCACGAGCGTGACCAGGCCCGCAATCTCGAGGGCCAGGGTCTTCAGCAGCCGCCCGGCGTGCGCGATCGCGTCTGACCGGAGCCGCTCGCGCGTCGCGGCGGATGCGATCACCGCCGCCACCGCCAACTCCGGCAGAAACCTGGATTCCCACACGGCTGGAATCAGCGCGACGGCATGCAGCGCAGCGAAGGGCACGATCACCAGCCGAATGAGCGCGCGGTTCTCCGTCGGCGGTATCCGCAGCGCTCGTTTCGCCACATGCGCTCTCCGCAGCGCGATCATCGTGGTCACGGCCGCGGTGATCAGGAGATCCATCTGGGCCGGCAGAGCGGCGCCCCCTCCGGTGAACGGCGCGAGCGTCTGCGGGAGCATCGCCGCGAACGCCAGGCCCAGGACGAGTACGCCCGCGCTCCATGCGCGGCGCCGGCTCCACCATGCCGCGGTTCCCCCGAGCGCGAGCACCATCGCAGGCATCGCCAGCACGATCGCTCGCTGCCAGCGGTCGGACTCGAACCAGCTCTCGATGAAGTCGGGCGCGGTCGCCGGAGACTGGAGAAAGGCCCCCGCGAACAGCAGGAAGTCGATGATGTCTGGAATCTGTGGCAGGGCGGGAACGAGCGCGACCAGCAGCGCGGCTGCGTTCCATCCGCGGCTGCTCATGGGGCGTCGGTCCGATCGAAGGGCCAGCACGGTGACGAGACCCGCAAGCAGCCCGGCGTGTGCCCACGAACGTGCGGATCGGCTCAGGTCCCAGAGCTGACCGTCCCCGAAGAGATCGGGTGCGACGCTGATTCGCAGCGCGACGTACAGCGTCTTGGCGGCAATCAGGATCAGGAGTGTTCGCGTGCCGCCGTCTTCAAGGCGATCGATGACCGCGCGCGGCCTCGAGAGCGCGCCGGCCGTCACGGCGGCGATCGCCGAGAGATCGTAGAGCGGCAGGAACATCAGACCCAGGGCCGGCGCGAGGACGCTGATGGCCATGATGTCCCAGGGCTTCGGCGTGCTGGCGTCGGCGAGCAGCGTGACGCCGGCCATCAGCCACGCGGCGAGCAGCAGCACCCCGACGATCGATGCGCCGGTGGCGGCCCTGAGCGGCTGCGGCCAGTTCCACCGCCGATGCGGAACGAACACCCAGGCTCCAGCGGCGATCAGGCATCCGGCGGCCATGGCCGCGGTGAGGTTGTCCCGACCGGCCCGAAGGAGCGCGACGGGAAGGAGTGTCATCACGATCGCCACGCCTGCCAGCACGAGGCGATGCCCCATGCGACGGGACAGCCAGCCCGATGCGCCGGCGGCCGCGGCCACGACCGCGGAGGAAAGGAATACGAGGCCGATGATGGTTGGCTGCCAGGACGGGCTGCCGATGTGTGGGTACGTGATCGCCACCGCGCACAGCGCGGAGATCGCGGTCCAGCAGGCCGTGATGAGCACGCGGATCGGGCCGATGGACGCGGGTGGAGCAGGCGGAGTGACGTCGCCCTCGGAGGCTGCTGCCGTCACGGCGTCTGCGGTTCCAGGGCCTGCCTGCGCCGCCTCGCGATGATCAGGATGTTGCGTCCGTCACGTCTGCAGTACTCGACCGAGTCCATCATCGACTGCACGAAGTACACGCCGAGGCCCCCGACGCCAGGACGATCGAGCCCGGCAGCCAGATCGGGCCGCGGCACCTGCAGCGGATTGAAAGCCCGCCCGTCGTCCTCCACCTGCGCGCTGACCCATTGGTCGTCAACGCTGAGCCGCACGACCACGTCGTGATCTGCCACATCGTCGTACGCGTAGGAGATCACGTTGGTGACGATCTCGTCGAGCGCGACGTTCAATTGGAATACCAGATCGTCGGGCAATTCGTGCTCGGCGCCGAACGACCTGACGCAGGCGTCCAGACGCAGGAGCTCGTCCAGGCGATTGCCCAGGGTCAACGAGACTGAGGATGCCATCTGTTCGAATCCAGCATAAAGGTATCCTGAATTCTCTTGTATCCGCGGCGGACGCGGGAACCGCGCGGCATTTCCCGTCAGGCGCCAGAATAGAGGGCGGATGGACATAGAGACGACACACCTCACGCGGCGATTCGGCGACATCGTCGCCGTCAACGGCATGTCGATCCAGGTCGAGGCTGGCCGCACGTGCGGCCTGCTCGGTTCGAACGGCGCCGGCAAGACGACCGCCATCAAGATGCTGACCACGCTTCTGCCGCCGACGAGCGGAACGGCGACCGTCGCGGGGTTCGACATCCGGCGCGAGTCGTCCAGGGTTCGCCGGGCGATCGGGTATGTGCCGCAGCTGATCTCCGCGGACGGCAGTCTCACCGGCTACGAGAACCTGCTCGTGTTCGCGAAGCTCTACGACATCCCGCGGAGCGAGCGGCAGCCGCGCATTCGTGACTCACTGGCGATGATGGACCTCGAGGAGGCGGGTGAACGCATGGTGCACACCTACTCCGGCGGGATGATCCGCCGGCTCGAGATCGCGCAGGCGATGTTGCACCGTCCACGGGTCCTGTTCCTCGACGAGCCCACGATCGGACTGGATCCGATTGCCCGCAAGGCGGTCTGGGAGCACCTCCGCCGCCTTCGCGGCGAGTTCGGGACCACGATCTTCCTGACGACGCACGCGATGGAGGAAGCCGACGCTCTGTGCGATCAGCTCGCCATTCTGCATCGAGGTGCGTTGGCGGTGGTGGGATCGCCGGCCGAGCTGAAGGCGGGCCTGGGCATCCAGGACGGATCGCTGGACGATGTGTTCGTGCGCTATGCCGGCGATGCGATCGACTCTGGAGGAAGCTATCGTGACATCTCACGCACTCGCAGAACCGCGCGCCGCGTCGGCTGACGGCGGTCTCGTGCGGGGCCTGGTCGCGTTCGTCTACAAGACGTACGTGGTCGCCGAGCTCGAGGTCCGCCGGCTGAGGCACGATCCGACGGAGCTCATCACCCGGGCGGTGCAGCCCGCGCTCTGGTTGTTGATCTTCGGCGAGGTCTTCACGAGGCTGCGCGCCATTCCGACCGGCGGCATTCCATACCTCGACTTCATGGCGCCTGGAATCCTGGCGCAGAGCGTGCTCTTCGTCGCGATCTTTTCCGGTATCGCGCTCATCTGGGAACGCGATCTCGGCATCATTCACAAGCTGTTCGTGAGTCCGACGCCCCGCGCCGCCCTTGTCGCCGGGAAGGCGCTGTCGGCCGGTGTGCGCAGCTTCTCGCAGGTCGTGATCATCTACACCCTGGCGCTGATTCTCGGCGTCCGAATGAACTGGCACCCGCTGGCGCTGGCCGGCGTCGTGCTCGGCGTACTCGCAGGAGCGGCCTGTTTCGGAACGTTGTCGCTGATCATCGCGTCGCTCGTTCGCACGCGGGAACGGTTCATGGGCATCGGCCAGCTGATGACCATGCCGCTCTTCTTCGCCAGCAACGCCATCTATCCGCTGGCGATCATGCCTCCCTGGCTCCACGTCGTGGCGAGGATCAACCCGCTGAGCTATCAGGTCGACCTTCTGCGCGCGCTGATGATTCCCGCCGGGGAGAGCGCCTTCGGCGTCGCCACCGATTTCACGGTGCTCGTCTCGAGCACCGTGGTGCTGGTGGCGATTGCCGTGCGCGTGTATCCGCGAGTCGTACAGTAGCGGTGGAACGCGCCGCGGAGCCGGCGGCGGCAGACGTGCGCCGCACGAACCGTCGTCCCGCTCCTCGGGCTATCGCGGACGTTCGAGATACCGCAGGAGCTCGCTGCCGGTGTCCAGGATGACCGTCGTGCTCCCATCCATGACCGTCTCGTAGGTTTCGAGCGACCGCGTGAAGGCGTAGAAGTCCGCGTCCCGGCCGTAGGCCCCGGCATAGATCGTCGAGGCCTCGGCGTCCGCCTTGCCCCGCAGCTCCTCGGCCGTCTTGAATGCTTCGGACTGGATCCGCTGCAGGTCGCGCTCGCGCTCGCCCTTGATGCGCGCCGCTTCTCCTTGCCCTTCGGACCGGTACAGCTCGGCGATCCGCTGGCGCTCGGCGATCATCCGCGCGAACACGTCCCGCTGCACTTCGTCGACGTAGTTGATGCGTTTGATCCGGAGGTCGAGCAGCTCGATTCCCAGATCCGTCGTCCTGGTGGCGGCGCGGGCAAGGATTTCGCGCGAGACCTGATCGCGTCCCTTCTCGATCTTGTTCAGGATGACTTCCTCCTCTTGCGCCTCGATGGGAATGTCGTCAGGATCGCGGTTCGTATTGCGCACGAGCTCGATGAGATCGTAGCGCGCCACGGCGTTCCTGGTTTCCCCATCCAGGATGTCGTCGAGCCGCGACTGCGCCCCTCGCTCGTCGCGCAGCCGCTCGAAGAAGCGGAGCGGATCCACGATGCGCCAGCGCGCGTAGGTGTCCACCCAGATGAACCGCTTGTCCTTCGTCGGCACCTGATTGGGACTGCCGTCCCACTCCAGGAAGCGCTTGTCGAAGTAGTTGGCCTGTTGAATGAACGGGGCTTTGAAGTGCAGACCGGGGTCGGTGATCGGACTGCCCACCGGATCGCCGAACTGCGTCAGGATGACCTGTTCGGTCTCCCCAACGCGAAACGTCGACGCGAAGGTCAACACGACAACCGCCGCTGCGACGCCGAGCACGCCGTATCGGGCGTTCATCGGGCACCTCCCGCGTTCGGCGCCGGAGGTGCCGGGAGCGCCGGCGCGGAGGACGACGGCGTGGCGGTCTTCAGTGAGTTCAACGGCAGCAGCGGCACGATACCGCGCAGGTCACTATCGAGAAACACCTTGCCCCCCATCTTCGGCAGCACGCGCTCCATCGTTTCCAGGTACAGGCGGCGCCGCGTCACGTCGGGGGCTTGCCGGTAGGCCTCCTGGACCGCTCGAAAGCGGGCGCTCTCTCCCTCCGCGCGGTTCACGCGATTCAGCGTGTAGCCCTCAGCCTCGAGAACCGCCTGCTGCGCTTCGCCTTTCGCGCGCGGAATCACCTTGTTGTACTCGCCCCGCGCTTCGTTGATCATGCGGTCGCGCTGCTGCTGCGCCTGGTTCACCTCGTCCCACGACGGCTTCACGGGATCGGGTGGATTGACGTCCTGCAGCACGACCTGCTCGATCGTGATCCCCATCTCGTACTGCTGCGTGAGCGCCCTCAGGAGCTCTTCCACCCGAGTCTCGATTGCCTGCCGTCCGACCGTCAGCACTTCGGTCACCGTACGGTCGCCGACGACCTGCCGCATGATCGCCTCGTTCATCGCCCGGAACGTGTCCGTGACGTTGCGAACCTTGAAGAGATACAAGTACGGATCTTCAACGCGGTACTGGACGATCCACTCGACCACGGCCACGTTCAGATCGCCCGTGAGCATCATCGATTCCGTGCTGAAGTCTGCCTGCTCGAATGCGGTGCGGACATCGGCCTGCGCCGTTCGAAAGCCGAATTCCTCCTTGAGCTGCCGCTCGACGGGGATCCGGTAGACCTGTTCGACGAACGGAATCTTGATCCGAAGGCCCGGCTCCGTCGTCCGGACGTATTTCCCGAGCCGGATGACCACGCCGACTTCTTCCGGCTGCACTTGATAGAACATCGAGAAGAGCGTCACCGCCACAACCACGATCGCCGCCAGCAGCGCGAGGCTCCCGCCGGAGCCCATGAGGCGCGTGCGCCAGACCTGCAGCTCGCGCCCGTACTGGTCGAAGGGGGTCGCCCTGCGACGCCAGTCCGGCGACGGTCGATCATCCGTGCCCTCGTCGTCTCGGTCGTCGTCTCTGTCGTTGCCAAATGCCATGAAAGAACCTCTTATCCGTTATCGTTGCCGCGACTGGAGCTTGGCCAGCAGTCGCAGAATTTCGAGATACAGCCAGACCAGCGTCACGAGCAGCGCGAAGGCGCCGTACCACTCCATGTAGCCCGGGGCGCCCTGCTGGACGCCGCGCTCGATCAGGTCGAAGTCCAAGACGAGGTTCAGCGCGGCGATGACGACGACGAAGAGGCTGAAGAGGATCCCGATCGTGCCGCTCGAGTGAACCAGAGGGATGCCGACGCCGAAGAACCCGAGGACGAAACTCGCGAGATAGACGAGTGCGATTCCACCGGTGGCGGCGATCACGCCCAGCCGGAACTTCTCGGTTGCCCGGATGAGGCCGGAGCGGTACGCGATGAGCAAAGCGCCGAGGGTCCCAAACGTCAGGAACACGGCCTGGCTGGCGATGCCCGGATACGCCGCTTCGAAGACGACCGAGACGCCTCCGAGCGCGAGCCCTTCCATGACGGCATAGGCCGGTGTGGTGTAAGGCGCCCAGGAGCGATTGAACACCGTGATGACGCCGAGAATCAGTCCGCCCACAGCGCCCGCGAGCACGAAGACGCCGATTGCGCCGTCGGCGGCGCCGCGATTCCAGACGTAGCTCGCCGAGACGAGCAGAATCACGAGCGAGATGGCGGTCTTGTTGACGGTGCCGCCGATCGTCATGACGCCCGCGTCGGTGCCCGTCGCCGCCCGGCTGAAGGCGCCGGAAGGGAGCGCGGGGTTCGCAGAGCGCCAGGTCATTGTGCCTGCCATAGTCGACTCCTTCTGATCGAGGGCGCCGCCGCCAGTATGGGTCGTGTGCTGACGGCCGAGGGGAACCGTCGTGTGCCGACGTCCGAGGGGAACCGCTGGCGAGTGTCGAGGTCAGAACACGCCGCGCCCGCGGTTCCGGAAGACGCGCGGGTGTCCGATCAGCGGGAGCGGAGCGTGACCCGACGATGCGTGGGTCCGGCGGGCGAGCCGGGTGGGTCGCGACATGACGACCACGCTAGTGTGATCGGCCGTCACAGTCAAATGGATGCCGCTCCGCGATCGCGGCAGGTTCGGTGACGGCCGCGGCAGGCACGGAGACAAAGGACAGTGGCGGGCCTGCTCTGAGACACGTGTCGGCGTGCCAACGAACACGTGCAGGCGGCCCGCCGTTCTGCTACTTCGTGGACGTCTTCTTCACCTTGGCCCACCGGGCCTTCTGCGCCGCTGAAATCCTCGCGCGCGCGTCAGCAGACATCGTTCTCTTCCGGCGCCGCTTCGGCGCGGCCGACTTGACCGTCGCGCCGGCAGCATCGGCAGCGGGGCGGGCAGGCCGACCCGGTCGCGGGCGCGGGGTGTCCGCGATTCCGAGCTGCGCCAGCAGACGCGTTGCCGTGTCGCGGACCTGCACGAGCCGTTCGGCAATCGCCTTACGCTGACCGAGCCAGGTATCCGCCTTGTTCTGAGCCCGCCCCAGGAGGTCGCCGAGGTCGTCGGCAAACGCCTCCAACGTGCTGTCTTGAGCGTGGCTGGACATGTCTTCCTCGATAGTCGCTGAATAAGGAACGCGAGTCTTCTTGGCCATAACAGTGAAGAGTACGATCGTTGACTGTGTCGGTCAACCTGCGCGAAAGATATCTTCCATTTCTGACTATCGTCTCTTGCCTGTCGTCCGAGCTATATCTCGTCACTACTAACCTATTCCTAACCTATCTCCGCCATCGACACGCTTCGTCAGATATGCAGCACGTTCACCTTCATCGAGACCGCGCGGGCGTGCGCCGCCAACCTCTGGAGACGACATCCATGAGAGCGCCAGCCGCCAGCGCGACGGCCGAAATGACGACCACGATGGCCATGACCTTGTCGGCTTCGAATCGCGCGGCGTACGTGCGGGTCAGCGCGCCGAGCCCTGTGAACGCGATGAACATCTCGCCGTTGATCATGCCCTTGACGGCGAGCAGCGCGCCGATGCGTAGACCGCTCACGAGCATCGGATGAGCTTCGCGCCATCGGATGCTCCAGAAGATCTGCGCATCCGTCGCGCCAAATGCGGTCGCCATGGCGATGAGCGCGGCGCTTTTCGGTCTCAGGCTGTCGACCGTCGTCGCGGTGATCGCAAACACCGCGTGTACGAAGACGCTCCCGACCTGCGTCAGACGCGTCGCGCCAAAGAGGGTGAAGAGCAGCGGTACGAAGATCAGTCCAGGCGCGGACAGCAGGGCGTGCAAGATCGGCTCGACCATCATCTCGATCTGCCGCACCCGGGCCATGGTGACGCCAACGGCGACACCGACGAACGCGGCAGCGAGAAACCCCACGACCAGATTCGCGATGCTGATCGACAGACTCCCCAGGATGAGACCATTCCGCGCCAGCTCCACCAGCGCGGCCATCGTTGCGCTGGCTGACGGCAGGAATGGCGTCGCCGCGATCGCCGAGACGGCCTCCCACACGACACCGCCCACCAGCAGAGAGAGCGCACGCGTGCGCCAGCCGTAGGACGGACCGCCGCCGCTCAGCACTGGTGTGATCGATCCTGTGTCCGGTTCGCGAGCGCAGCCGACACAGGCGCCTCCAACTGGGGCACAGTGCGGCGCGTCGCACCGGCCGGGGCAGGCTGTGCGTGCATGTCCGCCATCATCCTGCGATGGTTCCTGCCTCGGCCAGGCCTCCCCATCGACGTTCGAGCAGGCCCGCGAGTCGAATGAGCACGACGGCTTCGGCGACCACGACCAGAACCATGGCGTACACGGACCCGGCGTCGAAGTCGGCGCGGAACCTCAGGATCAGCTGACCCACGCCCACCGCAACCAGCAGCAGCTCGACGGTCACCATTCCCGCCACAGCACGAGCGATGCCGAGGCGGAGGGCGGTCATCACGGCGGGGCGTGCGCCGGGGACGAGCACGCGCCGCCAGATCTGCGCTTCGCTGGCACAGAAGGCGCGCGCCATCGAAAGGAGGCGCTGGTCGACCTGTCGTACGCCGGACCTGACGGTCACGACGATGACTGGAAACGCGAAGATGAACACGACGAGCGCGCGCGGAGTCAGTCCGAAGCCGAGCGTCATGACCACCAGCGGCATGACGGCACTCTTGGGGATGACCAGGAGCAGCTCGACATACACGTCGAGCCACCGATCGACGGTCTGCCAGCGTGCCAACGCGAGCCCGCCGGCCACTCCGGCGGCCGCAGCCAAGGGAAACCCGACAAGGAGAGCCTGATTGCTCGCCCAGAGCGCGTGCCAGAAGAGGGGAGTGGTGGCCAGATGCACCAGCGCCGAGATCGTTTCGCTCGCGGAGGGCAGCAACAGGCTGTTCGACCAACGTCCTGTCAGCTCCCAGAGCAGGCCGATTCCTGCGAGCGACACCGCGCTCCAGCCGACGCGGGATCGCCAGTCAACGCTCGCCGCACGCATCCGGTTCATCGAGCGTCGCGAGCGCGGCACGCGTGCGCCGCCAATCAGGTTCCGCGTGAGAGGTGACGCGTGCGACTGTCATCGGCGTGGCGTCCCAACGGCACTCCGGAGAAAGGTGACGTCGGCCACCGACTCGGGCGAGGCCTGCGCGAGCGTCTCACCTGCGAAGAACTCCAGCGTCCGCGCCACGTCGTCTGCAGTCAGGCCGCCGTCCGGCGCCCAGGTCCGTGCTCCGATATAGGCCCTGGCCACGCTTGGCCACTGTGGCGACGGTCCGAGACGGCGTTCGGCCTCCGCCACCACGAGGGCCGCATCGGCCTGCATGTCCCGATTCGCGGCCAGGCGTGCGCGCACATACTCTTCCACCAGGTCGTGATGGCCTTCCGCGAAGTCGGCATTGACGTGCACCCCCAGGGTCTTGATGGACGGCCACCGTTCGCTGAAGTTACTCAGCACGGTGAACCGGCCAGGTGCCTGCTCGTCGAGCCAGAGCAGCTGGCTCAGGTCGACGGCCGCCGCGTCGGCGCCTCCGGCGATCAGTGCCGCGACGCGGTTCTGCGAGTCCTGGATGTAGGAGACTCGCGGCTGCGCGCCCGCGCAGTCCTCGGCGAGGAACCGGCGGACCAGCACGGTCGCGATCCCGGCTTCGCTCATGGCCAGGCGGCGGTCCCCGAGATCGGCGCAGGTGCTGATCCCGGCGGCCGCGACGAGCCGATAGACGTTGGCGGTGTGCTCCATCACCGTTGTCACACGGGCGCCGCGCGTCCGCGCCGTCCATGCGGCCGTGGTCGACGCGTTTCCGACATCGATCGTCCCGGCGGCCACCGCCTCGATGAGGAGATCGGTCGCACTGAAGTGTATTTCCTCGACGGCATAGCCTTCGGCCCGCAGCCGGTCATGCGCCAGCAGCGAAGGCAGATCGCCGAAGTTGATGTCGTTGAGATAGGCGACGCGAATGGTGCGGGAGGTCGAGTCGCGGTGCGCCGGTGTCCCGCACCCGCAGACGGCGAGTGCGGACAGGGCGGCGGTCAACACCCAAGTGCGTCCAGTCCGTTGCCAGGATCTCACGCAGCACGCATCGTCAGCGCCGTCACGAACGAGTTGGGAGCGGAGGTCACGGAGCGACGTGCAATGTGTGTATCTTCCCGGTCTTCGTCGCATACGGTTCTCGTCGGACGACGCGCAGGGTGTGGCTCTGCCGCCAGATGCCTGCCATCATCCGGTGCCCGAGGTTGAAGGACGCAAGGGTGGCGAGCACGGTCTCCAGAATCGCGGGCTCGCTCACGGGGCCCACCCGCGGACTGACAATCAGGCTCACTCGTGTGAGCCCCTGATCCTCTTCCTCGACGAATTGGTAGTCAGTGGCGGTCCCGCCAAAGCGCCCCGGCAATACGTCTTCGATCAAGGCAATGAGATCGGCGCCGATGAAGTGCATCCCCTCGCTCGTCAGCTTTTCGTAGCTGCGGACGGTATGCAGGTGCTCAGTGTAGCCGAGCGTGTCCCAGATGCACCCGCACCGCCGCCGCTCCAGCACACCCCAGTCGCCGATTTCGACATTCAGCATCAGTCGGGGGAGGCTCCCGTGCAGCGTCGTGAGCCACAATCCAGGAACAGCGTCGCGCCCCCCCTCCCGTTGCAGCACCGCCACCTTCTCGGAGGAGATGTGCACGTCGTCAACGGCCACGGGGTGGGCGCAGGCCACGCCGAAGCGGCCGACCTCGGCCATGGCGTAGTGGGTGCGAGCCACGCAGCCGGCCGCCAGAATCGCCTTCATCTTGCCAGGCGAGAGCGGCTCACCGCTTCCGCGGATGAAGGTCCCGCGGATGTCGAGGCCGTGCTGCTGGGCCGCCGTGCAGACGCGCACCGCGCACGATGAAGTGGTGCTGAGGTATCCCGGCGTGCCGGCGGCGCAGTACTGCGCCATCACTTTCGCTACCGTCAGCGCGTCGGCGACGCCCACGTGTCGCGGCCGCGGGAGCGTGCGCCCGTTCCAGCGGGCAGCCGCTCTTATCGCCCGGAGCAGGACGGCGTGTTTCGGATCCTGACGCAGTGACGTTGGCGTCTGCGAGAACCAGTATTCGAACCCACCGCCGAGCCGTGCCATGCGAAGGACCGACTTCAAGCCGGCGGCGCCCGGAGGCACCGACCGCCAGAGCACTTTCGGCCGCCGATCCAGGTCGAAGTCGTCGAGGAACAGGCGGGCGTAACACGCCTCGAGATCGATGGTCTCGAGATCGACCGCGAGTCTGGTGCCCGGTCCTCGCGAGCCACTCGTCTCCGTGTCGTAGTGGCGCGTCATGAGCGGGTTGTCGAACACCGGACCCGCTGTGGACACCTCGAGTCCCGCGCGGCGAATCGGGCGACGCGCCTTGAATTCGTCGAGGGTGACGTAGACGCCGGCGTCGTAGAGATCTGCGAGCGCGCCTTCGAGCCCACGCTGGTCGACGAGCTTCTCGACAGACGCGTAGGTGATGCCGGCCCGCCGCAGCAGGGGGAGGTACGGGCTCTCCGGCCGTTCGTAGACCCCCCGACGCAGCAGGTCCAGAAACCGGAGGTGGCGCTGGTTCAACGCCTCTTTGAGTCTGAGCTGGGCCTGGGTGGAGGTGACGAGGGGAGCATCGAAGAACGGGCCGAGGCTCCTCACGAGACGGGCAACCATCATCGTCTGGTCGCGCAGAGCGCCCGGCGCCGCCATGTTCGTGGAGCATCCTATCGTACGGCGGACGCCAATCCCGAAGGGAGTGCTGGTGTGGACTTACCGATTGGTATCGCGCCCGCCGCGGACGGCGTCGTGGTCCGCGCGGGTAGGGACAAGCTCAGCCTTGAGGGTTGCCGTTGGGACACGTGTCGCGTTCGACTCCGGCGAGCACCAGGGGTGGCAGCTTCGGTCAGTGTCCACTCACCGGCGAGGGAAATGGGCCTGCGTCGCTCGTCTCCTCCTGCTGTCGGCCGGGGCCCTCCTGGCCCCGCGGGGTGCCGCCGGCGCGCCGGCCCTTCGTGTGTCGTGCCGTGCGGGAAATGCAGCGAGCGGCGAGGATTCGGTTCCGTTCGCCGTTGGTCCGGTGTAGGGTGTCTGAACGGAGGGATCATGGACAGACGAACGATGATGACGACCCTGGCAGGCGGCGTGGTTGCGGCTGGATACGCGGCTCGATCGGAAGCGGCGCCAGCCGCTGACGCGAAACTGGCGGTCGCCAGTGAGCCGGCGGCGGTGGATTTTCCCGGTGCGAAGGAACGGCCGGATCCCGACACCAACTACAAGGTCGTGTTCTCCGTCTCCGCGAAGGTGAAGGACGACGAGGTCCACCCGACGCTGAAGACGATTGGGCTGTACCTGAACACGCTCGTGCAGAACGGCGTTCCGGCGAAGAATCGCCACATCGCCGCCATGTTCCATCAGGGCGGGGGCGACGCCGTGTTCTCCAACGATGTCTACAAGGCGCGGCACCACGTCGACAATCCGAACGTCGCCGTGCTGAAGGAGCTGCACGAGGCCGGCGTCGAGCTGCGCGTGTGTGGACAGGGGTTGATGAGCAAGAAGGTCGACCCTTCGCAGCTGCTGCCCGGCGTGCAGGCCGATCTCTGGGCCATGGTCACGATGGTCAACCTGCAGTCGCGGGGGTACGTGCGGGTCGGGTGACGACACACACCTATCGCGCCGTCTGATGCCCGCCCACCCGCAGGGGCGGGCATGAGCAATGCGTCGGACGCCCCCCGGCCGCGTTCATGGGCGTCCGGCCTTGGACGATGGTGTCTATCGCCGCGGGATGAAGAGCTGCTGCCTCAGGCCGAATCGTTTCACGACCTTCTTCTTGAGGTAGGCGATCGCTTCATCCACGGAGTCCGTCACGAGGAAGCGGTCGAGGTCCTCCGGCGAGATCGTGGCTTCATCCGCCATCTTCCGCGTCGCGGCGAGGATCTCCTTGTAGTACTCCGTACCCATCACCACGACAGGGAAGTTCCTGATCTTCGCCGTCTGCATCAGCGTGACCGCTTCGAAGAGCTCGTCGAGCGTGCCGAAGCCTCCCGGCATCACCACGAAGCCGAGGGAGTACTTGATGAGCATGAACTTGCGCACGAAGAAGTGATCGAACTCGATCATCAGATCGAGATACGGGTTGGGGCGCTGCTCCTCCGGAAGGATGATGGTGCAGCCGATGCTGGTGGCGCCTGATTCCTTGGCCCCTCGGTTGACCGCCTCCATGATGCCGGGGCCACCTCCAGTCATCACGGTGAAGCCCATCTCGCCGAGGGCATAGCCCATTTGCCGGGCCAACTGGTAATACCGGTGGTCCTCCTTGAACCGCGCCGACCCGAAGACGGTGATGCACGGGCCGACGAAGTGGAGCCTCCGAAAGCCGCGGATGAACTCGAGAGCGGTCAGCAGCACGAATCCCAGCTCGCGCAGGCGGGAATGGGGGCCGGCGAGGAACTCCACCTCGGTTCGATCGGGATTTTCGGGATTCAGCTGCGCGGCTATCCGCGGGTCTACGGGCGGCTTGTGATCGTGCATGAAGGTGTCGAAGGTGGCCGGATCGTGGGAGACGGTGGACGATCAGGACGTTGACGTGCGGTTACCGGCGTCCGACCGTGCCGACGGACGGGACCGCCGCTGCGCGGCAGGACAGGGACTGGGACACGGAGCCATTATAGAAGCCGACGTCCGCTTCTGAGTGCCGCCCATCGGATGACGCCCTTGGAGCGCGGCCTCGAGGTCGCGGGACATGGAGGCTTCCGCCGGCATCGGACCGGAGGCTATTTCAATGGCGATCGTTGGTCTTCGTTCGTCTGAGGCAGTATCCCTCCCCGTGGACCGACTGGATGAACTGAGGACGGCGGGGGTCAGGTTCGATCTTCCGGCGGAGGCGAGTGATCGCCTGATCGACGAGCCTCGTGACCGCGGCATCGGAATAGCCCCAGATGCGCATCAGCGCTTCGGAGCGCGATACCACGCCACCCGTCCTGGCGGACAGGAGCCGCAAGATCTCGAACTCTCTGTGGTTCAGATGGATGCGCTGGCCGTCACGAGTCGCAGACCGTTCATTGAGATCGATCACGACATCGCCCAGTATCAGCGGCTCCTGGCTCGGCTGGGTGCGGCGCAGCACGGCTCTGACTCGAGCGAGGAGCTCCTCGAACTCGAAGGGCTTCGTCAGGTAGTCGTCGGCTCCGCTGGCAAAGCCTCTCACCTTGTCGATGGTTGCGCCCCTCGCCGTGACGAGAATGATCGGAACATGGAAGTCGTCCTGGAGCGTGCGGCAGACATCGAATCCGCTGCGGTCCGGCAGCATGACGTCGAGCAGAATCAGGTCCGGCAGCGTGCTCTGCAGACATCGAAACACGTCTCTCGCACATGACAGGCTCTCCACTTCGAAACCTTCGAAGACGAAGCTGTCAGTGAGCACCCTGCGTAACGTCGAGTCGTCCTCCACGATGACGATGCGCGGCTTCATGGGATGGCCTCGCCCGGGAGGACGATGCAGACGTCCGTGCCTCCACCGCTCCGTCCGGAGATGGTGATGCGACCCTTGTGTGCGTCCAGCACGCGCTCAACGATGGCGAGACCGAGGCCAGCTCCTCCAGAGCCGGATGAGCGGCCGCGAAAGAACTTGCGCCGCACGTGAGGCAGCTCGTCGAGAGGAATCCCGATGCCTCGGTCGCGAACGGAGATCGTGACGAGCCCCCGGGCCTCAGTTGCGACGATCTCCAGGAGAGACGACTCGCCGCCGTACCGGAGCGCGTTGTCGATGAGATTGTCCATCACGAGAGACAACGCGGTGCGATCGCCGACGACGCGGGCAGTGACGGCCATCTCACATGCGACGGTCACGCCGCGTGCCGCGAGTCGCGAGTCGAATCTCCGGACGGAGTCGCGCAACAACACATCGACGTCGATCGGCTCGTAGACATAGCCATGAATCACGTCGCTCGATCGTGCGTACGCCAAAGCGTTCGAGATGAGGCGGCCCAACCGGTCGGACTCGTCGACGACCAGCTGACCGTATTCGCGGACGACCTGCGGCTCACTGACGCGACCGGCCGCGATGGCTTCGCCGATCGCGCGCACGGATGCCACAGGCGTCTTCAGCTCGTGGGTCAGCGTGGCGGCGAACTCGGAGCGCATGTCGGCGAGCTGCGCGGCGGTACGCGAGGACTGTGAGATCGCGCCGAGCGCGACGGCCAGGACGCATCCGACCAGGCCTCCGGCCAGGAGCAATGGGCCGCCGTATCGGATGACTTGCGACGCGGTCGTCGCGTCCGACGCCTGTGGTGCGACATCGACCACCCACACGGGTGAAGGGCTGTAGTGATCGACGAGGTCAGGATTGGCGAAGATGGGCACCAGCCTGCGCCGGCTTCCGGGGTCCGTCGACGGCGTGCTCGTGCGTACAAGTTCGACACCGTGGTGATCGACGAGACGTGCGGACAGTCCTCGAAGTTCGCCGGTCTTCACGACCTGTTGCATCAGTTCCGGAAAGTACGACGTCCGGGCCCATTCCGTGTCGACCAGAAAGCCCAATCCGCCAATCAGTTCATCCTCGAAGGCATCGCGGTACAGCGGATGTGCGACGACCTGATAGTGTGTCCCCTCGACATCGACTGCGGCGACCCGCACGAGCGATCGCTGCTCGAAGGAGGCCAAGGCATGGTGGAGTGCGGTCGCGACGCGGGCATTCGTGAACGAATGCAGCGGGAACGGCTCTGGCTGTGTCGGCGGCGCCCACCTCGGCGGTCGGTCGGCGCGGCTGAAGAAGGTGATGTCTTCACTCGCCAGTGGTCCGCGCCAACTGAAGAAGGTCTCAGCATAGGGATAACGGGCGAGTGCGCTCTGGAGGAAGCGATACATCTGCCGCGGCGCGCGGAGCATCTCCCCATTCCACTCCGAGGACAGCAGGACGGTCTCCTGCGCGCCCTTCATGTCGCGCGCCAGTGCGGCGGCCAGAAGGTCGGCAGCGTTGCTGGCATGCTGAGTCGACAGCAGCTGCTCGGTGCGGCGAGACGCTTGGAACGTGCGATAGCCGAATGCCGACAGAAAACAGGTCAACAGCAACACCCCGACCGCCATCCACCACGCGTTCACGCGCGTTGCCGAGCCGAGTGCCGTCGACGTCACTTGTGGAGCGTTCGCGCCCGGTAGTAGCGCGCGGCACCTTCATGCAGCGGGATCGGGGTGGCGTCCGCGTACGGAATGTTGACGCGACTGGTGTCGCGGGCAGCAAACGTCGGCAGGCTCTCGACCAGATGCCGCGCGACCGTGAAGACGGTGTCCTCGTCGACATCGTGCCGGCAGACGATCAAGGAGTCGATGCCAATCGTGCGTATGGCCTCGGGCTGCCCGGCATAGGTATTCGGCGGAATGAACGTGGGGTACACGAACGGGTAGTCGTGCTGCAAGCGCTCGATGACCGGTCTGCCGATCGGCACGAGTCGCGCGCCGTTCTTCATCGCGACCGCCACTCCTTCGTACGGGGCGCGGACGAAGATCGAGATGGCATCGATGCGGTTGTTCGCGAGGAGCGCCGGCGTGTCTGGCGATACGGTCGAGTCGAACGACACGAAATCCGGGGGGACTCCAGCGGCCAGCAGCACCCATTGTGCGGCGAGTGCGGACGCGCCGCCAGGACGCCCGACGCCGACCCGCAGGCCCCGCAAGTCGCGCAGGGCGCGGACGGGTGATGTCGCCGGAACGACGAGATGCAGCACGCTCGGTTCGACGAGCGCAATTGCGCGGACGTTGGTGTCGCGGGCGGTCGCCCCGCCGCCCTCGGGGGTTTCGTAGGCGGCGGTGGCGAGGGCAAACGCAAATTCGGCCTCGCCTGCTTTGAGCGCTCGGATGATATCGACCGAGCCAGCCGAGTTGGGCAGCAACTGGAGGTCGAACGTCTCTCCTGATGATCGAAGGGCCGCGGCGAGCGCCTGGCCGAGACGAAACGACGCAGTCGTGGGCCCGCCGGTGATCATGCGGAACGTGCGTCGAGGCGGGGCCGTGTCTCCCGCGCGGCGCGTGCAGGCGGACGTGAGCACGGTCGCGGCGAGACAGCACAGCGCGATCATGCCCGTGGGCTGCAACGTCCGCATGCGGACCAGATTGTAGACCGCCGCGGCCAAGAGAAACGGTCAATTCACGCGCACCCTGACGGACATTCAGTGCGCGGCTCCCGCCGACGAGCTTCAGGGACCGTGATCGGCTGCCGCGCCAGGCGGACATCGTCTACGGATCGATGTCAAGGCGTCGAGCTGTCCGTCACAACTCGTCACATTTCGCCCGCGCTCCAGCTGCTACCGTATGCTCCCGTCGCTCGTCGTCGAGTGGAGATGTGAGGGGCTGAACAGCGCCCTGTCGTCTCCTGGGGAGGTGTGCCGTGTGCGTGGAATCGGTTCGGAGTCCTGTTCCTCACGCTGTTGACTGCGTCTCCTCCGGAGGGCGCCGCGCCTGGCTCCTCTCCGACCCACGCCTGTCGGAAGAGCCGTGCTCCGATCGCGTGCACCATCTCGACGAGCACGGCTGACGTGTCCTTCGAACGCCCTTCGATCAGCACAACTGATTGCCGAACCGAACGGCAACGCCGCTTGCAGCAGTGGCGCCTCTGCGCCACCCGTGTCAGGGGGTGTGTCTGCGTCCGTCGGTCGACATATGACCTGCAGCTTAAGGAGTGCCCAATGAAAGCTCGTGTTCCGATCGGGTTCTTGGTGGTGTGGTTGCTCACGGCTGGAAGTGCCTTCGCACAGTTGACCGGAACGATGTCGGGCGTCGTGAAGGACGAGCAGGGAGCCGTGATGCCCGGCGTCGGGGTGATGGTTGCCAGTGATGCACTGATCGGCGGGCAGCGCGATACGACGACGGGCGACACCGGTACGTATCAGTTCACGGGCCTCCCGCCGGGAGACTATGTCGTGAGCTTCGAGCTGTCGGGATTCGTGACGCTCCGCCGCGAGGGTGTGCGCGTCCAGGTCGCGCAGAACGCGCGCATCGACGCCGACATGAAGCTCGGCTCTCTCCAGGAAAGCCTCACCGTCAGCGGCTCAGCTCCACTGGTGGATGTGCTCAGCACGACGACACAGACGAGCGTCAGCAAGGAGCTGTTCGAGGCGATCCCCACGAGCCGCAACCCGTGGGTGGTCGCGGGCCTCGTTGCCGGAGTCGTGACACAGCGGCTCGACGTCGGCGGAACGCAGGCGATGCAGCAGTACAACATCGAGGCGTATGGGTCGGCCGACAGCCAGAAGACCTTCTCGGTCGACGGGCTGAAGACCAACTGGACCGGGGGCAGCGGGGGTTCGACGAACCAGTACTACAGCAACGAGATGTTCGACGAATACAACATGCAGACCGCGTCCGGCACGGCTGAAGTCGACTCGGGCGGTGTGTACATGAACATGGTCACGCGCTCCGGCGGCAACCGCTTCAGCGGCGACTACAACGCGCTCTTCATGAACGGCGGGATGCAGGGCGACAACGTCGACGACCAGCTTCGCCGGCGCTTGAACCTCGCGCCGGGCGTTCCGGCCGCGGCAGCCGGGAATCCGATCGACATCTCGTACGACGTCAGCGGCACGCTGGGCGGTCCTCTCAAGACGGACAAGCTGTGGTTCTTCGGCTCGTTCCGCTGGTTCCGGCTCGATCAGTTCCAGATCGGGGCGGTCAACGCGGATGGGTCGCTGGGCATCGACGACAACCGGATCCGAGCCGGCATGGCCAAGGCCACGTATCAGATGAACTCGAACCGGCGCGTGTCGTTCCTCGTGCTGCCGCAGCTGAAGGAGCGTTTTCACCGTCGGAACTCGCCGTACCTGTCCATCGAGGACAAGGCCACCATCAACAATCCGCTCGACACGACGAGCGTCGTCGCGAAGTTCAATCAGGTCATCGGGCGCTCGACCGTGTTCGACGTGAGCATCGGCCGCATCTGGGGCAGCTACGGCACGCTCTACCGGCCGGAGGTCTCCGAGACCGACATCTCGCTTCGCGACATCGTGCGATTCACGCGGTTCAACGCGTCCGACGTCAACGATTTCAATCCAAACCATCGCAACCAGCTGAACGCGACCATGACCCGCGTGGCGGAGATGGCGGGCTCGCACAATCTGAAGGCCGGGTTCCAGATGTCGCGCGAGCGCATGCTGTGGGAACGCACACGGAACGGTGACATCATCCTCGAGATGCGTGACGGTGTACCGTTCCAGGCGCTGCTCTCGAACACGCCGAACACGGCTGATCACCAGATCAACAGCTGGGGCACCTTCCTGCAGGATCAGTGGACGATCCGGCGCGCGACGATGAACGTCGGCGTGCGGATCGATGCGGTGTCGGCCTACCTGCCGGCCCAGACCAGTGCCGCCGGCACGTGGGTCGGTCCCCGCAGCTTCAATCGAACGTCGGTGTTCGACTTCGGTCCGAACATCGCGCCGCGCCTCGGCCTCTCGTACGACCTCTTCGGGAACGCCAAGACGGCCCTCAAGGCGTACTACGGCCGGTTCTACAATCAGTTCGGATCGGAGATTCCGGAAGCCGTCAACCCGAACAGCGTGACCACCGTCCAGGTGCCGTGGACCGACGCGAACCAGAACCGGCTGCTCGATCCGGGCGAGCTCGACCTGGCGCGCTTCACCGGCTTCTCCGCCGGCCTGTTCCCGGTCGTGGCGTCCGATGCCCGGCGTCCGCACGCTGACGAGTTCAACGTCGGGGTGGATCATCAGCTGCCAGGCGACGTCGCCGTATCGGTCAGCTATCACCGGACGCAGCAGCGTGACGGGTTGACGATCGTCGACCTGGCTCGGCCCTCTTCGGCCTACACGCCGATCGAGCGGAGCTATACCGAGAACGGCGTGAGCAAGACCATCACGGTCTACAACCTTTCGCCGTCGCTGGCGACGGTGCGTCAGCGCACCATGACCAACAGCGACATCGTGCGCAGCGACTACAGCGGCCTGGACTTCCGCGTGTCGAAGCGGATGACGTCGAACTGGCAGATGCTCGGTGGTCTGACGCTGCAGCGGCACCGCGGGTTCGCCCACAGCGGAACGTTCACCAATCCCGGCGCGAACACCGACCTGAACAACCCGAACTACACTCTGAACCGGGCCAACGGGTCGGTCTTTCAGGAGCTGCCTTGGGTCTTCAAGCTGTCGGGCAGCTACCGTCTGCCGCACGGCGTGCTCGTCGCCGCGAACTATCAGGCGCGGGCGGGCGATCCGCTGGAGAAGACGTTGGTCGTGGCCGGTCTGAATCAGGGGTCCGACACGATCTACGTACAGCAGCGCGGCGCGGATCGCACCCAAGCCGTCAAGGGGCTCCTCGACTTCCGGGTGTCGAAGCAGCTGAAGATGCGCACGTGGACCGTGGAGCCGGTGCTCGACGTGTACAACCTCGCCAACGCGAATCCGGTGCTGGCGCAGAACACGTCCATCGGTTCGACCCTTGGTGTCCCGACACAGATTCTGGCGCCCCGCCTCGTGCGGGTCAGCGTGAAGGCCACCTTCTAGGGAGCGTGTATGAAGCGAAGTGTGTTCAGTGTCGTCCTCGCGGTCTCTGTCGCTGCACTGGCGGCGCAGGCCGTGTTCACGCAGAGTCCATCAGCGCGCGGCGCCACGTTGTACGAAGGCGCTCGATTGATTCCCGGCGACGGGAGCGCGGCGATCGAGCAGTCTGCGCTGCTCGTGGAGGGAAATACGATCTCCGCGGTCGGTGCGAAGGGAAGCGTGAAGGCGCCCGCAGGGGCGCGGCGCGTCGACCTGACGGGCAAGACCGTCATGCCGACCATCGTCAACGCGCACGGGCATCCCGGCTTTCAGCGGGGACTGACCTACGACGCGAAGAACTTCACCAAGCAGAACATCGCCGATGACCTCAACCGCGCCCTGTATTTTGGGGTTGCGGCCGTGCAGTCGCAGGGGATCGAGAAGGGCGAGGTGACCTACGAGGTGCGCGCCGATCAGGCGGCGGGACGCCTGGGCGGTGCGACGCTCAGAATCGCCGGTCGAGGGATCGGCGCCCCAAATGCCGGTCCGGGCGGCGCAGCGTATGCGGGCATCGCCTACGAGGTCACGACGGTCGAGCAGGCGCGCCGGGCCGTCCAGGAGCTCGCCGCGAAGAAGGTCAACATCATCAAGATCTGGGTGGACGACCGCAATGGACGCGCGCCGCGTCTGTCGGCCGAGCTGTTCCGCGCGATCATCGACGAGGGGCACAAGCATTCGATCAAGGTCAACGCGCACGTGTTCTACCACAGCGACGCCGTGGAGTTGGTCGACGCCGGCATCGACGGCTTCGCCCATCTCGTGCGGGACAAGGAGATGGACGACAGCCTCGTTCAGGCGATCGTGAAGAAGAACGTGTACGTCATGCCGAATCTCAGCCCCGAGTGGTCGACGTACGCTGAACTGCCCCACTGGCTGCGTGACGGCGATCCGCTGATGACGCTCCTCCAGGGATCCGCGCCTCCCGCGGTGATCGAACGAATGAAGAAGACGTTCGGTCCTCATGATCCAGCGGCCACCGAACGTACGAAGGCGCAGTTCGGGATTCTGCAGCGCAGCCTGACACGGCTTGCCGCCGCCGGTGCGAAGATCATCCTCGGTTCCGATACGGGCCTCGAGGATCACCTCTTCGGCATGGCTGAGCAGCGCGAGCTCGAGAGCATGAGCAAGTCCGGCATGTCCCCGATGCAGGTGATCGTGGCGGCCACCAGCCGACCGGCCGAATATCTCGGCCTCTCGAGCATGGGCATCCTTGCTGCCGGCAAGGACGCCGATTTCCTCGTGCTCGATGGCAACCCCTTGGAGTCGATCACCAATACGCAGCGGATCGCGCAGGTCGTCTTCAAGGGTGCAGAGGTCAACCGGAAGGCCATGCAGGCCTCCCTGACCAACCCGATGGATTGAGGCGGAGCAGGCCCAACCTGCTCCGCTCGTTGGGGACCTCATGAGCGCCTTCGTGTGCTCGTGTGTGTCGCGTTGTCTTCGAATGCGCCCCTCGGTCGTCGCCCGTATCGCGCGATGGCGTGATGAGGGCGGCATCAACGGGAGATTTGGCGATGGCGCGCTTGCTCAGACCGGTTGGTTGGAGCCCTCTCTGGTTTCGTGCCGCCGGGCTCTCGCTTGCCGTGATGGTGTGTCTCGTGTCCGCGCCGCTGTCGGCCGGGGCCGGCGTGGTGAAGATCGTGATCGACAAGGCCAACAGCCAGTCCCCGGCCTACGGGGGCAAGTCTTTCGGTGCGATCGGACCGTATGAGAAGCTGGTCGGCCAGGTCTACGGCGAGATCGATCCGATGGACCCGCACAACCGCGTGATCACGGATCTGCAGTTCGCGCCCAGAAATGCCCGCGGCATGGTGGAATACGTCGCCAGCTTCGCGTTGAGCCGGCCGGTGGACATCTCGAAGGCGAGCGGCGTCCTGATCTACGAGCCGGTGAACCGCGGCCGGGAACTGATCCCGAACACGTTTCGATCGGGCGATGAATCGGGTGATGAGTTCTTCGCGCGCCGCGGCGACATCATCGTGCGCAGCGGCTGGCAAGGGGATGTCTCGGCCGATCTGCCTGGTGACTGGGGCGGCAAAGCCTATGCGATTCAGTTGCCGGTCGCGGTCAACCCGGATGGCTCGCCAATCACCGGCCCGGTCATTGCCCGCTTTGCCGACGTGCGTACGGGCACGTCGACACTGGCCCTCGCCGCGGCGCTACCGCTGACGGTGCTCTCCTACGAGCGGCCGGTGAGCCTCGACACGCGGATGTCGACCCTGACAACGCATGCATCGGAGACGATGAGCGGGGTGATCGGAGGCGAACGCACCATCTCGAGTACGGACTGGAGTTGGGCCGACTGCACCAACACGCCGTTTCCGGGCACGCCCGATCCCTCGAAGATCTGCCTGAAGGACGGCGTTGATCCGGCGCTGCTGTACCAGCTCGTGTTCACGGCGAAAGCCCCCCGCATCATGGGGATCGGTGTGGCATCGATCCGCGATCTGCTGGTGTTCTTCCGGCACGGGGAGCGTGACCAGGAGGGCACGCTCAATCCAGTGGCCCAACGCGTGTCCCGCGTCATCGCGATCGGCTCCTCGCAGACGGGACGGTTGGTTAGGACGTTCATCCAGCTCGGATTCAACGAAGACACCAGCGGCCGGATCGTCTGGGACGGGGCGCTCGAGAACATCGCGGGCCTTCTCAACTCCGTCAACGTGCGATTTTCGATCCCTGGAGACAACGTCGGCCTGTACGAGCTCCGAGGAGAAGGCGTGGCCTCGTGGACCGCGTGGCCGGATCCGGTTCGCGAGCGTGCAGCCGCCGGCGTGCTCGATCGCTGCCGGGTGACCAGCACCTGTCCCAAGATCTTCGAGACCAACGGTGCCACGGAGCTCTGGGAGATGAAGGGGTTTCCGAATCTGGTCGGCACCGCGGCGGATCGGGACATTCCGCTGCCGGACAACGTGCGCCGATACTACAGTCCCAGCACCACTCACGGCGGCGGAGACGGCGGGTTCAGTACCGAGAGCAGGCCTGCGCGCAACAATCTGACGGGGTTCGGCGCCTGCGCGCTCGTCGCGAATCCCAATCCGGAGCATGAGACGCTGCGGGCGCTCGCCGTGGCGCTGATTGATTGGGTTGTCAAGGACACGATGCCGCCGGAGAGCCGCTATCCCCGGTTGGCGACCGGCGATCTGGTGCCACCCAACCGCGGCGCGATGGGGTTCCCTGTCATCCCGGGGGTCCCGCCACCCGAAGCGGCCGTGAACCCTCTGCTCGACTACGACCTCGGACCGGACTTCATCTACAACGAGGTCTCCGGCGTGATCGGCTCCCAGCCGCCGGCCATCAAGCATGTCTTGCCTGGCGTCGTGCCGCGGGTCAATCTGGACGGCAACGAAATCGCAGGCGTGCCCTCGGTGCTCCTGCAGGTGCCGCTCGGCACCTATACGGGGTGGAACGTCTCCACTGAGGGGTTCTTCAAAGGCCAGTCGTGCGGATATCAGGGCGGCTTCATCCCGTTCGCGCGAACCAGGGCGGAGCGGGTGACGAGCGGAGATCCACGCCGTTCGATAGAGGAGCGGTATGTGAGCCTGGACGCGTACGTCGCCCTCGTGCGTGCCGCCGCGGCAAGGGCCGTGCGGGAGCGCTTTCTCCTGCAGGAGGACGCAGAGCGGCTGGTGCGCCAGGCGTCGGCGAGTCAGGTCCTCTTTGCGAGGTAGCCCGATCGACGTTCGCGGGGGATCGACGAACGCCGAATCCAGGCGGGCGCTGCTGGCCTCCTGGATCGGGTGGATGTTCGACGGGTACGAAAGCTATGCCTTCGTGCTCGTCATGCCGACTGCGATCGGCCAACTTCTTCCAGCATCACAGGCCGGCGACCTTTCCTTCTATGCCGGCGCAGCGCTCACCGCCATGTTGCTCGGATGGGCGACGGGCGGGGTGATCGCGGGAGTACTCACCGACTACATCGGTCGCAAGCGTGTACTGATGGTGTCAATCCTTTGGTACGCGGTGTCGGCGGGGCTGACGGCGTTCGTGCCGAGCTATCGCGCGCTCGTGGTACTCCGCTTTCTGACCGGGCTCGGCCTCGGCGCCGAATGGGGCTCTGGCACTGCGATGGTGGCGGAGTTCTGGCCGGCTGCATGGCGTGGGCGCGCCGCCGGCGTGCTTCAATCGGGATTCGGCGCAGGCTTCTTCCTCGCCTCAGGCATCTGGTTCTTCGTCGCCCCTCTCGGCCCGGAGTCTTGGCGCTCCCTGTTCCTCATCGGCGTTCTGCCGTCGTTCTTCTTGATCTACATCCGCCGCAACGTGAACGATTCGCCTCTTTGGAGGGCGGCGCGTGAACGCAGGCGCGCGGCGCAGCAGCGGCGCGCCCAGGGTGGTGCCGTCGGCGACGATGACCGTCTTGCGGGATTCACGATCGCAGTCCTGCTGTCGGATCGATCCATGCGGCGACGCGTGGCGCTGCTCCTGCTGATGTCGCTCAGCACGGTGGTCGGCTGGTGGTCGGTGTCCACCTGGATCCCACTGTTTGCATCCCAGCTTGCGGAATCGCAAGGGCTCGAGCCGCAGCGGTGGGCATCGCTCGCGGGCCTCACCTACAACGTCGGCGCGATTGCCGGCTATCTCGTGTTCGGAGTCCTCGCGGACGCACGTGGACGCAAGCCCACGATCAGCGTGTACTACGCCGGGTCGCTCGTCTTGTCTCTCTGTCTGTTCCTGCTGGTGCGCAATCCGGCGGTCCTGCTGGTCGTGGCCGCGGTGAATGGGTTCTTCACGCTGGGACAGTTCTCGTGGATGGCCGTGTACCTTCCGGAGCTGTTCCCGACTGGCATCAGGGGATCTGCCATCTCCCTCGTGTTCAACGTCTCGCGGTACGTGGCGGCATTTGGACCGCTGGCGGCGGGGTGGATCATTTCGACCACCGGGAGCCTCGCGGGAACCGCGGCGGCGCTCTCGCTCATCTACATTCTCGGCCTGATTGTGACGCCGGGTGCCGGCCCGGAGACGCGCGGAGAGCCGCTCCCCGAGTAGCGCGCGGGCGACTCGGGAGGGCCCTGCTCGCGCGGGTGGTCGACATGTGCCGGCGGCGTCGGCTCGGCCGCGAACTCGAGAGCGAGATCGCCTGCGCGCTGGTCGCGACGCTCGCACTGGGTATCGGCGTGACGACGGCGGTGTTCAGCGTGGTCTACGGCGTGCTGCTGAAGCCGCTGCCGTTCGACGATCCGGATCGATTGGTGGCCGTGAACCACCGGCTGCCAGGATTTGGCGTGGCCCGCCAACGGATCTACGGGGCGCCTCGCGTGTTCCTGGACCTCCGGGAATCGGGTGAAGGTGCAGCAAGCATCGGGTCGCGCGACTGAGGCGCGAGCACAAGCTCCGGGCCCTGCAGGTCTATCGCACGCGGCTGTTGTCCCGCAAGATCATGGGTTGGGCAACCGCGCCGACCATCCATCGCGAGATCGTGGCTCAACGCGATGTTCATGCTGTTGGCCAACGACGGCCGCGTGACCGTCGTCGAGTCTCTCGTCCGCGGCCTGAACAGACGGCGCATCAAGAAGCCGATCTCGAATAATCGGCAGGTTTGCTGAGGCCGAGGTCGAGACTGCATCGAGACGTTAGCTATCCATCACGTCGGCACAGTCCCCTCGAGGGAGTGTGCCCGGAATCAATTCGAAGCCGATCACCGAAGGTCCAGCCGAGGTGTTCAGTGAAACCTGGGGACTCCACTGGCCCCTCATCGACCTCACGGCACGATCGCGACCTTCCCGCTAACGAGCCCGGCCTCGAGTTCGCGCATGGCATTGACGGCGCCTGCCAAGGGCCAGGAACGCTGGAGCACGGGCCGAAGTTCGCCTCGCGCCACGTGTTCCGCCAGGCGGTCGAGCCCCTCGTAGTGCCCGCGGTTCATCAGCATGACGAAGCGCTGTCTCGTGAACGGCGACATCGCGAACGCGAGGAGCTGTCGGCCGAACCCCGCCGACCAGTCGCCGCCCTGTTCACCACCTACGAAGACCAGCGTACCGGCGGGAGTCAGGGTGCGACGCAGCTTCGAGAGTGGCGTGTTACCGCCTATATCGAGAATCGCGTCGTAACGCTCGGGGCTGTCCGTGAAATCGCGCATGTGGTAGTCGATGACCTCCTCCGCGCCTAGGGAGTGCACGAGCTCCACCTTCGAGGTGCTGCACACGCCCGTGACCGACGCGCCCCGGGCTCGCGCGAGCTGGACCGCAAAGGTGCCCACACCGCCAGACGCGCCGACGATCAAGACGCGCTGTCCCGCCTCGACACGAGCCGCGTCGAGTGCTTGGAGCGCGGTCAGGCCGGAGGTCGGTGTGACGGCCGCCTGCTCGAAGGTCAGCGCCTCGGGCTTCTGCGAAAGCTTCGTTTCTACGGCACGGGCGTATTCGGCGAACGAGCCCTCCCCGATGCCGAACACGGCGTCGCCGACTCGGACGCGGCTCACCTCGGCGCCCACCTCGATGACCGTGCCGGCCAAATCGCGGCCGACGACCGTGTGCTTCGGGGACCAGAAGCCGAACCCCATCAGCCGCATGAGATAAGGCCTGCCTGTCATCAGGTGCCACGTCCCGCGGTCGAGGCCCGCAGCATGCACGTGCACGAGTGCCTCGCGGGCGCCGATGTTCGGCACCGGCGCCTCTCCTGCGCGCAGCACCTCGATCCCGCCATACCCCTGCTGCACGACTGCGCGCATCGACTGGACGTGCCCAATGGCCACGCGACTCATTGTCGTCATCTTGACCTCCACGTCGTTTGCTAGGCGACAACGACGCGACGCACCCGGCGACCCGCGGCGCGCACGATTGCCCGAGCAGCGCCCTCCCACTCGTCTCAACGTGGTATTGGACTGCTTGGGCGGTTTGATGGATTGCAGCGCTTTCTGACTTCGCCGGCAGTTCACCTGACCAGCCGCCACAAGGCCCGGGTGATGGATATCAACGTACATCGGACGGGGCAGGCTGTTCTAGCTGGGCCGTCATCATGGATCTGTGTCTCTCGTCACACGGGAAGAACTTCAGTCTGCTGTACCAAGCCTCTGGCGTGAGCCTTGCCCCGTTCT
>JBFXAT010000031.1:0-47151 GCA_050183995.1 Vicinamibacterales bacterium
GCTTCAGCGCGCCCATCGTGTCGACCATGTGGGCGCCGCACCAGACGGCCGCGACCCTCGTGGCGCTGGTGACGATGTATCTCCTGGCGCCCCGAGCCGACGACGACCCGGCGGCGCCGCGATCGGGAGCTCTGATGCCGGGCCTGCTGATTGCTTCGCTCGCCGCGCTATCGACGTATGTTGCGATGTCGCTCGCGGTGGGTGTCGCGGCGCGCGCGCTCGTGGAGTGCGCGGTGACCAGGCGCCCGCCGTGGCAGAGCACGGTGATCCGCCGCTGGGCGCCGTCCGGCCTGATTGGAGTGTGCCTGGCGCTGCCCGTGCTCCCGACCGTCGTACGGGGGTCATCGTCGGGTCTGATCCTGGCGTTGTCGAACGCCGGCACGTGGAGCAACGGCGCGGTCTTCTCGTGGCTGTTCGGGCCGTCCCAATGGTCGTGGCTGCTGGACACGCCGGCCGTCTTCGCCATCGACTTCGGCGTGATCGGCGTGTGTGCCGCGATATTCATCGCCCGGAACTGGCGTTCGGTGAATCTCCGGCAGGCCGACGCGATCGGCGTCGCACTCGCCGTCCTCGCGCTGGTCACCTTCGTACGCCCTCCGGTCGGCGTCGGCAACAACCTTTACGCCCGCGGGCTGCTGCTCGCCTGGTTCCTCCTGGCACCGTTCGCGGCAGCCACGGCGCTGGAGCTCAGGCGGTCACGTCTCCTGATCGCGGCGGTCGTCATCTCGGCGGCCGGCACGCTCTACGCCGAAATGGGATACCTCCTCGAAGGCGGTGTCTTCTGGGCCACACCAAAGGCGACCGTCGAGGCCCTCCGCTGGGTGAACGCGCACACGCCGCCGACCGCGGCAGTGGCCATCCGTCCTTCCGAGTTCGAGAACGCATACGGCTACTGGCTTCGGCGACCGCTCGTCCTGGGCGGGCGCCGGCTCGCGCTGCTCTTC
This sequence comes from Vicinamibacterales bacterium, assembly GCA_050183995.1. Lineage (GTDB taxonomy): Bacteria > Acidobacteriota > Vicinamibacteria > Vicinamibacterales > CAVVIG01 > CAVVIG01. The sequence goes on from JBFXAT010000031.1 coordinate 945, forward strand.
GGGGCCGATGCCGCCGTGTACGAACACGCGCGCGACGCGCTCGAGTCGGCATACGCCGCGGATGGCGATGAGCGCGCCTGGCGGCGCTTCGCAGACGCCGGCGCGTCGGTCATCATGCTGCGTCGGGGAACTGCGGCGCGATGGATCGCCTCCCCCTGCTTTCCACTGGGCTTCGAGAACACCGACTGGCTGGTCGTCATGCCAACACCTTCCGGCTGTCCCGCCGGAGTCCCGCGAAGCGATGCACGTCGCGATTGAAGCCCTGGGCATCGACCGTGAAGGCGGTGGGCGTGTCGCAACGCTCAACCTGCTCCGTCCGCTGCTCGCGCTCGGCGACGATCACCGGTATACGATCTGGCTCAGCGCACCGGAACCGTCTCTGGAGGGGCTCCATCCCCGCGCTCGCCAGATGATCGTGCCGGCACGAAACAGGTTCGCGGCCCGCATCGCCCTGCAGCGTGCGCTTCCATACTTCTGCCGGCGCCACGCCGTGGACGTCGTGCACTTCGTCAAGAACCAGGTCGTGTCCGGGACCGGCTGCCGGAGCATCGCCACGGTGTACGACCTGACGACGTTGCGACACCCGGAGGCATACCCGAAGGTGGACGTCTGGTACTGGCGATACGTGCTGCCCCGCCAGTACCGCCGGCTCGACGCGATCATCGCCATCTCGGACTCGACGGCGGACGACCTCGTCCGCTTCTACGACCTCTCTCGCGACCGTATTCGCGTGGTCCCCTGCGGATACGATCCCGCGTATCGACGCGTGGGCGACGGACGGGTGGCCCGCGTGCGGGCGCGATATGGCCTGGACGCCGCGCCATACTTCATTCACGTAGGCAACCTGTCGAAGAAGAAGAACCTGGCCATGCTGCTGGAAGCATTCCTGCAGTTCCGGGCCCGAACCGGATTCAGCGGCCGAATGGTCTTCGCCGGCGGCGAATACCCGAAAGGCCGGGACGAACGATTCTTCGAGCGGCTCGCCCAGCCAGACGCCCGCGAGTCGGTGCTCCTCACGGGGTCCATCGCGCAAAAGGACCTCGTCGCGCTCTATTCGGGCGCCGTGGCGTTCATGTTTCCATCCCTGCACGAAGGGTTCGGGCTCGTCGTCCTGGAGGCGATGGCGTGCGGCACCCCTGTCGCCGCGCACTCGGCCGGCGCCGTGCGCGACGTCGTTGGTGACGCCGGCATCGTGATCGACTCGCCGCACGACGTGACCGTGTGGCGGGACGCGTTCGAACGGCTCGCCTCCGACGAAGCGTTGCGCCGGCGTCTGCAGCACGCAGGTCTGGAGCGTGCGGCGCTCTTCAGTCCCGAACGGAGCGCGCGGCGCACGCGTGCCTGTTACGAGGAGATCGCAGGCGTCGGAGGCCCGCAGGCGTGACGCCGGCACCCGGCGGTCGCCGCGTGCGCGTGGCTGTCGTCGCGCGGGTCGTCTACCCGTTGCACGGCCACGGCGGACTCCAGCGGCACGTCCACGATCTCGTGCGGTTCCTCGCCGCGCGGTCGGTCGACGTGACGCTGATTACCCAACCACCGATGCACGGCCACTTGGACGACCCGGACGCGAACGAGATGCTGACGCGGCCCGGCATCCGGATCTTGACGGTCCCCTACCGGACGTTCCCCCTGGCGAACCGTCGCGGCACGACGATTCTCGATCGCATCACGGCCTACCCGCTGTTCGGCGAACGCGCTGGCGCCCTCGCCGCGAAGCTCGCGGCGGATGGGTCGATCGACGTCGTCCACGGCCTTGGTGCCGCAGTGCTCGGTTATGCCCGCCGGTGGCCCGGACCGGATCGACGACCCGCACCGTTGGTCTTCAACCCGCAGGGGCTCGAGGAGTTCGGCGCGACCGATCCCTCGCACGCACGTCTCAAGCGTCTGGCCTACCGCCCGCTGCAATGGGCCGTGCGCACCTGCGCGCGCGCCGCCGATCGCGTCGTTGCGACCGATCGTGTGCTCGTGAGACCGGTGCTTCAGCATCTGCGCGTGCCGCCGGAAGCCGTGGTGACGATCCCGAACGCCATCGACCTCGACGACTGCGACAGACCGGCAGACGAGCGCGCCGCGGATCTTCGGCGCAGCACGGGACTCGGTCCCGCCGATCCGCTGCTCGTGAGCGTCGGGCGCCTCGAGGCGAACAAGGGATTCCACATCCTGGTCGACGCGTTGACACACCCAACGCTGCGCGACGTCCTTGGCGTGAACTGGCGATGGGTCGTGGTCGGTGATGGCCCGATGCGCGGCCGGCTCGAACAGCGGGTCGCGGCTGCCGGTCTCGGCGCGCGCGTCGTGTTCGCCGGGCGTGCCAGCGGCGACGACCTGCACGGCTGGCTCCAGGCGGCGACGCTGTTCGTCCACCCCACACTGTACGAGGGCAGCTCGCTCGTCACGCTCGAAGCCATGGCCCACCGGCGCGCCGTTGTCGGCACACGCGCGGGAGGGCTGCCGGACAAGATCGTGCCCGGCGTCACGGGATGGCTGGTCGAACCTGGCGACCCGGCGGCGCTGGCCGCGGCGATCGCCGAGGCACTGGGAACGCCCGATCGACTGCCGGCGATGGGCGACGCAGGTCGCGCGCTGGTGGAGCGGGAGTTCTCGTGGCCCGCAGTGGCGGACCGCCACGTCGCGCTCTATGACGAGTTGCTCGCCCGGCTACGCGCGTGACGCGGCGTCGCCGGACTTGGTCAGCCAGCAGGCGAGCATCGCAGCGCCAGGCATCCGCGTCCGGCGCAGGATGTCCAACTCGCGAGGACCGAGGACGGCGAACCACCGAAGACCGAAGACGAGCGTCGCCGCGCCGAGCGCCGTTCGGGCGAGCGTCGACGCCACGGTGGACGGAACGACGAGCCCTGACGTGAAGACCACGAGCGCCATCGGCGCAGCGGCCAGCGCGACACGCATCGTGAATGGCCCCGCGTAGCGGACGCCGTAGCGACGCCGCGCCATCAGGAACCCAAGTCCGACCGCGAGGAGCCTGCCCCCGCCGAACACGGCCGCGGCGAGATCCAGTTGACCACGCACCGCCAGCCAGACGAACACCGGCGCCACCAGCGCACGGGCAGCCTGCGCTCCGAGCGACGCCCAATAGCGACGGTCGACCGACAGAATGATGAAGCCGGGCGTCAGGAGCGCCTCGGCCACCAGAAAGAGCGTGAGGATTCTCGCGAGCGGCACCGACGCCGCGAACTGTCGCCCGAACAGCAACAGCACGTAGTCGGGCAGGAGGAGAAAGAGGCCGATGCCCGCCGGCACGAGCAGCATCGTCTGCACCTTGCCGATCTCGCTGAACGCGGTGCGCAGTCGCCCCGGATCCCCGTCTGCAATGATTCCCGCGAACAACGGCCGATAGAGCCCCTGGAAGCCCGAGAGAATGACGACGACGGCCATCATGGGGATCTGGAACGCGACGTTGAACAGCGCGGTCGTCGTCTGGCCGTGGGACACCGCGGCCAGGGCAGGGCTTGCGAACGCCGGCGTCGCGAAATAGTTCGACGCGTCGACGAGGAACATGAACGCGGCGAACCCGACGATCCGCCTCCACGAAATGTCGCCTGCGATCGCGGCGCCATTTTCGCCGTCCGGCGGCACCGCCCGTATCTGACGGGACGCGAGCCATGTGGACAGCACTGTGTTGCACGCCGCGGCGGCTGCGAGCAGGCCGAAGAGGGTGGCGATCGTCGCATGTGCCCAGACCGTCCAGATCACGGCGCCCGCGAGCGCGACAGCCTGGACCAACTGGACGAGGTTGGCGAGACCGTGAGCCAGGAGCGCCTGGAGGACGTCGATGGCCAGATCGGAGCCGGCGCGCAGTGCGGCCAGCGCAGAGACCATCCTGATGAGCCGCACTCCTCCGGATCCCAGATTCAGCGAGTCGGCGAGAGTGCCAGCGAACACGTTCACGGCGGCGAGCGCAGCGGCGAGCAGTACGAAGCGAACGGGCACGACGCGGCCCAGGAACCGCACCGCGGAGGCACGGCCGGAGTTGCGCGCGAGTCCCGGGACGAACTGCGCGACGGTGAACGGAAGCCCGAGCCCTGAATAGGTCAGCAGCGTGTTGAGCACGCCGAGCGCCGTGTCGTAGGTGCCCGACTCGAGTCCGAACCCCCTGCGCAGAAGGACCGCGCCCGCCAGGTTGATCACCGTGATGGCAGGCAACATCAGCGCGTTCCAGAACATCGCGCGCGATGCGCGGCGCAGCAAGCCGTCGGCCGGTACGGTCGTGCTCACGCGGACGCCTGGCCGCTGAGCGACCCGTAGAGACGCTCGTACGCCGGAGCGATCACGCGATGCATGTCGAAGGCCGCGCGCGCACGAGCCCGCGCCGCCGCGCCGATGGCCGCGGCCGCGGCGCGGTCGTCGATCAGCCGCAGCAACGCGGCCGACAGTGTTTCCACGTCGTCCTGCGGGACCACGACGCCGTCGCCGCTCCAGCCGCCACCGCTCGCGGCATCGACCGGCGACGCGAACACCAGATCCGTGATGCCATCGAGCGTCGCGACCACACACGGCAGCCCACACGCCATGGCCTCGATGATCACGGAGCCGAATCCTTCCCGGCGAGAGGGGAATGCAAAGACGTCGGCCGCCGACATCCACGCCTCCGGCTGATCGCGCAGGCCCGCGACGTGCACCGTCGCCGCGGCCTCCGCCGACAATCGCGCCATGTGCTCCGCCAGGAAGCCGGCATCGCCGCTGCCGGGCGGAAACACGTTCCGTCCAACCAGTACGAGATGCGCGCGGCGCGTCTGCTGGTGCACCTTCGACCACGCAGCCAGCAGCAGATCGATGCCCTTTCGTTCGATCAGCGATCCGACGAAGACGACGACGCGATCGGACGGCGCGATCTGGAATTCGGCGCGAACGAGAGCACGCGCGTCCTCGGGCCGCGGCCGAAAGCGTTCGAGATCGACTCCCTGTGGGATGAGGCTGAGGCGCGCGGGCGGAAGTCCGGCGGCGGCGTACGAGGGAAGGAACGCGGCCGACATCGCCACGTACGCATCACAGGCACGATAGGCTGCGCGGCGACGCCGCGCGAGCAGCTGACTCGTGGCGAGAGCCGTCGCCGGATCGTCGACGCCCATCAGCGTCATTTCGAACACGAGCGGAATCGACCGCAGCCGGCAATACATGAGAGCGCCGTACAGAGCGTCGCTCAACCCGTGTACGTGCACGACATCCATCCGGGGCAACCGCATGAGTGCGAGGAAGACGCGCAGGCCGAACAGCGGATTCCACAACCGGCTCGATCGCGAGATCCCGGGAAACACGTCGGCGCGCAGCCGGCGCACCTCGTACCCGTCGCACCGTTCCCGGTTCGAAGGCCGTCCTCGCGTCGCGGCCAGCACGGTCGGGCGGATGCCTCGTCGCGCGAGCGCGCGGCACAGCTCCTCGACCTGTACCCCCTGCCCGCCGAAGTCCGGACGGAACCGCTGAATCACCATCGCGACGCGGAATCCAGAGCGGATCGTCGGTGCTGGCGCGCGGCACGCGTCGAGCCGATCGGCGGCGTGCCCGACGTCGTCCTCCCTGGAGCTGTTGGTCCACATCGGCCCGTCAAGGATACCCGACGCTCTCGCGCGACCGATCGGCGGAGCCGCGGGCCCGATGGCAGACCGGCGAGCGGCTGTGCGAAAATCGTGCGTGTTCTACGACTTCGATGGCGTGCGCAGGAGCGTTACCGGCTGGCTGAGAGGGTCAGGGCGGAGCGTGCGCGTGTTCTACGACGGGCGCTGCGGGTTGTGCGGCCGAACCGTCCGCGCGCTGCGAGGGCTCGACCTCCTCGACCGCCTCGACCTCGTCGATTTCCGACGCCTTCCCGACGAAGGCCCCGCCTCGCCGGATGCCCAGGGTGTGAGCCGCGACGCCCTCGAAAGCGAGATGGCCGTCGTCGACACGCGAGGTCAGGTGCACTGGGGGTTCGACGGCTATCGGGCGCTCATGTGGCACGTGCCCATCGGCTGGCCGATGCTCCTCCTGGTCTACCTGCCAGGCGTTCCTCGTCTCGGCCGGACCATCTACGGGTATGTTGCCGCGAGGCGTGCCGGTATCTGCGAGTTGCGACCCGACGGGCCGACGCCGGAGCTGCCGGCCCCCGTCGCTCACCGGCGAGGCGCCGCCGGCACGCTCGCCATCGGGCTCTTTCTGATGTCGTGGTGGGTGACACACGTCGAGTTCTTCCCGTTCACCACGCTGAAGATGTTCTCGACCATCAACCCTCGCGTGATCAGCTATGTGCGCCCGATCGCCGTCCTCGCCGACGGACGCCGCGAGCCCGCCCGGTTCGAGCGTTGGATTGGCGCGATGGCCGATTCGCGGTATCGCGAAGTCGTTCTGGCGCCCTTTCGCGGCGGGGACCGCCGCCGCTGCGACGAGTTTCTCGCCGCGACGGTGCACGCCGCCAACCTCCGCCGGCAGGGTCCACCCGTGGTCGGCGTCGACCTGCAGTTCTGGCAATGGGACTTCGCGGCCGATCCCGACAATCCAAGTCAAGGCCAGGTCGTGAGCACCTACGAATACCGCGTGTCGCGCCATTGACGTGCGTGACATTGGCGCACCCTGCGTCTCGTCCCGCCTCGAACGTTCACCGCAGGAGCCTGGGGCGGCGGGCGGGCGCATGACGACGACGCCGCGGGTACTCCGCGTGCTCGCCGCGGCGGCCGCGGTGGGCTTGGGGCTGCGTCTGCTCTTCGCACTCGGCTACTGGACGAACCAGCCGCTCACGCGCGACGAGCACGAGTACTTGTCGATCGCGAGAAGCCTCGTGCACGGGAACGGCTTCGTCTACGACGAGTCCCTTCCAGGCGGCGCAGCGACGGGCGTCGGCCGAGCGCCGGGATACCCGCTCTTCCTTGCGTTCACCGGCGGCGGAACGTCGGTTGTCGAAGCGGTGCCGACGTCAGTGAAAGTGGCGCAGGCCGCCGTGGGGATCGTCGGCGTGCTCCTGCTCGCAGCCGTCGCCGGACGGCTGGCTGGGCCCACTGCCGCGGCCATCGCTGCGCTGCTCGGCGCCGTCCATCCCCCGCTCGTCTGGGTGGCCTCGTACGTCTGGAGCGAGGCCCTCGCATGGCCCCTCGGCCTGGCGTCAGTCTGGCTCTTCGATCGTCTGGCAGCGACGCAGGAGAACGAAGCGCGTACCGGCATGGCCGCGGGCCTCGTCACCGGGCTGACGATCCTCGTCCGCCCTGGCACGCTCCTGTTCGTGCCCGCCGCGGCGGCCTGGCTCGCGTGGCGGCGCCGGACGCGTGCCATCGCCTGGCTGCTGGCCGGGTGCGTGCTGGTGATCGCCCCGTGGACGATGCGTAACTACGCGCGTGAAGGACGGCTGATCCTCGTGGCCTCCGAAGGCGGCGTGACGTTCTGGACCGGCAATCACCCGCTCGCGGCGGGAGACGGCGACCTCTCGACGAGCCCGGCGTTGAAGGCAGCGCTCGCGGAGCTGCAGGGGCGATATCCGGCGCGCACGGGCGCCGAGCTCGAACCAGTCTATTACCGCGAAGCGTTGCGGTGGATGCGCGAGCATCCGTGGGCGTGGCTGGAGCTCGAGGTGCGGAAAGCGTTCTTCCTGGTCGTGCCGGTCGGGCCTTCCTACGCGCAGCATTCGATCCGTTATGCCGCGTTGTCGATCGGATCCTACCTCGTGCTGCTGCCGCTGGCGGCGGCGGGGTTCGTGCGTCTCGGCAGCGCGCGGGCCAGGGCTCCGGGGCTGTGGCTGCTTGGCGGGAGCGCCGTCCTCCTGGCGCTGATCTTCTTCCCGCAGGAGCGCTTCAGAATTCCGGTCATCGATCCGCTGTTGATTGTCTGTGCGAGCGTGGCCATCGCGGCGCGATGGTCGACCTCCGCCCGCGCCGACGAATGCGCCTGAGCCGCCGCACGCACCTCACGGACGCCTGGCGCCGCGCGCGATGATGTCGTCGACTTCGTTCACCGTCGGCATGCCGCCTCGCGCACCGAGTCCCCTGCAGTTCAGCGCCGCAACGGCATTCGCGTAGGCGAGCAGATCGGCGACGTCCCCGTCCGGAGCGCGAAGCCAGCCGGCGGCGAATCCGCCGCGGAACGCGTCACCGGCACCGGTCGTATCGGCGCACGTCACGGGGACACCCGGCGTACGGATCTCCCGTCCGCGGCACCAGGCCAGACTTCCGTCCGGACCGAGCGTGACGGCAACCAGTGCGGCGCGAAAGCGTTCACCGATGGCGGCGATCGCCCGTCCCGGATCGCCGTAGCCGGTGAGCGCCGCGGGAAGGTCCTGCGCCGCGATGATGATGTCGATTTCGCTCAGCAGCTCGTCGATGCCGGGCCGCACCTTCTCGACGTCGATGATCGTCGGAATGCCGGCGGCGCGCGCGTATCGGGCCGCGGTCGTCGCGGCCGCGGTTTCGTGGCAGTCGACGATCAGCAACCGCCCCGAGGTGACGGCTTCGCGCGGAACCTGTGCGGGATCCATCGCGAGCATCGGATGACGGTCCCACAACACCGTGCGATCACCGTTCGCGGCGTCCACAAGGATGACGGCGAACTGGTTGGTCGCCCCGTCGGCGACCCACGACGCGCTGATGTCCACGCCTTCCACGAGCAGGCTCTCGCGTCCAAGCCGGCCGAGGTCATCGTCGCCGAAGCTTCCGATGTAGCGCGCACGCCAGCCGAGCCGGGCGCAGACCGCTGCTGCGGTGGCCATCTGCCCTCCCGGAAGCCGGGCGAAGCGATCGAGGCGCTGTTTGGAATTCGGGACTGGGAAGGTCGGCGCGACGGCGACCAGGTCGACACTGTTGAGTCCGAGCGTGACGACGTCGAAGCTGGAGTCGCGGGTCGGGAGCGGGATCGGGAGGCTCAGCGCGGACGGCACGGTGGGATCGTAACCGCTACATGACAGGCACGACGCGTGGGTTCACTCCCAGCCCCCTTGCCTTTCGCCTTTCTTTTGCGTATAGTGCCCCACAGCTCAGGAGGGCCCATGCTTCCTCTGACCAAGCGCCAGCGCGAGATCCTCGACTACCTCAACGAATTCATCCAACAGCACGGCTATGCCCCGAGCCTCGAGGAGATCGGCCGGAAGTTCGGCCTCTCGTCGCTCGCCACGGTTCATAAGCACCTCACGAACCTCCAGGAAAAGGGCTTCATCAAACGTGCGTGGAACCGCAGCCGTTCGGTCGAGATGGTCCAGGCACGCACGGGCGGGCGCGCCGTCGAGCTGCCCCTGCTCGGCTTCGTCGCGGCAGGCGTCCCGATCGAAGCCGTCGCCTCCAACGAGACGATTGCCGTTCCCGAAGACTTCGCCGGCAAGCGCGACACCTACGTGCTGCGGGTCCGAGGCGACTCGATGATCGACGAACAGATCCGCGACGGCGACTTCGTCGTGGTCGAAGATCGCAAGACGGCCGACAACGGCGAGATGGTGATCGCCCTGCTGCGCGGCAGCGACGTCACGCTGAAGAAGTTCTATCGCGACCCGGGCGGCCGCATCAGGCTCCAGCCGGCGAACGCGGCGATGCAGCCGATCTTCGCCGATCCCGACCAGGTGCAGATCCAGGGCGTCGTCGTGGGGGTGATGCGGAAGTATTAGTATCTTGGGCATGGCAGACCAGCCCAAGCAGATCAACTTCACCATCGTCCCCGCGGAAGAGCCCACCGACGGCTCGGAGCGGACCTATTCCAACTTCTGTTCGATCGCGCATACGCCGTTCGACTTCACCCTGACGTTCTGCGAGGTCATGCCGCTCTCGGATCGCGAGATTCGCGAGGCGGAGTCGGAGCACGTCGTCCGCGCCCCCGTGCGCGCGCGCATTGTCGTTCCCGTCCAGTTCATTCCCAACCTGATCGGCGCGCTGCAAGAACATTGGCGCGTCTACTCCGAGTCCTACAGCAACGTCGGGTGGAACAAGGGTGGGCCGATTCACTAGGGCGAGAAGATGGAGAAGGGAAATAGGGGAACAGGCAAAAGGGAAAAGGGAGAAGTGACAAGTCAGAAGGGAGACGTGTGAAGTCCCGGCAGGCGGCGGGCCACATCTTGGATGCGCTCGAGACGCAGCATCCGGGGGCGGATACGGAGTTGCACTACTCGAACGCGTTCGAGCTGCTCGTGGCGACGATCCTCTCGGCGCAGTCCACCGACCGGGGGGTGAACGAGGTGACGCCGGCCCTCTTCAAGCGGTACCCGGACGCCCACGCACTCGCCCGGGCGACGACCGGCGAGTTGGAGCCGCAGATCCATTCGACCGGCTTCTTCCGTCAGAAGTCACGAGCGCTGGTGGGAATGGCGAACGCCCTCGTCGATCGGCACGCCGGACAGGTTCCGGCCGACATGGACGCGCTCACGGCGTTGCCCGGCGTCGGGCGCAAGACGGCCAACGTCGTCCTCGGCCACGCCCTCGGCGTGCCCGGACTCCCCGTCGATCGCCACGTGCTGCGCGTCGCGAACCGCATCGGCCTCGCCGAGAGCGACGACCCCGAAGAGGTCGAGCGCCAGCTGTGCGCACTCCTCCCGCCGGAGCGGTGGACGAAGGCGTCCGATCTGCTCATCCTCCACGGCCGGCGCGTCTGCAACCCGAAACCGCTGTGCCCCGCCTGCTCCGTCCAGGATCAGTGCGCCTACTTTCAAACAGGCGCTGCGGCCGAGGACCGGCGGCCGGCCCGCCCTGCCTCCGCGCGAAAAGCGGTACGGGCGTCTCGACCCGCGCCGGCCCCGTCGGCCACGCGTGCCGCCAAGGTCCAGCCTCCGCGCCGACGCCGATGACCCGCGCTGAATTCGAGCGGCACGTCGCCGACGCGCTCGGCACGATTCCCAGACGCTTCCGCAACGCGATGCGCAACATCGCCATCGTCGTGGAAGACGAGCCGGATCGGGCACTCCTCGAGGAAATGGAGGTGGAGCCCGGCGACACGCTCTTCGGCCTCTATCAGGGCACGCCGCTCACCGAGCGTCATTGGGGCCACGGCAACGCCCTTCCGGATCGCATTCTCCTCTTCCAGGGGCCGCACCAACGCGAGGCCTCCGACGAAGAAGACCTGGTGGCCTCCATTGCAGAGACGCTCATCCACGAGATCGGCCACTACTTCGGCCTGAGCGAGGAGGAGATCGAAGCGATCGAAGAGCGCTACTGGCGGGGCGATGCGACCGACGAGTGACGGGGCATTCCCCCGCGCTCGCAAGCGCTTCGGCCAACACTTCCTCGAACCGGTCTGGGCTCGACGCGTCGTGGACGCCGTGGCACCGTCTTCAGACGAGGTGTTCGTCGAGATCGGACCGGGCCGCGCCGCGATGACCGGCCTCCTCGCCGAACGGGCGGCGGGCATCGTCGCCTGCGAGATCGATCGCGATCTCGCGGGGCGGCTCCGCGATGCGGGCATCCCCCGCGTCCGCGTCGTCGAGGGGGACTTCCTCACCCTTCCGGCCGAGCGCCTTCTGGATGAGGTGCGACAGGCCGGCTTGGAGGGTCGGCCGCTGCGCGTCGCCGGCAACCTGCCGTACAACGTCGCGTCGCCGATCCTGTTCCGGCTCGTCGACCTCGTCCGGCACGGCTTTCCCGCGCGTGACGCGACGGTCATGCTGCAGCGCGAGGTCGCCGACCGCCTCCTGGCGCAACCCGGGACCCGGGACTACGGCGTTCTCACCGTGCTCATCACCCACCGCGCGACGGTGAGACGCCTGGTCGACCTTCCTCCGGGCGCGTTCAGGCCGGCGCCGCGGGTGCGGTCGACCGTGGTCGGGCTCACCTTCCACGCGCCGCAGCCTCCCGTAGCGGACGAAGAGCGGCTGGCGGCGGTCACACAGGCGATCTTCAGCCGCCGGCGAAAGACCGTGGCGAACGCCCTGCTCGCCTTCGGCGGCACCGATTCCACGCGGGCTTCCCGCGCCCTCGCGACAGCCGGGATCGCCCCTGCCCGGCGCCCCGAAACCCTGAGCGTTGCCGACATCGTCCGGCTGGTCGATGTGCTATAGTTCTGTCCGGCTATCTCGTTCACCCGACGCATTTTGTCGGTCATCCCGCCTCCGAGGTTTCAGGCGCGCCCAGCTGCCTGAGTGAGCCGCCACGAGCGGCTCCGGCGCCCGCGGTCGTCCCGCCAGGGACCATGCGGAGCCGGGTGTGATGATGCGCGTCTCTCATGCTCGAAATCGTTCCGTTAGGCGGTGTTGGTGAATTCGGGATGAACATGCTGGCGCTCGCCTGGGGCGAGACGACCATCGTGGTCGATGCCGGTGTGATGTTTCCCGATCCCGAGCTACTCGGCGTCGACCGCATCATCCCCGACCTGACCTATCTCCAGCAGAGAGGCGGCGCCGATGCGCTGATCCTCACCCACGGGCACGAGGACCACATCGGCGGCGTCCCGCACGTCGTGCCGTCGGTCAAGGGTCCCGTCTTCGGCACGCCCCTGACGTTGGCGCTGGTCGAGCCCAAGCTGCGCGAACACGGGATCGACGGGGTCGACCTGCGTGCGGTGCGCCCGCGCGATCGCGTGACGATCGGCCCCTTCGAGGTCGAGTTCATTCGCGTCACGCACAGCATCCCGGACTGCGTCGCGCTCGCGATCCACACGCCGATCGGCACCATCGTTCACACCGGCGACTTCAAGATCGACCAGACGCCCCTCGACGGCGAGCACTTCGACGTGCACCGCTTCGCCGAGCTCGGATCGACCGGCGTGCTCGCACTCCTGGCCGACAGCACGAACGTGGATCGGCGCGGCTTCACCGGCTCGGAGACGGAGGTCGTGGAGGCCTTCGAGGAGGTCTTCACGAGCGCGAGCGGACGGCTGATCGTCGCCGCCTTCGCGTCGAGCATCTACCGGATGCAGATCGTCGTCGACCTGGCGACGCAGTTCGATCGCAAGGTGGCGTTCGTGGGCCGCGGGATGATCGAGAACTCCGCGACCGCGCAGCGCCTCGGCTACCTGCGTATCCCGGCCGGCGTGCAGATCCGCGATTCAGAGGTCGGTGGATACCCCGCGCAGGACGTGCTCTGCCTGACGACCGGCTCCCAAGGCGAGCCGATGTCGGCCCTCTCGCGCATGGCGGTCGACGACCACCGCTACGTCAAGATCGGTCCGGACGACACCGTCGTGCTGTCGGCACGCGCCATTCCCGGAAACGAGAAGTCGATCGGACGCGTCATGAATCACCTCGCACGGCGGGGCGCGGACGTCATTCACGAGGGCCTCAAGCACGTGCACGTCTCGGGGCACGGCAGCGAGGAGGAGCTCAAGCTGGTGCTCTCGCTCGTACGGCCGCGCTACTTCATTCCCGTTCACGGCGAGTACCGTCAACTCTCCCAGCACGCGCGCGTCGCGCGGAAGGTCTTCGCCGGACGGGAGCCGCGTCCGGAGATCCTGCTGATCGAGAACGGCGACATCGTCTGCATCGACGACGCGGGCGCACGCGTTGCCGGCAAGGCGCCGGTCGGACGCGTGTTGATCGACGGCACGCGGTCGGGCGAGGTGGGCGATGAGGTTTTGCGCGACCGGCGTCATCTGGCGGAGGACGGCCTGGTCGTACCGGTGGTGGCGCTGAACGCGCAGACGGGCGCTCTCGAGGGAGTGCCGGACATCATCACGCGCGGCTTCGTCATCGAGCAGGGCCAGGAACTGCTCGCCGAGGGAGCGCAGCTGCTCGAACAGGTCGTCGCGCAGGCGAGCCTCGAGGAGCGCACCGATCCGGGCATCATGAAGGAGAAGCTGCGGGTCGAGCTGCGCCGCTTCTTCCGGAAGCGCTCGGGACGGCGGCCGTTCGTGCTGCCGGTGGTCATGGAGATTTGATTGTGAAGGGATCGACCATCTCGCGACGCGTCAGCGAATTCGTCGGCGTCGCGCTGTTCGCCGCGGCGTTGATCTGGGTCGTGGCGCTCGCCAGCTACGAGCCGTCGGATCCGGCGTGGTTCTTCAGCGCCGGCCAGACCGGCGTGCCCGCCAACTTCGCGGGGCGCGTCGGGTCGTTCGTCGCGGAACTTTCGTTTCAGCTCGTCGGATACGCCGCTTACCTCATTCCGCTGATTCTCGTGGTGGTCGGCTGGAACTATTTCTGGTGCCGCTCGATGGACGCCGTCGCCACCAAGGCGTTCGGCGCCGCCCTGCTCTTCTCGTGTATCAGCGCGTTCCTGAGCCTGGCGCTCGGCACCATCGAGGTGTCGGGCCATGGGTTCCGCGCAGGCGGTTACGCGGGGGACTGGCTGGCGGGCGAAACGCTCGACTACCTGAACCGCACCGGCTCGCTCATCGTCCTGCTGACGCTCAGCTTTCTCGCAGTGATCATCTCGACGCAGTTCTCGTTCGGGCGCGCCTTCCTGTCGATCGTCGGTCTGACGAGCGAGGCGACATCGAGAGTCGTCGCCGCGCTACGCGAATGGCGCGAGGAGCGGCGCCGTGAGAAGCAGCGCCAGGAAGTGATCGCGAAGCATACGAAGAGGGCCGGTGGCGCCGATGGTCCCGTGGCCGCCGAGAGCCCGCGGCCCGCACGCCGCCGCGAATCACGCGAGGCCGATCGGGAGCCGTCGCCGCCGCCGGCCGTCGCGGCGCCACAGCCGGCACGCGCGGCCGCACCGCCGCGCCAGGCCAAGGTCACGCTCCCGGCGCCCCCGCTGCCGCTGACCGACCCTGAACCGACCACCAAGGCCCCGGCCGAACGCCGCGTGGGCGACTACATGCTGCCGCCGCTCGCACTGCTCGACGCGCCCAAGACGGAGCGAAAGATCGACGAGCGCGAGCTGATGGACGACGCCCGGCTGCTCGAGGAGAAGTGCCGCGAGTTCTCGGTCGAGGGGTCGGTGGTGCAGATCCATCCGGGTCCGGTCGTCACGACCTACGAGTTCAAGCCGGACGCCGGCGTGAAGTACTCGAAGATCACCGGGCTCGCCGACGACCTCTGCCTCGCGATGCAGGCCGAGTCGGTCCTGATCGACCGCATCCCCGGCAAGTCCACCGTCGGCATCCAGATTCCCAACCATCAGCGCGAGCAGATCTCCCTTCGCGAGCTGCTCGAGTCCGACATCTATCGGCGCTCGTCTTCGAAGCTGACGATCGCGCTGGGCAAGACCATTCACGGCGAGCCCTACGTCGCCGACCTCGCCGCGATGCCGCACCTGCTGATCGCCGGGTCCACCGGAACCGGCAAGTCGGTCGGCATCAACTCGATGTTGACGAGCATCCTCTACCGGGCCACGCCGGAAGACATCCGGCTGATCATGATCGACCCCAAGCGCCTCGAGCTCGGCATGTACGAGGACATCCCGCACCTCTTGACGCCGGTCGTGGTCGACCCGAAGCAGGCGGCCAACGCGCTGCGCTGGGCGGTGCGCGAAATGGAGGAGCGGTACAAGACGCTGGCAGCCGAGGGCGTGCGCAACATCGAGCAGTACAACCGCAACGTCCTCCAGGCGGTCGCCGAGAAGCGGACGCCGAAGGACGGCGAATACGCCAAGCCGCTGCCCTTCATCATCGTGCTCATCGACGAGCTCGCCGACCTGATGATGGTCGCGAGCAACGAGGTCGAGCAGTCGATCGCGCGGCTCGCGCAGATGGCCCGGGCCGTCGGCATCCATCTGATCCTCGCGACGCAGCGTCCGTCGGTCGACGTGATCACCGGCCTGATCAAGGCGAACCTGCCTTCGAGGATCTCGTTCCGCGTCTCCTCGAAGATCGACTCCCGCACGATTCTCGACGGCAACGGCGCGGAACAGCTGCTCGGCCGCGGCGACATGCTCTTCCTGCCGCCGGCGTCGTCGCGCTTCATCCGCCTGCACGGCCCGTACATCTCCGAGCAGGAGAGCGCGCGGCTCGCGAGCTTTCTGCGCAAGCAAGGCAGGCCGACCTACGACGAGACGATCACGGCCGAAGAGAAGACCACCGCCGAGGGGATCGAAATGGAGAAGGACGATCTCTACGACGAAGCCGCCCGCATCGTCGTCCAGAGCGGCCAGGCGTCGATCTCGTATCTGCAGCGGCGGCTGCGCATCGGGTTCAGCCGCGCGGCCCGTCTCGTGGACATGATGGAAATCGAGGGCCTCGTCTCCCCTGCCGCAGGCGGAAAGCCTCGCGAGGTGCTCGTGGACAAATCGTACTTCGATGAAGTGGATGCACAGCTGCGATGAAACGGTATTCCCGCTTCCACACGCCGCTCGTACTCGGCTGCCTCGCAGCCGCGCTCCTCGAGGGTCCCGCGGTACGGCCGGCCGCTGCGCAATCGGCGCGGCGCTCGGCCGTTCCGGTTCGTACCCTGTACGCGAATGCCGTCGGCGAGGAGACCGCCGTGCGCAAGGCCATCGCGGCGCCGAAACCGCTGCCCACGGTGCTCAAGGCGGTCCGCACCGCCGTCGCTGACTTCGAGTCGGTGGTTCGCCAGTACCCGGCCAGCAGCTACTGCGACGATGCGCTGTGGCGCGCGGCGCGATTGTCGAGCGAGGCGTTCGCGCTGTTCCAGGAGCCGCGCGAGGCAGCGACGGCCGCGCGGCTCTTCAGGCTGCTCGCCTCGCAGTATCCGAGCAGCCGCTTCGCGCGCCAGGCCCCAGGCGAACTGGCGAAACTGGAGGCCGCGGTCGCCGTGGCCGCAGCCAATCCGGTGCCCGCGAGTCCACCGGCGGCACCATCGGTCGCGGTCTCGGCGGGACTGGTCTCCGCGGGACCGGTCTCAGCGGCGGAGGTTGCGACCACCGCGTCCGCCCCAGAGCGGGCCACCCAGGTTGCTGCCGCTCAGGCGGCGGAGTCCGGCACGGCGTCAGCGGAGATCAAGGATATACGGCGCCTCCTGCTGCCCGACGTCGTACGCGTGGTGATCGAGCTCGACCGCGAGGTGTCCTTCTACAACGAGCGGCTGGAGGGACCCGATCGGATCTTCGTCGACCTCTCGCCGACGCGTGCCGATTTCGGCCTGATCGATCACACGCTGCGCTACGACGGCGACACCGACGTCGTCGGACAGATTCGAATTGGACGCCACCCGAACAACGTCACCCGCGTCGTGCTCGACACCGACGGGGTGTCCAGCTACAGCGTCTATCCGCTGTATAGCCCGTTCCGGCTGGTGATCGACTGCTTGCGGGATTCGACGGCGGCGGCGGGCGCGGCGGCGAGTGCGTCGAAGCGCGCGTCGGGGGCTGCGTCAGAAGCAGCGCCGGTGGCTGCCGCCTCGTCTGCGGGCGCGGCAGCAGCTCCAGCGCCGGCTGCGTCCGCTGCATCTGCTGCGTCTGGCGCTCCGGTCGCCCTCGCGGCGGCTGTCGCGGCAGCGCCGCTCGCAACGGCTGCCGCAGCGCCTCCGGTAGCGACTGCGTCCGCGGCTCCGGCAGTGGTCCATGCGCCGGCTGCGCCGCTGACAGAGGTGGCCAAGACCGCCGCCGGACGCGGGACCGAAGGCGTTCAAGTCGCAATCCCGCCGCCGATGCTGCCCTCACCGGGCGCGGGCGGAGCCACCTCCCTCTCGATGGCACGGCAGCTCGGACTCGGCGTATCCCGCATCGTGATCGATCCTGGCCACGGCGGACACGACCCTGGCGCGAAGGGCACAGGGCTCACCGAAGCCGAGCTGGTGCTCGACGTGGCGCTACGTCTCGAAAAGCTCCTGGCGAAACTCGAGAACGTGGAAGTGGTTCTGACGAGGCGCACCAACGTGTTCGTCCCGCTCGAGGAACGAACGGCCATCGCGAACCGTGAGGGGGCGGATCTCTTCCTGTCGATTCACGCGAACGCCAGCCGCAGTCCGTCGGCGCGGGGTGTCGAGACCTACTTCCTGGACTTCGCGACGACGCAGGGCGCCGCGGCGGTCGCCGCGCGCGAGAACGCGACATCCAGCCAGACGATGGGTTCGCTGCAGGACGTGGTCAAGGCGATCACGCTGAACAACAAGCTCGACGAATCGCGGGACTTCGCCTCTCACATCCACCGCGAGATGATCGGGACGCTGAAAGCCGCGAACAAGAACGTGCGCGATCTCGGGGTGAAGCAGGCGCCCTTCGTCGTGCTGATCGGGGCGACCATGCCGAGCATCCTCGCGGAGGTTTCGTTCCTCAGCAACGCCACGGAGGCGAAGCTGTTGAAGAGCCCCGCGTACCGCCAGCGCATCGCGCAGGCGCTGCTCGACGGGATTCGCAAGTATCAGCACGCGCTCAAGCCGTTGCCGTCGATCGCGCAGCGCCAGGACTGACGCCTAACGCGTGATCGTCCCTCGGCCGCCCTCGTCCGAGCCCTGCGACGACGCGGGGAACGGGTTGCCCCACTTGGAGCGGAACCAAAACAGCCCAATCGCGAGGGCGACGGCGAGCACGACCGCGGCGAGCACCATCACGCCGGTGAGGCCGAGTGCTCCGAGGAGCACCTCGGACAACCCCGTTGGATCGCCCGGCGGCTCGATGATCTTGACGATGACCGGATCGGATTCGGTGGGTTGCTGAATCTCAGGCCTCCTACTTCCAGCTGCTGACGGTGAACGGCAGCTCAGCGAGCGTGCGTACCAATGCGCCGCGCGGCCCCTTCGGCATGAACGGCTGCGCCGCGTCGACCCAGGCGGAGCCGGTGATGTCGACATGGGCCCACGGCAGCCCCGCGGTGAACTCCTGCAGGAACAGCGCGTCCGTAATGGCGCCGGCCACGTGCCCGGCGGCGTTCACCATGTCGGCAATGTCGCTCCGAAGCATTCCACGATAGTCCTCGACGAGCGGCAGCTGCCAGAGGCGATCTCCGGCCCGCTCTCCCACGCGCCGCACCTGTTCGACCCACCAGTCCGGGCCTCCGAACAGGCCGGAGACTTCGTTGCCGAGAGCCGTGACCACCGCGGGCGACAGCGTCGCCACGTCGACCAGATGTGTGGCTCCGAGCTGGCGTGCGTACCAGAGCGCATCGGCGAGAACGAGCTGCCCCTCGGCGTCGGTGTCGATCACTTCGACCGTCTTCCCAGCCGCGCTCCGGAGCACGTCCCCAGGCTTGACGGCGCCGCTGCCCGGCATGTTCTCCATCGCCGGAACGACGCCGACGACGCGCATCGGCGCATTCAGACGGGCCATGGCCGCAATGGCGGCCACCACCGCGGCTCCCCCGGCCATCTCGTCCTTCATGCGCTCCATGCCGTGGGCCGGTTTGATCGAGAGGCCTCCGGTGTCGAACGTGATCCCCTTTCCGACCAGGCCGAGCACGGGGCGCACCGGCGCGTCGGGCGGAGCGTGACGCAACACCATCAGACGCGACGGCTCGCCGCTGCCCTTCGCGACCGCCTGAATCAGGCTGAGCCCAAGCTCGTCGATCTCGCCTGGCTCGATGATCCGGGCGTCGGCGCCCGCGTCGGTGACGACGCCGGCCGCACGGGCAGCGAACTCGCGTGGCGTCAGCCGGTTGGCCGGCTCGTTGGCCAGATCGCGCGCGAGATTGGTCGCCTCTCCAAGCACACGTCCGCGGGCAATGGCGCTGTGAAGGCGCGCGGGGCTTTCCGGAGACGTGTCGCGCAGCGGCGGCACGACGATCGTCAGCGCCGGCGAGGACGCAGTCGATGCCTCGCCCGTCTGATAGGTCGATGCCGAATATTCCGAGAGCGTGAGCCCTTCCGCAATCGCCTGCAGCAGCCCCGCGACATCGACGTCACCAGACGCGGCCGCCGGACCCGGGCGCATCACCAGACCCAGCCTGGCGGTGAGCCGCTGGCGCGCGATCAGACCGGCAGCGGATGCGAGGCGCCTGGCGCTCCCCGGTGAATACGCGGCTTCCGCGCCCGCACCGATCAGCACGAGGCGGTGCGCCTTCCAATTCCGATCGACGATCGGCGTGACGAAGACCTCGAAGGGCCGTCCCTTGAACTCGCCGGATTCCAGCGCGCGCGCGATCTCGCCCGCAGCGGCCCGGTCCAGATCTGCGAACGCAGACGGCCGATCGCGCTCGAACCACGGCAACGCGAGGAGATCGACGTCGACGTCGCGAAGAGCAACGGACACGCAGTCGATCGAACGGCCCTTCTGAGCGGCGGACATCACGTCATTATCGCCCGAAGGCGGTTGCCGCACTCAACCGTGAGCCGTACAATGCCAACAGGATGATCGCCCCCGGCGGGGCTACCCCCACATGTCGAAGCTCACTCCTGCCGCCCTGATCGCGTCGACGTGTCTGGTCCTCGCCCCGATCGGCTCCACCGCTGAGGCGCAGCGCACCGACAAGCCGCGCGACGACAATCGCCGCCCGCGGATGACCGTACGTGCGCAGCCGCAACTCGCCACGGCGCCCGCGCGCGTGGTGCTGACCGGAGAGCTCGTGGGCGGCGCCGACGACTTCGAGGAGTACTACTGCCCCACGATCCAATGGGAATGGGGCGACGGCACGAGCTCGGAATCGAGCGTCGACTGCCCGCCGTACGAATCGGGCAAGACACAGATCCGGCGACGCTTCACGACACAACACGTGTTCCGGCAGCCTGGGAACTTCCGCGTGTTCCTGCACCTCAAGCAGAGCGGGCGTGCCGTCGGCTCTGGGTCGGCGTCGGTGCAGATTCGGCCGGGGCTCGGCCAGTTCTAGCGGGCTTCGGTCGACTCAGCTGGCGGTGCGTCCGTCGACCACCAGCAGCGGCTCCTCGACGATCCCCTCCGGCTCGAGCCGGAAGAGCCGCGTCTCCACCTCCCCCTCCGGGAACCCGACGATCAGGTGCACCGCGTGGGCGTAGGCCGACTCCGCCACGTCCGTGTCGGAAGGATACGCGCGCGTGTGCGGATGCGAATGGTAGAACCCCACCACGTCGAGCCGCGTCTGGCGAGCGAGCTTGATGGCCGCGAGATGATCCCGCGGCTCGATGCGAAAGCGTCTCGTGCCGGCCGCGATGTTCGCCGCGCGCATGCTGCACTCGATCGCGGGCGGAGTCCCGATGAGCATGCCGCAACATTCGCGCGGCATCGCCTCGCGCGCGTGCGCCAGCACCTCCGCGAGGACGTGCCTGGCGATGGTCACAGCCGTTCGACGGCCATCGCGATCCCCATCCCTCCGCCGATGCACAGCGCCGCGATGCCGTACCGAAGCTGCCTCGCCCGCAGGGCATAGACGAGGGTCGTGAGGACGCGGGCGCCGCTCGCGCCAATCGGATGACCGAGCGCGATGGCGCCTCCGTTGACGTTGACGCGTGCGGGATCCAGCTCGAGCTCCCGGATCACGGCGACCGCCTGCGCGGCGAACGCCTCGTTGAGCTCGAACAGATCGATGTCGGCCAGGGTGAGCCCGGCCCGATCGACGACCTTCCGCACCGCCGGCACGGGCCCGATGCCCATGAGTTTCGGATCGACTCCGGTCGACACGTACGAGAGGATGCGCGCGAGAGGAGCTCGCCCGAGCCGTCGCGCCTTCTCTCCCGTCGTCACCACCACCGCCGCGGCGCCGTCGTTGATGCCGGAGGCGTTCCCGGCGGTCACCGTGCCGTCCTTCCGGAACGCGGGCTTCAGCGCGGACAATGCCTCGAACGTCGAGCCTGGGCGCGGGTACTCGTCGACGGCCACGCGCACCGGATCGCCTTTCCGCTGCGGCACGCCGATCGGGACGATCTCGTCGACGAACGAGCCGGCCTCTATCGCAGCGGCCGCGCGCCGCTGACTCTCCGCGGCGAAGGCGTCCTGGTCCGCCCGCGTGACGCCGAAGCGTGCCGCGACCTCCTCGGCGGTGATCCCCATGTGACAGGACTGGATCGCGCACGTGAGGCCGTCGGCGACCATCGAGTCGATCGCCTCCGCATGCCCCATGCGGTAGCCCCACCTCGCGCCCTTCAACAGATAGGGGGCGTTGGACATCGATTCGGTGCCGCCCGCGACCATGGTGTCGACGTACCCGACGCGAATGGCCTCCACGGCGTGAACCACCGCCTGCAGGCCAGACCCACACACGCGATTCACCGTCTCTCCGGGAACTTCATGCGGCAGTCCTGCCTTCAGCGCGGCTTGACGCGCGACGTTCATGCCCGATCCGGCCTGCAGCACGCAGCCGAGGACCACATCGCCGACGTCGCCGTCCTCGACACCCGCGCGGGAGATCGCGTCGCGTACGACGACCGCCCCGAGCTCTGGCGCGGAGAGCTCCTTCAGTGCGCCGCCGAACGCGCCAATCGGCGTGCGACAGGCGCTCATGACCACCGCTTCGAAATCTCTATTCAAAGGAGTTCACCTCGGCGGCGATCGACAGCGTCGTGCCTGTCGCCGCCATGACCTGCTCGACGGTGACACCGGCGGCGACCTCTCGAAGGCGCAGCCCCTGCGGGGTGACATCGATCACCGCCAGTTCCGTCACGATCAGGTCGACCACCTGCACGCCTGTCAGCGGCAACGTGCAGCGATCGAGAATCTTGTGGCCCCCGTCCCTCGTCGTGTGCTCCATCGCCACGATCACCCGCTTCGCGCCTGCGACGAGGTCCATGGCGCCGCCCATACCCTTCACCATCCGGCCGGGGATCATCCAATTGGCGAGATTGCCCTCGCGATCGACCTGGAGCGCGCCGAGCACGGTGAGATCGATGTGGCCGCCGCGGACCATGGCGAACGAGTCGGCGCTGCTGAAGTACGAGCACCCCGGCAGCCCGGTCACCGTCTCCTTGCCGGCGTTGATGAGATCGGCGTCGACTTCGTGCTCGAGTGGATACGGTCCCACGCCGAGCATCCCGTTCTCGGAGTGCAGCGTGATATCGATGTGCGGCGGCACGTAGCTGGCGACCAGCGTCGGGAGTCCGATCCCGAGATTCACGTAGTCTCCGTCTTTCAACTCCCGCGCCACGCGCCGGACGATCCGGGCACGAGTGTCGAGGGCGCCGCTCATGCCGGCCTCACCGTTCGCTTCTCGATCCGGTGTTCGTACGACGCCCCGCGCAACACGTGCCGAACGAAGATCCCGGGCGTGACCACGTGTTCCGGATCGATCGCGCCGGGCTCGACCAGATGCTCGACCTCGGCAATCGTCACCGCGGCGGCCGTCGCCATCACGGGATTGAAGTTCCGGGCCGTCCGGCGGTAGACGAGATTCCCGGATCGGTCGCCCGTCCATGCGCGGACGAATGCGAAATCCGCGCCGAGCGGCCGCTCGAACACGTACGGCCTTCCGTCGATCACGCGCGTTTCCTTCCCCTCGGCTGCGAGCGTGCCGTAACCGGTCGGCGTGAAGAAGCCGCCGATGCCCGCGCCCGCCGCGCGGATGCGCTCGGCGAAGGTCCCCTGCGGCACGAGCTCCACCTCGAGCTCGCCCGTCAGGTACTGCCGCTCGAACTCCTTGTTCTCGCCGACATAGGTGGCGATCATCTTGCGCACCTGCCGGGCGTGGAGCAGCACACCGATGCCGAAGTCGTCCACGCCGGCGTTGTTGCTGATGATCGTGAGGTCGCGTGTTCCGCGCGCGCGCAGCGCCTTGATGAGGTTCTCGGGAATACCGCAGAGTCCGAAACCGCCCATCAGGATCGTGGCGCCGTCGGGCACGAGGGAGACGGCGGCCTCCGCGTCGGGGAGGACCTTGTCCATACGGCGCGATTATAGCGTCGCGCGCGGGACGAGCTGGTCGCGCCAGCGTGCCGCCTCGGCGAACACATCGTCGAGGCGCACCCCGCTCGCCAGATCGGCGCGCAGCTCGTGCAGCAGCGCGATCATCGCATCGAGGGCAGGCGCGATCCGCTCGGCGTTGCTGGCGGCGATGTCGCGCCAGATCTCGGGTGGGCTCGAGGCCAGCCGCGTGGTGTCCACGAGCCCTCTGCCGGCGAACGCCAGTCCTTCCGCGCCGACCGCATCACCGACGACGCTCATGAGCGCGCTGGCGACGAGCTGCGGGAGGTGGCTCACGAAGGCGAGCAGCCGGTCGTGCTCGTCGGCGGACATGACGGTTGGTACGGCGCCCAGCGCCGACACCCATGCGTGGAGCCGTTCGACCGCGCGCGGGTCGGTCGCGCCGCCTGGCGTCAGAATCCAGGGCTGCCCCCGGAAGAGATCCGCGCGCGCGTGATCGAGCCCGGCGACGGCCGCGCCCGCCAGCGGATGGCCCCCGACGAATCGTCCAGCGGCGGACAGCCTCCCGGCCGCCTCCGAGATCTGCAGCTTGGTGCTGCCTGCGTCCGTGATCACGCTCGTGGGTGGCACGGCCGCTTCGACCTGCGCGAGGATCGACAGGTTCTGCCTCACCGGGGCGCACAACACCACGAGGTCCACGCCGGCGAGCACGTCGACGCCAGGGCCGGCACGGTCCAACAGGCCGCGCGCGTCGGCCTTGGCCAGCGCCTCCGGCCTGTCCACGCCAACCAGGGTGACATCGGGCCACGCCGCGCGCACCGCGAGCGCGATCGATCCGCCGATCAGACCGAGTCCGACGATGCCAACGCGGTGAAAAGGGGGCTCGAGGGTCATGGTGACCCTAGTGGCCCCAGCCGCGGCGGGCCACGGATTCGAGGCAGATGCTCCGGCCGATCGCGGGCGCAATGATCCGCAGCTCGGCCATCAGCCGGTCGAACTGCGCCGGGAACATCGACTGCGCGCCGTCGCTCATCGCGTGATCGGGGTCGCAGTGCACCTCGATGATGAGCCCATCCGCTCCGGCTGCCACGGCCGCGCGCGCCATCGGCGCCACCATGTCGCGCCGGCCGGCGCCGTGGCTCGGATCGGCGATGACCGGCAGGTGGCTCAATTTCTTGACCATCGCAATCGCGGAGACGTCGAAGGTGTTCCGCGTGGCCGTTTCGAAGGTGCGGATGCCGCGCTCGCAGAGGATGACGTCGGTGTTGCCGCCGCTCAACACGTACTCGGCCGAGAGCAGCCACTCTTCGATCGTGGCGGAGATGCCCCGCTTCAGCAGCACCGGCTTGCGCCGCCGCCCGAGCTCACGGAGCAGCGTGAAGTTCTGCATGTTGCGCGCACCGACCTGGAAGATGTCGCAGTAGCGCTCGATCAACGCGATCTGGCTGACGTCCATCACCTCGGACACGAGCGCCATGTGCTCGGCCGACGCCGCGTCCCGGAGCAACCGCAGCCCCTCTTCGCCGAGGCCCTGGAAGCTGTACGGCGAGCTGCGCGGCTTGAACGCCCCGCCGCGGAAGATCTTGGCCCCGGCCCGCCGGACCGCCGCGGCCGTCGTCCGCACTTGCTGTTCGCTCTCCGCCGAGCAGGGGCCGGCCATCACGATCACCTCGTCGCCGCCGATCCGGACATCGCCGACCGTCACGATCGTCGGCTCGGCTTTGAAGGTGCGGCTGGCCAGCTTGTACGGCGAGGAGATGCGTACCACTTCGTGCACGCCGTCCATCAGCTCGATCAGACCCGCGTCGGGCTGCCCCTGGCCCACCGCGCCGAGCACCGTCCTCGACACGCCGGTCGATCGATGCACGTCCATGCCCATCTCGACCAGGCGCGCGACCACGTGCTCGATCTGCTCCTCGGTCGCACTCTCCTGCATGACGACAACCATGACTTCCTGCTCCCCCTACCGCGCGTCGCGCCGTCTCAGCGTACGCCGGTCGCCTCGTCGGCTTCGCCGTGGACGACGCGCCGCTCGAGCCGCCGCGCCTCGTCGATAATCCGTTCGAAGAGCCGCGCGATCGCGTCGGGCCCCAGCGGCCCCTCCGAGGCAATCGTCCGAACGTGCTGCAGCACCTGTTTCTCGCGATCGGGCTGGTAGACCTCGACGCCCAGCTCCTTCTTGATCCGGCCGATCTCGCACGCGCAGCGCGCGCGCTCGTTCAGCAGCCGAACCAGCACCTCGTCCACCCGATCGATGTCGCGTCTCAGATCGTCCAGCGTCATAGCGTCAAGCGCGCGCGGCGACGCAGGCCGCGCGCAGCGACCCGACGTACGCCTCGACGCGTCCAATGAGCTGCGGCGTGTCGGACGCCTCAGCAATGAGTGAAACCAGCGCGCTGCCGACGACGGCCGCGTCCGCGTACGCGCCAACCTCCGCCACGTGCTCGGGCCGCGAGAGACCGAACCCGAGCGCGATCGGCATCTCGGTCATCGTGCGAATCCTCCGCACCATCGCCTCGGCCCCGGAGGCGACCTGATCGCGCGCCCCGGTGACGCCCAATCGCGAGATGCCGTACAGGAACCCACGACCGAGCTGCGCCGCCCGCCGAATCCGCGCATCGGTCGTCGTCGGGCTGAGCAGGAAGATCGTGTCGATGCCGGCCGCTGCAAGGATATCGCGCGACTCGCCGCCCTCTTCAATCGGGAGATCGAGCATCAGGACGCCGTCGACGCCCGCTTCCGCCGCCCGCGCGGCGAAGGCCGCCAGCCCCATGCGCAGCACGGGATTGGCGTAGGTGAACAGCACGATTGGCGCGCGCACCTCCGCTCGCACGCCCGCCACGAGATCGAGGACCGTGCGTACGCTGGCGCCGGCCGCGAGCGCCCGCTCCGTCGCGCGCTGAATCACCGGGCCGTCGGCCAGCGGATCCGAAAACGGCACGCCGACTTCCAGCACGTCGGCGCCGGCGCGATCGAGCGCGCGCAGAATCTCTGCGGACCGCGGCAGATCGGGATCGCCTGCGGTGACGTAGGTGACGAGCCCGGGCCGGCCCTCGCGGCGCAGCCGGGCGAACGTCTCATCGATCCTCGACATGCTTCTCCATCGTGTGGACGTCCTTGTCGCCCCGTCCCGAGAGATTGACCAGGATCACGGCCGAGGGCCCGAGCTCGCGGCCGAGCGTCTGCGCGTACGCGATGGCGTGCGCCGACTCGAGCGCCGGCAGGATGCCTTCGAGCCGCGCCAGCGTCTTGAACGCGGCGATGGCGTCGGCGTCGGTGACATACCCGTATTCCGCGCGTCCGACATCGCGGAGGTAGGCATGTTCGGGCCCCACGGCAGCATAGTCGAGCCCGGCTGAAACCGAGTGCGTCAGCTCGATGTTTCCGTTCTCGTCCTGCAGCACGAAGGTCCTGGTGCCCTGCAGCACGCCGGCGCTCCCGCCGGCGAACCGCGCCGCATGCCGTCCCTTCTCGATGCGCTCGCCCCCTGCCTCGACGCCGATCAGCCGCACGTCCTCATCGGCGATGAACGCGTCGAAGATGCCCATCGCGTTGCTCCCACCGCCGACACACGCAACCACGACGTCGGGCAGGCGGCCGGCCTGTTCGAGCATCTGTCCCCGCGCCTCCCGGCCGATGACCGACTGGAATTCGCGAACCATCAGCGGGTACGGATGTGGACCGAGCACCGAACCGAGCAGGTAATACGTGTCGGTGACGTTGGTGACCCAGTCGCGCATCGCCTCGTTGATGGCGTCCTTCAGCGTGCGGCTGCCCGAATCGACGCCGACGACCTCGGCGCCCAGCAGGCGCATGCGCACGACGTTGAGCGCCTGGCGCGCCATGTCGTCGACCCCCATGTAGACGCGGCATTGGAGGCCCAGCAGCGCCGACGCCGTGGCCGTCGCGACGCCATGTTGGCCGGCGCCGGTCTCGGCGACGATCCGGCGTTTGCCCATGCGCGCCGCGAGCAAGGCCTGGCCGAGCGCGTTGTTGATCTTGTGCGCACCGGTGTGCGTCAGATCTTCGCGCTTCAGGAAGACGCGCGCGCCTCCGCTCTCCGCCGACAGCCGGCTCGCTTCGTACACCGGCGTCGGCCGTCCGACATAGTGGATCAGCAGCCGGGTCAGCTCGCGTTGGAAGGCGGCGTCCTGACGGACGTCCATGTATGCGCGCTCGAGCTCTTCGATCGGTTCGACCAGCGTCTCCGGCACGAACTTGCCGCCGAACCGACCGAAGTAGCCGCGCGCGTCCGGATCACGCCGAACGGGAATCTCCATCGTGTCCTCTTGCACCTCTCGTCAGCCCCGGAACGCCCGAAGCGTGTCGAACAGTTCTCGAAGTCGATCGTGGTCTTTCACGCCGGGCGACCGCTCCACCGCCGACGAGACGTCGACGCCGAAGGGCCGTACAGCCTCGATGGCCTGCAGCACGTTGCCTGGACCGATGCCGCCGGCGAGCAGGACGGGGCGCGTCGCGCCGAGGCCTGCCGCCGCCTGCCAGTCGGCGCGCGCGCCGGTGCCGCCGCGTCGAACACGGTCCTCGGCGTCGATCATCATGAGCACGTGCGCCGGCCACTCGGACGCTGTCTTCTGATCGACGCGCGTCAACGCCTTCACGACAGGATGCCGCAGGAAGGGCAACACGTCCGGTGTCTCCTCGCCGTGCAGCTGAACCGCCCCGAGCCCCACCAGGCCGGCCACGGCGTTTACGTGCGCGGGCGGCTCGTTGACGAATACGCCCACCGGCGTCACGAACGGCGGCAGCGCGGCCGCGATCCGGCGCGCGTGATACGGATCGATGAAACGCGGACTCCCGGGCCAGAAGATGAACCCGACTGCCGACGCGCCGAGCGCGACGGCAGCCGCCGCGTCCTCCGCCCGCGTGATCCCGCAGATCTTCACGAACATGCGTGCGTACCCAGCATCGCCTGCAGCGCCGCGCCCGGATCGGGATCGGTCATGAAGCGCTCGCCGACGAGAAACGCGCGGTAGCCCAGCGCTGAGAGCCTCGCCAGGTCCGCCGCGGACTTCAGTCCGCTCTCACTGACGGCGATCACCTCCTCTGGCATCCTGGCGACGAGCCGTTCGGACGCCTCGACGTCCACCGTCAAGGTCCGGAGATTGCGGTTGTTCACGCCGATCACCGGCGCTCCCGCTTCGAGCGCCACGTCGAGCTCGTCTTCGTCGTGCACCTCCACGAGCGTGTCGAGACCGAGCGACACCGCCGCCGCGGAAAGGCGGCGCAGCTCCGCCGCGGACAGTGCCGCCACGATCAGCAGGACCGCGTCCGCGCCGGACGCGCGCGCCTCCAGCAGCTGATACTCCGACACGATGAAGTCCTTCCTGAGCAGGGGCACGCGAACGTGCTCCCGAACAGCCGCCAGATGCTCCAGCGCTCCGTCGAAGAACGTCGGCTCGGTCAGGACCGAAATCGCCGCCGCGCCGGCGGCCTCGTACGCCGCCGCGATCGCCACCGGGTCGTACTCTGCCCGCAGCACGCCTCTCGACGGCGAGCGGCGCTTGCACTCGGCGATGACGTTCACCCGGTCGGACCGGGACAGCGCGGCCCTGAAGGCGCCGTTGCGCGGCTCGCGGCGCTCGGCCCGCATCGTCAACTGCGCGAAAGGCTCACGTGCTTCGCGCACCTCCACTATCCGCCGCGTCGCCGCGACGATCGTCGCAAGGAGGTCTGGAGGCGGCACCGTCGGCAGCGCCGTCATCCCTGGCTCCCTCTCGCGACCGCACCGCCCGAGATCCTCGCCAGTTCCTCCAGCGTCGCGACCGCCGCGCCGCTGTCGATGGCCCGGGCGGCCTCGCGCATGCCGTCCTGAATCGACGTCGTCCGCCCCGCGATGAACAGCGACGCTCCGGCGTTCAGCAGGACCACATCGCGCGCCGCGCCGGTGCGGCCCTCGAGCACCTGCCTCACGATCGCGGCGTTGTCGGTCGCCGACCCGCCGCGCAATGCGCCATGGGGAGCCTTGGCGACGCCGACGTCGCTCGGATGCAGGTAGAACGTCTGGACCGTGCCGTTCCGGCACTCCGAGACCTTCGTGTACCCGGTCGTCGAAATCTCGTCGATGCCGTCCGCGCCGTGCACGACCCAGGCGCGTTCCGATCCGAGCAGCAGCAGGGCGCGAGCCATCAGCTCGGTGAACTCCGGCCGCGGCACGCCGACAATCTGGCGGCGCGCCCCCGCCGGATTGGTCAGCGGGCCGAGAAGATTGAAGGCGGTGCGCACCTTGATCGCCCCGCGCGTCGCGCTGGCATGCCGCATCGACGGGTGAAACGTCGGGGCGAAGAAGAAGCCGATGTTCGCCTCCGACAGACAGCGCTCGACGATGGCCGGGGGCGCTGCGATCGTGACGCCGAGCGCCTCGAACAGGTCGGCGCTGCCGGACAGGCTCGACACGGATCGATTTCCGTGCTTCGCGACGCGGACGCCGCAGGCGGCGACGACCAGCGCCGCGCACGACGAGATGTTGAACGTGCCGGACCGGTCGCCGCCCGTACCGCACGTGTCGAACACGTCGTCGAAGGTCCGTGAGAGCGTCACGCTGTGGGCGCGCATGCTCCGCGCGAGGCCGACGATCTCGTGCGGCCGCTCGCCCTTCATCGCCAAGCCGACGAGGAACGCGGCGATCTGCGCGTCGGCCGCACGCCCCTCCATCACCTCGCCCATGGCGAGCGCCGCCTCGTCGGTCGTCAGGTCCTCGCGGCGAATCAGCTTCTCGATCAGCGCCGGGAACATCTCAGTCGAGCCGCCCTTCCAGGAAATTGCGGAGGATGCGCTTCCCCTCGCTCGTCAGGATCGATTCGGGGTGGAACTGCACGCCGTGCACCGGGAACGTCCGGTGCCGCAGCCCCATGATCGTACCGTCTTCGCGCGTCCTCGCCGTCACTTCGAGCTGCGCCGGAAGTCCTGCATCGGCGACGATGAGCGAGTGATAGCGGGAGGCCGGGAATGGTCCGGTCAGGCCCGAGAAGACCCCGCGGCTGTTGTGCTCGATCGTCGAGGTCTTGCCGTGCATGGGGGCCGGCGCGCGCACGACCGAGCCTCCGAAGACCGCACCGATCGCCTGGTGCCCCAGACACACCCCGAAGATCGGCGTCGTCTCGCCCATCGTCCGGATGACCTCCATCGTGACGCCGGCGTCCTCGGGCCGTCCGGGCCCAGGGGAGATGACGATGCGATCGGGCTTGAGCGCCTTGATCTCATCGACGGTGACCTCGTCGTTGCGGCGCACCGTAACCTCGGCACCGAGCTCGCCGAGGTACTGCACGAGGTTGTAGGTGAACGAGTCGTAGTTGTCGAGAACAAACACCATGAGCTGATACTCGAGAGTCAGTTGGCACGCATCGTCAGAGGCCCTGCTGCGCGAGCTCGAGCGCCCGCAGGAGCGCTCGCGCCTTGTCGCGCGTTTCTTCGTACTCCGCCGTCGGATTGGAGTCCATCACGATGCCGGCGCCGGCCTGCACGTAGGCACGCCCCTGCGACATGATCACGGTACGGATCGCGATGCAGAAGTCGAGGTTGCCGGCGAAGTCCAGGTATCCGACCGCGCCGGCGTAGAGCCCGCGGCCCGATGGCTCGAGGTCGCGGATGATCTGCATCGCGCGCACTTTCGGCGCGCCCGACACCGTGCCGGCCGGAAAGCAGGAGACCAGCGCATCGAGCCGATCGCAATCGCCCGAGAGACGTCCTTCGACCACCGACGTGAGATGCATCACGTGGGAGAAGCGCTCGAGCGCCATGAACTGCGACACGCGCACCGAGCCGTAGTCGCAGACGCGCCCCACGTCGTTGCGGCCGAGGTCGACGAGCATCACGTGCTCCGCGCGTTCCTTCTCGTTGCGTTTGAGCTCCTCCGCCAGCCGGAGGTCGTCCTCTTCGGTCCGTCCACGGCGGCGCGTCCCGGCGATCGGGTGCGTCTCGACGCGCGAGCCCTCGACGCGAACGAGCATCTCTGGAGACGAGCCCACCACCGACACGCCCGCCATCTTGAGGAAGTACATGTAGGGTGACGGGTTCACGTGGCGCAGCGCGCGGTAGACCGTGAACGGATCGGCGTCGACGTCCGACTCGAAGCGCTGAGACAACACGACCTGGTAGATGTCGCCAGCGGCGATGTGCTCCTTCGCCGTGCGCACGATCGCTTCGAATTGCTCGCGCGTGAAGTTCGACCGCACCTCGAGGGGAGCGTCGCTCTTGGTCCGCGCGATCGACAGGTTGCGCTCGAGCTCCCGCTCGAGGAAGTCGATCTTCGCGCAGGCGAACTGATAGAGCGACTCGAGGTCGTCGTCCGCCGTGATGCGCGCGTTCGCGATGATCAGGATCCGGTGTTGAACGTGATCGAACGCGAGCACCGTGTCGAACAGCATGAAGCCGGCATCGTCGGCGCCGTCGACGCCCGCACCCAGATCGCCGAGGACCGGCTCGAACCAGGAGGAGGCGCCGTAGCCGAAGTACCCGACCGCCCCTCCCGTGAACCGCGGAAGATCGGGCACGAACGGCGAGCGGAAGTCGGCCATCAACGTCCGAAGCGTCTCGATGAACGGGCCCTCCGCCTCGCCCACCTGCCCGGCCCGCTCGACGGTCGTCCGGCCCTCCTTGGCGCGGAGGATCAGAAACGGATCCTTGCCGAGGAACGAGTAGCGGCCGACGTGCTCCCCGCCCTCGACGCTCTCGAGCAGGAACGCGTAGTCGGCGTCCTCGGCAATCTTCAGAAATGCCGAGACCGGCGTGAGCAGGTCCGCCACGATCTCCTTGCACACCGGCACGAACGTGCCGCGCCGAGCCAGCTCCGTGAACTCTTCAAACGACGTGATCGTCATTGACCTTGAACTCCGAAAGCCTTGCCGATGCCGCCGCGCGCATCACGCCCGATGGCGGGCGGCGCCCCGTCCACCACTCGAACTGCGCCTCGGCCTGGGCGACCAGCATGTCGAGGCCGCCGATCGTCTCGCAGCCGGCGGTTGTCGCGTCCCGCAGCAGACGGGTCTCCTGCGGGTTGTAGACCAGGTCGTACACCACGCTCCCGGCGAGCGCGGACGCCGGAACGGGAGTGTCGGCGACTCGCGGGTGCATGCCGATCGGCGTGCAGTTGACCAGCACGTCCCAGCTGCCCGCCAAAGGCGGCATCGGACCAACCGCGCCGTTCACGATCGACGCGACGCGCGCCGCCTTCTCCGCGTCCCGCGCATGCACCGTGATCGCCGCGCCGTGCGACGCGAGGGCGAGCGCGACGGACCTCGCCGAGCCGCCCGCCCCGAGAATCGAGACCCTCCGCCCGGTCAGCGGTACCTGCCGATCGCGCAGCGGTTGGAGGAACCCTTCGAGGTCGGTGTTGCGGCCGGCCCACGTCTCCCCGTCCCGCTTGAGCGTATTGAGCGCACCGGTGCGCCTGGTCACCTCGTCGACCAGTTGCACGTGTCCGAGCAGATCGGTCTTGTAGGGAATCGTCACGCTGGCACCCTGGAGGCCGATGCCGCGCGCGAACGAGAGGAAGTCGTCGACATCCGCCGCCGCAAGCGGGAGGTACACGGCGTCGATTCCGGTCGCGGCGAAGGCGGCGTTGTGCATCGCCGGCGACATCGAATGGGCGACGGGGCGTCCGACGACGCCGTAGACCTCGGTCGCCGGGGTCAGGCTTCTATAGCGGAACTGCGACACCAGGAGGGCCGCGTCAATCTGCCCGATGCCGCGAGCGGCACCGGCATAGGACCACGCCGACCCGAAACGGCCGGCCAGAACGCGCGTGGCCACGCCGGCGTCGCCCATCGCGATGAGCACCGACCGCTGGCGTCCGCCGAATAGCGGCCGGAGCTCCATCAGACGCAGCGAGTCGCTGAGCCGGTCCGCCTTGACCGCGAGCTTCACGACGCCCGGTCGGATTCCCGCCATGTGACGCGCGCGCTCGGCGAGGTCGTGGGGCACTCCAGAGAAGTCGTGCGACGAAAGCACGATGCGATCGGGCGCGCTGGCGACGAGCCCGGCGAACGCTGCCTTCCACTCCACGTCGACGTATTCGGCGCCCAGCTGGAGTGCCTGCTCGAGCAGACCGAGGCGCTCCTCTTCCGATCCCGCGAACGCGCCGCCTTCCCACGTCGGCCGGCAGGTCACGATGACCGGACACCGGCGGCCGGCGAGCGCGGCCGCCACGTCCGCATCGCTGACGCTGTCCAGCCGCAGTTCCACCAGGTCGGCGCCCTCGGCGGCGTCGCGGCGGCGGCGCAGCTCGGCCGTCGTCGGCGCGCTCACGGTGATACACAAGAGAGGACTGTCGGGCACGGTTCAATAAAAAAAGCCTCTTCAACCGGTGGCTGAAGAGGCTGGAAACGTCGTCGCGTTGGAAACAGCTCAGACTACTGCAAGGGCCTCTTCGTGCATGCACCAATACCACCACGCCGCAACACGCGCGCGCGCTTGCGTGGCGAAACCGGTCAACGCGAAAGGCCGTCGAGCAATCATGGGAACGAGAAGCCTATCAAAGCGTCGCCTGAACTGTCAACGCAAACGGCCATTTCTCCTTGACCCGTAAGCACTTCTCCTCTATAACGAAAACTGGATCTCATGCCGGTACCCCGCCTGGTCTTCGCCCTTGGCCTCTCCCTCCTGGCGCTCTCGGGTCTGCGGGCGGCGACCCCGCAAATGGACGTGGCCGAGGTTCGTCCCGGCATGGTCGGCATCGGCCGCACCGTCTTCGACGGCACGCACGTCGAGGAGTTCAAGGCGCACATCATCGGCGTGATCGAAAACGTCATCGGCACGCAGCGCAACCTCATTCTCGCCAAGCTCGAGGGCGGTCCGCTCGCCAACACGGGCGTCATCGCCGGCATGAGCGGAAGCCCGGTCTACATCGACGGCCGGCTCGTCGGCGCGGTGTCCTACGCGCTCGGCAATTTCGCCAAGGAGCCGATCGCGGGCATCACACCCATTGCGGAGATGACGGACGCGGCCACCCTCGGCGGCGCACGCACCCCGGCGACACGCGTGCACGTCGAGTTGGGCGCGGACGCCGACCAGCTGGCGACGGCGTTCCGCCGCGCCCTCAGCTGGAACCGACCGTTCGCCGATCGCGCCGACGATGCACGGGTCGTCGGCGGGCCCGTGCTCGCGGGTGTCAGCGGCGGAGAGCTCGCCACGTTGATGCGGCCGATCGCCATGCCGCTGGTCATGTCCGGACTCGAACCACGCGTCGCGGACATGCTCACCTCGCAGCTGAGCGGCCATGGTTTCCTGCCCATGGGCGCCGGCGCAGGCGCCCGGCCGGGGGACATGCCGTTCGAAGGACCGCTGAAGCCGGGCGACGCGGTCGGCGTCACCTTCGTCGAGGGAGATCTCGCCCTCGGTGCGACAGGAACGGTGACGCACGTCGACGAGGGGCGCGTCTATGCGTTCGGCCACCCCATGTACAACCTCGGGCCGATCGCGTTCCCGATGACGCGGGCCTACGTCTACACGCTGCTGCCGAGCCTCGCGTCTTCCGCCAAACTGTCGAGCACCGGCGAGGTCATCGGCACGTTCTTCCAGGATCGCGCCACGGCCATTGCGGGACAGCTTGGACCCGCCCCATCGATGCTGCCGGTCACGCTGAAGCTCGAGGCCGATCGCGGCAACGGCTCCCGCACCTTCCATTTCAACGTCGTGAAGGATCAGCTGTTCGGCCCGCTGATGACCTACACCGCGCTGGTCAACACGCTCACATCCTACGAGCGCCAGTTCGGCACCGCGACCTACAGCGTCCAGGGACGGCTCCAGCTGAAGGGGCACGAGCCGATCGATTTCGACAACGTGTTCACCGGCGACAACTCCGCCGCCAACACCTCCGCTCACGTCGTCACGCCGATCACCGCGCTCGTGAACAACGAATACGAAAGCGTCGATATCGAATCGATCGATCTGGCCATCCGCTCCACGGAGCAGCCGAGGCTCGCCACGCTCGAGCGCGTCTGGATCGACGACCCTCGTCCTAGGGCCGGGCGCACGGTGCCCCTCAAGGTGCTGCTGCGCAGCTACCGGGGCGAGGACATTCTCCAGACGATCCCGATCGAGATCCCGGCGAGCGCTCGCGGCAGCCTGGCGGTCATGGTGTCCGACGGGCAGCGCCTCAATCAATCGGAACAGCGCGAGCTGCGCATGCCGCAGCCGCGCACGGTGCCGCAGCTGGTGCGCGCGCTGAACGACACGCGCCGCAACAACACGCTCTACGTCAAGCTGCTCGCCTCGGAGGATGGGGCCGTGGTCAATGGAGAGCGGCTCTCGTCGCTGCCCCCTTCGGTGCTGGCGGTTTTCGAGGGCGACCGCACGGGCAGCAACGTGACGCTGCTGCGCACCGCGACCCTGGGTGAATGGCAGATGCGGACGGATCAGGCTGTCACGGGCGTCCGCACCCTCACCATCCAGGTGTCCGCGAACTGACGCCCACATTCCCTTCCAGAGACACACGATGGTGACATCTTCGCTGGTACGGCGGACGCTCGTCGTCGTCGCCGCCATGAGCGCCTGCGCCGGCGCGCTGCTGCAGGCATCGACGCCGAAATTCTTCGAAGCCGCGACGCAGTCCGATTTCCTGCGCGGCGAAATCGAGGGGCTCGCGATCGACAGCCGTGGCCAGCTCACGCTCGGACCCGCCAGCGACACGGTGTTCGAGGCCCCCTCGGCGTTCGTCTGGACGGTGCTCCCGGCCTCCGACGGCTCGGCCTACGTGGGAACCGGAAACGATGGGCGCGTCTACCGGATCGACGCCCAGGGCCGCAGCGCGGTGTTCTTCGACGCGGCCGAGCTCGGCGTCCACGCCCTGGCTCCGGCGCCCAATGGCGGCATCTACGCCGCGACATCGCCCGATGGGAAGATCTATCGGATCGATCGCAACGGCTCGGCGACCACGTTCTTCGATCCCGACGAAAAATACATCTGGGCGCTCGTCGGCGACGCGAAGGGCGTGCTGTACGCGGCGACGGGCGACGGCGGCATCGTCTATCGCATCTCGCCCGACGGGACGGGTTCGCGGTTCTACGACACCAAGGCCACCCACGCGTCGGCGCTGGCGCTCGACGCATCGGGCAACCTGCTCATCGGCACCGAATCGCCGGGACGAGTCCTGCGCGTCGATGCCAGCGGTCGCGGTTTCCTGCTGCTCGATACGCCCTACCAGGAGATTCGCTCGCTGCGCGTGGGCACGGGCGGTCGCGTGTTCGTGGCGGCGGCAAACGGAAGACCCAACACCGGGGCCGCGCCGCAGCAGCCGCAGCCGGCAAACACGCCCGAGCAGACTGGCGGCGCCTCCGGACCCGCGCCCACGGCGAGCGTGTCGGTCTCGACCGAGATCACCGCCGTCGTGATCGACCAGGGCAATGCGCCGGCAGCGAACCAAACACGCGCCGCAGTGGGCCAATCGAAAGGGGCGGTCTATCGCGTGGAGCCGAACGGGCTCTGGGATCTGCTCTGGGATTCACGCGAGGACCTGCCGTACGACCTGGCGGTCGAAGGCGAGGCGCTCGTGGTCGGTACCGGCGACAAGGGCAAGATCTATCGCCTCGAAGGGGACCCGCTGCGCGCAACGCTGATCGCACGCGCGCCCGCGCAACAGGTCACGTCGCTCTACCGCGAGCCGGGCGGCCGGCTCCTCTTCGCGACCGCAAATCCCGGCAAGATCTCCAGGCTCTCGGCCGATCACGCGTCCACCGGCGTCTATCAGTCCGAGGTTCAGGACGCGCAGATCGTGTCGGCCTGGGGGACGATCATGTGGCGCGGCACGACCGCCGCGGGGACGCGCATCGACGTGTCCACGCGCAGCGGCAACACGGAGGCGCCCGACGACACATGGAGCGCCTGGTCGGCACCCTACGCCGCCAGCGGAGCGCAGATCGCCAGCCCCAACGCGCGATTCCTCCAGTGGCGCGCCACGCTGGGCGGCTCCTCGAATGCCACGCCCACGCTGACGTCGGTGACGGCCGCGTATCTCCCGCGCAACCTGCGGCCGCAAGTGCGGTCGGTCACGGTGCATCAGCCAGGCATCGTGTTCCAGAAGCCCTACAGCACTGGGGATCCCGACCTTGCCGGCTTCGACAATCAGACGACGCCCGAGCGGCGTCTGACGCTGGCGGCGCAGACCGCCCAGCAGGGCTCCTCTCTCGGTCGGCGGACGTACCAGAAGGGCCTGCAGACCCTCCAGTGGCGCGCCGACGACGAGAACGACGACGAGCTCGCCTACGAAGTGCAGTATCGCCGCGAAGGCGAGACGGCCTGGACGACACTGCGCGAGGGCCTGACCGATACGATTCTGGTCTGGGATACGACGATGGTCCCCAACGGCACGTACTTCGTGCGCGTCATCGCGTCGGACGCGCCCTCGAACGCGTCCAACCAGACGCTCGCAGGGGAGCTCGAGAGTGCCGCGTTCGATATCGACAACACGCCGCCGTCCTTTTCACAGCCGCGGACGCGCGTCGACAGCGCCCGCACAATCGTGGACGTCGACGTACGCGACGACTACTCGCCCATCCAGCGCGTCGAGTACTCGGTCGACGGGATGACATGGACCGCGGTCTTCCCCGCTGACGGGATTGCCGACTCGAAGGCCGAGTCCTATGCGGTGAGCGTCGAGGGTGGGATCGGGCCGCGGGGCCTCACGCTTCGCGCCATCGACGCGCTGAACAACGTCGCGACGACGCAGGTGCCGGCGCAGCCAGCGACGGGGTCGCGACGCTGAGTCCGCGTCGTGACGTACACGCGCGCACGTGCGTGCCTACGCGCGCCGCTTCCGTGGGGAAGGTACCGTGGTAGCCGGCAGGTCGAGGGCGGCTTTCGACGCGCGAACGGTCGTATTCGCGACGAGCCAGACCATGCTGACGGCCACCGGCAGGCCCGAAACGCGTGCCGGTTCGAACCGCGCGAGCGACGCGGCGTTCAGGAGCGTGTCCATGGCCTCCGCCTCGCGGCTCCCCGCCTTGGGCTCGAGACCGTTCGCCGAGTGCCATTCGAGGTTCACAATCCGCCCTTCACGCGTGATCACCGCCGACAAGGTGAACACCGCCTCATCGCTCGCCGAGGCCGTCGAGAGGAAGAGCTGATAGATGGTGCGCGGCATCAGCATGTGCGCGTCGACGAGGATCGGATTCTCGTTGGTGCCGGGCGCCCCGGGTTCGTTGATCGTCACCTTCGGAGAGGCCAGCAGGTTCACGATCGCGGCGAGCGAGTCGGGACGCTCGATGGTCGCGAAGCGCATGATCCCGACCACGGCGAGGACGCAGCAGAGGGTGGCCGCGGCCGCGCCGAGTCCCGCGTACACGAGGTGCATGTCGTCGAGCGCGTCCTGCACGCGCGCCGAGAGCGACAGCCGCTCCTCGGCCCGCGCGCGGCTGACCGCCGCCGACTGGAACGCAACGCTCTCCTCCGAGGTGAGGCGGTGCTGGCCGGGAGCGCTGATGCGGAGCAGGCCTCGCAGGAGCCGCAACTCGGCGAACGTGCGCGCACAGTCGTCGCACCACTCCAAGTGCGCGCCCACGGCGATCTGATCGCTGACCGGAAGCTCGTCGTCGTGGTAGGCCTGCAGGAGCGGGCGGGTCTCGTTGCAGATGAGGACCTTCATGCCGTCCTCGCTTCGCGCAGACCGGCGCGAAGGGTCTGTCGTGCCCGCGTCAGCCGCGATTTCACCGTGCCCACCGCGACCCCGAGAGAAAACGCGATCTCGTCGTAGCTCAGCCCGTCGATTTCGCGAAGGACGATCGCCGTGCGCTGATCGAACGGCAGCGCATCGAGCGCGCTCTGCAGCGCCTCGGCGAGCTCCTTCTGCGCGAGGACACGGTCGGGGCCGGCCTGGGCGGCGCATTCGAAGTCGCCGTGCGCCTCGACATGCGCGTCGAGCGACACCTGATCGGTGCGACGACGCCGGCGCCAGAACCGGTGACGATTGCGCGCCTGATTCACGGCGATGCGATAGATCCAGGTGCGGAGCGCTGACTGGCCGCGAAACTGGCCTATCGTGCGGAAGACCCGGATGAAGACGTCCTGCGAGAGGTCGAGCGCTTCGTCGCGATCGCCGAGGAGATTGATGGCGAGCTGCACGACCATGCGCTGATGCTCGGCTACGAGCTCAGCAAAGGCCGCCTCGTCGCCTGCCGCGCACCGTTGAACCAGCGCAGCTTCGCGTCCGCCGATGTCAGACCAATCGACGACTCCCGCCTGCTTCACACCAATCATGTTACCGAATTTAGACCCCGCCCGGCGGCGAAAGTTCCCCGCCGCGCGCCGGCTGCACGTTACGATAACCGCCGGTGAAGCACGCACTTGCCCTGACGGCGCTCCTGGCGATCGCCGCCGTGATCGGCGCGATCGCGTACCGCTCGGCCGTTCGCGAGCGCAGCTATCGTCTGCTGATCGCATCCGGTGAAGCCGCACTCGCCGCGAGCGACACCTTGGCGGCGATCGAGGACTTCAGCGGGGCGATCGCGGTCAGGCCCGATGCCATGTTGCCCCGCCTCCGCAGAGGAGAGACTCACAAGCGCCGCGGCGAC
This sequence comes from Vicinamibacterales bacterium, assembly GCA_050183995.1. GTDB lineage: Bacteria > Acidobacteriota > Vicinamibacteria > Vicinamibacterales > CAVVIG01 > CAVVIG01. Next base: position 40,879 of record JBFXAT010000031.1, read on the forward strand.
CTGGAGGTCGCGGCGCGCGATTTCCGCGCGGCGGCGGCGCTCGATCCGACCGCCACGCGGCCCCTCGAAGAGCTGGGCGACGTGCTCTACGCCGAGGACCGGTTCGAGCGGGCCGCCGACACCTACACGGCTCGGCTGGCGCTCGACGATCGCTCTGCCGTCGTTCGCTACAAGCTGGCGCTCGCCCAATACCGCTCCGGCAATCCCGACCAGGCACGAACCGAGGCGGAACGCGCCCTCGAGCTCGACGACCAACTTGCCGACGCCCGGTATCTGATGGGCCTTTGCCTCCGCGACCTCGGAGACGTGGACGCCGCCCTTGAGGCGCTGTCGCAGGCGGTGCGGCGGGCACCTGGATTGATCGCGGCGCGCGAAGAGCTCGCCGAGCTCTACGAGGCCCGCGGCCGCCTCCCGGAGGCGTTGGAACAGCTTCAGGTACTCGCCGCGATCGACCGGCGGCCCGAACGCCATGCGGCCATCGCGCTCGCCCAGGCCCGCGCGGGCCAGACCGATCTCGCGGTGCTGACGCTACTGAGCGGGATCCGGACGTCCGACGATCCCACGATCTTCCAGGCGGCGATCGGACGGGTTTGGCTGGATGCCGCCGAATCGGCGGGCGCGCCCGCCGACGCGCTGACCAACGCGCTCGAGGCTCTCGAGCGCGCCTCGTCTGCGCCGAGCGCCGGCGGTGATGTGAAGGCTCTCTACGGCCGGGCGCTCCTGCGTGCAGGCCAGTTCGAAGCGGCCGAGCAGGTCCTGCAGCAGGCGGTCGAGCGGTTTCCGCTCGACCCGACCGCCCTGCTCGATTTCGCCAGCGTCGCCGAGCGGCTGCGCCACCTCGACCTCGTCGAACGGGCGCTGCTGTCCTACGTCGCGCTGCGGCCCGATGCAGCCGAGGACGCCGCGCTCGCGCGTCGCCTCGGCCTGTCGGCGCTCGCGGCGCACGACGCCGACACCGCGGCCTCCTGGCTGGCGCGCGCATCCACCGCAGAACCGAACGACGTCGACCTGGCCGCCGGCCTCGCGGAAGCGCAGCTCATGCTGGAACGTCTCGACGATGCCCGCGACACGGTTACGCGCGCGCTGACAGTCGCGCCCGACGATCGCCGCCTGCGGAGCCTCGCCGCGCGCGTCAGGGCCGGATCGACTAGCGGCTCCGCGGATCGAGGCGATCGCGGAGACCGTCGCCGAGAAAATTGAACCCGAGGACGAGCAGCGCAATCGCAAGCCCCGGAAAGAGCGTGAGGTGCGGCGCGTCGAGGATGTGCGCCCGCCCGCCGTTCAGCATCGTTCCCCAACTCGGCGTCGGCGGCTGAACGCCGAGACCGAGGAAGCTGAGCGACGCCTCCCCGATGATGGCGCCGGCCATCCCGAGCGTCGCCTGCACGACCAGCGCCGGCACCGCGGTCGGGATGACGTGCTTCCAGAGAATGCGGGCAGTGCCAGCCCCGAGCGCGCGCGCCGCCTGCACGTATTCGAACTCGCGGGCACGGAGCACCTGCCCTCGCACGAGCCGCGCATAGCCGACCCAGCCGATGATCGCCAGCGCGAACAGCACGTTCACCAGACTCGGCCCCAGCACGGCAACCAGCGCGATCGCCAACAGCAGTCCGGGAAACGCCATGAGGGTGTCGACGACACGGCTGATCACATCGTCGATCCGCCCGCCGAAGTAGCCGGCGATGGCGCCAAGCAGCGTACCAATCGACGCCGAGATCGTCACCACGGTGACGCCGACGAGGAACGAGATACGCGCGCCGGCCAGCACGCGCGCCAGGATGTCCCGTCCGAGCTCGTCGAGTCCGAACGGGTGCACCGTGGAGGGAGCGGCCAACCTCAGCGCGAGATCCTGGCTTGCCGGATCGAAGGGCGCCAGCACCGGCCCGATGAGCGCCGCCAGCAACGCAAGACCGACGATGGAGATACCGACTCTCAGCACGGGCTACTCGTAGCGAATCCGCGGATCGAGCAGCCCGTAGAGGAGATCGACGAGCAGGTTCATCGTGACGTAGGTCACCGCGATGAGGAGAATGCACCCTTGCACTGCGGGATAGTCCCTCGAGCTGATCGACTGCACGAGCAGCCGCCCGACGCCAGGCCACGCGAAGATGGTTTCGGTGATCACCGCCCCGGTCAGCACGGATCCGAACTGCAGGCCGATCACCGTCACGATCGGAATCAGACTGTTCCTGAACGCATGCGCCAGGACGGCACGCGCCCGCGAGACGCCGCGTGCCCTGGCTGCGAGGACGTACAGCTCCCGAAGCTCCTCGAGCACGCTGGCCCGCGTCATGCGCGCGAGCATCGCCGCGAGCGGCGCGCCGAGCGTGATCGCCGGCAGCACCAGGTGCGCCGGGGTCCCCCGGCCTGACACCGGGAGCCACCCGAGCATCACCGAGAACACGATGGCCAGCAGCGGGCCGAGCCAGAACGTCGGCATCGAGATGCCGACCAGCGCCAGCGTCGTCGCTGCGTGGTCCACGCGCGTGCCGACGCGAACGGCGGCGACAATGCCGAGCGGGATCGCGACGAGGATGGCGACGACCATCGACGCCAACGCCAGTTCCAGGGTCGCAGGGAGGCGATCGAGGATGATGCCGGTGACGGGCTGGTTCGTGCGAAGCGACGTGCCGAGATCGCCGTGCAGCAGCCCCGTCACATAGACGCCGTACTGCTGGTAGAGCGGACGATCGAGGCCGAGCCGTGTCCGCATCTGCTCGACGTCCTGCGGAGACGCGCTCTCGCCGAGCATCGCCTGCACGGGATCGCCGGGCACGAGGTGAATCAGCGAGAAGACGAGGGTCGCGACGCCGACGAGCACTGGAATCGTCAGCAGCAGCCGTCGTATCAGGAACCGTGGCACGCGTGCGCTATCTTCCTACGTCCATCGTGCTACGTCCATCGTGCGGCGGCAACCGAATCCCTGACGCCTCGCCGGGAGAGGTCACGGCCCTCCATCATCCGGCGATGTCGTGGACTGCGGCCCCTCTGCCTCGTCACCGCCGTCTCCGCCGTCCTCGATGTGAAGACGGCCCATCACCTTCGCGAGCCCCTGCCGGGAGATTCCGAGCTCCTCTGCCGCACGGGTGCGATTGCCTCCGGCACGCGCGAGTGCCGCGCGCACGAAGCGCGACTCGAACTCGTGGCGCGCGTCCTCCAGACGCACGGCTCGTGGAGCGGCGGCCGCGAGGTGAGGCGGCAGAGCCGTCGGCGGAACGATCCCGCGGCGCGGCGCTCTGACGGCAAGCGACGCGAGCACGTTTTGCAGTTCGCGGATGTTGCCCGGCCACGAGTAGCGAGCCAGCGCGGCGACGGTGGAGGCGGCCAATACGGCGCGGCTGCCGACCCGCGCGGAGCTCTCGCGCCAGTAGTGCAGGGCGAGCAACTCGATATCCTCGATTCGCTGCCGCAGCGGCGGCAGTGCAATGCGTATGACGTCGAGCCGGAACAGCAGGTCCATTCGAAAGCGTCCGGAGGCGACTTCCGCTCGAAGGTCCCGATTGGTGGCGGCGACGAGACGCACGTCCACGCGGCGATGCAGGTTCTCTCCCAGGCGGCGGATCTCCCCCTCCTGAACGGCGCGCAGCAGCTTGGCCTGGGCACGCGGCGACAACTCGCCGACCTCGTCCAGGAACAACGTTCCGCCGTGGGCTTCCTCGAACACGCCCCGGCGCTCGACCAGCGCACCCGTGAAGGCGCCGCGCGCGTGCCCGAAGAGCTCCGACTCGATGAGGTCGTCCGGCAAAGCGGCGCAGTTCAACGCGCAGAATGGCCGGTCGCGCCGCGGGCTCTGCCGATGCAGAAGGCGGGCGACCAGTTCCTTCCCGGATCCGCTTTCGCCTTCGACGAGCACGGGGAATGGAGCGGCGGCGGCTCCGTCGATAGCGGTCCGCACCCGGGCCATCGCCTCGCTCACGCCCAGCAGGTCGGATTTCGGCATCGCGGCCGCCGCCCGGCGGCGCTCCGCCACGCCGCTCAACGCCGGCCCGGAAGCCGCGGCGGCGGTCGAGAGCAGGAGCGACACTTCGTCGTCGCGCCACCGCGATCCTGCCGCCCAGCGGACGACCAGCACGCCGGAGATCTGGCCGGCATACCGCACGGGCACGCCGGCCTCGAGCCGGTCGGTGCCGTAGTGCGGCAGCACGAGCTGACGAGCGCTGTGAACCCGCGCCGCCATTGCCGGGTCGACGCGTCCTCCGTCCGATGCGACAGGAACGAACTGCCCCTGGTCGAGCGCGAGGAAGGCAGCCGCGGTCGCGCGCAGCCTCGCGCGCACGCGAGCACACGCACTGGTCAGAACCGCCTGATCGTCGTCTGCTTCCTGACAGCACTGGAGGAGCTCGCCGACGGCATCGGCCGCGCCGCTCCCGGAGAGCGGCTCCCCGTGCGGGACGAGCAGCGCGATGGCCTTGAATCCCGTGGCGGCGCCGCGGCGGCTGGCGGCCTCCGAGGGTGACAGGCCGCCCACGATGTCCCGCAGGAGCTCGAGTCGGATGCGAAGAACCGGGGGAAGGCGCGCCGGCGGGATCCGAGAGAAGCGCCCGACCAGACGGGACGCCGGACCGAGCGAGCCCTGGCGGCGAGCGATCTCGGCGCGCAGCAGGCGGAGGCACGCCGTGAGGGCCTGGCGCCGCGTGACGCGCGCTGCGGCGAGCGCATCACCTGCGGCGGCGTCCGCCTGCACGAGGTCCCCGGCGGCGAGCAGCGCCAGGGACCATGCATAGCCTGCCGCGGCTTGGACGTGCGCCGCTCCGACGTCGCGCGCCCCGTCCCGCGCGCGCACGGCTTCAGCGATCGCATCCCCGATCCGCGCGCGCCCCAACGCGATGCGCGCACGCAGCGCCGACCACAACACACGTTCGCCGTCCGCAAGCGGCTCCGCGTCCTCCAGGGTCAGCGTGCGCCACGCGTCTTCGAACTCCCCTTGCCAGAACTGGCATCGGGCGAGCGCACGTGCGGACTCGCGCCATTCGGCATGCCCGGCACCACGGCTCGCCGCCAGCGCTGCCGCGAGCGTCCGGTGTGCCTCGCTCAGGTGCCCCGCGTCGGTCAGGAGCTTTCCCGTGATCAGCGCGAGCCTGTTCAGCACGCGCGGATCGTGCGACCTCGACACCCAATCGCGTGCGCCGCGGAGCAGGACGTCGGCGCTCGCCGCTTCGCCTCGACGTCTGAAGGCTTCCGCGAGCGAGATCGCCCCCTCGGCTGCGTGCGTCCAGTCGCCTCGACGCGCCAGAGCCGCGATCGCCTGGCGGGCCGCACGCGATCCAGCCGCGTGACGGCCGCCCGCGATCCGTTCCTGGGCGATCGCAAGGTCCCGCCGCAGGCGCGGCAGCGCGTGGTCGACGACCCGGCCGACCGGTCCCGCCGCACGAGGCGGCGCCCCACCCGATCGCCCCGCGTCGTCCGCGACGTTCGGTTCACCCGCAGGCGGCACCGGCACCACATAGGGCACGCTTCGCTCGGCGGCCCGCGACGGCATGGGCTGTTCCTCCCATGTCTCACGACCTTTCGACCAGGACCTCGTACGCCCGCCGCGTGGAGCGGCATGCCCCCACAGCAATGCCTCGAATCGGTCCGGCAGTCCGTCGGCTCGCCGCGCTGCGATCCGCGCACGGCGGGCGAGCGCCGTCGAGAGCGCGACCGGTCTGACCGACGACAGGAGAGAGGCGGCGGTCCGGCGTGGCATCACCAGCGTGTGGACGGTGGACGCGCGATCCGGCCCGGCGAAGAGCACCAGATGCGACGACGCCGTCTGCAGCGTGGCGTGCACGAGCGCGCGCCATCCGATCGCCGGATCCGCGGTGCAAATGATCAGCAATGAACGGTCGGCAACGAGCTCCGCGTACAGGCCGTTCAGAAGGGACGCGCAAATCGGCACCACGCCCGACAGCCGCGCGGCACGCGCGAGCAGGATCGCCGCGTCGCGGGCGGCACCGCACGAGGGCCCCCACACGCCAATGGCGGTCGGTCGCAGACACGGCGGATGCTCGAACAGATCCGCCACCGCGGCGACACGGCGGTCGACCTCGCGCGCGACGCCGAGCGTGTCGGCTCGCCGCGCTCGTACGAGAGGTTCAGCGCGCGTGCCTCCCGGGAAGCCCGCGCATCCGTCGGGCAGGCCGACAATCCGTCCGCGATCGACGCCGACCGCGATCGCGCGAGCATCGATCCGCGACCGCTCCTCGGCAGCCAGGAACAGGTTCGCGCGATCGACGATGGTGCGGATCGTCGATCGATCGACACGGCGCGGCCGCATGCGCCAGGCTTCGAAGC